>JAZQQO010000001.1:0-49727 GCA_045629085.1 Bacteroidaceae bacterium
GTTTTTCCTTGTTTTTCCTCGGTTCTTATAAGATGTTAACCGAGGACAAACGAGGACAAACGAGAACTTTCTTGGCCATCCGGAATATGGAGTGATGGAAGTATTTATCTCCTAGATTTATCATGATGATTTATCATTGATTCGAGGGCGTAGCCCGATCGTCTTAAAAGCCTTCATTCTGTTTACGGAAAATTTATCAAAAATTTATGCTAAATCTGCCGAAGATGTTCAGAACGATTTCAGAGGATCGGGCTACGCCCTCGAATCGGTGATAAATTAAGGAGATAAATCTTGATGATAATTTTTCTTAATTTTCTGAATTTTCGTTTAAAACAGAGTGGAACCAAAAATTAACAATTAACAAATTAACAACATGTCAAATTACACAAATTCGCGAGGGTGGCGCAACAGCAATCCACTCAACATACGAAGGAGCGAGGCCGATTGGCAAGGCCTTTCAGCCGTGCAGACCGACAAGGCTTTCTGTCAGTTCACGACAATGGCGTACGGCTACCGTGCAGCCATCAAGACCCTGCAGACGTATCATGATCGTTTTGCGAAGAAAGGCCGTCCGTTTACCATCGAGAACATCGTCAGCACGTGGGCACCAGCCTCCGATGGCAACAATCCCGATGGCTACGCAGCGAAGGTGGCTATTTGGTCGGGCATCGACCGCCAGCAAGTACTGCCACCGCCCAACACACAGCGTGCCGTGCGCATCTTCTGCCGCATCATGGCCGCCATGACACGCGTAGAATGCGGTGTTCCCGATGGCAAGATTCCATGGGACAGCATCGCCGCAGGCTATAGCCTTGCCTATCCTAATCTCACCGTAAATCGAGAAGAAGTTGAACTGTAATCAAAATTCCCCTTTAGCACTTCGCCAATATGGCGAGGTGCTTTTTTACTTTCAAAACTTTCAAAACTTTCAAACTAAGTAGGAATGCTCTTTTCATCTTTGAGAGTGATTAATTGAATAGATTTGTGTCGTCGTATGTACCTTCCTGCATAACAGCCTTAGAACGAGACGAACTGACTACGGTGTACTCGATTGGCGACTTGTCCGAAACGAACCATGCACCCGGGAATGTGTTGCAGAGAGTCTTATGCTCGCGGATGATATCCAACATTCGTTCCTGCGACAATTGGAACTCAGTACGCAATGTCTCGATAGACATCATCAGGTCCTTGTAGAGAGAAGCATCGAAATGAGGATTAGACTCCTGAATCCACTTCATCAGGGTAGCATCACCCTCATTTGAATAACGTCCCTCCATGATGTGGGAATAGATAGAGTCGAAGGACTGAGCATATTCGTTAGACACCTGTGCCTTTTGCTGCAGAGTCTTCCACATCTTGTCGTGCATACCCTCTATCTTGGCACGCTGCGCATCCGACTCTGCTCGCAGACTTACCTCACGATTGTTATAACTTATGTAACACATGACGATGCCAAAAACAACGGCACCAAGAATACAAAGAATGATAATGTTTTTCTTGTTCATATTAGTAATTGTTTATTTTAGAATGCTTCTTTCTGTCACTCTTCACCATCCTCCACACAATAAAGAGATCCAGCAAGAGTAACAAACACATAAGCCTGAGACTGGGCATTACGCCAATCGAATAACTGACATAACTGAAACTCTCGGCATCTTTAGGCTCCCAGCAATCAATATTTTCATCCAGGAAATCAGCATATTTTAGGAGGTCTATGTGTGGATGCTCGAGAAAGTACATTTTTGTCTTCTGCTCCAATGCAGGTGTGTCAGACCAACTAAATGGGAAACACCACGTTATGGAGTCGCCTTCATGACCTATGCACACAGTGAAATCATTGTAATGCCCACCCTTCCAGTAGTATCTCTGCATTTCACCAGCCGCAACTCCTTCACCTTCATAAAACAGGATATAGACATGAAACTTCCTGGATTCGCCATATCGACCATTTAAGAGACGAATGGCACGATACTCATCTTCGCTACAATCATAACCGAAAATATCCTTCTGTATGTCATTCGAATAGTATTTGGGGTATTCATACAAGCCATACTTATCCCTTGTCTCATCATCTACATGATAATTGAAAAGCGAACTATTGGTTGCCTTCAGGTAGTTCTTCACATTCCGGCTCTCTGTAAGCGCAACATTATGGTCTATACTATCGTATGGCTCCGTTTCATACGTGACGTACTCCTTGTCCGACACGATCAGTTCTAATGCCAAGAAGAAAAGTCCCACGCCAGCCAGTGCATTCAGCGCGATGCAATATAATCTTACCTTCTTCTTCTTTTTATTGTCATATCTGATGAAATGACACAGCAACAGCGCCATCAGACATCCTAAGATTGTAGCCACACAGACGTAAAACAACAACATAAACTGCCCCCGAATTAATATTCAATTAAATACAATTATAATATGTATATTTCTAATTTTCATGCAAAGATAACTATTTTCGTTGAGAAATACGATTGTTCTCCGAAGAAAGTGACATTGCAACTTCTCTTTAACCACAAAACAACTAAAGTAATACATAAAGAGAAATGTATAAAACAAAAATTCCTACGAAACTAAGTTTTGTAGGAATTTCTTTTTGGGTGACTAGTGGGACTCGAACCCACGACATTCAGAACCACAATCTGACGCTCTAACCAACTGAACTATAGTCACCATGATGTCTTGCAAAATAAATGGGAAACCGCTGTTTCTCTTTTGCGAGTGCAAAGGTACGACATTTCCACGAAACCACCAAATGTTTTCTCGATTATTTTTCCAGAAGAGCGATTATTTTTGCAAAAGAGTGATATTTCTTGTTTTCGAGAACAAGAGATTGATATTTTCACTAACTTTGTAATTCAAAGAAAGCACCTTGCAAAATAGCAATTTACACATTATATATCATGAAGAAAACCCTAACTATTGTGGCTGCTTTGGCCCTAAGTATGCTGGGCTCTGCCCAAACACAGAAGAATCCTCTACTACAGCATGAGACGGAGATTACACAGATCATTAAGGGGATGAGCCTTGAAGAGAAAGTTAACATGTTGCATGGCAAGAACATGTTCTCGTCAGCGGGAGTGGAACGTCTAGGTATCGCTGACATTGAATATGCCGATGGTCCTTTCGGTATCCGTGAGGAGATGGAACCTCATTCATGGCGAGGTCTGGGATGGGAAACGGACAAGGCAACATTCTTCCCAACAGGTTCGGCACTGGCGGCTACGTGGAGTCCTGAGATGGCCTACAAATATGGTAAGGCAATGGCTGTAGAAGCACGACTGAGAGGTAAGGACATGATATTGGGACCCGCCATGAACATACAACGACTGCCTACGGGAGGCCGTACGTATGAGTATTTGAGCGAGGATCCCATACTGAGTGGTGAACTCGCGGTGGGCTATACGCTCGGTGCACAGGACAATGAAGCCGCCGTCTGCCTGAAGCACTTTGCCTTGAATAATCAGGAGAACATGCGTGGCTATGTGAACGTGAATGTGACAGAGAGAGCCATGCGTGAAATCTATTTGACTCCTTTCGAGATGGCTGTGAAGCGCGCTAATGCCTACGGCGTGATGGCAGCCTACAACAAGATATGGGGTAAGTGGTGCTCGGAGAACGACAATCTGCAGAACCGTATACTGAGAAACGAGTGGGGATTCCGTGGCATTATCATCAGCGACTGGGGTGGTACACACAGCACCGTGGGGGCTGCCATCGGAGGATTGGACGTGGAGATGCCTGGTCAGGACTTTATGGGCAAGGCGTTGATGGACAGCGTTATGAGTGGTGCCGTGCCAATGGAGGTGATTGACAGCAAGGTGAGAAACCTGTTGCGTGTGCGCATGGCAATTCCCGCCGTACCCAAGAGCGAGGCCAATAAGGTAGTGACATCGCAACCTGCACAACAGCACACGGCGTATGAGGTGGCAAGCAAAAACATCGTACTGCTGAAAAACGATGGTGACTTGTTACCCATTGGAAAGAAGGTGAAGACAATTGCTGTCATCGGTGATAATGCCACGCGCAAGATGGCACAGGGTGGTGTAGGCGCCGGCGTGAAGGCCCTCTACGAAGTGACTCCCTTGGAAGGTTTGCAGAAGGCATTGAAGGGTAAGGCGAAGATTGTGTATGCTCAAGGTTATGAACCTCAGCAGCGCCCACGTTGGGGACAGCAGGAGGCACCCAAAGTGGACCCCGTAAAGCGTGCAGAGGAATTACGCAATGAGGCTGTGGCCGTTGCCAAGAAGGCTGATCTGGTAATCTTCATCGGTGGTAACAATCGCGAGGTGGAGACGGAAGGCTCGGATCGCAAGGATATCAATCTGCCCTTCGGCCAGGAGGCTTTGCTGCAGGCCATCAAGGAGGTGAACCCACGCATCGTCAGCGTGATGGTGGCTGGTGCGCCAGTTGACCTTCGCGTGGTTAACGAACTTTCTAACAGTTTATTATACTCATGGTTCAATGGTACAGAAGGTGGCAATGCGTTGGCTGATGTGCTGACTGGTAAGATTGCACCTTCGGGCAAGTTGCCCTTCACTCTTCCTGTCAAGTTAGAGGATTCGCCCGCATACGCATTAGGCGTATTCCCTCAGAAGGAAGGTCAAGGTGGTGGCGACGTGTTTGTCGACCTGGTGAACCGCGACAACTTCCGAGCCGAGCGCAAGGCCAATGCAGACTACAGCGAGGACATTTTCGTGGGTTACCGTTGGTACACGACAAAGAACGTGAAGCCCATGTATCCCTTCGGATTTGGCTTGTCGTACGTTCCGTTTACGTATGCCGATGCTAAGGCTGAGTTAAAGGGCGCGAACCTTGAGGTTAGTTTCAGTCTGACCAATGGTGGTAAGATGGAGGCAGACGAGGTGGCGCAAGTATACGTTGCTCGTCCCGAATCGAAGGTGGAGCGTCCGAAGTATGAACTGAAGGGATTCCACCGCGTGACACTGAAAGGTGGTGAGCAACGCGAGGTGACTATCTCCATCCCTCTTGAGCAACTTCGCCACTGGAATGAGTTCCAACACGCATGGAACATCGAGAAAGGCAAAGCCGTCATCTACATTGGTGGCTCATCGATGGAATTGCCTCTGACAACAGAGGTTGAACTATAAGAAATTGAAGTTTCCAACCTTTGAACAATAATGTAATTCAACTTTCGCAAGCTTCTGCTATTTTTAATGTGTTAATGAATAATGAGTAATGAATAATGAGTAATGGGATTTAATGAGAGGCTGGCGCTGTGATATGCTGGAGGACTCACATTATTCCCATTATACATTACTCATTATTGACTTCGTCGAGCTCTTCGACCTTCATTATTAATTGTACATTAATCACATTATTGTTCAAAGGTGGGAAACTTCAATGAGTAATGAATGTTGTTTTAGAATTTGCTTTCGTAAGCCTGTAGCGTGTTGCTCATGAGCATACAAATGGTCATGGGACCTACGCCTCCAGGAACGGGGGTGATGTAAGAGCAGAGAGGAGCGACCTCGTCGAACTTCACGTCGCCATTCAGACGGAAACCGTTCTTGCGGGTAGCATCGGGCACACGGGTAGTACCCACGTCGATGACGGTGGCTCCAGGCTTTACCATGTCTGCAGTAAGGAAGTTGGGACGGCCAATAGCAGCAATGATGATGTCGGCAGACAAGCATTCCTCCTTGAGTTGGGCACTATGGCTGTGGCATACCACCACGGTGCTGTCGCCCCACTGCTTCTGCATCATGAGCTGTGCCATAGGCTTACCCACGATGTTCGAACGGCCGAGAATGACACACTTCTTTCCGCTCGTGGGAATATTATAGCGGCGCAGCAACTCGAGGATGCCCTTAGGCGTAGCACTGACGTAAGAGGGTAGACCGAGAGCCATACGACCCACATTGACAGGCGTGAAGCCGTCTACATCCTTGCTCCAGTCAATAGCCTCGTTGATGCGCTGCTCGTCGATGTGCTTGGGCAAGGGGAGCTGCACGATGAATCCATCCACCTCTTCGTCCTTGTTGAGTTCATCCACCTTCTGGAGGAGAGCCTCCTCGGTGATATCATCCTCATAGCGAATGAGGGTGCTCTTGAAGCCACATGCCTCGCACGCGAGTACCTTATTCTTTACGTATGTCTCACTGCCGCCATCATGTCCTACGAGGATGGCTACAAGATGAGGACGACGTCCTCCCTTGGCAACGATTTCTTCAACTCTATCCTTAATCTCCGCCTTGATAGTCGCAGCGGTTGCTTTTCCATCAATAAGTTCCATCGACTCCTTAATATTATTTACTTTTCACTATTCACTTTTCACTTCTCGCATAGCGAGATTACATCTTTGGCATACCAGGCATTCCGGGCATGCCGCCCTTCATCTTCATCATGGCAGCCATCTGCTGCATCTTGCTCTGGTTGGTGACGAGCTTCATCATCTGGCGAGTCTGATCGAACTGTTTGATGAGACGGTTCACCTCCTGGATGTTGGTACCCGAACCCTTGGCAATGCGCTGGCGACGGCTGGTATTGAGCAGACCGGGATTTTCACGCTCCTTGGGAGTCATGGAGAGGATGATGGCCTCAATGCCCTTGAAGGCATTGTCGTCGATGTCGATGTTCTTCAACGCCTTACCCACACCGGGAATCATGCTGGCCAGATCCTTGATGTTACCCATCTTCTTGATCTGCTGAATCTGCTGGTAGAAGTCGTTGAAGTCGAACTTATTCTTACGCAGACGAGCCTCCAGACGCTTAGCCTCAGCCTCGTCGTACTGCTCCTGAGCCTTCTCTACCAAGCTGACGATATCACCCATGCCGAGGATACGGTCTGCCATACGGGCAGGATGGAAAAGATCAACAGCGTCCATCTTCTCACCCGTTCCGACGAACTTGATGGGTTTGTTGACCACTGTACGGATACTGAGTGCAGCACCACCACGTGTGTCACCATCGAGTTTGGTGAGGACAACACCCGTATAATCAAGGCGTTCGTTGAATTCCTTGGCAGTATTTACGGCATCCTGACCCGTCATGGCATCCACCACAAAGAGGATCTCGTGAGGATGGATGGCATCACGAATGTCCTGAATCTGTTGCATCAGTTCCTCGTCGATAGCCAAGCGACCAGCGGTATCGACGATAACCACATCATGAGCCTTGGCACGAGCCTCCTGAATGGCATTGAGCGCCACCTTCACAGGGTCGGTGGCTCCGACTTCCATATAGCAGGGCACGCCCACTTGTTCTGCCAGCACCTTCAACTGCTCCATAGCAGCAGGACGGAAGGTGTCGCAAGCAGCCACGAGAGGATTCTTGGCCTTCTTCTCCTTCAGCATCTTAGCCAACTTACCGGTGAAGGTGGTCTTACCCGAACCGTTCAGACCGGCCATAAGGATGATGGTGGGATCGCCAGTGCGTCCGGGCAGATTAAGTTCCGCAGTTTCACCACCCATGAGCAGAGCCAACTCATCGTGTACAATCTTCACCATCAACTGACTTGGCTTCACAGCCGTCAGCACGTTCTGTCCGAGTGCCTTCTTCTTTACGGTGTCGGTAAAGTCCTTGGCCACCTTGTAGTTAACGTCGGCATCGAGCAGGGCGCGGCGTACGTCCTTGAGGGTCTCTGCCACGTTAATCTCGGTAATCTTGCCTTCGCCCTTCAGAATCTTGAAGGAACGTTCAAGTCTCTCACTTAGATTATCAAACATATCTTTATCGTTATTTTTTTTATTATTTCAAATGAATTTAATCCTGCTTGTCGTCGATGACGAAGACGAAGCGGGCACCATCGGTATACGATGTGTCGAGATACACCTCGCCTCCGAGTTTATTGGCAATAGTCAGGCAGATGTGCAGACCGAGGCCTGAGCCCTGCATGCAGTCGTCAAGTTTCGTGAATCTGTCGAAGATGACGCTTGCCTTATCCTTTGGCACGCCGATACCCGTATCCGTGACCGAGAACGTGATTTTACCAGGATTCTCCGTCTTCGAGCAATGCAAGTGAATCTCACCTTCTTGAGTGTTTTTGCATGCGTTTGAAAGGTAATTGAAAAGAATCTGCTGTATGCGTCTTCCATCAGACGTAATCATGTAGTCGTCGGGGAAATCGCTGGTGAAATACATCTTGACACCCTCAGGCACACGAGTCTCCATCGCTATGATGGCATTTTCGCAAACGTCCTTAAGAATCACGCTGGTAATGTCAACCCGATAGCCACCCTGCTCGGAGTTGGCTATGTCGATGACATCATTGATGAGCATTTCGAGCATCTTGTAGTTTTTGTAGACGTATGAGTTATACATCTTCTTCTCATCAGCAGTCCACGTTCCGTCAGGCTGTCCGAGAAGTTGGGCAAAACCGTATATGGCATTGAGCGGCGTACGTATCTCGTGACTCATGTTCTGGATGAACCTTGTCTTTGCCTTGTTGGCAGCAATGTTGTCCTCAAGCAATTTCTGTTTTCGCAATTCAATCTGCTTCTCGTTGTCGATGTGGCGTATCGTCCATACGAGATTCTTGATTGAACCATCATTCTTGCGTTCGGCAACCGAGAATGTTGATTCGAACCAAATACCGTTGACATCCCTGAACTCGCTTACGAGCACATTACAGTGTGACATGCGCTCGTTCATGGTGGTAAGGTCGGAGAAACTCGTAATCTCCTTCTTGTACTCATCTGCCACAATTTCCTTCAGACCAATATTGATAGCCGTGGTAGCGTTGTCTGCAGCCAAAACCTTCTTGATGGACTCGTCAGTAATCTCCTTATCCGTATAGGTAAAGAACGAGCCATCATCCATGTTGATGTAGTTGATGAACTCGTATGTACGTGCAAATGACTTGATGATATGATCAGCACGATTCTCCTTTATCACTTGCTCCGTAACATCGTAGTGGTAACCATTCAGATGCAACACGTCATTGTTGGTCGATACGGCAATACCACCGCATCGCATATAGCGTAAGCCAAGTGTGGGATGGTTCCATCGATAGGTGCATTCTGCCCTATTACCATTAATAAGACTCTCGTTATACTTGTCAAACTTGACCTTGTCGCTTGGATGAATTCTCGAAAGCAACAATGCACACATCTCCTCCTCTGACATATTGGAATCAGCAGGAATGCCAATGATCTCCTTCATCTTCGCATTGGGCTGCAGGCGATAGCTGTTCTTCTTCTCCTCAATAAAAAGATTCCAAATTCCCATATCTGTTGAAGCCAAGATACTCTTCAAGTTCTCAAACTGAAAGATTTCTTGCTCGCAATCATTGAGTAGTGGCATGGATGGTGTATTCATCTTATTGTACTTGTTTTTATTCAAGAATAATGCGTTATGTACATAAATCGGTGCAAAGATACGCTAATTTGTTCTAAATCGCAAATTTATTTGTAGTTTTCTTCGCACGCGTATATTTTATATGGTATATACATAAAACTGCACAGAAACATGCCTTTTTGCGCAAAAATGCACATTCGACGCTCGTTTTGTGCAATTTTAGGGAATATTCCTTGCTGATTATATTAAAAAGTGTTACCTTTGCATCATAATAGAACAAAGTAAACGTGTAAATAGAACATTTAATATTCATTTGTTATGAAAAAGATTTCTTTTATCTCAGCAGCCATGCTTGCTTTCGGTGCCATGACGGCTCAGGCAGGTGGTTTGCTTACGAACACGAATCAGAATGCGGCGTATGTACGTCAGATGAGTCAGGGTGGTATCATCGATATCACAGGTCTTTATTTTAACCCTGCCGGTACGGCTTTCCTGAGCAATGGCTGGCACCTGAGCCTCAACAGCCAGAGCGCCTTCCAGCAGCGCAACATCGAGACCAGTTTCCCCCTGTTCAACTATAATGTAGACAATCGCAATGCAACCCATCGCTTCGAGGGTGTTGCCAAGGCTCCCGTCATTCCTTCATTGTCACTTAGCTACAACAAGGACAAGTGGAGCGTTAATGCTCACTTTGCCCTCATCGGTGGTGGTGGTAAGTGCGAGTTTGCCAAGGGCTTGGGTTCATTCGAGGCTCTCTATGCAGGACAGCTCTTCCAGCAGGTTCCCGCAATGGTAAACCAGCAAGTAACAGCAGCTCTTCCTGGTGTCGTACAAGGTAAACTCAAGGATGCTTTCATGAGTATGGGCATTCCTGAGAATTATGCAGGCATGGTGGCTGCTTCAGCCAATATCACTCCTGGTGCCGTAACAAGCCAGATGACGGGTTACGGCCTTGATGCCTACATGCGAGGTCGCAGTTACTACTTCGGCTTGCAGCTCGGTGCCACCTACAAGTTCATGGATAACCTGGCAGGTTACGTAGGTTTGCGTGGCGTGTATGCTACTTGCAATTACAATGGTTATGTACAGGACGTTAAGGCTGATTACACTTATGATGCAGCATATTCGTATGTTGTACCTGCAAATCCAGCTCTTGGCATACCTGCTCCCGTGGAAGGTGATGGCTCATCCATACAAAGTGGCAGTCAGAACCTTGATTCATACGGCCTTGCCTTGAATGCTGACCAGACATCTTTCGGCATCGCTCCCGTTATCGGCATCGATTACAAGATCAATGACAAGTGGAATGTAGCAGCCAAGTACGAGGCTCCTACTGTGATGAAACTGAAGAATAGCACCGAGATGAACGACTTTGCCAAGGCTCAGGTTGAGGGTGGCAACGCTACACTTGCTAAGTTTGCCGATGGCAAGAAGATCCGTGAGGACATCCCCGGCATGCTGACCCTCGGTGCACAGTACAGCCCCATCGAGAAGGTTCGCTTGATGGGTACCTTCAACGAGTACTTCGACAAGAGTGCCAAGAAGTACAACGACGAGCAGAAGCTCATCGACAAGAACACTTGGGAGATCATCCTCGGTGCAGAGTATGACATCTGCAAGTATGTCACCATCAGCGCTTCATGGCAGAACACCAACTACGGTATGTCTGACAAGGCTATGAACGACCTCTCATTCAACCTGTCGAGCAACATGATCGGTGCCGGTATCCGCATCAATGCTACCAAGCGTTGCAGCATCGACCTCGGTTACATGCACACCTTCTACAAGGATCGCACCGTTAACACAGTGGCAGGCGTGTTACCCACTGGCCAGCAGCTCATCAAGAGCGACCTCTACGAGCGTAAGAACGACGTATTCGGTATCGGCGTAAACCTCAACTTCTAATATGGCTTAGAGGCTCGAATGCTGTCTAAAGGCATTCAGTCTTCATACGACAACAGAAACAAAAATCCTCGTAAACCTTAGCGCATCAATGCGTTTGGATTTACGAGGATTTCTTTTTTAGGCAATGATAGCAATTAGGCACACACCATGTCATTCTTTTTATCACTACGGCACAAAGATTTTCTGTGCAACATCTTTTAAAATTTACTGCGCATCTTTCCCCGGGGCTTTTGACTTTGGTCAAATCAGCCCTATTCACCTTCGGCATGACTAGCACCTTTTACTCATTTACCCTCCTAATACAGAAGTCAATTCCTATCCTTCGCCGCAAAGATATTGGCAAGGATAGTGCCGCTAATGGAATGCCATGCACAGGATATGGCACAGGGAACGACAGCCATAGGGTTGGTAGCCACGAAGAAGGTCATGGCAAGGTTGGTGCCAAGCCCTGCATTCTGCATGCCTACCTCAATGCTGATGGTGCGACGCTTGGCCTTACTGAAGCGGAAGAGACGGCCAATGGTGTAGCCAAGGATGTAGCCGAAAGTGTTGTGGAGAAAGACCATACCAAAGGTGAGGAGAAAGAGAAGGACGCCATTCTCTACCAACGGATCGTGGACGGTGGATACCACGCCACCCACGATGCAGGCAAGGCAGATGACGGAAAGGCCTGGCATGCAGCCTTGTATCTGCGAGAAATAGCTCTTATGACCAAACTTGACGTTGAGCAGGAAACCGATGGCAATGGGGATGATGGTAACGATGAGTATCTGCTGGAACATACCGACTGCATCGACATCTACCTTGGCACCGGCCAGCCACAGGACGAGCAGGGGTGTCATGAGCGGAGCGGCAAGAGTGCTGACGCAAGTCATACCGACACTGTAGGCTACGTCGCCATGGCAAAGGAATGACATGATGTTGCTCGACACGCCACCGGGACAGCAGCCCACGAGAATGATGCCGATGGCCATAGCCGTGGAGTAGGGGGCAAAGGCTGGTACGAGCGAGAAGAGCCACGTCAGCGTAAAGGCCACTAGTGGCATGATGGTGAATTGGGCGAGTGTACCGATAAGGATGTCGAATGGGCGTTTAGCCAACTGCTTGAAATCGTTGGGAGTCAGCGTAAGGCCCATCGTGAGCATGATGATGCCGAGGATGATGGTTTGGGTGTGCCCCTTTACCCACACGAAGAGGTGTGGCCAGAAAAAGGTGATGAGGGCTACGAGGATGATGAAAAGGCTCGCCTTTTGACTGAGCAGATTACTGAGGCGTTGCATAGTTTTTTTTACTTGAAAACCTTCTTCCCGTTCTTGATGTACACTCCCTTCTGCGGAGCGTAGGAGAGTACGCGGCCGGAGAGGTCAACCATGAGGTCGTTGCCCAAGGTGAGGTCTTGTAGTTGGGACTGCTCTGGAAGGAACGTGATGTGGTCAGCATCGCTGTCGACGCCGTCAAAGACGAAGACGCTGCTGGCGGGAAGTTTGAGCGAGAGTTTCTCGTCGATGTCGATAGGTGCGTCGAGTTTCAGGCCACTAAGGGCATTCTGCACTTTGAAAGCCTTCTGAAGTGTAATCCTGCCGTGAACCGATTCGGGGATGTCGAGCATCTCGCGAAGCGTGGTGTTGAAGGTTTGCTGGGTATTGGCTCCGTTGCGCAGCGCTACGGTACACTTCCTACCGTTCCAGCTCGCCCATCCGTAGACATTGGCCTTACTGCCATCCCATGGATTGCCACCCACCCAGTGTACATCGGGCAGCACGTCGGCATTGCGCTTTTGCCACTCGATGCATTCTGCCAGGTCCGCCCACAGCTTACCACCGTTGATGCTATTCATGAGTGCGTAGTCGTTGTAGAGTTCCACCATGCCGCTGCCACAGGCGAAGGCACAACGCAGTTCGCGCAGCACAGCGTTGTAGTCCATGTTCTTGCTGACGTTGCCATATTTTGTCAGGATGAAGCCGTGGGTCATGAGTGTGTTGATGGGGCAGAGTGGGCTGTTCTTGACGTAGTTGTTATAGACGAGCCTGTCGCGGTAGGTAATCCAGTTCTCACGGTCAATGGTGTTGTTGCCAATCGTGCTGTAGTCATTCTCCTGACGCCATGTGGCATCGGTGTAGTGATACCAGAAGGGGCTGGCCCACGTTCCCACGGTGGTGTTGAAGAAGATGTCCTCCTTCAGTTCCTCACGCACATAACGCTCAAGGCGGATGATGCCCTCGGCGTTCTCGTTGCCAGTGTCGCCATCGTCAGGTCCTACGGCAGAGAACTGTGCTGAGATTCCATCGAACTTGAAGAAGTTGAAGTCGCCCTGATTTTGGGTGAGGTTGTAGGCAGCGTCCTTGAATACCTTATAATAAGCAGGGTTGGAGAGTACCATGCCACCGCGATTGTCAGTGTTCCAATAGTTGCGTCGGTAGTTGCCACTTGTGCCGTATCCACCCACGGGGCCGAGCCATGCACCCACACCAGCCTCCATCTCCTTGGCCTTGGAAGCCATGTCGCGCATCTCGTTGGGGAAACCCGTGTGGAAGGTCCATGTGCCGTAGTTGTCCCATCCATCATCGATGACGAACGACTTGGGCCCTACACCATATTTGTCATACATGTCCGTCTTCCAATGGTTGAGCACGTCGAGCACCTGTTCGGCGTTCATGTTCTGCGTAGGATCCTTGGCATTGTTGCGGTCGATGTTCAGTTCGTACCAACTGATGTAGCAAGGATAGGGGCGCCAGGGGACGGCACGCTCGCGCTCGCTGTAGGCCAGGAAGGAACGGCGAGCCTGACCGGGGCTGACGAGTCCGATGACGGCACTTACCTTCCACGTCTCGCCACTGGCAAGTGAGGTGCGTCGGCTCCATCGTCCTTGCAGGTCCACGAGTTTCTTGGCATCCTCGTTTTCCTCGATTTTTTTCTTCTGGAAGGTCACGGTGATGTCGCCCGAAGAGTTTATGCTCTCCGTCTTCTTCTCACCCCAGTAGCGCAACGTGAAGTTGCCTGCGTAGGGTGCCTCGAAGGTGTAGATATTGTCCTGCTTCTGACCGCCGGTAAAACCGAAGTGGTAGTCGCTGGCAACAATGTTGCCGTCAGCATCGATGATGTCCGCGCCGCAGAGGTTCATTCGATGTGAGCCACTCTTGTAAGCGAATTCCACATTGACGCGACAAGCCTGTGAGATGCTGATTGCCTTTGTCTTAAGCATGACGTCGGGGTAATAGAAGCCCACCTCGTTGATGCGGGCAGGGATGATGCCTTGTGCAGCCTCCTTCCAATCGGTGGGTTGCCAGGCGTCGGTGAGGGTCTGGATGGTCTCATAACCATCGTCGGGTGTGTCGGCCGACGAGGTATTGTAGCCAGTGGGGGTCTCAAGTCCAGCAAAGATCTTGTCGCTCAGCAACACGGCACCGCGTGTGTTTCCGATGGTCTTGGGCGCAGATCCGGCAGCAGATGCATCCACCTTGTAAAGCATGGGATAGATGTCATAGAAGCGCAGGCTCTTACCTTCTGCAGGCGTGATGTCCATCTCGGTACGCAGGTAATGGCTGCCATCACGCAGCACGGCGCGCCACAGGATGATGCCGCTCGTGCCGTGTAGGAAGCGGGCACAAAGAGCCTTTCCTCCAAAATGTTCTGCACCCTTAATGGCTTTGCTGTTAGCAGGCAGATCCTCCATCCATACGTCGTCAAGCGTCAGTTCACTGGCGTTTCGTACGATGTTACCTGTGGTGCCAAGTTGTATCTGAAAGAGTTCTGTGCCGGCGAGCAGATTCATGGCGTCGCATCCACCAAAGGTGAGTTTACCGTCATGCAAGATGAAATCAGCTGAGAGGAGGTCGTTACTGAGCGTAAAGACATCGCCCATCTTGTTGAGTTGCGCTGCACCGGGTGTGCTTTGCTGCTGTGGATAGACAGCAGGCATGTAGGTGGTTTGAGCCATTGAGAGCGATGTACTGAGCAGTATGCCGAACAGAATCCAAATCTTTTTCATGTGTTTTACGATTGTATGGTTTTACGATAACATGTTGCAAAAGTACGAAAAACATAGGAATAGACAAAGTTTTTGGCATTTCATTTCATTGTTTGCATGATAATTTGTACTTTTGCTTATTAGATTGAACCTTATAACCTCAAAATCAATGATTGCAACAAAGAAAGATAATGGCGAGGAGATGTTTCCCGTGGTGGATGAAAACGGTATGATCGTGAGTGCCGCCACGAGAGCAGAATGCCACAACGGCAGCAAGTTACTGCACCCCGTGGTACATCTGCATGTGTTCAACAGCCGAGGTGAGCTGTACCTGCAAAAACGCCCTGAATGGAAAGATATTCAACCGGGACGATGGGATACGGCAGTGGGCGGACACGTCGACCTGGGCGAACACGTCGAACAGGCATTGCACCGCGAGGTGGAGGAGGAACTGGGCATCACCTTCGATAAGGCAGAGGCGCTCACTCCCTACGTCTTCGAGAGTGAACGCGAGCGGGAGTTGGTACATCCCTTTAAACTGGTGTATGATGGTGAGATTCACCCGAGCGCCGAGACCGATGGCGGACGCTTTTGGACACCGGAGGAACTACAGGAAGCCATAGGCAAGGGGGTGCTGACGCCTAACTTCGAGCAAGAATATCAGAAACTATTCAAGTGAAGATTATGGATGACTTGTTTGTTTTTCAGAGGTTTATGGAAGGCGATGACGATGCGATGATAGACCGTTGTCACGTGGCAGCCATCGACAAACTACAGACACTGTATCCCGGCAAGAGGGTCACGACATACGATCACCTGACCATCGGCATCGAGACGGACTCCTACTATAGCGAGACAGGCACGGACACGTATGAGTTGGGCCTCGTGGATGGAGAGATACCGGCACTACGTAACACACGAGATGGGGAAGTGCTGACATTCAGAATTTAAAGATCATGAGAAAGATATTACTGTCCTTAATGGTTACCCTCTTTGCTCTGACAGCCTGCCAACGGGAGGCGCAGACGACTCACTACGGCATGTACTATTGGCGCACGACGTTCCAGTTGTCGGAGGCAGAACAGCGATGGATGGACAGCATGAAGGTGGAGACGTTCTATCTACACCTCTTCGACGTGGTGAGCGACAGCCGCAACACGGAGATTGGCATGCGTCCCGAAGCCACTATCAAGGGGCTATCTGCAGACAGCGTGAGCAAGATGCTGTCGGCTTATCGGCTGGTGCCCGTTGTCTTCATCGCCCCCGGCACCATCAGCAAGGACATGACACCCCGAGCAGACCGCATTGCCGAACGTCTGTTGCGACGCATCGACGACGTAACAGAGAAGAATGGGCTCGGCACATGCCACGAGGTACAGATAGACTACGATTGGGCAGAGAGCAACGAAAAGGCATATTTTGCTGTGTTGCAATCGCTTTCAGACCGTCTGCACAAGGAGGGTAGGGTACTCAGCACAACCATCCGTCTACATCAGTTGGCACTCGATGTGCCACCTGTGGATTCAGGCGTACTGATGTGCTACAACACGGGGCGGCTCATGGACATCACAGAAAGCAATTCCATCCTCAGCCGCAAGTCCGTGGAGCCTTATATGCGCTATGTGTCATCCTACAAACTACCTCTGCGTCTGGCACTTCCCAACTTTAGTTGGAACGTCGTGTTCCGCGAAGACGAGTTTGCCTTCATCGCTCCCGGACTGCAGCTCGACGACACCCTCTCCTACACTCGTCTCGATGCTACCCATTGGCGCTCACGCACCTACCATGCACTTCCTTCCCGAGCCACGGCAGTATCGCAGGGCGACCAACGCATCCTGCCCGGCGACATCATCCGTCGGGAGGAGAGCAGCGATTCTTTAAATCGTGACATCCTTGATCATCTGACCAACCTACGACCCGAATTGGCAGACGAAGTCATCTTTTTCCCATAAAAATTTGGGGCATATCACTTTTTTGCGTAATTTTGTGTTCATAATAAAATTGAATATTCACTTTAACACCATTTGAGCATCATGAATACGAAAAGAATAACCCGTAGTATCTTTATGATACTCTTTATCGTCTTTGCGTCATTCGCATCCAAGAGTTGGGCCTGCGTTGGCATGGCAGAATGGTATGGAGGAACGCGTTTTCATATCATCCAACCATTGGGAGAGTTTCACGAGGGTTATCAGTACTCCATGTTGGAGGAGACCGTTTCTTTCTGGCATAGATATTTCAAGAAGAGCATCAAGCCCGAGGTTATCAAGAGTTTCTTCAAGGATGCATCGGCCACATCACTCACCGACGCCCAGTATGCCGATAATGCCTTTGTGATGGCCGTAAAGAAAGATGCCGCAGCAAGCAAGTATCTGCAAGCCTGCCTCGTACTGCAGGATGCCACCACAGACTCATGGGACTATCAGCGCGACGATGACGGCGTGACTGCGGCTGCGAAACTGATGGACGAACTGGGTGATATGCCTGCGTCCCTCACCTACCGTGTGGCACTGCTGAAGATGCGCATGGCTGCTGCACAGGACAATTTCGTCGAGGTGGAGAAGGTATGGAAGGAACAAGGTTCGAAGTGCTCCGATAAGCAGTTGCTGAAGCGCATGAAGGGCTACTATGGTGGAGCGTTGTTCCATCAGGGCAATCTCAGCGAGGCCATGGCCATCTTCTCCGAACTGGGCGATATGACAAGTATGCGTTGGTGTGTGTCCAAATATGTGGGACTGGATGGCATAAAGAAGATCGTGGCAGAGCGAAATGCTCAGGACCAGATTCTTTATTACGCGCTGCAGGACTATGCCAACTACTATTGGTCGTCAACCAAGGATGACACCTACTATGTGAACGATCCGCAGGACTTACAGCAGACCATGGCCGACTGCTTAGCAGATGGCAACCGCATGAAACAGTTCGCTTTGGAGATGTCGAACAAGAACGATGCCGACAAGATTGTGTGGATCAGCATGGTGGCATGGATCGAACTCTGCAACAAGAACACAGTGGAAGCTTATCGCTATGCTGAGGAGGCTTGCAAACTGAAGGGTGATCAGGCACAGAAGGATAATGCTGAGCGCATCATGATGCTGGCTCGTCTGCGCATGGCTCCTACCGTATATGACGAGAAGACCGCCAAGCAGCTGGCTGCGGATTTCCAAGTCCTTTTCGATCGTGCTCATACTGAGATGCAGCATTACAATAAAGAGGAGCACTACGAATGTAAGGAGTATTACTACACCTGTCCTGCCATCTGCCCCAACTATTGCTTCCTACTCGACACCTATCACATGGAACTGCAGACGTACTTTTCCAATCAAAACATGACGCAGGCTAAGGTGGTGGCCTACAATATGTGCGATCAGTTGCAAGCACTTTTTTACGACGGCTCACCAAGTAAGTGGTCACAGATGTGGTTTCAAGCACTGAATGTTGAGGCAAGTCTTGAAGACGTAGCAGCCTTCTGCGAGGCGAAAAAGAGCAAGAAGGCCACCGATGCCTTTGCCCAACAACTCATCAAGAAGTTTGATGCCGACGTGATGGTACTTAACGACCTCGTAGGTACCAAGTTGCTGCGTGAGGGCAAGTATGGTTTGGCACTTGGCTATTTCAAGTCGCTCTCCAATGAATATCTGCTTTCCACTAACTACCGCCCCTACATCGAGACACGTGAGATGAAACTCGAACCGATGTTTGAGCGCGCACAGCATAATGATGTCTACAGCGTGGAGTTGCCTGCTGTACCTGTCAACGTGAAGGCTCAGTTCTGTGAGGATATGGTGGAGCGTATCAATACACTCGCTACGCTGAGCGGTGAGGCAAAGGCTAAACTGGAGGTTGACATGGCTCTCCGCATGTTCCAGGCTTCCAATGCCGGCGACCTCTGGGCCATCAGTGAGTTTGGCGTGTCGAGCTATGGTTTCATACCCAACAAACTCTGCGCTCAGGCTCGCGTGCAGCTCAATAATGCCATCCATGATTGCGAGACGGAGGAGACGCGTTTCAATGCTTACTACGGTTTGGCACTCGTGCCCGTGGGTGAATCATTCTGGAGTCTGGAATACAATTGGGAGGATCGTGATATGCACTACAAGTTCACGATGTTCCATCCCTCTCGCGTAGCCTACGATTACCTGGTTTCACATCGCAACGTACGCGACCTCACTCAGACCTGTGATGTCCTGAGCCACTATGCAAAGCAACCCTTCTAATCCCTTTTTACGATGATGAAAAAAATAGCCTTGTTTGTTTTTGCAGCGTTGACCATCATCAGCTGTAACCCCAAGAAAAATGACAACTCCGCAGAGCCCGCCACTAACGAAGCACAGCTGGAACAAGTGGCAGACGATGCTTTCTGTGTAATCGACTCCATGCGAACTGCCACGTTTCTGGAGTTCTTCAAGGCAGAGGTGGACGACGAGGGACAAGTCACCTGTCAATTCATGAATACCGATGAACCCGAATTTTGCTTCGACCCCGATTGCGAAAAGGGACTGATCAAACTGGAGAACGTCAAGGGCCGTTGCTGCGGCGTGGCTATCATGATGGTGGGCCACGGCGTGGATCCTGTGCTATGCTTGCTCATGGAGGATGGCAACATCGAACAGGCTTTCGTGTTTGAGATTGGCATGGGTATGCGTAAGTGCAACTACCGCACCACGCAGGGTGGCGTCGTGTCGCTCGTCAACACTGAGGCTACTGACGAAGCCGGTGCAGACATCGAGGGATATGATGCCAATCGCAATAAAATTGACCTCAATTGGGAAAGCACATACGAAGAATAATATAATTCAAGTCGTTTAGTGGTTTGGTCGTTTAGTCGTTTAGGAGAAGTTACATTTGGCTAAAGAGCAGGTAGATCAAACATCCCTAAACAACTAATTTCCTAAACGACTAAACGACTAATTTCCTAAACGACTAAAAACGACTAATTTCCTAAACAACTAAAAACGATAGATTATGAAGCGTAATACCTTATTTAATTTAGT
Source organism: Bacteroidaceae bacterium (assembly GCA_045629085.1). GTDB lineage: Bacteria > Bacteroidota > Bacteroidia > Bacteroidales > Bacteroidaceae > Physcousia. The sequence goes on from JAZQQO010000001.1 coordinate 20,125, forward strand.
GGCTGCAATGGGGCTGGCTTGCTCTCTGACAGCATGTGTAAATGGAAAGGGTGAGAAAGGAACTCCCGTTGATCCTGAGACATTGGCAAATCGCGACACCGTGTCTACGTTGTCGCCCAACTCCGGCGACTTCATCGTGGCAGAGACCATGCAAAGCGCAAGTTTCCTGGACTTCTTTAAAGCAGAGGTGGATGAAACAGGTGTCGTGACCTGCTGCTTCTCCGATTTTGAGAATGAAAATTTCTATTCTATATTCAGTACCGATTGTCCTAAGGATCCTATTGTCATTCAGAATGTACAGGGCCGTTGCCGTGGCGTGATGATCCTGAACGAAGGTGGTGACGTCAATCCAGTCCTGCTGATGATCATGGAGGATGACCATGCAGAGAAGATCTCTCTCTACCATCTCAGCGAAGGTCGCAACAAGCCTACACATCGTAGCGCACAAGGCGGCATCACGTTCTTCGAGAGCGACATTTCTGCCGAGTATGATGTAGAGGGTGTGGTAGGCATCGCCATTGACGGAAGCCACATCGACATCGACTGGGAAACGATTTAACAATTTAAATTCATATTCACTATGAAAAAGACTCTTATTCTTGCCTTTACCGCAGCAATACTCAGCGTTAGTGCTATGGCTCAGCAGGCCTTGTTCAATACACAGGATCTCACTTCTCCTGAGGTCAACAGTGATGGCACCGTAACTTTCCGTTTGTCTGCCCCCAAGGCCTCCAAGGTGGAACTGACCGGCGACTTCCTTCCCCATAATGTCGAAATGAAGGAAGGTCGTGGCGGTGTGTGGACCTACACCACTGATGTCCTGGCTCCAGAACTGTATTCCTATAAGTTCCGTGTCAACGGCATGGACTATCTCGACCCCTCGAATGTATATCGCAACCGCGACATCGTGTCGTTCACCAATATGTTCATCATCTCAAAGGAGAAGGGCGACTGTGGCGATCTGTATTCTGTCAATAACGTGCCTCACGGCAATGTCAATCGTGTATGGTATTCCTCTCCCTCTCTCGGCACGCAGCGTCGCATGACCATCTACACTCCTCCCACTTATGAAGAAGGTGGCAGTTACCCTGTGCTTTACCTCCTGCATGGTGCCGGTGGCGACGAGGAGGCATGGGTATCCCTGGGACGTGCGGCTCAGATCATGGACAACCTCATTGCCGAGGGCAAGGCTAAGCCTATGATCGTGGTGATGACCAACGGTAATGCCAACTGCGACGCAGCTCCAGGTGAGTGGCATCGTGGTATGTACAAGCCGTCATTCATGAGTCACAATGAGGCGCCTGCCAAGACGACTACCGAGGAGGCCTACAAGGACGTGATGTCGTACGTTGAGAAACACTATCGTGTGCGTAAGGGTAAGGAGAACACCGCTATCTGCGGTCTCTCAATGGGTGGTTTCCACACATACGCCATCTCCAAACTCTATCCCGGTAAGTTTGGTTACGTGGGTCTCTTCTCAGCAGCCCTCCACATGAGTGGTGGCAACAACAAGCCTATTGATCAGCAGATGGCAGAGGATGCGACCATCAGTTCACAGTTCAAGACCCTCTTCTCAGCCAAGAACAAACCCTACCTCTATTGGATTGGCATCGGTAAGACCGACTTCCTCTTCAGCCAGAACGTAGGTCTGCGTAAGTTCATGGATGCCAACAAATACCCCTACGAGTACTACGAGACGGAGGATGGCCACATCTGGCGCAACTGGCGTAACTACCTCATTGTCTTTGCTCAGAAGATATTTAAGTAATATGCCTCAGCAAAGCACAGCCTCCCATACGCGCACCTCGCAACGGGTAGGCAGACCCAAACATTACAGCGTCATCATGCACAATGATGACTTCACCACGATGGATTTTGTCGTCATGGTGCTCATGACTGTGTTCTTCAAGAGTCGCGAGATGGCTACCCAAATCATGCTCGATGTCCATCACAAAGATCGTGCAGAAGTGGGACGCTACTCATACGATGTGGCTACTAGCAAGGCAAAGAAGGCTATGGAAATGGCACGTGAGGAGGGCTTCCCCTTCCAACTCACTGTCGAGCAAGCTCCCGAAGACGACTTGCCCTTCTGACAATCCTCATTATTGACAATGACAAATACCAAGAGACTACAAGATATCATCAACTATGCGCTGGTCTATGCAGAGAGCAGCAGGGCAGAGTTTGTCGTGCCCGAGCACCTGTTGCTTGGCATGGTGCAGGTGTCGCCTGAATTTGTGAAGCTGGCACGTGCCTACCACTTCACGCCGGCAGATGGTTTTGCGATGGAGTTGCATGGCTATCTCAGGGAACTCGATGAAATACCTGAAGACGTGGAGTACGAACTGACACTATCGACTCAGACCTGCGAGGTTCTCTCCGATGCTTCTATCAAGGCCCAAGGCGCAGGCAAGGACGATATTGACGTGCCCCATGTGCTACTCTCGATGCTCGAGTTGCAGGAGTCGAATGCCAGTTACATCCTGCATCGCTACTTTGCTATCAACGGTGACGACTATACGGACTTCATGGTCGACAAGGCTACCGTGCTGCGTGACATCATCGACGTGTACGATGGTAAGGAGTTGGATACTAAGCCCATCCCCGAGGTGTATGATTTCGATGATTATGACAGCATGGCTAATACACCCAGCCAGCGCAGTGCAGAATGGCGTAAACTCGTAACCTGCATCAACGATCAACTTGACCATCATAATCCGCTCATCGGACGTGAGGCTGAACTCGACCGAACCATTCAGGTGCTCTGCCGTTGCGACAAGAATAACCCGCTCCACATCGGTGAACCTGGTGTCGGTAAGACGGCCCTCATCTATGGCTTAGCCGAGCGTATCGCTCGTGATGATGTCCCTGCACGTCTGCAAGGTGCACGTATCTATCAGGTGGATATGGGATCGCTCGTGGCCGGCACCACCTATCGTGGTGATTTCGAACAGCGCATCAAGTCCATTATGGAGGGCGTGTCTGCCGAGGAGAACAGCATCGTCTATATCGACGAGATACATACCCTCGTCGGTTCTGGTGCCAACAGCGAGAATTCCCTCGACGGAAGCAATATGCTCAAGCCCTATCTGGAGAGCGGACGCATACGCTTCATCGGTGCTACCACCTACAAGGAATTCAATCGCTATTTCCAGAAGAGTCAGGGATTGGTGCGTCGCTTTCAACAAATTGATATACTGGAGCCTTCGGAGGAAGAGACGCTGCAGATTCTGGAAGGACTGCGCAAGCGTTATGAGACCTTCCACGGCGTGACGTATGCTGAGGGTGTTCTCGAGCATGCGGTGAAGATGAGTTCCCGATACATCACGGGGCGCTTCCTGCCCGACAAGGCTATCGACCTAATCGACGAGGCTGGTGCCTTCCGTGAGACGCATCCGCAAATGCGCAAGGTGAAGGGCGAGTTGGTCAAGCAGAAGAAACAGACGGTTGACATTTCCCTGATTAACGAGACGGTGCGTCGCATCAGCAAAATCAGTGAGCAGGCCATGGAAGCCACTAACTCGGGTACCGAGAAACTTGCCACTTTGGCTGAACGAATGCAACAACAGATTTACGGCCAGGATGAAGCAATACGCTGTACGACAGAAGCCGTCATGGTTGGTAAGGCAGGACTGCTTGATGCCGACAAGCCCGTGGCTTCGATGCTATTCGTCGGTCCCACGGGTGTAGGTAAGACGGAGGTGTGCCGTGTATTGGCACAAGAACTCGGCCTCGAACTCGTACGCTTCGACATGAGTGAGTATACAGAGAAACACACCGTGGCTAAACTCATCGGTTCACCTGCCGGATATGTAGGTTATGAGGATGGCGGTCTGCTGACCGATGCCATTCGCAAGACTCCAAACTGCGTGTTGCTGCTCGACGAGATAGAGAAGGCTCATTCCGACATCTACAATATACTTTTGCAGGTGATGGACTATGCCCGCCTTACCGATAACAAGGGGCAGAAGGCTGATTTCCGTCACGTCATTCTCATCATGACTTCCAATGCCGGAGCACAGTATGCCTCACAGGCCACTGTGGGTTTTGCCTCACAGGAGACCACGGGTTCTGCCATGCTGACGGCAGTGAAGAAGACCTTCAAGCCCGAGTTTCTCGGTCGCCTGTCGGCCACGGTCGTGTTCAATGATCTGTCGCGTGAGATGGCCCGCCGCATCCTTCGCAAGAAACTGCAGCAACTATCCGCTCGACTGAATGTCCGCAAGGTGACCATGCACGTCAGCGACGAGGCTTTCGACCTTTTGCTCAAGAAGGGCTTTACGCCCAAAAACGGTGCCCGCGAACTCGACCGTACCATCAATGCCATGCTCACTCCGCTCCTTACACGCGAGATACTCTTTGGAAAGTTGAAGGATGGGGGAGAGGCCACGATTGCTGTTGGAACTGATGAGCACTCATTAATTGTTATACCATGAAATCTATCAAAGAACTCTATCGCATCGGCATTGGCCCATCGAGCAGCCACACCATGGGGCCTCGCAAGGCAGCCGAAATTTTCCTTGCACGCCAACCGCAGGCAGCGTCATTCGTTGTTACGCTCTACGGCAGTTTGGCGGCAACAGGTAAGGGACACCTCACCGACAAGGCCATCATCGACATTCTTGAACCCGCTGCTCCGGTCACCATTGACTGGCAACCCAAGGTGTTCCTGCCCTTTCACCCCAATGGCATGACTTTCCGTGCCTACACCTCCGACCAGACATTGCTGGAGGAGTGGACGGTGTTCTCGGTGGGTGGCGGCGCATTGGTTGAAGAAGGCAACTCTACCATACAGTCACCTGAGGTCTATGAGTATGACAACATCACCGACATCCTGAAATGGTGCCGTACCAATGGACGTACTGTCTGGGAGTACGTGTGCGAACGCGAGGGTGAGGAGATATGGGACTTCCTGCGCGAGGTATGGCGAGTGATGCGCGAAGCCGTAGAGCGAGGCATACAAGCCGAAGGCGTATTGCCTGGCCCGCTCCACCTGCAGCGCAAGGCCGTCACCTATCACATCAAGGCATCTGGCTATACGGCTTCGTTGCACAGCCGCGGATTGGTTTTCTCCTACGCTCTGGCAGTGAGCGAGGAGAATGCTGCCGGTGGACTCATCGTCACCGCTCCCACTTGTGGTTCGTGCGGTGTGGTGCCTGGCATGCTTTATCACCTCTGGAAGAGTCGTAACTTCAGTGAGATGCGTGTACTTCGAGCGCTCGCTACAGCAGGTCTCATCGGCAACATTGCCAAACACAAGGCATCCATATCGGGTGCCGAAGCAGGATGTCAGGCCGAGGTGGGAGTGGCTTGCGCCATGGCCGCCGCCGCTGCCACACAACTCTTTGGCGGAAGCCCTAAGCAGATAGAGTATGCTGCCGAGATGGGTCTTGAACATCACCTGGGACTTACCTGCGATCCAGTATGCGGATTGGTACAGGTACCCTGTATCGAACGTAATGCCTATGCCGCAGCACGCGCCATGGACTGCAACATATTCTCCACCTTCACCGATGGCTCTCACCTGGTGTCCTACGACCGCATCCTCGAGGTCATGATGCAGACGGGCAAGGATATACCTTCCATTTACCGCGAGACAAGCGAGGGTGGTTTAGCAAAGGACTATCATCAGATGGAGTAACACTCAGCAGTACCTCAGCAGTACCGTGAACTCGCAAAATAAACTTATATTTGCTCAATGATCTTCCAACTCGATAATGATCTATGGTTTCCCGATCCTCGTAAGGGAGAGGATGACGGGTTCTTTGCTATCGGTGGCGACCTCAGCGTGGATCGTCTGCTGCTGGCATATTCGAATGGCATATTTCCTTGGTACTCATACCGCAAGGAAGATAATGAATATCTACCTGAAGCGTTCCTTAATCCCGATGGCACACCGCAAATCCGTTGGTACTGCCCCATGCAGCGCTTCGTCATCTTCCCCAGCGAAATACACGTGTCGCACAGTATGCGTACGCTGCTCAACCGCAAGGAGTATGAGGTGACGATAGGCGAGGCCTTTGAGGAAGTGATACATCACTGCGGTGATCTCCGTATTAAAGAGCGTGGTGCATGGTTAGGGCCACATATAGAGGAAGCGTACACCGAACTCCATCGCCAACACCTCGCCACGAGCGTGGAGGTGTGGGATCGTGACAATAAACTCGTGGGAGGCCTCTATGGTGTCAACATCGGACGTAATTTCATCGGCGAGAGTATGTTCTCGCTCGTTCCAAGCGGTTCTAAGATCGCCCTCATCCATTTGGCTTATTTCATGCAGCAGTTTGGCAACTGCATGATAGACTGTCAACTTGAGACACCTCACCTTCGTAGCATGGGCGGCCGTTTCATCTCCTACGATGAGTATATGAAGATCCTTAAAGCAAGTTATGACGATGGACTACAGTGACATCATTGATCATCCTCATCACGTGTCACAGAAGCATCCTCAGATGTCTTTACAGAAACGTGCAGAGCAGTTCGCCCCTTTTGCTGCGCTTACGGGCTATGAGGAATATATCAAAAGAATGGAAAGCGAAAATGAATCCATGTACGAACACCAAAATATAGAAGACACGGATTACTATCTTCCTGACGAATTCGATTAATAACTCTATTTACCTGCTGATTCCGGAGAACTAATCCTCCCCCGATAGTACGCCCAATGTGAACGGATGGAGGTGACGTAGTTGGTGGTTTCAGTGCCACGAAGATAGCCATACTTGACAATGGGATCACGGAAATACTGTGCGTCAGATAGCAGCAAGACATATTTGCTAACCTCACTCCATTGGTGGGCATTCCCCCCATACTTCTCTGTAAGAGCCATAGCATCGCGGATGTGACCTATGCCGCCATTGTAGGATGCAAGGACGAAACTGATGCGCTCATCTGCGTTGGGAATGTCGGAGAAGGCCTTGTTCAGATCACGAAGCATTTGGGTGGAGGCCTGTATGTTGGCTTCGGGATTGAACACCTGCGAACTAACGCCATATTGTGCTGCAGTTTTGGGCATTAACTGCATCAAGCCCTGAGCCCCTGCCCACGATACTGCATTAGGGTCGAAGGCTGACTCCTGATAGCACTGTGCAGCCAACAGACGCCAATCCCACCCACAAGTGCGGGCATGGCGACGGAACAAATGGTCATAGTCGCTGATGATGCCTTGCCGTGCATCCTTCATCTTGGGACGTGGCGTATGGCGAGCCGTGAAAGTGCTTTGGTGTGTGGTAATCTTCTTTTGTTTCTCTATGATTTGCTGCTTGAGCTCGGGTCTATACCAATCGGTGAGAGCCTGAGCAAGTTGGGGAGACGAGGTGCGAATGAGCCATCCTCCACTCACGCTGTCCTGTATGGCAGAGAGTAGCATGTCAGGGTGCGAGGGCATGGGGAGTGCGATGACATCGGCTTCACCAGAGTTGAGTTTGTCGAACAACTCGAGCGTGTCGTGGGCAATCTCCATGCGGATACGCAGTCCCTGGCTACGGGCAAAGTCGGCAGCCAACTCATACTGCATACCGAAACTCTGTCCACGAAATTCGAAATAGGTGTCTGGCCCGCTCAGCGTAACGGCTATGATCTCACCGTTCTGCTGTAATTCCGGGAGATCGGGGAAACCCATCTTGCTGTCATCCTCATCGGTATGGAAGATGGCAGACACTTGCTTCTCCTTTGGCGTACATGCCATAATAAGAAGCAAGGTGGGGAGTAGCCAAAGGAAACGCATAGTGACGGTTAGAACTTCTCAGGACGAAGTCTATGAATGATGTACGTACGCATGATGTCGATGGCCTGGCGGTTGTTACCACCCTGCGGGATGATGAGGTCGGCAAAGCGCTTGGTGGGCTCGATGAACTCCTCATGCATGGGCTTAAGGACGTCGAGATAGCGGTCAATGACCATCTGAGTCGTTCTGCCACGCTCCACCGTATCGCGCTGAATGACGCGTATGAGTCGCTCGTCGTGGTCGGCGTCGACAAAGATCTTGAGATCCATGAGGTCACGCAGTTCCTTGTTCCAAAGAGCCATAATACCCTCAATGATAATGACCTCACAAGGCTCCACATGAATAGTTTCTTCCTGACGATTGCTGACAAGATAACTATAGGTAGGTTGCTCGATGGCTTGCCCGTTTCGCAGGGCTTCAATCTGTTGTGTGAGCAGTTTCCAATCGAAGGCATCGGGGTGATCGAAGTTGATTTTCCGGCGTTCCTCCATGGTGAGATGGGTGGTGTCGTTGTAGTAGGAATCCTGAGGAATGAGTGCCACTTTATCGCCTGGCATACTTTCGATGATTTTACGTACAACGGTAGTTTTTCCCGAACCAGTACCGCCTGCGATGCCTATGATATACATAATTCTATAGATTTTTTGGTTATTATGGCACAAAGGTAGTATTTTTTTTGTATATTTGCACGCGATTAAATAAAATGAATGGATTTTTTTGAGAAAAAGTTAGTATTTTAAGGTATAAAGTTATGTTAAGAATCGCAGTTCAATCAAAAGGCCGTCTGTTTGAGGACACCATGGCCTTGCTGGCAGAGGCTGGCATCAAGGTGAGCTCTTCGAAGCGCACCCTTTTGGTACAGAGTTCCAATTTCCCTGTTGAGATTTTATATTTGCGCGACGACGATATTCCACAGAGTGTAGCTACGGGTGTGGCAGACCTCGGTATAGTGGGTGAGAATGAGTTTGAGGAGCGTGGCTACAAGGCTGACGTGGTACGTCGTCTGGGCTTCAGCAAGTGCCGTCTCTCATTGGCCATCCCCAAGGCAGAGGACTATCAGGGCCTGCAGTGGTTCAATGGCAAGAAGATTGCTACAAGTTATCCCGAGATCCTGCAGCGTTTCCTCAACGAGCAGGGTATCGAGGCAGAGATACACGTCATCACCGGTTCCGTAGAGATCAGTCCGGGTATCGGTCTGGCAGATGCCATCTTCGACATTGTCAGCTCGGGCAGTACGCTCGTAAGCAACAACCTGCGCGAGGTTGAGGTCGTCATGAAGAGCGAGGCGCTGCTGATTGGTGACCCCAAGATGAGCGAGGAGAAGCGCGAGGTGCTGCAGGAGTTGTTGTTCCGCATCGAGGCTGTAAAGGCTGCTGAGGACAAGAAATACGTATTGATGAATGTGCCTGCTGAGAGACTAGATGAGGTCATCAAGGTGCTGCCTGGTGCCAAGAGTCCTACGGTGATGCCTTTGGCTACTCCCGGATGGAATAGCGTACACACCGTGATCGACGAGAAGAGTTTCTGGCAGATCATTGCACAACTCAAGGAGTTGGGTGCTGAGGGCATCCTCGTCATTCCCATCGAGAAGATGATTCCTTGAGGTTGTAAGGTTATGAGGTTATAAGGTATGAAATGCTATAGATATCCAGAAGAGACAGAGTGGGCATCACTCCTGAAGCGTCCTGCCAAGGAAGCCTCGCAGCTGAATGCTGTGGTGGAGGGTGTGCTCAATGATGTGCGCAGTCGTGGCGACGAGGCCGTAAAGGAGTATGAGGCTCGCTTCGACCATGTGGAACTGCAGACGCTTCTCGTCAGCGAGGAGGAGATGCAGCAGGCTGAGACTTTGGTCGACGAGGAACTGAAGACGGCTATCCGACATGCACACGACAACATATACACCTTCCATGCCGCTCAGCGTTTTGAGGGCGAGAAGATTACCGTGGAACCCGGTGTGACCTGTTGGCAGAAGAGTATCGCCATCGAGAAGGTCGGGCTCTACATCCCCGGTGGTACGGCACCTCTTTTCAGCACCGTGCTGATGCTGGCTGTTCCTGCCAAGATTGCAGGTTGCAAGGAAATCGTCTTGTGTACACCTCCCAGCAAGGATGGTAGTGTGAATCCCGCTATCCTGATGGCTGCCCGCATTGCTGGTGTGAGCCGTGTTTATAAGATTGGTGGCGTACAGGCCATTGGTGCCATGGCATACGGAACGGAGTCTGTCCCCAAGGTCTATAAGATCTTTGGTCCTGGCAATCAGTATGTAATGTGTGCCAAGCAGCACGTCTCACTCCATGACGTGGCTATCGACATGCCCGCAGGACCGAGCGAGGTGGCCGTCTTGGCAGATGCTGAGAGTAATCCTGCCTTTGTGGCTGCCGACCTTCTCTCGCAGGCAGAGCACGGCATTGACAGCCAGGTGCTGCTCTTCACCACAAGCGAGGAGATGGTGCAGAAGGTCGAGGACGAGTTGGCCAAGCAGCTTAATGCGCTGCCTCGCAAGGAGATTGCCGAGCAGGCCCTCACACATAGCAAGACCATCCTCGTGAAGGATGACGAAGAAATGATGCGCATGACCAATGCCTACGCACCCGAGCACCTCATCATCGAGACTGCCAACTACGAGGCTCTCGCCGAGAAGGTGGTCAATGCCGGTAGCGTCTTCATGGGCAGCTTCACTCCCGAGAGTGCAGGTGACTATGCCAGTGGTACAAACCACACACTTCCCACGAGTGGTTACGCCATGGCCTACAGTGGTGTCAACCTCGACAGTTACCAGCGTAAGGTGACATTCCAGCATATCACTCCCGAAGGCATTCGTGGCATCGGTCAGACGGTGGCCTGCATGGCTGACAACGAGCAACTCGATGCACATGCCAATGCCATGCGATTGAGAATGAAGGAGGTTCTCTCCCTAAACAACTAAGAAAATGAAAGAATTACAATATTTAGTACGTCCGAACATCTGGAAACTATCGCCTTACAGTTGTGCTCGTGACGAGTTTAAGGGACGTCCTGCCAAGGTCTTCCTCGATGCTAACGAGAGTCCCTACAATGGTCCCTTCAATCGCTATCCCGATCCTCTTCAGGAGGAGTTGAAGGCTCGCCTCTCCGTCGTAAAGACGGTTCCTGCCGAGAACATCTTCCTCGGAAACGGTAGCGACGAGGCCATCGACCTCGTGTATCGCATCTTCTGTATTCCCAAGGTGGATAACGTGGTGGCAATAGAGCCCACCTACGGCATGTACCGTGTGTCGGCCGACATCAACGACGTGGAGTATCGCCCCGTAATGCTTGAGGAAGACTATTCGCTCAACGCCGACAAGATTCTGGCTGCCACCGACGAGCAGACCAAGGTCATCTGGCTCTGCACTCCCAACAATCCCACAGGTAACTCACTGGAGCGCACGGAGATTGAGAAGATACTCGACAACTTCGGCGGTATTGTGGTAGTGGACGAGGCCTATAGCGACTTCGCTCCCCAACGCCCCTTCCGCGTGGACATCAACCGTTGGCCCAACATGATTGTCCTCAACACCTTCAGCAAGGCATGGGGATGTGCTGCCATCCGTTTGGGTATGGCATTTGCCTCGACCGACATTATCGGTCTGATGAACAAGGTGAAATATCCCTACAACATCAATTCGCTCACACAGGAGAAAGCCTTGGAAATGCTCAAGGATCTCGGTCGTGTTAATCAGTGGCTGGCATCCATCCGCTCCGAGCGTACGAGGGTCATGCCAGCATTTGCTGAGTTGCCCGTTTGCGAGAAGGTGTTCCCCACGGATGCTAATTTCTTCCTGGCTCGCGTCAAGGATGCCAATGCCGTCTACAACTACCTGATTGACTGTGGCGTCGTGGTGCGCAACCGCACCCGTGTAAGCCTCTGTGGCAACTGCCTCCGCATCACCGTGGGTACGCCCGACGAGAACATGGAGATGCTGGCAGCGTTGAGAAAGTGGAAGGATTAATATACTGATTATTATATGAAGAAAGCACTTTTCATAGATCGTGATGGAACCATCCTCGTCGAACCTGCTGACGAGCAGATTGACAGTTTCGAGAAGTTCCAGTTCGTCCCCAATGTAATCGGTGCGCTGAAGTTTATTCGTAAGCACACTGACTACGAACTCGTTATGGTTTCCAATCAGGATGGTCTTGGAACGGCATCCTATCCCGAGGAGGACTTCTGGCCTACCCACAATCTCATGCTCTCCACCTTGCGTGGTGAGGGCGTGGAGTTTGACGAGATACTGATTGACCGTTCCTTCCCCGAAGATAACCTTCCCACTCGCAAGCCCGGCACAGCCATGCTGACAGCCTACATGGGTGGTGAGTACGACTTGGCACACTCCTTCGTCATTGGCGACCGTCAGACGGATGCACAGTTGGCCGTCAACCTCGGCTGTCAGTCGCTCATTCTGGGTGAGGACATGGATTGGCAGAAGATTCAGGAGATTGTCTTCGCCGGTGAGCGTACGGCAGAAATACGCCGCACCACCAAGGAGACGGACATCCTCGTTCAGGTCAACCTCGATGGTAACGGCAAGAGTGACATTGCCACCGGTTTAGGTTTCTTTGACCACATGCTCGAGCAGATTGCTAAGCATGGTCACATCGACCTTACCATCCATTGCAACGGCGACCTCCACGTGGATGAACATCACACCATTGAGGACACTGCACTGGCTCTTGGCGAGTGCCTGCTCAAAGCCTTGGGCGACAAGCGTGGCATAGAGCGCTATGGCTACTGCCTGCCCATGGACGATTGCCTCTGCCAAGTGGCTCTCGACTTCGGTGGACGTCCCTGGTTGGTATGGGAGGCTGAGTTCCATCGCGAGAAGGTAGGTGAGATGCCAACCGAGATGTTCCTGCACTTCTTCAAGAGTCTCTCGGATGCTGCCAAGATGAACCTCAACGTCAAGGCTGAGGGGCAGAATGAGCATCACAAGATCGAGGGCATCTTCAAGGCTCTGGCTCGTGCCATCCGCATGGCAGTGAAACGTGACGTCGAGCATTTCACGTTGCCCAGCAGTAAGGGAACGCTTTAGGCATTGTGAATTATGAAATATTCTTCCGCACTCTTATCCCGCGCTGTTGACGAGTTCAGCAAGTTGCCGGGCATAGGCCACAAGACAGCCCTGCGTCTTGTGCTGCACTTGTTGCGTCAGGACGAGGAGAGTGTGACGGGCTTTGCTGATGCCATGACCCATCTGCGTAAGGAGGTGAAATACTGTCACATCTGCCATAACATCAGCGACACCGACATCTGTACCATTTGCGCCAACCCCAAGCGCGATGCTTCCATCGTCTGTGTTGTCGAGAACATACAGGACGTGATGGCCATCGAGAACACGCAGACCTATCATGGCCTTTACCATGTGCTGGGGGGTGTCATCTCGCCCATGGATGGGGTAGGGCCCTCCGACCTCGAGATAGCCTCCCTCGTGGAGCGAGTACAGGAAGGTGGTATCAGCGAGGTTATCCTTGCCCTTTCGCCCACCATGGAGGGCGACACCACCAACTTCTACATTTTCCGCAAGTTGGCCGAGGCCGACGTCGTGATCAGCGTCATTGCCCGAGGTGTGGCGCAGAACGATGAGTTGCAGTACACCGACGAGGTGACCCTGGGGCGCAGCATCATCAATCGTACACCATTCAAGAAATAGTGAATTATGAACTAAGAATTATGAACTCATTACGTATTCTCTACATCGTTCCGCTCGGCATGGCCATTCTTGCCTACCTGGCTTTTAACTTCATCCTACCCGAGTATGTCGGTCCTTTGGCTGGCGACGAAGCCTATGCCAATGTGCAGTACGCTGCCGAGGTCGTCACCATCCTCCTTACCATCATCTTCGTATATCTCTCAACTCGCCTGATGACACTTCCAAAGGTACAGAAGAGCATTGCAGGCGATGAAACCAAATACCTGCGATGGGCGCAGTTGCGTTGGCTTATGCTCACGGTGCTGCTCCTGTTGGGATTATCGGTGTATTTCCTCTTCAAGAGTCCTTCGGTGGCTTGGGCTCCCGTATTGGTAGTCCTCTCTTTCTTCTTCGTATGGCCCACAAAGCAAAGACGCGAAGACGAGATAGCCGCTGCCCACAAGGCATATCCCGTAGCCTGTCCCTAAATGCAACCATGTCCACATGAAACTGAGCGTCATCATAGTCAACTACAACGTCAAGCGTTTCCTCTATCAATGTCTGAGGAGCGTGGAGGCTGCCCTCGCATCGGATGCCCAACTGGCACACGATGCTGACATCTGGGTGGTCGACAATGCTTCCCATGATGGCTCCATCGACTACCTTGCACCGCTCTTCCCCAAGGTGCATTTCATTCGCAATGAGGAGAATGTGGGCTTCTCACGAGCCAACAACCATGCCATACGCCTCTCCGAGGCAGCATACGTCCTCCTTCTCAATCCCGACACCATCGTGTCTTCGGCAGCCATCAGTGAGAGCGTCAAGTGGTTGGACAGTCATGAGGATGCAGGATCGGTGAGCGTGGCGCTTCATAACGCCAACGGAGCCTTTGCTATGGAGTCGCGACGCGGTGTGCCCACGCCATTGGTGTCATTCTGCAAGATCACTGGCCTCAACCGCATCTTCCCGAAGCACAAAGTGATAGGGCGCTACTACATGGGCTACCTCGATCGTGAGAAGCCCGCTCAGATTGAGATTCTCAGCGGAGCCTATATGATGATGCGTCGCAAGGCACTCGACCAGGTGGGCTTGCTCGACGAGACATTCTTCATGTATGGTGAGGACGTCGACCTCTCCTACCGCTTGCTCAAGGGAGGTTGGAAAAACTACTACCTGCCGTACCCCATCATCCACTACAAAGGGGAGAGCGAGCACCCCTCCACCGTGCGCTACGTCAACGTGTTCCATCAAGCCATGATCATCTTCTACGAGAAGCACTTCAGCAAGCAATACTTCCTCTCCGGGTTGCTCATTCGGTTGGCAGTATATTTCAAGGCCTTCCTGACGTTGCTCAGGCACGCCGTCGCGTGGCTCCTCGGCTTCTTCCCCCACAAGGAGAAACCACTGCATTACTACTGCTACTGCTCTGACGCCAACAAGGGTGAACTGGAACGCCTGGCAAAGGAAGAGGGTTCCGCGATAACCTTCATGCAACCAGACGCATACCCCACGCAGAACCTGCCGCACGCCCTGTACCTCTTCGATGCCACATGCCACACCTACGACGAGATGATGGCGACACTCATCAGCCGCAACCCCCAAGTGCCACGGATGCTCATCGCCACCTACACTCCCGCGACAGGCATCCTCCTGCCTTAACCCCAATATTTCCCCCACACACTATGCATCTGCGTGCCCTAGAACCCGAAGACCTCGATCTCCTCTACCAATTGGAGAATGACGAACTGCTATGGCCCTGTGGTGGTCACACGGCCCCCTATAGTCGCTATGCCTTGCAGCAATACATCCTCACCAACCAAAACGACTTTTACCTCGATGGCCAACTAAGGCTCGTTGTCTGTCAGGAAGATAAACCCATAGGCTTAGTGGATTTGTTTAACTACGACAGCAAGCACCATCGCGCCGAAGTAGGCATTGCCCTCCTGCCTCCTTATCGCCATCGAGGCATGGGCACCGCAGCCCTTCAGTCCCTCGAACGCTATGTCCACACTCACCTCAGCCTCCATCAGCTCTATGCCGTAGTGTCGACCGACAACCATGCTGCCCAGTCTTCCTTCGCCCATGCGGGCTACACTTCCACCCTGACGCTCCGTGACTGGATAGCCATGCCTGACGGTTGCTTTCAGGACGCCCTTCTCTATCAACTTATCCTCTAATAATGACCCCAAAATGCTATGAAAAAGATTATTGCACTCGTTTCGCTGCTCTTGATGATGGTTACATCGCAGGAGGCAAAGGCACAGGTGTCTTTCGGAAAGGCACAGAAATTCAATGACAATTGGACGTTCATTCTTAAAGATGATTCCACCTTCGCGCTTACCGATGTGGATGACTCGAAGTGGCGACGTATGACGTTGCCCCATGATTGGTCTGTCGAAGGACAGTTGTCTCCCACGTTGGCCAGCTGTACCGGATATCTGCCAGGCGGTATAGGATGGTACCGCAAGCATTTCACGGTGACAATGGACAATGGCCAACAATCCTTGGATGCCTTGAAGTTCATCTACTTTGAAGGCGTATATAACCGTAGTGAAGTGTACCTCAACGGACATCTTCTGGGCAAGCGTCCGAGTGGCTATGCCTCATTCCTTTATGACATGACTCCCTACCTGAAGGAGGGTGACAACCTGCTGGCTGTGCGCGTGGATCATAGCCGATATGCCGACTCGCGTTGGTATACGGGTAGCGGTATCTATCGCGACGTGTGGATGGTGACGGCTCCTAAGACGCATCTTGCGCAGTGGGGTACGGGTTACAAATGGAATGGTAAGACGGGCAAGATGACAGTGGATGTGGCCGTTGACTTCGATAGCGCCGAAAAGGACAAATACAGCGTGGAGGTGGTGCTGACAGATGCTTCGGGCAGTGTCGTGGCTACTGCCAAGCAGGGAGTGACGGCACAGAAGAGCAAGGCCATCCTGACTCTTGGCATCAAGCGTCCGCATCTGTGGAACCTCGACGATCCTTATCTTTACACCTTGCGTGCACGACTGCTGAGAAACGGCAGTGAGGTGGATGGCTGTGAGACGAAGGCTGGACTTCGCACGCTGGAGTTCACTCCCGACCACGGCTTTGCCCTGAACGGCAAGAACATGAAGATGAAGGGCGTATGCCTGCATCACGATGCCGGTGTGCTGGGTGCCGTAGTGCCCGAGCAGGTGTGGGAACGTCGTTTGCTGAAGCTAAAGGAGATAGGCGTCAATGCCATCCGTTGCGCTCACAATCCTCAGTCGCCCGTACTCTATGACTTGTGCGACCGCTTGGGTCTCATGATGATGGACGAGGCGAGCGACGAGTGGGAGTTCCCCAAGCGCAAGTGGGTTGAGGGATGGAACAAGGGAACGCCCAGCTATGATGGCACGTACGACTTCTTCGAGGAATGGATTGACCGCGACGTGACCGACATGGTGCGTCGCGACCGCAACCACCCTGCCATCGTGCTGTGGAGTATCGGTAACGAGGTGGATTATCCCAATGATCCCTATTCGCATCCCATCCTCGATGGTGGTAACGCAGCCATCAACCAGCCTATGTTTGGCGGTTATGATCCGAAGCGTCCCAATGCAGAGCGTATCGGAAAGATAGCCAAGCGCCTGGCTGCCTGTGTGCGCAGCGTCGATGACTCACGCCCCGTGACGGGTGCTCTGGCCGGTGTGGTGATGAGTAACCAGACGGAGTATCCCGAGGCAGTGGATGTGGTGGGCTACAATTACACCGAGAACCGTTACGACGAGGATCACAAGACCTATCCCAAGCGTGTCATCTACGGTTCGGAGAATGGTGTGGGCTATGATGCATGGTGTGCCGTGCGCGATAAGGACTTCATCTTCGGTCAGTTCATCTGGACGGGCACCGACTACCTGGGTGAATCGGGCAGTTGGCCTTCGCGTGGCCTTAATACCGGTTTGCTCGATTTCGGCAGTTTTGCCAAGCCACGCGGCCACTTCCGTGCTTCGCTGTGGTGTACGGAACCGGTTTGCTACATCGGTACCTATCCTGCCGTGTCGCGCGCTGGTCGTAACGGTGGACGTGCCGGAAGCAACATCCCCGTTTCGGCAGAGGCACTCGACACATGGAACTACGAGGCAGGTCAAACCATCCGCGTGGTGTGCTACACCAATTCGCCCGAGGCACGTCTCGAACTCAATGGCAAGGTCGTAGGTGAGACGAAGGCAAAGGATCCTCGCAATGGCATCGTCTATTGGGATATTCCCTACGAGGCTGGCACACTCAAGGCTGTGGGAGTGAAGGATGGCAAGGAGGAAGCCAACTACGTGATACACACCAATCTGCGTCCTTGCACGCTGCGAGCTCGCTTCGACAATGCCTACACCAGTGGTCGTCCTGCCACCGAGGTTGACGCCCAGGCTGGTGGACTCAACCACCTGCTCATTGAGGTGCTTGATGACAATGGCAACGTCGTGCGATTGGCAGACAATAATGTGACTTGCCGCATCGAGGGACCTGCCCGTCTGCTGGGTCTGGAGGGTAGCGACAACACCGACATGGGTAACTATCGCGACAATCAGCAGCGCGTTCATAATGGTCGTCTCTTGGCTTACATCCGCAACATGGATCGTCCCGGTACGGTCAAGGTTCACCTCACTTCACCCCTCCTGCAGGGCTGCACAGTCACCTACGAGGTGAAGTAGGTTGTGAGTTTGCGAAAGTAGACAATGTAAAAAAATCGGTATTATTGGCGTTTATGTGATTCTTGTACCAAAAAGTACAGGAATCACTGCGTTTATTATGTAATTTTGCATTCATATAAGTATCTTTGTAAATATCTTTATCGATAAATTGTTGGAAATTATATGAAAGCAAAAGGAAGAATCGCTGCCATGCTGTTACTGCTGTGCAGCACACTCATGGGGCATCAGGCATGGGCGCAGACGTGGACTTCACGGGCTCTTGAGGATGGAGCCACCTATTACATTCTGAACAAGGAAGCAAATCTGTTTGTGGGGGATGACTGCACGCTACAGGAGCGTGGCCCTCTCTCCTTCACCGCATCAGTTGCCGGCAATACTTGTAAGCTTATGAACAAGTATGGCGGCTATGCCATGGTTGAGGTCGAAGGAAATAGTGGCATTTTGGGAAATAGTACTCCCAAGAGCATGGACGCTTCGTTTGACGGTGCTGAGACCGAACTCACATTCTCGGGTTCTGCAGAGACAGGCTATAGGTTCAGTGTGACAGCCTCATGGAAGTATGGCATTCTTAACCGCAGTGCTTCCTTCACGGGATACATCACTGCTAATGATGGCAGTGTAGTTTGTTCGGGTGACGCTTCGGATGCCAACAACGTGTGGGTGCTTGTGGGAGTAGATGAGTACAATGCAAGTCCTGTAGCCCGTCAGGATGCCCTGGAACGTCTCGACAGGATCATTGAAGAAACAGAGGCTGCCCTTGAAGCATATAAGGATAAGACTCCTGCTTTTGGACATATCGCCCTCCAAGCAAGATTGACTGCTTCCAAGCTTTTCCGTAGCAATGTGGACAAGAATAATTTGTTCTTTAAGCCCAAGACGACGGAAGAAATCAACAAGGAAGCCGATGAATTGGATACCCAATTGAAAGAGTATGTCGACTTGTCGGAGTATTATCTGGCATGTCTGGAGGAGATTGAGACAGCGGAGGAGCTCGGTGGAGCCATGTCGGTGGCCTGCACCACAGCCAAGGCTGGGCTCAACGCCGCCACATCCAAGGATGGGATGAAGACAGCCATGAATACGCTCCGCACGGCAGCTACACTCCGTCTTCAGACGGGCAACAGCGGTACCGGATTCGATGATGACATGGATTTCACCGGCATCATTGGCAACAGTTCCTTCGATCGTGGAGACATGTCGGACTGGTACACTCTCAAGGTGGACGCAGGTGCAGCCATAGGTTCCATCGGCGACATCATCAATGCGGCTAATGGAGGTGGCTTTGGCGACCTCAGCAAGATAGCAGAGTTCATCTCCCTCGGCGAGTTTCATGAGAATTCACATCCTGTGGTGAACGAGGGGCATGATGCCATGACAAACGGACATAACCGTTACTATTACTACACACATGACGATGGGCAGATGGCATTCCAACCCATCATCGGTCTGCCTGCGGGTGCTTACCGCGCATCGGCATGGATGAACAGCAGGAAGGGCTTGCTTGACAACAACAACTGCCACATCAGCGTTATCACGATTCCTACCAGCGTGCTCGGCGATGTGATTTCGGGTGTTGACCTGGGTGCGCTCGTAGGTGGTAATACCGATGATGTGCTCAAGGGCGTTTTGGCTAACCTCGGCGAGGTCATCGGCAAGGGTGCTTTGAAGTCCGTGAACGCAAAAGCATCAAAGAATGAGGAGTTTGTGGAGGTAAGCCTCGATTTCGAGATCAATGAGACCTCGGTCGCCCTGCTTGTCCTTAATGCAAGCAATGGGCTTATCCCACTTCCACTTGTAGGTACGGGTTGGTTCAAGGCAGATCATGTTTGCCTCACCCACATCAAATCGCAGAAGCGTGCTTTGTCGGAACTCAGCAATGCCATCGCAAATGCTGACGTGCCAGAGGCAAATGTGGCTCCCACATCAAGCGACGATCGCCCATTTACCTACAACCAAAAACTTGTAAACGATTACCAAAAGGCTCTTGATGACGCACTGTCGGTGCAGGCTGGCGAGGAATTGTCTGCCACGAAGGTAGCTGAGGCAGCCAAGAAGTTCGCAGACTTCGAAGCGTCTTTCTTCGAGAAGGCATTTCAGGGTCCTAGCGCAAAGGGGATCTATAACCTCGTCATGCAGGATGAATCGGCAAGCTGCACAGGCCATGCCGTGACATTCACTGAGGCTGATGAAACCTACGATATGCAGTTTGCCGAACCAGCAGGAACCACCAACTACCATCAGGCTGTGGCATTCGAGAAGGCTGGCGATGCGGTCAACGCTTATGTCATCAGCATGACTGACAAGGATGGCGAGAAGGTTTATCTCAAGGGTAATTCTGCTCTCACTACAACATCCGATGCAGATGACGCTACTGTCTACTCAATCATTCCCTCAACAAAGGTAGAGACGGTTACGGCAATCAGTCATGACGGCAGGACACTTGGCGTGGTGGCCAACAGCATGCAACTTGCTGGTGTTTCGGGAAATAACACTTATAAGGCCATCAGCGTGATGCCTGCCGCCCAGCATGAGGTGACACTCAATATCACTCCGATCGGTTGGGGAACATTCATGCTGCCATACGCAGCGGAGATTCCATCGGGTGTCAAAGCTTACAAAGCAGTGGCTGTGGAGACGGACAAAACGATTCAATTAGAGGAGGTTAATACATTCGAGGCTTGTGTGCCTTACCTTGTTGAGGCAGAAGGAGGCACGAAGGTAAACCTCTCAGGCATTGCTCTCGCCACAAAAAACATCTATCCTGACGAACTGCTCACAGGTGCATTCTCTCTCACCCAGGTTGCTGCTAATGCGGGTTGCTATCTCCTTCAGAACCAGCAAGGCAGATTAGGCTTCTATCTCGTGGCAGATGAGGGACTTCAGGTGGGTGCCAACCATGCCTTCCTCACTTATGAAGGTACACGTGAGGCTAAGATGCTGACTTTCACTGTGGGTGATGCCACATCGATTGGAACGATTGATACGGAGGCAACCAAGGACGTCATCTTCGACCTCAGTGGGCGTCGTGTGACCAAGGTCGGCAAGGGAGTTTACATCATTAATGGGGAAAAAGGTTGTAGGTTTTAGGTTGTAGGTTATAGGTTGTAGGTTTTAGGTTGTAGGTTGTAGGTTATATCGTAGTAGCAGTTGCGTTCGCGGAGGAAATCCATCAACGAGGAGAAGACGGTGTTGAGGGAGAGCAAGTGCGGATTGCCGAACAGCAACAGGTGGCGGCGAGCACGCGTCATGGCTACGTTGAGCTTGCGGTCGATGAGGTGACCATTCTCCTCAAACGTATTGCTGGCAAGGAAGTTAAGTTGATAGTCGCGCTGTATGGTAAAGCCATAGAGGATGTATTCGCGCTGACTGCCCTGATAACGCTCCACCGTGTCGATTGTGATGCGGTGGAGTTGCTGTTGCGCCACGATGCTGAGCCCACGCTCGATGGCCATGCGGTCGATGGCATTGCGCAGCGTGGCTATCTGGTTGCGATAGGGTACGATGACGCCAACGGTCTTGTCTTCGTCGAAGGCGGCTCCCTCTATCTCATAGATTTCGAGAACGGTGCTTGCCATCCTTTGTGCCTCTGCGACATTCACCTTGTCGGAAGGCGAGAAGTCGGGTGGGGGACATGCGATGAAGGCTACGGCCTGCGTGATGAGCAGGTCGCGAAGTTTACAGCCCGTGTTGGCTGTAGTGGGCAGCACGAAGTCCTGATGGGGCAGGATGGGCGAACCCACGATGTCGAGTTTGCCTTCATAGAATGCCTGATTGGGAAACTCGGCAATGAGGTGGTGCATGCGTCCCTGACGCCTCAGCATGTACACGTAGTCCTTGTCATATTCGCCATCCTCTCCACGGAAATGGTTCAGCATGCGTTCGAAGAGTGACAGACGGCAGTCCTTCAGCCCTATCTCCTGCAGTTCGGGCTCGGTCACGAGGGACTCATCGCCGTCCTGTTGCACCACGGCGGGCAACTGCTTGTGGTCGCCAATGAGTACGAACTTACGTATGGCTGGCACGCCGTTCGACATGGCTGCAAGCAGGCCAATGATGTGTGGTTCAAGTATCTGTGATGACTCGTCGATGATGGCGAGTGAGAATTGCTTGACGTTGAAAAGCGAGGCGTTGGCGTTGAGGGCTGCCGTCGTGCCGCAGAACACGCGTACGGAACGCAGCACCTGTCGTACCTCCTCAGCCGTGGAACAGCCACGCAAGCGATGATCGGCCAGATGGTCGCGGTAGGCCTTGTCGCACGACAAGTCCGAACCAACGCGCACGAAGTCGATGTCGCTCTCCATGAGTTTGCTGCAAATCTCGTCGACAGCGCGATTGGTGTAGGAGAGCAGCAGGACGTGAGCGTTGGGGTCGGTCAGTTCTTCCTGCAGGATGTTGAGCAATCCGAAGGATGTCTTGCCCGTGCCCGGGGGACCGATGACAAGAAACAGATCCTCAGCGCGTTTGGCATGCAGCACCAGTTCGTTCATCTGCCCATAGTCGCCCGTGAGTTGCACGTCGGCATTGACGCGTGGCTGGCGTTGCAGCAGGATGAGGTCGCGGCGTGCCTTGTCGGTCGAAAGAAAACTGTGCATGGCACGGAAGAGTGAACTTGAGGAGGCATCCATGAGGTCATGCTCGACGGCCCATCGCGTATTGTCGGGCATGGCGAACACCTTACGGTCGGTCTGTCGGTTGCGCAGCTGCAGGGTGATGGTGGTCGTGGTGATGTCGACGATGGACCCACGCTGCACCATCTGTGCACAGGCATTGGGAAGGGTGCCAAGGGTGTAGGGATAGACGAAAACGATGTCGCCCTTACGGAAGTTGCTCATGTCGGTCTGCACCTCCTCAGCGAATGCCAGCGTGATGGCACGCACCGTGCCTCGTGAGTCGGCAAAGCCTTGAATAGTGAGGTTGTCGTAGATGTTGCCTGCCGCCTTCTTGGCCTCCAGGGTGTCGAGCCAGACGGATGCGAAGCCTGAGCTCTCCTTTACCTTGTTGCCAATCTTTGAGAGCATCTGCTCGGTGCAGAGGAAACGCTGGAATCGGTAGTAGTAGGCACGTTCGAGCGGTGTGGCTTGATGCAGAGGGGTGAGGATGCGCTGGAATTCAGGTTCCTTGTAAGTCTGCCAGAATCGGTCGCTCACGCCTGGTGCGCGCAGCGATGACGTGGTGAAGGAATCGAGCAGGTTAAAGCCTCCTTGCGTATAGAGTATCTCGCTCCATGCCAGTAGGTTGCGCATGCGGATGGCACGCAGCAGCAGTTCGGGCATGTTGGCGATGGAAACCAGTCCCTTTGCGTATTTGGAGTAGAGCAGGAAGATGTGTTTCAGCTCGTCGGCATACTTACGGAACTCATACTGGAAGAGGGCACGGTAGAGCAGCAGCTGTACGATGTGCTTGCACACCGGCAGGGGTTCCTCGGGATCATAGCCTGGCGTGTTGAAAGGTACGAAGCTTCCCTTGCCTGACTTCTGTTCCACGATGACCGTATCGTTGCCATTCTGGTAGAGGAAGTCGAGACGCCCTTGTATGCCCAGTACCTCGCTGAAGAACGAAGGCTCAAGCACCACGCCCGAGCGGTCGTAATGTCCCACCACGCGTGGCAACTCTTCGGCGATGAGACGGTCGATGTTTTGTTTCTGTCTGGCTCCGTCGTCATGCATAGCCACGCTCTTAGCCTGATCTGCCATGTCGCGGCAGCAGGAGAGGCCCATGGCATTGTCGTGGAAGAAGGCGTTGTAGCTGTCCTCGTAGGTGCTTGCCGTCTGATGCACCGTCTCGTCTAGTAGTTTGCCCGCCAAGTTACCGAGATGCATGGCCACGGATGGTTCGTCTGCCTTTACCTTATTAATAAGTCCTACGAAGGGTGATTCCTTCAGGTTCTCGTCGAAGCATGCCGCGATGGCTGTGATGTTGATGAGGTAATCGGGTTCGAAGATGATGAGCTCGGGCATGCAAACGTCCTCCTCCCATCGTATGCGCACGAGGTTAAGTTGTGCGCCTGTGCAGAGCATGTCCCGAAGATACGACCAGTCGCCTTTTCCCTCACGGGTGAGGAAGCGGTTGGCTTGACCATAGCAGACGTTGAGCGTGCGTCCCGATTCGCTCTCGGTGGCGCGGATGTGCTGCTCGTCCCATGCCTCCACGATGACACGCAGCACGTTTTCGTCGAAGCGTCCCCAGGAGAGAGGCTTGTCCGATGTGCCGAAGTGCTGACTGAGAGCGGGTGGGATGGGCACGTGATAGACGGCCTCGATGAAGCGGCACGTCTCCCTGAGGTCGCTGCGCAGCGATTCTTCCGTGTGTTCACGCTCCTCGGGGTTGCGGGAGAAGAGGTTCTTGCGTGTACGGTGTATGCGGTAGGCCTGCTGCTTGTCGATGCCATTCTCCTTGATGAGGTAGTCCACCTTGGCGAAGAGTCCAGAGAACACAATACGACAGGAATGGACTGCCTCGTCGACCATGCGATAGAATACGTCGCGGAGGATGGCCTCTCCTTCCGTCTTCTCCCAAAGGAGAGGGACTTGTTGCAGGAGTTCCTGATAGAAGCCTTCGGCACTGGCCTTGATGCGCGGTGGGCGGTAGGGGATGTAGGCTTCGCCGAGATGGAGCGTCTGTGCGAGGTCGATGCCATATTCGAGGTCGAGGTTCAGGCAGAGCGTGCGGTCGTTGTCCTGCATGAGTGTGGACTTCAGCGTGTCGATGTCCATCACTTCTATCCATCGTTTCACGTTGGGAGACAGTCGGTTATCTACTTGTACTGCTTGACTGAACAACACACAGCCCTTCATCCTGTCGGCTACGCCGCGTTGCATCAGCCTTTTCAGCATACCCGCCGAATGGTTCATCAGCGAACGCATCTGGGCAAACGGAGTCTTGGTACCGAGTCCGCCTTCAACGATCCATCCGTTGGCCGTCCATGCTCCCTGTTCCTGTGCCACTACCTGGCCTCCTCCCTCCTTGAAGAGAAAGAGACGGATGGTTGTGGCACTGATCATGAGGGCATCCATTCTTACACCTCCGAGACAGTAGTTGGCAGCCAGGATGCAGTCCTCGTGGGCATACACCTCCTGCAGCATGTCATGCAACTGCTCAAAGAGTTGTCTGTCGGCTCGGTGGTCGAAATCGGATAAAAGGAAGGATCGGACGGGCATGGGTTTTCAGAAGTTATAGGGAAGTTATAGGGAAGTTAGAAGGAAGTTATAGAGACGTTAGGGGAAGTAAGAGGGGGGAGGGAAGTAAGGGGAAGTTATAGGGACGATAGTATTCATATTCACGTAGCAAGACATACGTCCATATAACTTCGACTTTTGACCATTGTCAAAAGTATAACTTCCCTATAACTTCCTTAACTTCTTCTATTTAACTTCTTCCCCGTATAACCCGAACTCGTAGAGGCGAGTAGCCTTACCGTCAGCAGGTTGCTCGGGTGCTGTGACGAGGATGCGGATGTAGCGGACGGGCTGAGCGGGGAAGGTGCGGTTGACGATGTTCTTCTTGTTGCTGTCCAGAAGGTCGAGCACACGCCATTCCTCGTTCTCGTTCTGACGACCCATCAGCAGACAAGCGCGTGTGATGTAACTCTGGTTCTCGGCACCAGCGCTGAGCAGCGTCCAGCGTGCCACGTTGTGCTCGCCGCCGAGGTCGAAGTCGATGTGGTTGGGCAGTGCATGGGTGTCGCACCACTTCGTGTCCTCCTTGCCGTCGATGAGCAGTTCGGGACGTTCGTTGCGATTTACATGACCCGAGCAACCGATGACCTTGGCATCCTTCATCAGGTTCTTGGAAGCCACCATCATGCTCTCAGGTTCAGGCAGTTCGTTGCCGCGATTGCTCGTCTCGAAGAGTTTGGCTGCGGGTTGCGTGCTGGCATCGTCATTGCTGAGGGTGGCTGCGAAGATGACCACGTGCGGATCGTTGGGCAGCACGATGCTCGTCGCACCCTTGGGAATGTCAAGACGCAGACGGAACATGTAGGTGTATTCATAGTAGCCGTCGCCCTCGGGCGAGTGACGGTGTGTGCCGAGATAGCCTATCTTGGCATCCTTGAGATAACCCTTCGTCTGTCCGTCGTGACCCCACTGACCCACGAAACCGGTGTAGTAAGGCACGTAGCATGATTGCTCGCTCTGTCCGATGCGGAAAGTCGACGTACGGTCGTCCTTGTCGGAAGCGGCCAATAAGTATAGGTGCTGGTAGCCGGTGGGCAACTGCAGTGTGTCGCCCTTGCAACTGAGACCATTGGCTGCATCGTACTCGCCCAGACGGAAAGTGATGCCGTCGGCTTGGATGGTGTGGTCAGCAGGCAACAGTTCGGCAGCATAAGTGTAACCGTTCACGAAATCGGCTGAACTGCGGAACTCGTTGTAGCTGCTGCACTTGCGGTTGAATGCCAACTCCATGGGCTGCTGCTCTGGAGCCTTCGTGCCCTCCTCGCGTTGCAGCACTACCTTATAAGTGGCCAGGCTGAAGGGCTTTACCTCTACCTCCAGCACATTGTCGTGGAAACGGGCGGCAGAGAGTTCCTTCTCCGTACCATCGGCGATGACTGCCTTGACAATCTTGCCGGCAAACTTGACATTGGCCTTTTGGGTTGCCTTACCTTCGGTCTCGTGCAGACGGATGACGTACTCGTCGCTCACTTCAGCACGCTTCAGGGTACGTACGATGACCTTGTCGTTGTCGCTTTGCACAAATGAGAACGAACTACCCAACTCACCCTTGTGGGGAGTGGTGGTGAAGGTCTTGACGGGGCTGTTCAGTACGGTGCTCTGACGCACTGCCTCGCTGGGCTGGAGTGCGCCCTTGTGACCGATGATACTATAGGTAAAGGTGTGGTAACCAAAGTCTTGACGATCTTGATAACGGTAGCCACTCTTGTCGCACTTGGGGGAGTAGAGCAGGGAGAGACGCAGCGTGTTGTCGTTGGGCTTATCCCATCCGTAGCGACTGTCGTTGAGCAGCGTCACGCCATACGAACCATCCTTGTCGGTAAGGTCCGTCCACTCGTGGCTGTACACCTCGAAACTGTTGTCCTGATTGTTGCCACGCTGCACGTAGCCCAAACCGATGTCGTAGCTGGCCTTCTCGTTCTTGACGCTGAGGGGGAATTCTGCCTTGAGCAGGGCGTTGAGACTGCGCCACTCCACTTCGTTGCGGATGTCGACACGGTTGGCCAGTGCGCCCTCGTTGAGACTAATGTACTGACGTATCTCACTCTCGCCATAACGCTTTGTCACACAGATGGTCTGACGCATGGCACCCTTCTCGATGTACTGCACGCTGACTTGCTCATGCACGGGTAGGGGATCGCGGTCGAGCGTGGGCTTCAATATCTCCCAAGCGGGCCATGTCTGCGAGTCGCAGTGGTCGAACACTACGAGACGCAGTGCCTTTCCATTTGCCACAAGTTCACGCTGATTCTGCTTGTCGTAGAGGCTGGTGATGTCGCCCTTGTCGTTGATGGTGAGGCGGTAGACGCTGTTCTCCATCGTGCGTTGTGTGGCATTGAGGCGTGCACTCTTGAGCTGTCCCTTCTGCTTGTAGCTGTAGACTGCATAACCCGTGCTGGGCAATTTTGCGCAGAAGATAAGCTGTGCCTTTCCCTTGCCGTCGATGACTACCTGCGAGGGTACGACTTTTCCCTTCTCATCATATACGGTGTAGTCTTTGCCTGCTCCTATTTCCACCTTAGCTTCGCTCTCCACAGGGAATGTCTCGGCATTATAGAGTATGATGGGCGTACCGCTGGCACGAGTGTCGAGTTTGCGGGCAATGCTGGCTACTGAGGTGGTGAGCACGTCGGAGAAGCGCTGCAGGGTGATGAGTTCGTCGTTCCATGAGAACTCATAGGCGCGTGGGATGCTCGTACCCGTAATGTCATCGTGGAACTGATGCCATATCACGCGGCGCCAGTTGTTTGTCATCTCGTCGATGGGGTAGGTCTGCTCACCTGCCCAGTCCGCAGCTACGGCAGCACGCTCGGCAGCATCACCCAGATGCTCGTTCTGTCGGTTATACAATTTCATGGCTGCCTGCGAGGTGTAACATCCATTGCCGTGTACATCCATGGTCAGCTCGCCATCGAAGACGGGCAGCTCGGGATGCTTCTCGTAGGGCAGGTACTTCTTGTACACTTCATCGCTCGTGGCACTGACGATGCGCACTGGGCCATCGCCCTTGATGCCCTTCTCCACGGCACGTACCGACTCGATGGTGGGCGAACCGCCAATGTCACCTGTGCCGTAGTAGCGGTAGACGATGCCAAGTGGACTTTCTTCCACTTCGCGCTTTACTTGCTCGTTTTTCGAGAGATCCTCGTCTTTCCATCGCTCGCCGTACCCAAAGCCGTGTGTCATCATGATACGGCTACCATCGATGCCTTGCCACAGACCCACGGTGAAGGGGTATCGCTTGTTGCCTTCATAGAAGGGATTGGTGCGCCAACCCAACTTCTGCGAAGAGAAACCAATCAGTCCGCAATGGGCTGCCGCTGTGGGGAGATAGTAGGGGAAACCGAAGCAGTCGGGCAGGAAGATGTCGGTACTCTCCTTGCCAAACTCCTGACGGTAGTAGTTCTGTCCCAGCGCCACATTGCGTATCCACGACTCGGGCGAACAGATGATGACCTCATTGGCATCCCATCCCGTACCGCAGATGTGCCAGCGTCCCTCGGCAATACGTGCTTTCAGTTCGTCCCAGTGCTCGCTGTAGTATTCCTTCATCCAGTGGTACTTCGTGGCACCCTCGAAGTTGAAGATGTAGTTGGGGTATTGGCGCATGAGCATGAGGTTCTGCTCGAGCGTTGTGCGAATGTGATGACTCAGTGTGGTCTGGATGTCCCAGTTCCACTGTGTATCGAGATGGGCGTCGGACACCATATAGGCGGTGGGACGCTCCTTATCCTGCGCATGACTGCTGAGGCTCAGTGTGGCTACGAGGGCCATAAGGATGTTTCTTTTCTTCATCGTACTTTGTCGTTTTGATTTTTTCAAAGTCTAGTATGTTAGTTCATCATTGCTCTTATTCCCTGCATTTTGACCGAAGTCAAAAGCCGGGGACTAGGGGAGGCTACTTTTTCCAATGTCAAAGGTACGAATAATATTTGATTATTTATAGTCCATCACCTATGAAATGTGCGTATTTGCACGCTGTGAACCTTTTTTGCCGTGTTTTCGTACAAAAAAAGGAGGCTGAGCGTTGGCTCAGCCTCCAATTATCATTTACCTTCCTCCTTCATCCAGCCCCTCGCGGAACTGGAGCTCCTCCCCGAGACGGGGAGGCGGGGGAGAGGCTTCTTATTACTTCATACGTGCACCGGTAGTGCTGAAGGTCTTACCGTTCTTCACGATAACGATCTTACCGTTCTTGAGGAACTTACCGTCCTTAGCGTTAGCAGTCTCAACCTCGCTGATACCAGTGATGATCTCGCTACCGTCAACGATGAGCTTAGCCTCGGTAATGGTTACGTTAGCCCAGTTAGCACCCTTGATTACGTTCAAGTGAGCATAACCCTTCTCCTCTACGATCTTAGCGAGGTTGATGTACCAAACA
>JAZQQO010000002.1:0-66012 GCA_045629085.1 Bacteroidaceae bacterium
TGCAAGCGTCGAACCCTGTCGAACCCTAAAGTGGGGTTCGATGTGGGGTTCGACGCTTGCATCTTGTTGAGTATTAGTTTTATAGGTGGTGTTTAGCGGAATCCTTGGACTTTTTGGCCTTAAAAAACTTTTGCGATGATATTCCATTTGACGCAGATTGCGATTACGCAGATTTTTTATAACAGCAGTAGTTTTGTTCCTGCTAGGGTGCGTTTGCATTCCCTGGCGGTTGTGGTGCGAATGCCGCTCGGGGATTTCTTTTTCCGCTATCGGCGGAAAATAAAATGTCGCTGCATGATTTCTTTTTCCGCCATCAGCGGAAAAATCACTCTCCTGGCAGTCTTTGCGGAATTGTTCTGCGTCGCGCTCGCGCTATGCGTTGGCGCTGATACCTCTCGCCACGATGGTGGCTGTGGTCCATGCTGCTTGCAGGTTGTAGCCGCCGGTGATGCCGTCGATGTCGAGCACTTCGCCTGCGAAATAAAGGTTGCTGATGGGTGCAGAGTGGGGGGCGGTGTATTGCAGGGTGCGACGGTCGACGCACGAGAGGTCGATGCCACCACAAGTGACAAACTCCTCCTTGTAATGCGAGCGTCCGACGATGGTGTACGTGTCGTTGGTGAGTGTCTCAGCCAGACGGTTGAGCTGCTTGCGGCCTACCTCGCTGCATCGCTTTCCGAGCAGTGAGGTCTTGTGGAGCAGATAGTCCCATAGGCGTGTCTGAAGGTCGTAGGGGCGCACGTTGTCGATGAGTTTTCCGCTTTGGTTTGTGAAGAGTTCTTGTAAGTGATCAAGTACCTCGTCAGCAGTGTGTCCACCCACCCAATTAACGGCAAGGGGGTGCTGATAGTGACGTTCGGCCAAGAGGCGAGCTCCACGACTGGATAGCTTGAGGATGGCGGGACCGCTCATGCCCCAGTGGGTGATGAGCAGCGGTCCGTGCGAGCGCAACTTCGTACCGGGCAGGAGGCAATGGGCATCCTCGACGACGGTGCCCATGAGGGCAGTGAGTTGCGGGTCGGCGATGTTGAAGGTGAAAAGCGATGGAGCTGGGTCGATGATGGCGAGCCCCCACAGCCGCAACGTCTGTAACACCTGTCCGTGCAGGCCGCCGGTGCAGATGCATACGTGTTCAAATTCCGAGAGGCCCACCTGCGTGGGGTCGAAGGCGTCGACGCCGGTACGTATCTCTACGCCCAGTCGGCGGCATTCGCGCAGGAATAGGTTGATGATGGCGTGGCTGTCCTGTGCTTCGGGGAAGATGCAACCGTCGGGCTGTGCCACGAGGGGTACGCCACGGCTCTCAAACCACTCGATGGCATCGTGGTGGCTGAACTCGCGCAGCCACCCCTTCATGCGCTTGTGTCCACGGGGGTAGATGTGCTGCAGGTCCATTCCGCTCTCGAAGGTGTTTGTGCAGTTGCAACGTCCACCACCGGTAATCTCCACCTTAGCCAACACACGGCGCTGCCGCTCCAGGATGACAACCTGCATCCTGGGGCACAGCTCCTTGAGTGTGATGGCAAGGAAGAAGCCTGCGGCTCCTCCACCAACGATGGCGGTCTTCATTTAGATACTCAGCGTGTCGAGCACGTCGATGAGTTCCTTCTTCACGGGCTTGTCGCTTTTGATGGCATTCGAGAAGGGTACGTATACAACTTCGTCGTTCTTGATACCGACCATGACGTTACGCTGACCCTCAAGCAAGGCCTGGATGGCACCTACGCCAAGGCGGCTGGCCAGGATACGGTCGCCGGCTGAGGGACTACCACCGCGCTGCAGATGGCCGAGGATGGACACGCGCACGTCGTACTCGGGATACTCCTTCTTCACACGCTCAGCGTAGTACATAGCGCCACACTTGGGGCTCTCGCTCACGATAACGATGCTGGAGTTCTTTGACTTACGGATGCCGCGGCCAATGAAGTGCTCGAGTTGGTCGCTACCCGTTGAGTCCTCGGGGATGATGGCAGCCTCGGCACCGGCAGCGATGGCGCTGTTCTGGGCGAGGAAACCTGCGTCGCGTCCCACCACCTCGATGAAGAAGATACGCTCGTGGCTGGTGGCCGTGTCGCGAATCTTGTCGACACACTCCATGATGGTGTTGAGTGTCGTGTCGTAGCCGATGGTGAGGTCGGTGCCGCTGAGGTCGTTGTCGATGGTGCCGGGCAGACCGATGCAGGGCACGTCGAACTCCTGAGCGTAGATGCGTGCACCGGCCAACGAACCGTTACCGCCGATGACGATCAGTGCGTCGATCTCGTTGGCAATCATGTTGTCGTAAGCCTTCTGGCGACCTTCTGGCGTCATGAACTCCTTCGATCGTGCCGTCTTGAGGATGGTGCCGCCTCGCTGGATGATGTTGCTGACGTTCTCGGTGGTGAACTCCTTGATCTCGTTGTTAATCAAGCCTTCGTAGCCACGATAGATACCCTTCACACGGAAGCCGTTGGCAATGGCTGCACGGGTGATACTGCGGATAGCTGCATTCATGCCGGGGGCGTCGCCTCCACTGGTCAGAATGCCGATACAATTAATCTTTCTCATATTCTTATCTTCTTTATCTTTTTACCTTATACCTTATTTATATAAATATAGTGCACGTTTCTTTTGTGCAAAGTTACGAAGAAAAGTTGAGAAAAAGCCCGAAAAAACTAAAAGATGAACGCTAAACTGCAAAAAAATGACACAAAACAGGCTAAAAGGATGATTTTCTCCACTAAAATGCAAAATAATTTCTGTTTCCTGACTCCTAATTCCTAATTTTTTCGTACCTTTGCGCCCGGATTTATAATCAACATAAAGTCTAACCGTATTAATTTATTAAAAAACAATTATTTAACATGGCAGATTACAAAAATGTCGCACCTTTGGCAGACTTCGATTGGGAAGCATACGCCAATGGCACTGCAAACACTGAGGTGAGCCAGGAGGCTCAGGAGGCCGCTTACGATGGTACTCTGAACAAGGTCAATGACTTCGAGGTTGTTGACGGTACTGTTATCTCTATCAACAAGCGTGAGGTTGTTGTTAACATCGGCTTCAAGAGCGATGGTATTATCCCCGTTAGCGAGTTCCGCTACAATCCCGAACTGAAGATCGGCGATACCGTTGAGGTATACATCGAGAACCAGGAGGACAAGAAGGGTCAGCTCGTACTTTCTCACAAGAAGGCTCGTGCAAGCCGCTCTTGGGATCGCGTTAACGCCGCTATGGAGAACGAGGAGATCATCAAGGGTTACATCAAGTGCCGCACTAAGGGTGGTATGATCGTTGACGTCTTCGGTATCGAGGCATTCTTGCCCGGTAGCCAGATCGACGTTAAGCCCATCCGCGACTATGACATATTCGTCGGCAAGACCATGGAGTTCAAGGTTGTTAAGATCAACCAGGAGTTCAAGAACGTTGTCGTTAGCCACAAGGCTCTCATCGAGGCTGAGCTCGAGCAGCAGAAGAAGGAGATCATCTCTCGTCTGGAGAAGGGTCAGGTGCTCGAGGGTACCGTTAAGAACATCACCTCTTACGGTGTATTCATCGACCTCGGTGGCGTAGACGGTCTCGTACACATCACCGACCTGAGCTGGGGCCGCGTTAGCGATCCTAAGGAGGTTGTTGAGCTCGACCAGAAGATCAATGTTGTTATCCTCGACTTCGATAACGAGAAGAAGCGTATCGCTCTCGGTCTCAAGCAGCTCACTCCCCATCCCTGGGATGCTCTTGATGGTGAGTTGAAGGTTGGCGACCACGTGAAGGGTAAGGTAGTCGTTATGGCTGACTACGGTGCATTCATCGAGATCGCTCCCGGCGTAGAGGGTTTGATCCACGTTTCAGAGATGAGCTGGAGCCAGCACCTGCGCAGCGCTCAGGACTTCATGAAGGTTGGCGACGAGGTAGAGGCAGTTATCCTGACTCTCGATCGCGAGGAGCGCAAGATGTCTCTGGGTATCAAGCAGCTTAAGGCTGATCCCTGGGAGAACATCGAGGAGAAGTATCCCGTTGGCAGCAAGCACACCGCTAAGGTTCGCAACTTCACCAACTTCGGTGTATTCGTTGAGATCGAGGAGGGTGTTGACGGCCTGATCCACATCAGCGACCTGAGCTGGACCAAGAAGGTTAAGCACCCCAGCGAGTTCACTCAGATCGGTGCTCAGATTGAGGTTCTCGTTCTCGAGATCGACAAGCAGAACCGTCGCCTGAGCCTCGGCCACAAGCAGCTCGAGGAGAATCCTTGGGATGTATTCGAGACCGTATTCACTCAGGGCAGCGTTCACGAGGGTACTATCATCGACATGATGGACAAGGGCGCAGTTGTTCAGCTCCAGTATGGTGTTGAGGGCTTCGCTACTCCCAAGCACCTCGTTAAGGAGGATGGCACTCAGGCTCAGTTGAACGAGAAGCTCGACTTCAAGGTAATCGAGTTCAACAAGGAGAGCAAGCGTATCATCCTGTCACACAGCCGTATCTACGAGGATGTTCAGCGTGCTGAGGCTCGTGCAGAGAAGAAGGCTGCTGCAGCTCCCCGCCGTCGTGCTGAGCAGAAGGAGGCAGCTCCCGCTGTTAACAACGTAGCAGCAAGCACCACTCTGGGCGACATCGACGCTTTGGCTGCTTTGAAGGCAAAGATGGAGAAGGGCGAGTAATCAGCCCCACCCCAGCTCTCCCCAAGAGGGGAGGGTGCAGGGTGAATATCATAGATGTGCCCGCCCGTTTGGGCGGGCACATTCTTTTTCTAGCTTTTCTAGCTTTTCTAGCATCTCTAGTATTTTCTATGGAACCTTTTACCATACATGTTTTAGGATGTGGATCGGCTAAGCCGTCGAATGGACATCTGCCGAGTTGCCAGGTGGTGACGCTGCGTGGCAAACTGTTCATGATAGACTGTGGCGAGGGTGCACAGATGCAGTGGACTCGTAAGGGACTCGGGATGATGCGTCTCAGTCATATCTTTATTAGTCATAGCCATGGTGACCATTGCTTCGGATTGCCTGGCCTGATCTCAACAATGGGACTGTTGGGACGTACGTCCGACCTGCATATCCATGCTCCTTCCGACCTGAAGCCTTTTGTGGATTGCATCCTTGAGTGCTTTTGCAAGGAGATGGAATATAAGGTTTTCTTCCATGAAGTAGACACCAAGCAACACCAACTCATCTATGAGGATCGTAGCGTAGAGGTGTGGAGTCTTCCCTTACGGCATCGCACGTTGTGTTCGGGTTACCTTTTTAAGGAGAAACCTTTATTGCCGCATATACGTCCAGAGATGTTGGAGGCGTACGGCATTCCCGTCAGTCAGATCAATAATATCAAGGCTGGCATGGATTGGGTGACCGAGGATGGTACGGTTATCCCCCACGAAAGACTTACAACGCCTGCCGATGCTCCTCGCAGTTACGCTTACTGTTCTGATACGATGTATAAGCCTTCGTTGGCTGAATACATGCAGGGCGTGGATTTGTTATATCACGAGGCCACGTTTGGAGAGGAATATGCCAAGCGTGCCCAGCAAACGGGGCACAGTACGGCACGACAGGCAGGACAAATGGCGAAGGCTGCCGGTGCTAAGCGTTTGGCAATAGGACATTATTCAGGTAGAGTAAAGGATGAGGCTGCGCATCTTGGGGAGGCAAAGGCTGAGTTCGAGAATACCATCCTTACGGGAGAAGGGATGGAGATAAATGTGTGACCTTTTTGTGTGGAAAAATGTTGCAAATGCCGTGAAATGGTGACCTTTTTGGCAAAAAGCATATAAAAATGCAAAAAATATGCTTTTTTACACAATATTTTTTGGCGTTAATGACAAAATAATGTAACTTTGCGTTGTAGAAAACGATAATAGCGTTTGTTTCTTTATGAAAAAAGCACTGAAAATCATAGCAATTGTGGCACTGACCATGGCAACTCCCATCATGACGATGGCTGAGGAGTTGTATGACGGTCCCGAAACAGAGGTGTCGACTACGAGTATTTCTGTAGAAGGAACGCGTGTCCGTGTGTGTGGTGCGGCAGGCAAGACGCTTGAGGTGTACAACGTAACTGGTTCGAGAGTGACCTCAGTTCGTATCGAGAGTTCAGATCAGACGGTGGAATTGAACTTGCAACGTGGCTGCTATATCTTCAAGGTTGACAAAGTAGTGCGCAAGTTCTCCATAAAGTAAGCGCTTTTTTTCTATAAAGTAATACGTTTTTTACGATTTTAACACCTTTGTTTATATAATTGCTTATGAAAATGCGCAGTTTCAACCTCGCATTCTTTTTTGCGTATCTGTTATGCTGTTCCTGCAGTTCCTTTGGCTCTGGTGCGGTAGAGGTGACTTTTCCTTACAATGAAAGCCGTGTTCGTCAGGTCATGGATAGCATTGCGAAACTTGAAGATGGGTGGATGTATGCTGATGATTATTCGCAGAAGGTTTATGAGCGAAGCGACAGTTCACTTTATCAGGATACGCTTTATTGGGTGAGCCGATATGGTGTGGATGAGCGCGCTGAGGCCTTGGTGGGTTGGCTGAACAGTGTAGAGCGTGAGGGACTGAAGCGAACGAGTTTCCATCTCGACGAGATAGCAGAGGACCTGAAGAGTTTCCGCAAACTGAAGCCCGATAGCTGTACGCAGGAAGAGGCTTGCCAGTTGATGGGACGTTTGGAACTGCGACTGACTCATGCCTATTTCCGCTATGCCTACGGACAGCGCTATGGCTATACACGTGCTTATCGCGTGTTCCACAACACCATGGGGTCGAAGGGTGGCGACACACCAAACCGTCTTTTCGACTATAAGTGTGACGTTCCTACCGATTCATTGGGACTTTTGGCTATCGAGAGCCTGAACAGCCAGAATGCGATGGATGATTTCCTGCGCGGTATCCAGCCTACGGATTCCTTGTTCGCTTCGCTCTGTAGGGAATATGAACGTGCCTTGGAGGCTGGCGAGAAAGATAGGGCAGAATTGGCTCGCCTCAATATTGAACGTAGCCGTTGGCGCTATGCCCGTCCCGACGGCACCGGTACTTACGTTTTCGTAAACCTTCCCTCGTATATGCTGCGTGCTGTCAACTCGTCGAAGAATGAGACGCTGCAGATGAAAATATGCTGCGGCAAGGTGAATCATCAGACACCTTTGCTGACGAGTAATATCAATAAGTTGGAAATCAATCCTTATTGGGTGGTTCCTTCCAGTATCGTGAGGAAGGAAATCGCCCCAGCACATACTGGCGATGCTGGCTATTTTTCGCGTAACAGAATGGTGGCCATCGACAATAAGACGCACGAAGTGCTTAATGCCGCTTCGCTCACCGGTGAGCAACTGAAAAGTGGTCGCTACACCATCCGCCAGGAAAGGGGTGCCGGCAATTCTTTAGGCCGACTTATTTTCCGTTTCCCCAACCGCTTTTCTGTCTATCTGCATGACACCAATTCGCCCGGTGCCTTCGGCCGCACCAGCCGTGCCGTGAGCCATGGTTGCGTACGTGTGCAGAAACCGCTTGACTTGGCTGTGTTCCTGATGGACAATCCCAATGACTTTGTGGTGGATAAGATACGTGTGGCCATCGACAAGCAACCTTTGACTGACAAGGGCAAGAAGTATAAGGCCGAGACCGCAAAGGATAAGTACATGAAGTCGTATGGCTACGATCCTTCCGTGCCCGTCTACATCGACTACTTTACGCTCTATCCTGACAGCGATGGCACGATAGCCTCTTATCCTGACATTTATGGTTATGACAAGACTTTGAAGAAAGTTTTGGATCAGTTTTAATTAAACCTTTTGTTTTTTCTTACGTCAAACAAGTATGATGCTTGACGACGAATTGCAACTCATCAACGCCTTGCGTAACGAAGACACCCGACGTGATGCCTTCGCGCAGATGGTGCGCAAATACCAGGAATCGCTTTATCGTGTGATAAGACGTATGGTGTTGGTGCATGAGGATGCTGACGACGTCTTGCAGAACACCTTCCTCAAGGCTTGGCAAGGTCTGGATGGATTCCGTGGTGATTCGTCGTTAGGCACTTGGCTCTACCGCATCGCCTCACATGAGTCGATTGATTTCCTGCAGAAACAGAAGTCGCAGGGTATCAGTCTCGATGACGATGGGATGAAGGCGGCTCAATATGTAGCCAGTCGATTGGAGAGTGACCCCTTCTTCGATGGTGACGAGACGGAACTGCAGTTGCAGCAAGCCATAGCCACGCTGCCCAAGAAGCAGCGTCTCGTATTCAATATGAAGTACTTTGAGGAGATGAAGTATGAGGAAATCTCCAAGGCTCTTGGCACCAGCGTGGGGGCTCTGAAGGCCTCTTACCACCTTGCCGTTCAAAAAATATCTGATTTTTTCGGCATGCACGATTAAACCTTTTATTATTTATATAGTCAAAATAACTAAAGAACAATACAATGACAGAAGAAAAGCTGAAACAGTACATGGAGGGAAATGGCCGCTCGCAGGGCGGAAGCAATCCCTTTAAGGTGCCAGAAGGCTATTTCGGCACCTTATGCGACCGAGTGATGGCGCAGCTGCCTGAGCAGCAGAAGCCCATTCGTCGCACCCTGATACCGCGCTTGTGGCGTTACGCTGCTGTGCTGGTGGTTGGTGTTGTGGGTAGTGCCTGTCTGTTGATTCCTCATCTGAAAGGTGGACAGGATAATCAGTTGGCGCAGACAGATGTTGTGGAAGATTCGGAGGTGGGTTACTACTACGACGATGACTACTTTAGCGATGCGCTTGACTACGCGATGGTTGATAATAACGAGATTGCAATGTATTTGACAGAAAACTAAATCTGAAGGAGGAATCATGAAGAAGTATATTGTTTTGCTCGTGTTCTCGGTCATGGCTCTTATGCCAGCCATGGCCCAGCAGCCAAGAGAGGATGCTCACCGTCAGTTTAATCCGGAAGAGTTCAAGAGTCGACTGGAGTCTTACATTCGTGAGCGTGTCGGTTTGAGTCAGGCAGAAGGTGACAAACTCCTTCCTATCTATTTTGAGATGAAGGAGAAGCAACTCGGCATCAACCACGCTATCATGAGACTGAAGCGCAATGCGGCTCCGCAGAATGGCTGTTGTCCCAATTATTGCGAGATTGTGACGCAGATTTCAAACTTGAACGTGGAACTCGCCAAGATAGAGCAGACGTACTACCCCAAAATGTGTAAGGTGGTGGATGCCAAGAAGGTTTTTGACCTGATGTTGGCTGAGGATGCCTTCCATCGTGAGATGTTGCGTAAGTTCGGTCCTCGTGGTGAAGGTTCTCGTGGTGAAGGTGCCGGTGGAAGAGGACGAGGTGGTCAGAATTGGGGTGGTCCCCGAGGTGGTCAGAATTGGGGCGGTCCCCGAGGTGGCCAGCAGCCTCAAAATAAATGAGGCCCCAGATGAGGCCTCAAGCATAAATCGGTTTTTGGTTTAAAATAAGATAATTTAGTTTGGGTATAGGTTAGCGCCGTCTTTGCCGTTGAGGCACGGGCGGCGCGTTTTTTTTGTCCTTTTCTCAAATGTGAATTAGAATACCTTGTCAAACTCGGGGATGTCTTCGTTCTCGCTATCTTCGGGGGCATCGCCTTCGGGGTCAAAGGCTCCTGCGTCGGGCGATACGTACATGTTGTAGTCGCGCTGCACGTCGTCATCCTTGCTGTCCGAGCGACGGAAATAGTGCTTGCTGAACGTTGTGGTGACGCGCATGGAGTCTGCCGTGAGTTGAGTGATGTAGAAAGTGTCCTCGGGAGCGTCATGATCGACAACGCCGTCTAAGGAGTTGACAAGTAGAAGTTTACCATTGTATAGACGCCAACTTACGTAGTGGTTTGCACGGCTGTTGATGCTGGCGGCTGCACCACCTTCCTGAAGTTCCACACCCTGCATCATACCTTCGTCAACGGCATCTGGCTCAACCCAGCGTCCCATCAACTGCGTCATGTCGATGACCGACTTGGCGTCCGTCTTACTGCCTTGATGAAAGAGCACGGCTATTCTGTGCTCGTTGGCAAGCGATCCAAGCACTTGTGTCTTTTTGATGCAAATCCACGCCGTATCACCATCCTCGATGATCCACTGCAGAGAGTCGTCCTGCATTTTTACGGCAATACCGTATTTCGTGCTGTCGGTCTCGACATTAACTATCTGGAAGGAGTTCTCCGAGTTTCCGTTAACTCCCTTCTTGCATCCTAACAATGCCAATGCGGCAACTGCGGCTATTGCTGTTTTCTTCATGTTTAGTTTTATTTTTTTTAATTTTCAAAAATCATTCGTCCTATTAACTTCCTTCTTCTTCGCTTCGTTCCACAGGGCATCCATTTCAGCCAGTGTCATGTCCTTCATCTCCTTGCCCATCTCCTTAGCCTTCTGCTCCACGTAGTTGAAGCGGGTGATGAACTTCTTGTTGGTGCGCTCCAGGGCATTGTCGGGATTGATGTGGTAGAGGCGTGCCGTGTTGATGAGGCTGAACAGGAAGTCGCCAAACTCGTCGGTGCTCTTCTCCTTATCCTCACGCTCCAGTTCGGCGCGCAGTTCTCCCAGTTCCTCTATGACCTTGTCCCACACGTCCTCGCGCTTTTCCCAGTCGAAGCCCACGTTGCGAGCCTTGTCCTGAATGCGGTAGGCCTTGATGAGCGAGGGTAGGGCATTGGGCACACCGCTCAGCACTGTCTTATTGCCGTCCTTCTCCTTCTGTTTTATCTTCTCCCAGTTGAGCGATACGTCGTTGGCAGAGTTGACTTCCTTCAAACCACCATGCTCCATGGCGGTCTGTTCTCCATACACATGCGGATGACGGAATATGAGTTTGTCGCACAGCTTGTTGCACACATCGGCAATGTCGAACTCACCCTTCTCGCTACCAATCTTGGCGTAGAACACCACATGCAGCAGCACGTCGCCCAGTTCCTTGCATATCTCCTTATTGTCCTCCTTCATCAAGGCGTCGCACAGTTCGAAGCACTCCTCAATCGTGTTGGGGCGCAGGCTCTCGTTCGTCTGCTTGGCGTCCCATGGGCACTTCTCACGCAGTGTGTCCATCACGTCCAGTAGTCGGCCAAAGGCCTCCATCTTCTCTTCTCTTGTACTCATTGTCTTAAAAGTTCCTTTTGCTACGCAAAGTTACGCGTTTTTTTCGTATTGGCAAATATTTCTTCGAATTCTTTGCTTCTAACCGTTCATCTTTCTTCATGAGATAAACGAAGCAATAAGTTAACATGTTGCTTTTGACCACCCCATTTGCAGATTTTAAATATAGAAAAACAGAGGCTGTATCAGTGTGTTTGAATCATGGCTTACAACGCTAACGCTTGTTAGAAACTCTTGCTGCCGTCATTCCAGAGTGTGGAACAAGGTAAACTTCATCCTTCCTATGATGCCAAGACGAATAAGTCATCCTTGGATAACATTGCCGGTCGACCCTCAAAGAACCTATTTTAATATATATATCATCAAGTACTTCCTGGGAGTGATTTCTCCGAACAACGACATGCTATCAAAGCTCCGCTGGCTATTCGTTGACTTCCCAGAAATAGACCTTGCAGCGATGGGATTCTCTAAAGGTTGGGAAATGGAACCAATCTGGCAATAACGAAACTCATGTACACCGACATGGATAATAAGTGCCAAAACCACTTGAAATATGCTTAAGTTTGTCAATTTAAGTAGCAAATCATCCATTAGCATCTATAAAATAGCATATTTTACACGCGTTTCATCCACATCTCTGCTATGACTTTGCAACAGTTTACTCGGATAGGGACGAAAAAAAGAATGAATGTGGTGTTAACTCGTCATTCGTTACAAGATGTTCATAAACTGTTGTGATACAATGCGATATGGGTGTGATGAGTGCCTCGCGACTCATTGCAGTTCATCGCAACTCGCCACAGAACTTGTGTTTGCTGAGGAATAGTCTATGTCGCGCACGAAGTTCATTTCGTATCAGGGGATATAGCCAAGATTGATAGCCGTAGTGATGGGTTAACTATGAATAAAACAGTTTAAATCGCATGACATTGTACATGGAAATGCCTCAACCTCATCAAAATTAAGGCGCACAACAGCAAAACGAAGATAGATTACAGAGTCTTCACCGACGGACTCAAGTTCGGGGGTGTGGAGTATGTATAAGCCTCAATACTCACAGGCCGCCCATTAGGAATCTGTTTTCAACTACATCTACACTAATGGTGTGTATATTGATATAATTCAATAAGTTACGTGTAGTGTAGTTGAATGTGTCAACTACACTGCATGCTTATTCGTATAAATCCTTACAAACCGCGTGTTCATGAACAAATAGTGCAGCGTCAATGTTCTGTACGATAGTTATTGTACAAGCATACGATAACTATGGTACACGTGTACGATAACTATCGTACAGATAATAGGCCATGCGGTCGTTTAGGAAAAACCTAGCAATAAATAGGAAAATACATAACAAATAATCATTTTTTAGCGTGGCAGTTTCTTGCAAATAGGTCTAAATGTGCACAAATACCATGTACATGTTTGACCCATGAACGAGCACCTTTTAACAACTTGAATTCTTTTCACTAGGGTGGACAGAGCAGCTATGTAAGTAAAATAATCCTTACATCTGTCACCTGTGATTTACAGAAACCTGACTCCACTTTGGATGCATTCGTCGAAACTGCGGAAAATCCTTGTCAAATTAGTGTAGTTAAATGTAGTTGAATGTTTTTGTTAGATAATTGATATGCAATATAGTAAGCCTATTTTGTGTAGGTGTAGTTGAAAATTAGAACTCAGTGTAAGAACAAAAGTGACAGGTAAGTAAATTTGTTTACATAGCAAAAGCATGGACGCAAAAACTAATCATTACAATAGTGCCTCAATAGCAGGAGTCAGAACATCCTTTGTTGCTGTTGGTTCAAAACGTGAAACTACATGCCCGTCACGATCAATGAGGAACTTTGTGAAGTTCCAGCGAATGTCATTGGCTGCTTTGTGGTTCTTGTTGATTTTCTCCATGAGCATCACCACAAGACTCATGAACGGATGCTTCTTGTCAAAGCGCTTGATTTCGCCTGTATGCTGTTTAAGGTATGTATATAAGGGCAACTCTTTCTCGCCATTCACCTCAATTTTACGGAACCGAGGGAACTTGGTATTATAACGGAGTGTACAGAATTGCTGAATCTCTTCGTCCGTCCCCTTTGCTTGTGCGCCGAACTGATTGCAAGGGAAATCAAGAATCTCAAATCCCTTGTCAGCGTATGTGTCGTAGAGCGTGTCAAGGTCATTGTACTGAGGTGTAAAGCCGCAATTTGTGGCAGTGTTGACGATAAGCAGAACCTTACCCTTGTAAAGGTCAAGTTTTACCTCATTGCCTTTGTTGTCGGTGACTGTAAAGTCGTAAATTGTATTCTTTGTCATAATGTGATTTGTAAGTGGGGTTTATGTCGAATTTAGTTTTTGCAAATTTACGAAATAATTCGTAATAATATAATAGGTAACTGTTCAAAATAAATTTTATAATCACAAATGAACATACTATATTTGTTTTTGAACACGAATCTTACTAATCACACGAATCTTTTGGGTTCTTCTGCAATTTCGTGATAATTATAAATCTACCCGAAACTAAAGATGCTTTAAAAATGGCGATGATAGCTCTTTGACACAGATTGCGTAGGATTAACGAATACCCCTACTATAATAAACAATTATACCTTGTAACATATATCTATATTCACCCAAAACCTATAAAAATCCGTGTGAAGTGCATGTTTCGTGACACTATGTGATTGAGTTAAATAAAAAAATCGTACCTTTGCGCCCACAACAAATGTTTTTTTCTTGTGTCAATACTAGCCCCAATTAGTAATTTTGCATCGTAGCAATTGAGTTTTCCTGAGATTATAATAAAATATGGAATGGCTTAAAATATCAACATCAACAGAACTCGTGAAGGTTCAGACAGAGGACATTGTTTTCGTTCAAGCGGACGGAAACTACTCGGATCTATATCTGTTCAATGGCAAGCCTCACAAGATGACGTTCAAACTGCACTTCTTTGATGAGGTGTTTCAAAAGCTGAAGAACAACATCTTTGTGCGTGTAGGCAAAAGCCTGATTGTGAACAAGAACTACATCTATGTTGTGAACATCACCTCGCAGGAACTGCTGCTTAGCGGGAGTAACCTGCGTGGCGAATTCAAGTTGAAAGCATCAAAGGAAGCATTGAAGGAGTTAAAGGCTCAGATAGAGCAGGAAGGAGACAAGGCATGAACTATACGGAAGACAGCATGAACGAGAAACCTATCTTCGTAATCGAAGAAAAACCAGACGTCATAGAGGGCCAAGGCGAGGGGGAGACTCCTGTCATTACCATAGAGACGGACGATGCCAGCCTTAAGCCCAAGCGAAGGATGCCTTGGATTGT
Source organism: Bacteroidaceae bacterium (assembly GCA_045629085.1). Classification (GTDB taxonomy): domain Bacteria; phylum Bacteroidota; class Bacteroidia; order Bacteroidales; family Bacteroidaceae; genus Physcousia. The sequence goes on from JAZQQO010000002.1 coordinate 14,377, forward strand.
CGGTACGGCTATTGCCACTGCATTGATATGTGTTGCCATCGTATGCGGTTACCTATTCTATCGTACACATAGAGATATAGGTGTATCGGTATCGGTTACTTCTGCGCAGAATATAGAAAAACTGCAGCAGCCCGCCGCTAACGAAAAGCCTGAGGTTGTCATGACAAGCGACTCCATACTGGGTGTGGCTCTCAACTTCTATGAGATAAAGGGCCTGAAGGCTGAGATATCTTTCACGGAGCCAGATACTACGGATGCAGATGTGTTCCTTTACAGCCGATGTGCCGACCAGACATCCTACGATCCTAAGACCAACCACTATATAGGCAGTCTCGTGGCGGGAGGCAAGGAGATTGAGTCGGATGTGAGCCGCCTTGGTTATTGTGCCATGGCAAACGATAACGTCGTGATAGGAATTGCTCGCGACGAGGATGTCAAGGATTATGTCATAGAACAAGGAGGAGGTTTTTTCCGCCAGTTTATCCTCGTATCCAATGGCATGTTGCCGACACGTTTCTTCCTTCACGGAAAGGTTGAACGCAGAGGCCTGGGACGTATTGGCGACAAACTCTATTACATTGAGACGCGCCAGAAGGAAACGATGTGGGACTTTGCCGATGCTCTCCGCGAATACGGTTTCATTGATGCTGTCTACATCACAGGTGGAACCGACTATTGCTTCTATCGCACAGCCGATGGCAGTGCGCATAAGATTGGAGATGACACAAAATACGAAGACAAGCACAAGGGTGCAGGGCTCATTCCTTGGCTGGTATTTAAGAAGAAATAACCGATCTGAATAAAACACTGATTCATTTCATACAAGAAATTGAGGGGTTCATACAACGAGCCTCTCTTTTTTTTGTGTTATGACTAATACTGCATAATTTTGCACTCGAAAACAAAAAACATAAAAACAGTATGAAAAAGATTTAAGATGAGTTACGACATTATTAATCATTATATTTTATTTTATTTAATTTAATTATGAAACACTTTTTTGTTATCCTGATGACCCTGCTCATGAGCATGAGTACATCAGCGTTCGCTGCTACGACAACCAGCACAGAGAGTAAGATTGACCTACAAAGTATTGTTGTCCCAACAAACATTACGGTAAAGCAAGCCATCACTTTCAAGGATGGCAAGACCATCGAACTTTACTACCAGAAGAAAGGCGATGTTTGCAAGTTGTATTCAACTACAGATGTGACGAAGTACAAGGAGAGCGACCTGAGCAGAATCAAGTCAACCAACTTCGAGATTGTTGACAAGGTGGAAGGCAAATGTTACATCACTCGCAAGACTAGCGATGTCATTGCGTTTGCAAAGAGCGTATTGAAGCAATTTGTATAATCCTCCATCAAAGAATGATGAGAAACAACGATTCTAAGGTGTTTTTCAACACGCGTGATGAACTAACGAAGGTTTGTCTTGACGATGTGATGTACGTGGTAAGCGATGGCAACTACATCGTGCTGAAATTCAAGAGTGGCAGATCAGTGACACTGCTGGCTAGTCTGCAGAATTTCATCCAAGTAGCGGACTATATGAAAGACTCCCGCTTTGTCAGAATAGGCAAGAGCCATATCGTAAACCTTGCGTACGTTTCGCGAGTCAACACCCTTCGCCGTACCGTAGTCCTCGTTGACGACGATGTTGACGGACGTGTGGAACTGGTCGTTTCCAAAGAAGCGGCACAAATCCTGAAGACGTCCATCATATCTTCCAAGAAGGCTGTCATATCAGATTTCAATACATCGAATGGCAATATGGAGGCGTTTTGCCTTGTAAAGTAATCACTGGGTTTTGTAAAGTATGGTGAAATTGCTAATGCTATGTCTTCCAAAATCACTAACTTTACACCCGAAAATGCATAGGCAAACAATTTAATCACACAAAAAAAGTACATAACATGAAAAGAATCTTTCTAATTTCACTCTTTGCATGCTTTGCTGCACAGTCAAATGCACAGGTTCCATTCGTTCATTACACGCCTGTCATCGTTGGATCTGATGGTCAGAGAGTGCAGCAACAACCACGGCAGCAGGAGCGTGACAACTTCCAGACCGTCAATGCGTTTTTCGTAAACCGACAGGGCAACTTTGAGAAGATAAGAATCAAGATTAGTGTCGTGCAGAACACATACGGTTCTCCCTCGGTCTATGTTCGCGGCTACTACGATAAGACTTATGAGCGTTGGCGTGACACGAATTCCAGGGCCGACAAGATTGATGTTCTGGATAATGAGGTGATAAAGGAGAACTTCGACTACAAATGCTATATACAGTATATTGGCTACGTATATTTCTAAGCGAGGTATTTCCGTTTCATACAACAAAGCAAGGGGTTCATACAACGAGCCCCTTGTTTTTTTGTGGTGGGCATATTTTTCCGTAATTTTGCACTCGAAATCAAAATCACAACCGTAAATCGTATGAGTAAAAGAATTTTTAAAATTGCATTTTTTGCACTTTCATGTTGTTTGGCAGTTTCTGCCTGTACCAACCGTAATGCTACAGTAGAAGAATGGGAAAAAAACGAATTCTTCGGTTTGGACCTTGACAAAAGTGATCAGGTCGGTGAGTTTCATGAACTCTTGAGTTTTGGCAAACTAGATTGGCATGGCACCAAACTGGAAGAATGGGACGACGGATGGGGCAGTGATTACGACCTCTCAGAGGGAAAGGTCTCAACTACTCGCCTGTTCAACGGCTCAGCGCAAGAAGCACGGTCACTATTCATTCATTTGGATAGCATTTTCTTCGACCGCTACAACAATCGTGAACCATTAAAACAAAAAAGATGGATAGAACATGACGATGGCATCTTCACCATGACGTACCTTAATTTCTTTGACTACAAGGGCTATAGAATAGGACTTACCTTGATTGTAGAGTCGACTGAAGAAGATGAAAACAAGGCAAGTGCAGGTAGCGTTCTAGTCGGATTAGGGACATTCTCTCTTCCTAAATAATACAAAAGAAATCAGACAAGCCGTAGTGAATGCTTAGAAAAATCAGAATTCTATTCTAAAAGCAGATAAATCAAACAATTTATCTCTCACAAATTTGGATATATCAAAAAAAATGCCGACCTTTTAACCACGTAAACAAAAAACAGCAACAATGAGACAACTATTTTGTGGTAGTAGAATTCCCAGAACTGTCAAGTGTGACCAATGCGGTTTGCATCTAACCTACAATAAGATGAAAGGACAAACAGAAGTAATATGCCCCAAATGCGGTAACAAGATTTCTATCGTACGGCGTAAATGTTGATTTTTTGAACAGTGAATAATCATTTCTGCGCCAATATCTTGCAATTTTGGAGATAATTCACTAATTTTATGGCGTAAATTTAATACTTGGCACATACCATGATAGACAGAGCAACAGAAGAGAGGATAAAATCGGCTATTGACATAGTTGACATCATAGGCGAACACGTACAACTGAAAAAGAAAGGGGCAAGCTATGTGGGGCTGTGCCCTTTCCACGATGATCACTCGCCATCCTTCTACGTATCACCTTCGCGAGGCACATGGCATTGCTTTGTCTGTGATGAGGGAGGTGATGCTATAACCTTCTTGATGAAGAAGCTCAACCTTACTTACCCCGAGGCGCTGAAACACTTGGCTGCTAAGTACTCCATACCTATACCAGAACAATACCTTCCCAAGGAGGAATGGATAAAGCAAAAGGAAATGGAGACTATGCTGTCGGTCAATGAAGCATCTATGCTTTACTATGAGTCTTGCCTTGCCAGCACTGACGATACTGTCGGTCTGAAATATTTCCACGGTCGAGGTTTTACGAACGAAACCATAAAGGCATATCACGTTGGATATTCACCGGTCAAAAGCGACATCATAGGAGCCGTTAAGGAGAAGGAACTTGAGATGAAATACCTGATGCCATCCGAGTCGGACATCACTTTCAAGTCTGGCAAGATTCTCCATGTAGAAAATGGTGTGGGAACAATATTCCAAGTCAATGGTCGTTTCCTAGACTGCTTCTCTGGGCGTGCCATCTTTCCTTGGCTGAATACCAACGGTCAGGTTGTTGCCTTTGGAGGACGCAAACTGGACGAAGCCACCAAGGGCGTCGAGATGAAGTATCGCAATTCTCCCGAAAGCCTTGTCTATCGCAAAAGTCATGAACTTTGGGGACTCTACCAAGCCAAATCGGCCATAGCTCGAGCCAACGAAGCCTTTCTCGTGGAAGGCTACACCGATGTCATGATGCTCCATCAGACGGGCGTCGAGAATGTGGTATCCTGTGCAGGTACTTCCCTCTCCCCAACCCAAGCCCACCTTCTGCACCGCTTTTGTACCAACGTCACCCTGATGTTTGATGGTGACGAAGCAGGACTCAAGGCCGCCATTCACAACATCGCCCCACTCCTACAGGAAGGCATGAACGTCAAGGTCATTGTCCTCAGCGACAACGAGGATCCAGACAACCTCGCCAAGCGCATGGCATCGGCAGAAGCCCTCAAGACCTACCTGAAAACCAACACCATCGACTTCCTTGAATTCTACACCTTATATATAATAAATAAGGAATCAGACATCCCTGCCAAGGCTGCCGCCATCACCGACCTCCTCAATCTCATCGGCAACATCCCCGATGAATTGACCAGGTCCCTCTACCTTGCAGAGTGCCACAAACGATTTGGTACAACGCACGGAGTGGTCAGTCAGATTTCTGAATACGAATCACTGAAAGTAAGGGTTGAGAGGTTGGAGAGAGAGGTGGAAGAGTTGAAGAACAATATCACAAACGATTAACCATTAGAATTAATATGAGAATTTGCAAACAATGTAATATAGGATATACGGACAACATAAAGTTTTGTCCTGAGTGTGGCACGAAATTGGAGAATGTTCGCAACACTTGTCCAAATTGTGGCACTGAGTATTCTTTAAGTTGACTGAATTTATAAACAACGAAGTTACAATGATAACCAAAGATATAATTGAAAGGGTTAAGGACTCGGCTAATATTGTTGAAGTCGTTTCCGAATATATCTCATTGAAAAAACAAGGGGTATATTACGTTGGCTTATGCCCATTCCATGACGATCATCATCCATCGCTGAAAGTTTCACCTAATCGTGGTACATACCATTGTTATTCGTGTGATGCAAAAGGTGATGCTATAAAGTTTGTTCAAGAAAAAGAGCGTGTTTCATTCCCCGAAGCTGTAAGGAGATTAGCTAATATATACAATATTCCTATACCTTCGAAAGAGAAGAGCGAGGAAGAGAAGAAGCATGATCGATTGATAACTAACCTGTATAAGACAAACGCCTGGGTAGCTCAATTTTATGTAGATGCATTGACTAAGTCGGCAGATGATTCTGCAGTAAAGCAATACATCAGGATGCGAGGAATATCAGACGAGATACTCTCAAAGTTTCAGATTGGTTATTCTCCTGTTGGCACGTCTCTTTTTGCAAAAGCCTATAAAGATGCAGGGCTCTATTTCAATAACGCCAAGTTACTCGGTCTTGGCTATGTAGGTCGTGGATTCGTCAAAGACCGCTATGCTGGTCGTCTTATCTTCCCATGGCTCAACACAGCTGGCAAGGTCGTTGGCTTTGGTGCCCGCAAGTTGGATGAACGCACTCATGATGTTGACCAGAAGTATATAAACTCTCAGGAGAGTGACATCTACCACAAGAACTCCGAACTTTACGGATTGTATCAGGCAAAGAATGCCATCATGAAGGCAGGCAAAGCCTATATGGTTGAAGGCTACACCGATGTCCTCGCTTTCCACCAGGCAGGCATCGAAAACGTCGTAGCCAATGCCGGCACCGCCCTGACCAAGCAGCAAGCCGCCCTACTCTCTCGCTACTGCAAAACCATCACCCTCATCTACGATTCCGATGAAGCAGGACTCCGTGCCACCCTCCGCGCCATTCCCATGCTCCTCCAGGCTGGTCTGTCCGTCAAAGTCCTCCGCCTCCCCGAAGGCGAGGATCCAGACAGCTTCATCCACAAGACTCCAGCCGACCAGATACAACAGACACTGACCGCCAACGAGCAGAACTTCCTCGACTTCATGCACACCACTTTAGTCAAAGACGTCACCAACCCCGACCTCCGTTCCTCCGGAGTAAAAGAAATGCTTAAGGCAATTGCCACGATTCCAAGTCCTATTACTCAAGAGTCTTATCTCCTAGAATGCTCAAGGGTAACGGGATATAGCATTGAGGCGTTGAAGGCGGAAATGGCAACAATTGGTTGAAGTCGATTATTCATTAAGACTTATGAATACTGTAATCATAAATTTATTAGAAAAAGAGGGGTACTCTTGTTTTGGAACGTTATTGGACGGTAATTCTGATAACACTTTAGGAATGTGCTTTATAAAAGATGAAAAGATTTATTTTTACAAAGAAAGTGGTGATGAAATATCATACGAAGAATTATTTGAATATAGAAAATCTGACATTATAATACTTGAATACTCGAGGATAGAAAAATGCTATATTTTATCTGGGGACACAATTTGTAAAAAATCCTATAAAGACTGGAATAAAAAGATAATAAGATGTTCATATGTCGTAAATGTAAAAAAAGGATGTTTTTCTATTTTACGTGAAGATAGTTCATTTAGATTTCCATTAGCAGTTGAATATCTGAAGAATAGTTTACTTGTCTATTCTTCAGATATTCATGAGAGTAATGTTGATAGTGTTACTTTATTGATTTCAAATTCACATGGATACATTTATTCAATAAGAGATGATGAAGAGTCAAACATAGAAGTAGCTACTTTCTATTGCAAATGGAATGGGTGGTACATAGCTGATTCAAGAAACTATTATAAAAACAATGTATATGTTTCAGTGATAGATGAGATACTATACATACCTAATAAATCTCTTTTATGGAAAGTACCAAACAATGGAAATATTTGGGTAATTTCGAATTTAGTTAATAAATCTATGGAGGTCTGTGGATTCTATGCAATTAATGCAAAAACAAAAGTATTTTGTAGACTTAATGAACATTGTATTTCGTGGATTCGCATAACTATATCTAACTCCTTGAATTATGTATGGATTCACTCGAGCAATCAACTTATAAAGATTTCCGAAAGGGTGAGAAATATCAACGATTTCTATTGTGAGATATCAAGTCGAGCTAAATTTCCTGACTATAACAACCATTCTATAGTCGTTTTGGGAAAAGACTATGCTGTATTCAAAAATAATCTAGGACCTATCTATTATATATATGACTTAAATTCTTTGTGTTATATAGATGACAAATACATTGAACCAACGTGCGAAACTTCCGAGTCAACGCATTATCATTCTGTTGGAATATTTCAAAACAATCTTCATGGACGGATATCCCTTGACAAAGGAGAACTTCTAATTCCGATAAAATATGACGGAATAGAATCATGGGAATCTGATGGGAATGTATATGGCATAGTAAAAATAGAAAGTAAGAAAAATAGAACAATAGATGAGGATGGTGAAAAGATAGTGTTCGAAGGACTATATGTCAACGATCGCATACTTATTCCACCATGCTGCAAAAGAATAGAACGATGGATTACAGATGATTTCAATTATCATTTTGAAGGACACACAATGTATGAAGGATATAAGAATGCTGGTTACATTGTATTTACTCTATTCAATGACACCATGGGGTTATGTTATAATAATGAAATCCTGGAAAAAGAGAATATTACAGAAATCAATCAGCTAGGGCTCGAGTATGCAATAGTGGTAAAGCATGACAGAAGCACATTGTATCATCTAAATAAAAAACTATTCACAGAAAGATGCATAGGCTTCGAATATTTTACAAAAGATTTACTTTTGATGGTTGGCGATGGAAATCAGTGTGGTCTCATTACATATGATGGTAAAATTAAGCTTCCTATGGGCATGCACGATTTATCTTGTAAATCTTATAGTGACGGGAAGGAGTCTACTCTATTGATAATAGACAAGGATAGAAATATATACGACTCCCGTGATATGCAACCACTTATACCCGCTTCTTTACATCTTCAAGATGCGCTTATTCGTTATAATAAATTTAATCACAGATACAACCTGTGTATAGCATGTTACGGGGAACATCAAGACTCATCAGTGTTTATTGATATAGAGGGCAATAAACTCAACTCTATGGCAGCAATTTTCGAACCGATAGGAGAAGTCTTAGTTGTTATTAGCGAGATAAATATATACTATCCTATAGTTGATGAGGAAGTAATAACATACAATTCCGAGAAGGAATACGAATTTGATGTATTTAATCCAAAACTAAAAAAATTCATAACCAATGATGTTTATAGTCAAGGATATGAAATAATTAAAGACGAAAACTCACAAATTCTTATAAAGAAAAAGAGTGTTGAAGTACAAGATTATGATGAATACGAAGAAAGGGAAGAGAAACCCTCTTACAATGCAGGATCAGATTCATGGTACACTAAAGAAGAATTGAACGATATGTATCGTGAAGCTTTTGGAGATAACTCAGATAATTACTGGGGAAATGATTAATGTTACTAGTGAAATTATGCCTAACCTAACAGAGCCAATTTCTGCCATAAATCTAGCGCAGTTTATCGCAGAGAAAACAGATAAAAATCTTTTCCTGACAGGTAAAGCCGGTACAGGAAAGACTGTATTTTTGAAAGAGTTCAAAGAACATACACAAAAGAAAGTTGTGGTACTCGCTCCTACAGGAATCGCTGCAATCAATGCAAAGGCTCAGACCATTCATTCTTTCTTCAAGTTCAGTTTCAGTCCGTACATCCCCGATACAGTAAACATAAACACACAGAATGATGCGCCAACTCATGAAGATCAAATACTGAAAGAACTGGACATGATCATTATTGATGAGGTGTCAATGGTGCGAGCCGATCTGCTTGACCGTATAGACAATAAGTTGAGGACTGTACGCAAAAGCGAGAAGCCATTTGGAGGAGTGCAACTTTTGTTGATCGGAGATTTGTTTCAACTTCCACCTGTGGTTAACAAAGCAGACAAAGAGTTGCTGAGTACCTACTATTCATCAAACCATTACTTTTTCAACAGCAAAGCATTAAAAGAAGTAAGCTTTGAGACTATAAGCCTGGATAAGGTTTATCGTCAGAGTGATGAGGAATTCATAAAGATACTGGATAATGCACGAATAGGAAACTTGAATTGGGCCATGATCAACAAACTCAACACTCGTTTCCAACCAGATTTCGATGCAGAAAAAGATTCTCGATATATTACCTTAGTCTCTCTAAAACGAGACGCAGACAGAATCAACGAGTCAAGAATGGGAGGCATAGATGGTAATGATAAGGTGTACAAGGCAAACATTTCGGGTAAATTTCCTGAAGATGCATACCCTTGCCCATCGAATTTGGCTTTGAAAGTGGGAACTCAAGTGATGTTCACCAAGAACAACTACGAAAGTGGCTATCGTAATGGAACCATTGGGCAGGTGAGAAAACTAGAAGAATATTCTATAACAGTCCATGTCGATGGACATGATATCATTGTCCAACCTACTACATGGGAGAATATTGAATATAAGCTAAATAAAGAAATCCATCAGATTCAAGAAGAAAATGTAGGCAGCTTCTCACAGTTCCCTTTGAAACCAGCATGGGCAATTACGGTACACAAAAGCCAAGGTCTTACATTTGATAATGTTGTAATTGATTTGCCTCACACATTTGAGTCGGGACAAGCTTATGTTGCATTTAGTCGTTGCCGTACGCTCGAAGGGATAGTACTACGAAGAAAAGTTCACCCCGGAACATTCTTTGTAGATAAGGCCATCGTGGATTTCTACAACATGATAGAAACAAATCTTGATGCTATTGCACAGAAAGTGTCCTATGTACCCTTTGAGTGGGATGAAGTAGTTGAAGAAGACAATGCTGATGCTGCAATAGACATGCAGCTAACAGAAACATTGAAGAACTGGAGATTAGCCTTATCCCGCACTTTGAACCTGCGTGCTTTCCAGATACTCACCAACCGTGCCTTGAACGAGATAGCCACAGTAAAACCCACAAATTTGGAGCAGCTGGGTTACATCCATGGAGTGGGCCTTAACACCATTTTGAAATTTGGTGAAGACATAATTAAAATCGTGAAAGGCGACCCCGTTGAGGTGCCACAGGTGGAAGAGGTTTCACAACCACAACTAACCACGAACTCTGCCAATCGAGTAAACTATGCTACCTCAAGAACTTCAACAACACAAAAAACTTGGGAGGTAACTTTAGAAATGTATCGTTCAGGGAAATCTGTACAGGAGATTGCCAATGAGCGAGGACTTTCTAAAGAAACCATTTGCAACCATCTATTAAGATACGTTGAATCAGGAGATCTTGATGCCCATGAATTTGTTACTGACGAGATCATTGAAAGAGTCCGACAGTTCAAATTTGACCATCCTGATAATGAGAGCTTAAGGAATGTGTATGAGGCATTGAATGAGGAAGTATCATACGAAGAGATCAAATTTGCATTGAAATCCTTATAAGTATTTCATACAACAAGTCTAATAGTTCGTACATTTGCTTGCAGAATACTTGATTATTCCATTAATTATGTCGACCTTTACATCGTGAATCAAATAAACAAAAACATGAAGCGATATCTAATTTCTCTCGCACTGCTGACGCTGAACATTCTGCCAATGCTTGCTTATGATAGACATGGCAAAGACTACTCCGTAAGAGATGGTGGTGGCTCATCTGGTATAATGATGATACTCTTTATAGTAGGAGTCATTGCCTATGCTGTTTTCAGCGCAAGAAACAAAGATAAATAGTCCATAATCAAATAAAGTAAATATACCTATATGAATACGATTAACCCAGAAGATGCGCGTTACCTCTTAGAGAATGCCCAAAAAGGTGATGAAAAGATACTGACATCGCTTGCTATTGCCTATTATGAGGGCAATGGTATTAAGCAGAGCTATGCAAAAGCCATTGAATGTTACAAGAAAGCAGCAGAACTTGGATATGAGGTTGCCCAATGTGACTTGGCATACATGTACAAAATGGGGCAAGGAACGCCAAAGGATATGAAACAAGCCGTCTATTGGTACACAAAGGCTGCAGAGCAGGGATTTAGCGATGCTCAGCTGGAGCTTGGTGTTTTGTATCATAATGGTACCGGTGTTGAGCGAGATTACGAGAAGAGCCTATATTGGTATCAACAAGCGGCTGAACAAGGTAACCCTCAGGCTCAGGAAAATCTGGCAGACATGATGATGCGAGGCGATGGTATAATACCAGACTATCCGAAAGCTATAGAATGGTTCAAGAAAGCTGCCGCAAAGGGAATGGTAAACTCGCAATATACTATAGGAGTCATCTATGTTCGCGGAGAATGGGTGGAACCTGATTTGATAATGGCCAAGTATTGGTTGAAGAAAGCGGCCGATCAGGGAATGGACATGGCTATTGGTGCATTAAAAAGATTAGAAAACATGATTGCCTCCAGTGCTAATGAGGAGCAAATAGACGAACCAGAGATTCCTACAGACACAATGCAACAATACTTAAAAGTTCTGGTCGATGCTGCTGAGAATGGGGATGTAGATGCTCAATACAGTTTAGCATGTGCCTACAATGATGGTGACACTGCAACTGGTGAAGACTATGAGAAAGCATACTGGTATTTCCATATGGCTGCAGAACAAGGACACATGGAGGCGCAGTGCAACCTTGGTGTGCAGTATCTATATGGTTATGGCTTAGAGCAGGATTTTGAACAAGGAATATACTGGCTTAAAAAAGCAGCAGAACAGGGCGATGATATTGCAGTTGGTCATTTGGAAAGACTTTCTGAGGGAGATTTTGATTATTATAATCGTGAATTTTCCCCAGCAAAAGATCGTTTGCAAATGCCTGATATTGAAGTTGACGAAGAGTTTGATCCCGAGTTTGATTTTGATGATGAGGAATACTCTGATGACGAGGACGATATTGAAGATGATGAAAATGATGAACTTGATGCATATGACTTCATCCAACTCGGTGATGAGCAGTTTGAATCGGGAGAATTTAAGTTCTCAAAGATAAGCTATCAGCTCGCTATGGATAAAGACCCTCGTTATGCTTTTTATTGTTATTATCGTATTGGCTGGATAGAGGCTCTTACAGGTAACTACGAAGAGGCTTTGAATTGCTATAACAAAGGAATCGCATTAAAAGATGATTATGCATATCTTTATCTTAATAAAGGCAATCTACTCAAAAAACATCTTGGCAGAAAGTCTGAAGCTGAGAAATGTTATCGCAAATGTATCGAATTAGAGGAAAGTAAAATTGAGGAAGGCATATGTTGGCATCATGCTTGTGCAGAACTTGGGCTGCGTGACAAAGCTGTTGAAATTATGAATTGCATGTTGGAGGTATTCCCTGATGAGGGTGGGTATTACTTTGATGCTGCTTGTATGTACTGTACCCTTAATGAATACGACCAGGCATTGGAGTATTTGGAGACCAGTTTGAATATGGGATATAGCGTTCAGCATGTATTATTCGATCCTGAGATTGATGCTATACGTGGTACAGACAAATATAAAGAAATCATTAGCAAATATACGGAAGAATAACAATATCTCTATATGAGACAATTAAGACTTCATAGACACGGACGTTTCGAAGATAGCAAACCCTCGATGGGCTTGACTTTGGTAGATGGTAAGTATAAGGCGGATATATTGTTGTTGTCCAAAAACAAGGGTAAAGAGTATAATATGTACATAGCTTCCAGTGGCGACTCGCTGTACCTTGTTGATGCCGAGAAGAATGAAATTGTTTTGAAGAATGATTGGAAACTGGGAGAAACTTATTCAATGAGTGATTGTCTATATGGTGACAATTTCCATATTACCATTAAATTCATTCTTGGATCTGATGAATTAACAACAATAACATATAAGTATGATGATTTCGTGAACCTGGTATTTGGCGTATCGGAGAATTGCAAGACCATAGAAGAGGCGAAGCATTATCTGGAAGAACATGGTTCACATATTTCTCTAGATTCCCCAAATCTATACATTTCTGCTCCTGTATATCCTGACTTTATTCATTTGAATGTACATTCGCATTACTCAATAATGAAGAGCCAGATTACCATACCCGCTGCTGTTGACAAGGCTGTTGCAGACGGCATGAAAGGTATGGCACTCACCGATCTCGGCGTGATGTACGGCATCAAGGAGTTTGTTGATTATTGTGCCAAGATCAACAAAGAGCGTGCAACGGAAGGACTTGAACCATTCAAGCCAATCATCGGTTGCGAGATGTATGTGGCTCCTCGTACTATACATGATAAGGAGAAAAGCGATGATGAGTGCGGTCATCTTATTGTCCTTGCAAAGAACCTTACTGGTTACAAGAACCTCTGCAAACTTGTGAGCAATTCATGGATAGAGGGTTTGATGGATGAGATGCCTCGTACCGACCATGCAGAGTTGGAGAAATACAAAGACGACCTTATTGTAATCGCGTCTGGCATGAACAGCGAGATTGCAAATCATGCTATCGCAGGTAACATGGAGAAGGCTTTGTCTGTGGGAGAATGGTATAAAATCACATTCGGTGATGACTTCTACATCGGAATTCATGGAGATAGGCGTCTAGCCAATTACGAAGCGGGAGGCATACAAGACGATGCTGAAAGAGAGAAAGTTGTTTGGCCTGCGTATGCCAAAGTAATATGTAAATATGACGTCCAGCCTGTATGTGTCAATAGTTGCAATTATCTGAATAAAGAGGATGGCGCTGCGCTTGACCACCTGCTTGCCATTGCCAACAATACTACATTGGACGATGCTGCTTGCCCTCGTCACACTGAGGGTGAATGGATGAAGACAAGGAAAGAGCTGAAGGAATTATTCCGAGGTCAAAGTCTTGCAGAATCTAATTCGCTTAAGCTCTTTGACAAGATTGAATTCTACAGCATTGACCATGCTCCGCTCATGCCTGTCTTTGCTATTCCAGAAGGTTTTGCTTCTGAAGCTGATTATCTTGCGCATTTTGCATATCAGGGAGCAAAGGAAAGATATGGTGAGATTCTTCCCGAGAATGTCAAGGAGAGACTTGATTACGAGCTTGATGTTATCAATGGTATGGGTTACCCAGGTTACTTCCTTATCGTTGCAGATATGATTAATGCAGCTCGCAATGAAATGGGTGTGTGGGTAGGCCCTGGTCGTGGATCTGCAGCAGGAAGCATTGTGGCATATTGCCTTGGCATAACAAAGATTGATCCGATAAAGCATGGACTGCTTTTTGAGCGTTTCCTCAATCCTGATAGAGTTTCTCTTCCTGATATCGACACGGATTTCGATGATGAAGGTCGCGGACGTGTGATGCAGTGGATTCGCAATAAATATGGCGAAGAAAATGTGGCACATATTATTACTTACGGTGTATTGGCAGTTAAGAGCGCTATTCAAACCTGTGCTAAAACGTTGGGTGCTCCAAATGACCTTGCCAAAGAGTTGTGCGATGCAATTCCTTATCAGTTATCAAACGATTTGAAGATGACATTGCCAAACGCCATTGCTTCTATTCCAAAGTTGAAGGCAATTGCTGCTGAGGAAGGAAGTCTGGCAAAGAAGGTGCTTGATGCCGCAGTAAAGGTAGAAGGCAGAATACGAGCAAGAGGCATCCACGCATGTGGTATCATTATAAGTCCGACTCCAATATCTGAAGTTGTCCCTGTTTGTACCTCTGACGATCCTGACTTCCCCGACACGAAGACTTCTGTCACTCAATATGACGGTCACTATATTGAATCCACAGGACTCATAAAGATGGACTTGCTTGGTCTGAAAACTCTTTCGGAGCTGAAGGAAGCGTGCAAGAACGTCAAGTTGACACATGGCATCGATATTGACCTTGACACCATACCGGTTGATGACGAGGAAACATACGAGCTCTACCAGAAAGGCCAAACGATTGGTACGTTCCAGTTTGAGTCGGCAGGCATGCGGAAATATCTGCAAGAGTTACACCCTACAGTCTTTGGCGACCTCGTAGCAATGAATGCTCTGTACAGACCAGGTCCATTTGATTATATACCAAAATTCATAGCCCGAAAGAATGGGCAAGAGTCCATCACATACGACCTTCCTTGCATGGAGAAATATCTCAAGGAAACCTATGGCGTCACAGTTTATCAAGAGCAGGTCATGCTTCTCTCAAGAGAGCTTGCGGGATTCACTCGTGGACAGAGTGATGCATTGCGTAAGGCAATCGGCAGGAAGAATACGGATTTCCTTAATGCTATAAAACCTACTTTTATTGAAGGCGGTGTAAAGAATGGGCATCCACAAGATACTCTTGAGAAAATATGGGCAGATTGGTTGGAATTCGGCAAGTATGCCTTCAACAAGTCTCATGCCGTAGCCTATACATGGCTTGCTTATCAGACGGCTTACCTCAAAGCAAATTATCCATCAGAGTTTATGGCAGCCTTGCTTACCCGACGCAGTCATGATGCAAAGGAGGTGAAAAAACTCTTGGAGGAGTGCAAAGCAATGGGAATCAAAATCTTGCCTCCAAGCGTCAACGCCTCAGGGGATGCGTTCACTTCGGACAAGGACAATAACATTCATTTCGGCCTTTGTGCCATAAGCGGTATAGGTCAGAATGTCGTTGCTGAGATTATGCACAAAAGAAGTTCGGATGCCCCATACAAAGACATTTTCGACTTTGCTCAAAGAATAAATCGCAATGTTTGTAATAAGAGGGTATTTGAAAGACTGGCTTTGTGTGGTGCCTTTGATTGCTTCGGTCTGCCACGCGAGCAGTATTTGGGCATAACATCCAAGGGAAAGTCTTCTATAGACCTCATCTTTGATTTTGCACAAAGTGATAATGGGTTATCTCTATTTCCTCTTGATCCACCAGAACTCCCTGTGGCAGAAGATATTCCACTGATGGATAAACGTACCAAAGAACGTGAACTAATGGGCATTAGTTTCATACCTCATCCTATTGAAGCATATCAAGATGTAGTGGCACAATATTGTAATGTTGATTGTGAACTACTTAACAATCTTGTTTCATACAAGTTTGATACAAAAGTACAGGCAAATGTTGCAGGATTAGTAACTATCATTAGAACTGGTGTTTCCAAGAACAACAAGGAATATGGTGTGATTGCCATTGAGGACGAAAATGACAGTACCGAAATTGCGTTCTTTGGAATGGCTTGGCAAAAAAACAAGGATTTGCTGGATGTAAACAAGCTCGTCCTTATCACGGGCAATTGTGAGGAATATAATGGAAGGAGCAGGTTCAGTCCAAATAAAGTATATGACCTTGAGAGCCTTAAAGAAGAGGAAAACTGTACTACATCGGAAGAAGAGTGTAGTGCGTCAGCAGCAGAGGAATATATAATATGTCCTCATTGCTGTGCAAAAATGGATAAGGTAGATCATTATTGTTATTATCACTGGGACGGTGGTGAATGGTCAGACCTCAGACATGAGGCTCCCCAGGTTATGGTGCCATCAATAGTGCAGCATTGCCCTCATTGTGGAAATTATTTTGCAATGAACAAGGAGTTTATGATGATAAGCGACACAAGCAAGATTAACTTCATTGATCCTGTTGATTTTCCTTCATTGATTCATAGTGCTTTCAAATATTGCATGCCGACGAGCGAATTCAAATGGGATAGTCCTACGCAGGAGTTCAACCAGCGAATGCGTTTTCTCTGGGCATACAACGACTATTTCTATCGCAACAGTTCTGAGCATCCAGAACCAGAGGAAATGGCAAAACTCATGCATCGCCACAACGTCATGGAACTGCTCAAATTCTTTGAAAATCCATTGATACAGTGCGACTTTCTACGACAGGCAGGAGATTTTAATGAATGTGTGTCGCAAATCAATGCCCTTATGAATTCTGCTCCAGAAGTTGTTGTTCCTAAGCTCAACTTGCTTAAACAGAAGGCTATTGCAAAAGACTGTGCTCCGTTCAAAATAGACGAACCTCATAACAGCAATGAAGAACCAATCCAAAATCATAACAATAAAGGTGAAGAATCGTCCGTAGATGATGAGGTGGACTTACCATTTTAATAATAAAAAAGTATAGAAGAACAATAATCATTTTTTATGACAACAACAGAATACATAGAATCACTGAATATCGAGGAGAATGTCTTTGAACTGAAGGAAGACACAATCATTGGTTATTTGTCGCATTACGCAGCTCCCTTCACTGGAGGTGGAGAAATCGTTGTACCTGCAGGCGTCAGGTTTGCAGCGTATGGTCCTATGCGAGATGACGCATTGTACATGGACTTGATTGGAGAGAACGAGGAACTTCATGCTCGCATGGTCGAACAAGAAAAAGCGGAGTGCCCACAATTAGCAAACCGCCTCATGGGTTTCTCTTTCTTCATTACAGAGGAAGAAATAGAAAAACTGAATCTGGATTTTGTAGGCGGAAGCCGGAAGAGACTGCTCGAAATATTCCAACTGATAAGAGAAGCAAATAGAGTAAAGTGTACAAGTTCATGCGACGTTAATAATGCCCTCCATGATGACAAGAAAAGCGAAGGTCAGCCCTCAGATGTAGTTGATGACCTACCTTTCTAAAACTGCAAGATTCTATAACAACAAACTACCACAATATGCGAAATCTTCTTCTCTCAGCTGCCATAGGGGATATCTCGGGCATGCCGTACGAACACAATCGTACAAAAGACTATAATGCCGTTGACTTGCTGCATCCAAAGAGTGACTATACCGATGACACGGTCATGACTTTTGCTTGTGCAGAAGCAATGCTATATGATGATGACATTGCCATGTGTATGAGAAGGCGTGGAAATGCAGATGTGTGGCGAGGCTATGGAACTAACTTTGCCAACTGGCTGTTTGCAAAACTTACCGAACCAGCATATTACTCTTATGGAAATGGAAGCGCCATGCGTGTTTCGTCTGCTGGTTTTATGGCAACAAATGTAGAAGAGTGCATTAGGTTCGCAGAATACACTGCCCTACCCACTCATAATCACCCAGAAGGCATCAAGGGTGCTGTGGCAACGGCACTTGCCATATTCTACGCCATGCAGGGCAAGGACAAGGACTTCATTCGTCTGCATGTGCTTGATGAATACTATCCTATATGGAGCGGAAAGACATACGACGATATTCACCCCGCCTACACAATGGACGAGTCTTGTCAAGGTACAGTCCCTGCTGCCATCATCTGTTTTCTCGACAGCAAGGACTATGCCGATTGCATCAAACTAGCCATCTCACTCGGCGGTGATGCCGATACACTCGCAGCCATTGCAGGACCAATGGCATACGCATACTACCGTGAGATGCCTGAGGAACTCATTGCTCACGCTAAGAGCAAACTGCCACAATGGATGCTCGATCTCAACGATGAGTTTGATGAGTATTGCGCAGGTATTGAAAGAAACTAAAAAGAAACAGGAATATGCAAGATAATACAACTGATAAAAACAAGACTTCTGTTGTCTGTAGAGTCAAGAAAGTTATCTTTCACAATAAGGAGAATGGGTATTCTGTCTTGTCAGCAATCTCAGATACAGAAGACGGACCATTTAGTTTATGTGGGATTCTAAACGGAACTCCAGAAGGCACTGTGCTACATTGTCAGGGGTACTGGAAGGATCACATCATGTATGGACGCCAATTCATGGTTGACTCATGGGAAGAAGGCAAGGCTGATGAATTAGAGAAATTGTTCAGCATTCCTTCTCGGGCTAACAGCCGCCCTGTGTATAGAACATGGGGGGATTTTTTGAAGAACAATCCAGATGTAGCCCCCCAAGTAAAATATACTACTGAAGTCTTTCTGACTGAAGTCGAGAGAGATTTTGATAATGTAGATTACGATTATTCCCTTAGTTGCATAGAAATTTCTGCTACAGCACATGTTAAGGCTGTGTATTACGCAGTTTACAACGGCCAGAAATATAGTCTCATTACATGTTCTTTTACTACTTATGGCAGCATCGATGTTGATGATTTAAATGAAGGTGAGATTTATGATATTGAAATGCATCATGCTTGGGAAATCGTTGAGAGTCACGCACAAAGGAGTTCTGCGTTTTTTGGAATAGGGGATTTTGATGGTTTAAGAAGTCTTGATTTCCATGCATCAGGAGTTCCTACTTGCGAGGATGAAATGAGAGAGAAATACTATAAAGACCATCCTGATGCTTTGGATGACTATACGGTTGACGATATGGCGTTTGAACTAGAATCGGCATTAGAAACATCTCTCAAAAATGCAGGCATAGAATACGAGGATTGTGAATACCAATGCACAAGGTTGTTTTCAAGACACAAGATAAGTGGTGAGATATTTTAATCTATAAAATGGAATACTATATGAATAGTAACGAAACGAATAAAGAAAAGACTTCCATCACCTGCACAGTAGAAAAGGTAGTCTTCCATAACAAAGAGAATGGGTACTCTGTCTTGTCTGTTACGGCAGATGGAGAGGACAAGCCCTTCTCTATATGCGGTATCTTGAATGGTGTACCCAAAGGTACAAAACTATACTGCGAGGGTGAATGGGTAGAACACGCAAAGTTCGGCAGGCAATTCCAAGTGGAATCGTGGGAAGAAAAGAAAGATATACAGCCAGACGAAATTGCCGCTGCTGACCTAGCGCGATTCATTGCGGAGAAGACCAATCATAACCTGTTTCTGACCGGTAAGGCTGGAACAGGTAAAACTGTTTTTTTGCGAGAATTTGTAGCGCATACGAAGAAGAAGGTCGTAGTGCTTGCGCCTACAGGTATCGCAGCCCTTAATGCAAATGGTATGACTATCCATTCTTTTTGTCGTTTTGGGCTTGCACCAAATCCAGGAGGAAGAGTAAGTAAAGGAAATGACTTTGTACTCAATGAAAATGAGGAGGAACTCGTACGCAATGTTGACCTCATCATAATTGATGAAGTGTCAATGGTTAGAGCTGATGTCATGGATCATATCAGCGAGAAAATCCGACTGATACGTTGCTCAGACAAACCTTTCGGCGGTGTTCAGTTGCTACTTATCGGTGATTTATACCAACTACCGCCTGTCGTAACGAAAGAAGACGAATACATACTAAAGGGACATTACAATTCCAACTATTTCTTCTTTAACAGTAAAGCCATAAGAAAAGTGGGATTTGAGACTGTATGTCTTAATAAGGTTTATCGTCAGGATAACCCAGAGTTCGTCAAACTTCTGAATAAAGCTCGTACGGGAAAAATCACCTGGTATGATTGTAATAAGCTGAATGCTCGTTTTCTCCCGGATTTCTCAAGCCCTGGAGAGGCAAATTATATTACCCTTGTTGCACAACGAAAACAAGCAGACAAGATAAATGCGGAACGCCTTGAAAGCGTAAATGAGGATGGGAAATGCTATAGTGCTGTAATTACAGGGGATTTCCCGGAAGACACCTACCCAACGAGCAAAGATCTGCTACTAAAGAAAGGTGCACAAATAATGTTTGTTAAAAATGACAAAGACAATAGATATTGCAATGGAATGTTAGGGGTCATTGTTAAAATAGGTGAATGTAAAATCTCCGTAAAAGTTGGAGATGAAACATTTGAAATAGAGCCGACATCGTGGGATAACATACGTTACGAGTATGATGATAATAAGAAGCAAATCAAAAAAACAACAGTCGGGACATTCAAGCAATACCCAATTAAACCAGCTTGGGCAATCACTATCCACAAGAGCCAAGGACTAACCTTTGACCATGCCATCATTGACATTCCGCATGCATTTGCAGCAGGACAGTCATACGTGGCGCTCAGTCGTTGCTGCAATATGGAGGGATTGGTTCTTAAAAGGAAACTCGCACCAGAATCCTTCTTTGTCGATCCTATGATTTCAACCTTTTACGATAGAGTAGATAATAAGGCCCATATTCAAAGATTGGCAGATGCAGTTGGCTACACTCCCTTTGAATGGGATGAAGCGAAACCTTCAGAACAAAGTACAAAGAACGAATATCTGGAGCGAGTAATGGAAGCTATCGGTGCTGTCAACTTACAACTCAATTCATATCATGAGACATGTTCCGACTTGGATGATGAGTTTTGGAATATCGTTTCGTGGGCGGAAGATGTCATTGGAGGTAATATCTATTACCAAATGAAACTTAGTAGGGTTATCTGTTCCTGGGATTGGTGGTTCAAGAGTGAAGACCAGTCAACAAGTTCTGTAGAGTCCCCTTTTAGTGAATGGTTTTATGAGCATTAATTATGGAAGCACAACAATCATTGCATAACATGAAGACTATTGTCTGTACAGTAAACAAGGTGATATTCCATGATCAGAAGAGCGGGAAAGCAATTCTGAATGCCATAAGGGATAATGGAAAGTCGTGCCGCTTGCTTTGTAAGACATCAACAGTAACAGAAGGGACAGTCCTTGAGGCAACAGGTGTATGGGAGCAAGATGAGAGATATGGATGGCAGTTTGTTGCCGAATCTATTCAGGAATCATCGCAAGTAGATAATGTACAAGGGCTTGCGGATGATACTATGATGCATGCCTTGGATTTTAGTAATATTCTGACTCAAAAGATAAAAGACTTCAGATTAGTAGATTTGAGGTATGACGACGATCTTTCAGACAAGACAGACGGAACTTCGAAGAGGAAGAGGAAAAAGCCGAGTAAGCTAGGCTTCCCCACTATTAAGGCAGATGATGGAGCAACGTACAATCAGAAAATGACCATACTCGTATCTGCCCCAAGAAGAGTATCGTCATTCGTTATCCCTGATACCGTCAGGTGCATCTACAACAATGCGTTCTTGAACTGTGGTATAAAAGACATAACGATTCCTAATAGTGTAGTTGTTATTGGCGATCGGGCCTTTGCTGGTTGTAAAAAACTTAGTTCTGTAACCTTTCCCGAGAGTTTTGGAAGTATGGGGTCCCATCTCTTTGATGGATGCTCAAAACTGACATCTTTATGTCTTCCACAGGACGTGAGAGGTATAAATGGCTATGTATTCTATGACTGTCCAGAGTTAACTTCCGTGGAGATTCCTGGATGTGAGGTAAGTATAGAGTATGATGCTTCGTCACATAGCAAATACATAAGAATCAACAAGGTTAGCACTTTTAGGAAAAAAGAAATAGCTACTACTACCCCCACAACAGGTGTTACGGACAAAACTGTTGAATTGGATTGGGCGGATGTGTGTTTTCACTATGGTTATATCAGAGTGCCAAATCAATTAGGAGGTTATGCTATCATTTTGGATGATGAAGTTGATCATACCATAAATCCATTGACTGATCGTTTGGCTAAGCTGATACCTAATCTCGTCATACATTTTAATCATGAAGGACGTCCTGAGTTAGTCAATGCGATGGATTTGCATGATGCGGTTATTACGCTTAGGATAAAGAACAATCTTTCCGAACTTATAAGAAGTGGATATAAACCATCAGAAATTCTCCGCACGATTGATGGGCTTAGTCGAAAATGCAAGCGAATACTTGAGCCACGAGATAAATCACCCTATATCGATTTCCTTTTCAAACATCATGCTTACGATGAATTTCCTTTCATACCCATTGAAGAACGTATCAATAAAAGTAAGGAAAAAGGTATGCTTTTTACCATTATGATAGATGGTCATCCTAATATCGTTTGGGAGAACGATAATGACAGTCGCTCTACATACGTGTTCAGATGTACAGAAGAAGATTATATTGAGACACGCCAACTGGTGTTTGACTATATTATGGCTGATGAAACGGGCAAACGTAAACTACTTCATTCCGACGAATGCGCGAACATCTTCAAAGAGAAGCCTCGTGCTGTTGTTCATAATAGTCTCACATCGTGGGCACAAAGATTGATGTGCGATCCTAATTTGACTGTGGAATTAGATGCCCCCGTTTATAGAACAACCGTGAGCATCGAATACATTGAAGGAGAACTCGAATATATGACGTATCGGGAATATGATGTTTCCGCTAATGCGTCTGTCAAGGCTGACTATTACAAGATCTATGATGGGAAAAGACAATTGCTTCTATCGTGTACCTTCAACGCTTATGAATCAATATTTGGCGACTTTGACGACGATATGTCAGAATGGGATGTTGAGGATTTTGCAGAAGATGGAAACGTAGAAGAGATCATAAGTGACCTGAGTGTCAATGATTTCGCAGGACTAAGTAATCTTGATTTTTTTGCATCGGGTATCCCAACATCGGGTGATGGTATGAGCACAAAAGATATAGGAGACTTACTTTCAAAGGCTCTTAATGAAGCTGGAATTGATTGGAGTTGTGGAGAGTTTAAATGTACGAAATTGTTCTCTAAAGAAGAGCTTTCCGGAGATTTTGACAATTAAGAAGTAAGTAGCGATATCGTATGATACATATAGTTTTCCTAACTGGTGCGGGTATAAGTGCAGAGAGTGGCCTTAGCACTTTTCGTGGCAAGGACGGACTTTGGACGAAAGACAATGAGTACCTGGCAAGTCTTGAGTGTCTGGAGCGGGAGCCCCAACGATTCCTTGACTTCTATAACAAGAGGCGTGGGCAACTGTCAACTGTCGACCCAAATCGTGCACATCAGATAATTGCAGAAATGGAGCAATACTACAAGGTAAGCATCATTACGCAAAATGTGGATAATCTCCATGAGAGGGCGGGCAGTACAAATATTCTACATCTGCATGGTGAACTTACCAAGGTGTGTGCGTCCAGAGATCGATATAATGAGAAGTATGTAAAGGAATATCCGCTCACTACGCCAATAAAGGTGGGTGATCTTGCTGGTGATGGTTCTCAACTTCGTCCTTATATCGTAACATTTGGTGAGAATGTGACAAATCTGTTGGACGCAGTTGACATAGTGAAGCAAGCCGACGTTTTTGTGGTAATAGGTACATCTTTGGTTGTTTATCCCGCTGCATTCCTGCTTGACTATGTGCCTCGAGGGGCAAAGAGGTTTGTCATCGATCCCAATGAGGTGCTTTCCTTCGAGGAATTAGGATATTCTCATATTCCTTTCAAGGCCTCAGATGGTATGGAGGAATTGTTTGAGATCATAGATCAAATGGATATAATGGGAGAACTGGATGACTGTAGCAACAATGGCCATCAAGTCGGTGACTCTATTGCATATTCCGTTAATATCTGGCAGATGACAGATGCCATACGGACGGTCGTGGATGCTAATCATTATTCCGTTTGGGACATTCGCCAAACATCAAGTGGATTTCGAGTTGAACTGAACGAGACACTTAGCGATGATGCTTCCAGCATACTTTGCGGACAATTTCCACTTGCTGCTGATTATGAAGGAGAAGGTACTCATGGAACAATTTTTTCATTGTATTCCTGACAATAGTTATCACACAACCAACCTTACAACCTTGTAGAGTTTTACGACTAGAAGCTTTTGATACTTGGGTTGAATACAACCTGCTACCGAAAATGATCAAGGTGATGAATAAATGTACTCCTAAAGACGAATTCTGGGAAGGAGTGGATTTGCCATTTTGACAATATCAGAACTTATATTTCGGGTTAAAGTATCTGTATGTCAAAAGTTTTATGTAACTTTGCATCGCATCAATCAATGGTTACTTAATATGAAGCAGAGACGGTCCCTATACGCACTCATCGTTTTCCTCTCATTCACGTGTTTCTCCAGTGCTTTTGCACAGTCGTACTTGCTGGACGAGGGCATCTCGTGGGAACTTGCTGTGCAACGCAAGCAGGCAATAAGTAATTTGCATTATGCTCTCGAGTTCTCTATCCCGGAGAATAAGGAAGAGGCTGTGGAGGGAAAGGAGACGGTGTTTTTCGATGTCAAGGAACCGATGGATGTGATCCTAGACTTCAACGAGAGTGCGGATAAGGTGCATAGCGTGGGCTATCGAAAGACCCCATGCAGCGACGGCAAGGTGAAGGAATGCAGGTGGGCGTTCGTGAATGGGCATATCGTGATTCCCAAGAAGTATATTCGTGCAGGAAAGAATGCCATCGTGATAGAATTCGAAGCTGGCAATCAGGGGCTTAATCGTCGTGATGGCTATGTCTACACGCTCTTCGTGCCAGATAGGGCGCACACCGTGTTCCCATGCTTTGACCAACCCAATATGAAGGCTGTGTTCAGCTTGACGCTCGAGGTGCCAAAGTCGTGGAGCGTGGCGCAAAATGGATACGAGATAACTGCTACGGATGATGGCGGTTTGAAGAGGGGAGGGGAGAAACTTGCAGGAAAAGAAGGATATAAGAAACAGTATTTTGAGATCAATACGCCTATCCCCACTTACCTATTTGCCTTTGCTGCGGGTGAATTCAAGTATCAGAAGTACGAGGAGGATGGCTATGAGATTGGTGCCTACTATCGTGAGACGGATTCCCTTCGCATCGCCCAGTTGCCCGACATCATGCATCAGGTCATCTTCTCGCTGAAGTGGCAGGAGGCGTTCACGGGATTGAAATATCCCTTCCCCAAGTATGACCTCGTCATTCTGCCCGGTTTTCAGTTTGGCGGCATGGAGCACGTGGGAGCCACGTTCTACAACGACAACACACTCTTCCTGCCTCCCAATCCCACGCCCGACGAGGAGTTGCGCCGCACCGAACTCATCTCGCACGAAACGAGTCACATGTGGTTTGGCGATGCCGTCACCATGAACTGGTTCGACGATGTGTGGACCAAGGAGGTCTTTGCCAACTATTTTGCAGCCGAGATCACCGAACCCCTCTTCCCCAACATCGACCACGAACTCAACTGGTTGCGCACCTATCAGGGGGCAGCCATCAGTCAGGATCGCACCGAGGGTCGCACCAGCATCCGCCAACCGCTCAGCAATATGCGCTATGCGGGTCTTATCTACAACAATATCATCTACAACAAGGCACCCGTCATGATGCGCAAGATGGTCAAACTGATGGGTAAGGAGGCCTTTAAGCGTGGCATACAGAAGTATGTGGCGAAATACAAGTACGACAATGCTACGTGGGACGACCTCATCGCCCTCTTGGACGCCGAGACACCGGTCGACCTGCGCACGTTCAGTCGCGAGTGGGTGGATACGCCTATGTGGCCACAACGCCGTGCTGCCAGCTATGCCGATGCCTACGATATTGATTACTATGGCTATACAGCACTCACGCCTGTGCAGACCGATTCGCTGCTTGCCCATTTCCCCACGAACGGAGCCCAGTCGATGGCAGCCATGATGACGCTCTACGAGAATTACCTGAACCACACGATTGCTGCCAAGCCCTTCATCTCCATCATGCTCCGTATGGCCGACTCGAGCGAACCGCTGACGTGTTCTACGGCTATCAGTTATTTGGGTGAACCATTGCGCGAGTTGCAAATGAAAGGCACTGCTGACGAGGTGGCGGATTGCGAATCCACCATCTATGCACTCACCACTTCACATCCACTTCCATCGGCCCGCACGCAGGCATTGCGCCTGCTCATCTCGCGTGCTGTCAGTCCCTCGGTGGTCGATTCACTCTACACCCTTTGGCAGCAGAATGATTCTCCGCTGCTCTCCATCAACGACTATATGACGCTTGCCTACGAACTGGCCCTTCGTATGCCTGATCGAGCCGACTCCATCCTCTCCGCACAGCGTCAGCGCATCACCAATCCCGACCGTTTGGCGCAGTTCGACTTCATTTCGCGTGCCGTCAATCCCTCTGCCTCCGAGCGCGACCGTCTCTTCGAGTCGCTCCGTCAGGCCGACAACCGTCGCATCGAGCCCTGGACGCTCTCCGTCCTCTACTATCTCAACCATCCCCTTCGCGACCGTGAGAGTGTGAAGTACATCCGTCCTGCCCTCGAACTCCTGCCCGAGATACAGCGTACGGGCGACATTTTCTTCCCTGGCAACTGGGCCTCCAACCTCCTTGCCGGCCACCGTTGCCCTGAAGCCCAACAAGCCGTGCAGGAATACCTCGATGCGCATCCCGACCTGCTCCCATTGCTCCGAAACAAGGTGCTGCAAGCCGCCTATCTTCTTAAAAGGGCTAATTAACTAGAGCGTATCACAGCGCCAGCCTCTCATCGTATCAGCCATTCGCAATTGATTAGGAACGAAAATTATTAAAAAAGAGAAAATTTTGCGACCTGTACAAATGGAATCCTAAACGAGTATTTATGCCTTGTGCTTCGCATCCCTACGGGACTCCCTGTCGGTCGCGACTGGCCTACGGCAAGTTCGGCTAACGTGAATTCTTCATTCATAAGACAATTTACGGAAATTCGCGTTAAATTCACGGAAATTTTCGTTAAGCGATAGCGATATCTTTTTCATTTGTACAGCTCGAAAACTTTTATGGGGGAACGCGGTTAAAGGGGTTCAGTTGTGAGGTTTGATTGTCCAGGTATTTCTGTCGAGTATCAATCCTGCAGGTGTAAGATATTTTTCGTAGTCAATATCTACGGGGTTATCCACTATGTAGCGGATGTGGGACATGGATGCGCCTGCCACCTCATTCACTGCTGTCCAGAACTCTTCTTCGTTGAATCCACGCCCCTGCGCCTTGTAATAGCGGTTGTATAGTAGGCGCATGAGGTCGTCAAGCGAATGCTTCTTGTTGCTGAGGCGCTGGATCTCTAAGTCCATGATGAGTCCTACGGCAGGGCCACGGAAGTAGTAGTTGATGGTGACGTCCTTATAGTTCTTATCCTCGTTGAGGAAGGTGAGCCAGATGTCGTAGCTCGTCTGCCGGAGACTCTGGTGGTGATGACCCTCGTAGCGCTCGTCCATTCGTATGTATTTGGAGATGAGCTCATACATCTCCTCCTCTGTGGCAAGTCCTGCACGGTGGAGGATCTGTGCCTCGTAGTAGCAGGTGATGCCCTCGCTGAACCAAAGCAACGGGGTGAAGACTTCGCGGTCGTAGTCGAACGGGCCGAGTTCTATGGGGCGAATGGTTTTTACGTTGTATAGGTGAAAGTACTCGTGGGCAGTGAGTGCCAGGTAGTTTAGCCACTCCGAACGGTCGTTGAAATGAAAGGAACCATCCGTGTAGCAGGCTTGGGAGTTGAGGTGCTCAAGGCCGCCAAGACCCTTGCCCATGTGTATTAGGGTGTAGTTGCTGTATGGCACATCCTGGACGATCTGTGTGGCGGTGGAGACGATCTTGCGGAAGCAGTCCTCGAAGCCGGACTCCTCAAATCCGTCAGGCGTCTCAAGGGCAAGTTCGTAATCATGTCCTTCGTGTCGGAACTTCTTGACGAGGTGGTTGCCCATCAGAAGTGGACTGTCGTAGAGAACATCGAAATTGGGCGAGGTGTAGGTGTGGAGCTTGCCCTTGTCTGGCAGTAGCCCTGTCGAGACGCTTTTCCAGTTGGAGGGGACGGTGTAGCTGATGGTGACAGGACTGTCCTTCTTGCCCTCTTCGTACATGAACACGCCATTGGGAGCAATGAATGCAGCCTTGCTGTCAATGCGACTTGATGCTACGTCGTATTCGTCTGCAAAGATTCTGTACCGAACCTTCGCTTTGCCATTGTCGGGCATGACTATGCGCCAACCGTTTTTGCCCTCCTTGGTCCACTTTATGCTTCTGCCCTCGCTGTCGGTGGCTGTGAAGTCGCAGAGGTGTTTCGGGAAATTCTGTATCATGTAGTAGCCGGGGGCCCAGACTGGCATCTTCAACAGAACTTCGGGGGAAGGGGCTGTTGAGGTGTATTCCAGTTCTACGTTCAGGTACTTTCCCACGGTGTCAAGGTCAACGGTGTAGCGTATTGACGAATGGATGCCGTTTGCTGCTGTTGTGCTTGGCAAGACAAGTGCAAGGAGAATGAGAGTGAAGATATGCTTCATGTGCAGGGGTAGTGAAAAGCAATTTGTTCGTAATTTATTTTGAAGCCTAAAGTTCGCTATTTTTTTTGGTTTCTCAACTATCTGTAAGGGGAAAAGTGACAAAAAAGAGCATATTATTTGTGATTCTGCATGTGTTTTGTACTTTTTTGCACCATGTTTATGAAAAAACGGATTATTAAATAAGTGTGCCAAATTATTTTTATAATCCTTGCACCGCCTACTGTGCATCTTCAGCACCTAGAAAAATCGGGGTAGGATCACTACGCTCATTTCTTTTATTCGCTCTTCATCACATCGGCCGGATTGGCACATGACACTCTGTAGATCTTCTCACCTTGGTGAGGAGGAGGGGAACTTTTTATTCCTTAGCGATATTCTCAACAGGGTTGACGTTCATAATCTTGCGGATGTGCCATCCTACGATGAGGAGAATCATGACAGCCATCACGAGAATACCCAGAAGGATGGGGGGAGCAATGTTCATGGACATGGTGACGGGATCTGACTCAATGAAGGACTTGATGGAGAGAACGAGAATTGGAGTAACTGCCACTGTGGCGATAATGAAGAGCCAGACATAGAGGCGGCCAAAGATGCGGATGATGTCCTTACGCTTGGCACCATGAATCTTACGGATGGCCATCTCCTTACGGCGTGCACGAGTATCGAGGGCAATGGTGCTGTAGATACTCATCGCACACATGAGGAGGCAGATGGCAGACAGTATCCATGCACCATATCCCATGGAACTGACGTGTGCCATATCCCTTATCTGATACTCGTGGAAATTGAAGACGGAAGGTTCTACCTTCGCAGGATTCAAGTCGTGGTATGCCTCTTCGACGTCATTCTTCACGCTTTGGTACTTCCCTTCACGAGGAAGAATCAGCAGGTTTTCGCAATTCAACTTCTCACGAGGCGTAACAACCACCATATTCCTGCTGTATATGGGATAGTCGGGTACATAGGGAAGCCTGCCGTAGGTTCCGGCAATTGTTGAAGGCGCGTTGGGTATGACTGTCAGCACACCGTTTTGTACCATCCCTATCTTTTCCAGCTCAGCATAGAAATTCTCTTCAATGAAGAGGCAGTCGTTCGGATCAACGTCCCTACGTAGCCAATGGATGGGTACCTGATAGAAATCAAAGATGGTAGTATCGCTCACCACGATGGTATTGAAGAAGTTGCCTGTGTTGAGAAATGCTCTGGCACTATCATTGTACTCAATCTCCTCCAATGGACGGTAACTCTTGCCATAAGGGATAAACTTTTCAATGTCTCTGTGTGCGGCAAGGCTTGTGGTGAGAGAGGCGATATTCTCATTATTGTTGTCTGTCACCAGGATGTGTTTCTTGTAGGAATCGGCATCCTCGGGCACACCGTTGTGTCTGAGCGTCATACTTACTATCTCTGTCATCAGAAGCGAGGCACACACGAAGAATAGGCTGATGGCAATCTGCAGGCCTAGCATCACGTTGCGGAAGCCATGACTGCGACTGCCCTTCATGCCTGCAGTGAGTCCTTGACTGGAATGGCTGACACGACGAAGCGTGACGAAGATGATGACTGCACACACAAGCACTACTACACTACCGATGTAGAGGCTGGTAGGTAACATGTTGCCGATGTTCCATCCCAGACTGTCTACGAGGGTGGTAAGATGCGACATGGCATACGCTTTCAGCCAATTGACCAACAGGATACTCAAGGCGATGGATGCACCGACCACCATCAGCACCTCGGTCATCAGCAGGCAGAACAGACTATCCATCTTTGCTCCGTGGATCATACGCAGTGCCACTTCGCGACGACGCATCCAGAAGAGCTGTGTTTGCATCCTGAGGTAGCCTATCAAGGCTGCCAGCAGTATGAGGGAGCCAATGAAGTAGGACACGCTCTTCGCTACAGCCAGGGCTTCTGCCTGTTTCTTGATTTCCTGGCTAAGTGGGGTGATGACGCATGTCGTGGAGACTGGTTCCAGGCGCTTCGATATTTCTTCTTCGAGCTGCTCCTTGCTACTACCCTCATTCAGCACCATGTACACATTATAGCATTCCTCTAAATGGTTACGACCTTCTTCGTCGCTGAAATCTATGCACTTCAAGACTCTTGTGGCATCATAGTAATCAAATGCGGATGGTTCGCTGAAGATATCTCGTATAACGCAATCCGACGTATAGAGCTGCACGCTGGAACCTAATGGAGGCAACTGGCCTTCGAACATCTGTCGGGCAAGGTATTCGCCCAGGACAATCTCTCCAGGTTTCAGGTCAGCAATCACTTCGCCAGTCACCGCCGAACGATAGCCATAGAAGCGAAGGATGCCTTTATCCACGTAGCGACAACTCACTTCCTTGCGGCGTTTGAGTGTGTCGTTGTCGAAGACGAACATCGTTGTGCCGAAACTAAAGTCATCCCGCAAGTGCATCTCCTTTGCATGGCGCAGGCCGCCATTCGCCTGCAAAAGATAGTAAGTATCCTCACTGAGTGCAACATTATCTTCATTTTGGAAGAACCTCACCAAATAGCTTTGTTCATAGTGCGGTTGGTCTACATACGAAGGCAAGCGTAGGTGCGATAGTACAAAAGTTATCACCACCAGCACAGTTATGCCTACAGCGATAGACAGTACAGAGATGAGGTTCTGCACCTTGTATTTCATGAGATTGCGCCAGGCAACTTTGAGGTTGTGAAGAATCAGCATAAGTCGTGAATGATAAATTACAAAAGCGTTTGTTCCACAATCTCACCGTCGTAGAGGTTGATGATGCGGTCGGCATAGCTGGCATCGTGCTGGCTGTGGGTCACCATGATGATAGTGGTGCCCTCTTGATGCAGTTCCTTGAGCAACGTCATCACCTCCTTGCCGTTGGTGGAGTCGAGGTTACCGGTAGGCTCATCGGCGAGGATGATCTTGGGATTGGAGAGTACGGCACGGGCTATGGCCACACGCTGTTGCTGACCGCCTGAGAGTTGGTTGGGGAAGTGCTTCTTGCGATGGTCGATGGCCATGCGGCCCATCACCGCCTCGATGCGCTCCTTGCGCTCCTTGCCGGGAGTGCCCATATAGAGCAGGGGCAGCTCAATGTTCTCATACACGTTGAGTTCGTCGATGAGGTTGAAACTCTGGAACACGAAGCCGATGACGCCTTTGCGGATGTCGGTACGCTCGTTCTCTGTGAGTTTGCTCACATCCTTACCATTCAGGGTGTAAGTACCCTCGGTTGGCGTGTCGAGGAGCCCCAATATATTCAACAATGTGGACTTGCCACAACCCGATGGGCCCATGATGGCCACGAATTCGCCTTCCTTCACTTCGAGATTCACATTGCGGAGAGCCCATGTCTCCACGGTTTCGGTGCTGAACACCTTCTTGATGTCTGTTAACTTGATCATAGCATTTGATATTTTATCATGCTGCAAATTTACACCTTTTATATTATATACGCGCAAGGAAAATGGGGCAAAAATGCAAAGTGTATGATTATCATACACAATACTGTATGAAAATCATACACTTTTTGAGAAGGGGAGGTACTTGTCAGAAAGTGCAGATAGATCTGACGTATAACTCCAATCACATTTCACCTGTGACGCCGAGAAACTCGCTTTAATCTACGAAGCGCATTTTGAACCAACAGGCAAATACCGGGTCGGTTAGGACGATACGTCTGCCATCGGCCTCTATAAGCTCGGCATTTGTAAGCGCTGTCTTCAGTCTTGTAATATTTGAGGCACTGCCAAGATTGAAACTCTCGCGTATCGATGTTTCACCAAACTCAGAGTGAATACCCTGGACAATAGCACGGAGGAAGTTCATCTGGTATTCGGTAAGTGGATTCGTCTGCTGCATGAAAAGATGCTCGCAACTGTTTAGTAGGTTTCTCATGGCTGCATTTATGTGTTCATCGGTGGCCGTCTCACCCTCATCGAGCAAGGAAAACACATGCCATGCCAGCTGCTGAACGTATGACGAATAACCTTCTACCTCCGTACATATTCTGACCGCAAGATCATGGGATATCGTGCGGTGGCGATCCCGGAAATGAGAAATGATGTATTCTGCCCATTGTTCGGTTGGGATTTTGGGCAGGAACATCAAATCACCAAACTGATAAAGGGGCATGCGCTTGTTTTGGAATATATCAGACATCATGTGTTTCTTACTTCCAAAAAGGCAATACGACACATGTTTCTGGTGTTGCCAAACACCACGCAAACGTTTCTGGATAGAGACGCTGTCTGCCATTTCTCCTATCTGCTGAAATTCATCAATGCAGATAACGATTCTCCTGTCTTTTTTAGTGGCAATGGACTCTGCCAATGACAGTATCTCTTCAGGCGAATGGGTTTTCGGACTTATTCCCAAGGACAAAGAAAAGTCGGATAGCGGTTCTGGAGAGATGGAAATCTTTGGCGTAAGACGGGCAAGGAAGTCACGGGCATTCTCCATCCATCTGTCCACGCCTGAAGAGGTTTGTTTGAGGAGAGCCTCTGTAAGTCGGTTGTAGAATTCGTATTCGCTTTTGCATCCGAAGATGTCCACATACACAGGCAGAACGCTTTCCTGGTCAACCATCTTCATCACATGTTTCACGAGCGAAGTTTTTCCCCATCGTCGTGGAGAGATGATGATTGTATTGATCCCTTCTTCAAAATTCATCTTCAGCGTGCGCGACTCCTGTTGTCGTCCGATGAAATTATAATCTGACACTGACACGCCAAACACAAAACTACTATTCTTAATTGCCATGATCTGCTCGCCTTGATTTATAGAACCTTCCTTTGGTGAACTTTTGCTATACGTTTGCAAAGATAAACAAAAAACACAAAATACACAAGCCTGTGCAACACAAACTTGTGTATTTTGTGCAAAACGATGTTTTTTCTGCTGATAACATGCGATTTACTAATCGCTCATTGCTGTCGTTTTCTCTTATTCGCTCTTAACCACATCGGCAGGATTCTCCCTTGCCGCCTTGCGTATCTGCCAGATGACGGTGAGGAAGATGAGGACCAGCATGGCGAGGAGGATGGCGGGATAGATCCACCAGTAGACGGGGGCCTGCTTGGCATACTGACTGAGCCACTGGTGCATGAGGTAATAGCCTATGGGGAAGGCGATTGCGGCACTCGCGAGGAGCAGATAGACGTGCTCGCGAAGGAACATGCGGATGATGGTGCCGGTATGGGCGCCATGCACCTTGCGGATGGCTATCTCCTTGCGACGGCGCTCACAGGCCAGGCTCACCATGCCGAAGATGCCGAAGATGGCAATGAGGACGCACACAGCAGTGACGAGCATGAGGAGGCGGCAGAGGGCTCGCTCGGACTGGAGGAATTTGTCATACTCCTCCTCTGCGATGGATACCCCCCATATTTTCAGCACTTTCCTCAATCTTTCATCCAATCTGTGCTTGAGGGTCTCCACATCAGTTCCTTCTTTCCATCGGATAGGGAGGACGATGTTGTTGAGGTGTGCCACATTATTGATATAATGGTTGAAAACAATAGGACTTGTAGGTGTGGTGGGAGACTGATAGGAAAGGTCCTTCACAATGCCTTTCACCACATACTTCTTGTCAGAATCGCCCACCTTGAACTCACCGCCCACTTTACCTTGCTCACCCAGTGCCTTTGCTGCCGACTCGGTGATGCAAACCAGCATCGGGTCATCCTTGCTACTGATGAACTCACCATCCAGCAGCTGCAAGTCCATGAAGTGGAAGTAGTGCTCGTCGGCAGCCACTTGCAGGAAGGGAATACCTTCGCCGTCCGTCCCTTCGGTCTTGAAGGTGAATGTGTTCTGGTCTCCGTCTCCGTATGGATTCTGAAAGCCATTGGGTATGGGGTAGTCATAGCCCACCAGCACTTCTTCTATCTCGGGGCATTCCTTCAGTTCCTTCTCTGCGATGGCCGCATAGTACATGCCTTTGCCGTCCTCACCATTTCGTATGAAATTGACGCAGCCACGGTTGTGCTTGGCAAAACCCATGTCGGGCGATGTGAAAAGATGGTTGATTTGGTGCATCATCACGAGCGAACAGAACACGGCGCCGATGCTCACGGCAAGTTGGGTGACCATCAATCCGCCACGGATACCTCCTAAAAGCCTGCGATCTTGCGGTTGCTGCTTGTATTTGCCTAGAGCCTGACGCAGTTGCCTGCGGTTACACACATACACGATGACGGTGGTAACGGAAAGTGATACGAGAGCTGCAGCCAGAGCGAAGATGAGGAACCAACCGATGAAGAATGATTGCGACTCGTGTATGCAACACACCGCCTTGAAGTCGTCGAGCGTGAAACTGACCATGCAAGTGGCAAGGCTGGTGGCCATGGAAAGTATAAGCACTAATTCTGTGGCGACGAGCAAGATGAGGCTACCCATCGACGCACCGTGCACGTAGCGTAGAGCCAGTTCTCGCTGGCGGATGCGGATGCGTGTAACGAGCACTGTGAAGTAGTTGAACAGGGCGCAGCAGATAACGATGATGCCCAGAACGACAAAGAGACGTAGATGGTTCTGCTGCACCACTTTCTCCACCATGTCAGTCTTTTCCCGCATCTCACTGAGAGGCAGCAGACGGTAGAAGTGCTCAAATGTCATGGGCTCGAATACAAACACCTCGCCTGTCTCTTCGTCCACCCATGTTCCACCTTCGTCGTTTATGACCTCCTTCTCCAGCGATTTCTCCAGCGTAGACTTATCCTCGGCAGCCACTCTTACAAAGGTAAGACACTCGCGCGCTCCCGATGGGCCTGCCATGTAGAACTCCTGAAAGTCGTTGAAACCCATTATGAAATCGTATGGGAACAATGTTGGCTTAGGCGCATCCTCCACAATGGCTTTGACCGTCAACCACCCTTGGTATCCAGCGTACACCTTCTTTCCTATGGCATCTCCGTTGGGGAAGAGATGGGCTGCGACAGACGGAGTTAGTGCAATCTCCTCATGACTCAGTTTCAGCTCCTTGGGTCCTTCCATCACCTTGATGTCCATCAACTGTTGGCCCTTGTCGTCTATGGTGAGCATCTTACCTTGCACATTGTCCTCCGATTCGGGGTCAAGGCTCACATTTCCGCCATTCGTCGCCAGCTTGGCAGCCAGTTCTATCTGCGGATTGTTCTCTGCTAGTCGTTTGCCGCAATCGTAGGGTGAGTAGTTGCTGAAACCGTGTTCCTGATAGTACCCACCACCATTGGAATACTGCAAAAGATACACATCATCATGCTTTGGCCACCATGCGTCGTAACTGTTCTCATACCTCAGCCACAGGGCCGAGAGGGCGAAACACACCATGCCTACCGTCAGCGAGAGGATGCTGATGGAGGTCTGTAACTTGTACTTGAGGAGATTGCGCCATGCAATCTTGAGGTTGTGAAGAAACATAGTGTTTACCATTTAGTCGTTTACAATATACAATTAGTTTGAGGAACCCGTTCCGCTTTCTCACTGCAAATTTACACCTTTTATATTATATATGCGCAAGGAAAATGGGGTGAAAATGCAAAGTGTATGATAATCATACAGTAGATTGTATGATAATCATACATTTTTGGGGATGGGCAGCAGAAAACACCTTGTTTTTTTTGTATGCAACTAAATTTGTTGCATTTGTAGAAAAACGGATTATTTTCATCATTCGACAAGATTGAATGAAACTTTTTTGCACAAACATTTGCTGATTGGTAACTTTTTCGCTACCTTTGTGGCGTCTTTAAGACAAAAGAGCTCTTTATCATTATGAAGAAATCCGAGTTGTTAAAACGCCTGAGTGATGCAGGATGCATCTTGGCTAGACACGGAAGTCGGCACGACAAATGGTCTAACCCATCAACGGGAAAGAGCGAGTTTGTGCCGAGGCACGCCAAAGAAGTACCTACAGGTACCGCTTTGAAGATCCTAAAAAATCTGACGGGTGAATAACCCGTCGGATTTAGGAGTGCTATTCAAATGATAAAGACTCTTTCTAATTATGAATGCCTATGAAAGTTAAAGTTATCATTTACAAAGCAAGCGACGGTACGTATTGGTGCCGAACAGAAAGTGAAGTGTACGGCTGTATGCTTAATGGTTGTGGAGGAAACGTGGAAGAGGCAAAGGAAGACATGAACGCGTGTTTCGAAGAGGCAAGGTTGGATTACGAAGAGACGCATGGCATGGCACCATACACAGTCAGTTTCCTATACAGATACGACCTTCAATCGTTCTTTGATTACTTTTCTTTCCTGAATATATCAGAAATCGCACGAAGATCAGGAATAAACCCATCGCTGATGCGTCAGTATGTAAGTGGGAATAAGGCAGCTGGAGAGAAAACCTATAGCAAACTCTCAGCCTGTATCACCAATATCACCAACGAACTTCAAGCCGCCTCATTCCATTAGGCGGATTCATTCATAAAATAAAGAGCTCAAAGTGCCTGGCATGTGAATGTCGGGCACTTTTATTATATGGCAATACAAGCGAGCGTGCAGAGATTTTTCCCTGCACGCTCATTTTCTTTTATTCGCTCTTGATCACATCAGCCGGATTCTCCCTTGCTGCCTTGCGTATCTGGCAGATGACGGTGAGGAAGATGAGGGCCAGCATGACGAGGAGGATGGCGGGATAGATCCACCAGTAGACGAGGGCCTGCTTGGCATACTGACTGAGCCACTGGCGTATGAGGTAATAGCCTATGGGGAAGGCGATTGCGGCACTCGCAAGGAGCAGGTAGAGGTACTCGCGGAGGAACATGCGGATGATGGTGCGGGTATGGGCTCCATGTACCTTTCGGATGGCAATCTCCTTGCGACGGCGCTCACAGGCCAGGCTCACCATGCCGAAGATACCGAAGATGGCGATGAGGACGCACACGGCGGTGACGAGCATGAGGAGGCGAACGAGGGTGTGCTCGGACTTGAGGTATTCCTCGTATATGGATTCTGAGTTGATAAATATGAGACTTATGTTCTCATCATCCCCATAGAGCTTCTGCTTGGCCTTCTCCTCTAATTTCTGTTTCAGTTTTGCGACGTCTGTGCCTTCCTTCCATTGGATAGGGAAATCCACATAGAACCAATAGTCAAAGTTGGGCTCTAACGTGTGAACGAACTCCATGGGCTGGGTAGGCGTAGTGGGCGACATGTAGGACAGGTCCTTCACGATGCCCTTGATGGTATAGACATGCTTGCCGTATTCGTTAGTTGGGCTATACTGTCCGCCCACCTTGCCTTGCTCGCCCAGGAGCTTTGCCAGCGACTCGTTGATGCACACCAGCGATTCGTCATCCTGGCTGCTGATGAATTCTCCATCCACCATTTGCATTTCCATGAAGCGATAGTAATGTTCGTCAGCTCGGACTGAGAGAATCTTGTGCGTCTGGCCATCCTCCATGGCTATCTCTCGCGTACTCTGGAAACCATTGGCAATGGGATAGGTGTAGCCAACAAGGAACTGCTCCAGTTCTGGCCATTGCTTCAGTTCATCTTCCAAACGCTTGACATACGCTGCGTTTCCACCATCTTCAATATATCTGTGAAACTCAATGTAGCCACGGTTGTGCTTATTGAAACCCATGTCGGGCGAATGAAGGAGGAATTGTATCTGGTTCATCATCATGACGGAGCAGAACACGGTGGCAAGACTTACTGCCAGCTGTAGTATCATCAAGCCGCCACGCACACCGCCCAGCAGATTTCTGCCCTCGGGACGCTTACGCTTGTCGAGTGCCTGCTGCAGTTGCTTGCGACAGCAAACATAGACTATCAGTGCTGTGACAAGAATCGAGACGAGGGAAGCTGTCAGGGCAAACACAAGGAACCAAGCGATGAAGAACCAATCAGGTTCGCCGAAAATGCAGCATACATCCTTGAAGTCCTCAATCGTAAGACTCACGATACCAGTTGCGAAAAGTGTGGAAATTGTAAGTATATTGATCAGTTCAGTAGCTACGAGTACGATGAGATTGCCCATCGTGGCACCATGCACATAGCGCAGAGCTAGTTCGCGCTGACGGATACGGATGCGTGTGACGAGCATCGTGAAGTAGTTGAACATGGCACAGCTGATGACGATGATGCCCAGGACGACGAACAACTGCAAGTGGTTCTGCTCCACCTCCTTCTGCACAAAGTCAGTGTGCTCACGCACCTGGCTGAGTGGAAGGAGGTTGTAGGAGTGTTGCTCCGTATAGGTAACATTGATTTTCTCGCCTGTCTCTGCGTCGTGCGCCTCATGGCTCATTGTTGCCTCTTCGTGCTCCAGTGCCTTCTTGAGCGCTGCCACATTCTCGGGCTTCACTCTGGCGAAGGTGGTCATGACGATATAAGCTGTAGTGTCGTATAGTTTCAGGTCGATGCCCTTCAGGAAGTCATAGGGGAAGGAGGTTGGCCTCTGTGGATCTTCGACGATAGCCACAACGGTTACATAGTATTTTTTGCCGTAGTAATCAAACCAGACCTGCTGCCCTACAGCATTCTTGCCATGAAAGAGCTTCTCTGCCATCGAACGGGTAAGCGCCACCTCTTCATACTTGAGGTTCAGTTGCTTCCGTCCGTCAAGAACCTTGATGCCCAGCATTTCCTGCACATTGTTATCAATCTCCAAACTGGCTCCATTGAAACTTTCCTCAGCCTCTTGCGACACCTTAAAGGCACCTCCACTCACCATCATTCGTGACAGCAATTCTATCTGAGGATGTGTTTCCGCCAGGCGTCCCGCATCGGGATATGACAGATCGTTTGAAAATCCTCTCTCCATATAGTGCCCCGAAGCACCTGCATACTGCACCAGATACACATCATCGTGCTCTGGCCACCATGCGTCGTAACTGTTCTCATACCTCAGCCACAGGGCCGAGAGGGCGAAACATACCATGCCTACCGTCAGCGAGAGGATGCTGATGGAGGTCTGTAACTTGTACTTGAGGAGATTGCGCCATGCAATCTTGAGGTTGTGCGATAACTTGCTCATATATTTATAAACGAAATGTTGTCACTTTTATTTTATCACCAACTCTTCTATTTCACCAAATTTGTCGTATCCGCTAATGAGGACACGGTCGCCAGGCTTCAGGCCAGAGAGGATTTCGTACTGCTGAGGGTTCTGCCGACCTATCTCGATGTCCACCTTGCGGGCCGTCTTGCCGTCGGGCGAGAGGCGGTATATCCATCGGCCGGAGGTGGCCTGGTAGAAGTCGCCACGGGGGATGGTGACGGCAGTCTCGGGTCGGCCCAGCTCTATCTGTACGCGGTAGCTCTTGCCGAGGCGGATGTTGGAAGGCTTGTCTCCCGTGAAGACGAGGTCGCAGGCGAAGTTGCGGTCTTTCACCTCGGGGACCACCTTGCTGATGCGGAGAGGGAAATTAGTCGTTTGGGTGTTTAGTTGTTTAGTCGTTTGGGGGAGTTGGCGTTCAGTCGTTTGGGATACTGAACGATCTTGGTAGCTGATGTGGGCTGGCAGGCCGGTGGTGATGCGGTCTATGTAGTACTCCGAGAGGGAGGTATGCACCTTATACTCGGTGAGTACCTTGATCTCGCCGATGTTGGAACCGGCCGACACCTGCTGTCCGATGGCCACATTGACAAAGCTGAGCTGGCCGGCCACGGTGGCACGGACTACGAGATGCTCCGTCCTGTTGACCGAACGGGAGAGTTTCTTGTTGGTTGCCTCACGGTTGGCTTGCAGCATCTCCCGCTTGAGCTGTGTGGCCACAGAGTCGTGGTGCAAGCTCTGCATCTGTAGTTGTGCCTTGCGATGCTGATAGGCATAGTCCTCCTCGATGACATCCAGCTCGGCCTTGCTCTTGATGCCCATGCGGTATTCCTCACGGCTCTGCTTCAAGGACTTGTCGAGGCTGGCCATCTGATGCTCGGCATCTAAGGCCTGCTGGCGGAGCGTGATGGAGCGTTGCTGCATCTCTATCTCCTGCTCCTGGTAGTTGCGCTGCTGATTGGCCCAGTCGGCCTGCTCATCGTCGATGGTGCGTAGGAGTTCGGGATTGGAGAGCACGAGGATGGTGTCGCCCACCTCCAGCATGGCGCCCTCCTCAGCCACGATGCGCTCCACGAAACCACTTTCAAGGGCATTGACCTGGATGGTCTGAATGGGTTGCACCAATCCTTCTACATCGACATACTCCATAAAGGGTGCTTCTTCGACTTTCACAATCTTGTAGTCCTCGGCATCAATATTCAGCTGGCGAGGGCCAAAGGCGAGGATGATGACGTAGATGGCAAAGGCAAGGAAAAGCATGCCTGCCAGCAGATAATAGCGGTACTTTACGTACCAGGGACGGGGAGTAAGTTGAATATCCATTTTGTTTAAATCATAATTCTTAATTCATAATTCATAATTGCCATGCGGGACGGAATGTTACTCAATTGGCAATGCCTCCGTTATGGGCATGTTCCTTTCAAAATCAAAAGCAGTCATGCTGCGCAGGGTGTAGTAGAGGCTCCAGTAGGTGCGGAGGGTGTTGAGGCTGCTGCGCTTGGCGGCATTCTTCTCGCCCGTCGCGGCATTGAGGTCGAGGATGCTGCTGCGCCCAAGGATGTAGAGGCGGCGGGCCACACTGTAGCGCTGCTCGGCCCGCTGGTCGGTGAGCGAGGCGATGTGGACACGGCGAGCCTGCATATTGAACTGCAGGACGAGCTTCTCCACGTTCTGACGGAAGTCGTTCATGCCTTGCTCCACCTGTGTATGGGTAAGGGCGAGCTGCGACTTTGCCACCCTGACGCGTCCTTTGCCTCTGCCCCAATCAAGGATGGGGAGAGAGAGGGAGATGCTGGCATACTCCTGACTCTGAGGGCTGCGGAAGGAGGACTTGATGTCGCGCCCCGTCTGCGAAAGGCCGAACTGCACATAGAGGTCGGCACGGAGTCCGCTGTTGGCCTTAGCCTGTGCCAGATAGCTCTCGCTCTCCTTGACGATGCGCTGGTAATAGTCGGGATCGGGACTGTTCTGCAAGGCAAGCTCCATGGCTAGGTCGAGGGGAACATTGAACTGCGGCACGCTGTCGGGCATCGCGAGGCGTAGCTCCACCGTCTGTTCCAACCCCAAAAACGAGCGCACACTCTGCATCACTTCGCGCAGGTTGATCTCAGCATCCATCACGCTGGTCTCCTCGTTCAGTCGGTTTATCTCGAGTTGCAGCATCTCGTTCTCCGTGATGGTGCCAATCTGGTAGCGGCCCTGTGCCATGCTGTAGAGGGTGTCGGCAGAGGCGAAGTTCTGCCGGGCCATATCCAGTTCGGTTTGTGCCGAGGCAAGCGAGAAGAAGTAGTTGCATGCCGTGGCAGAGATAATCTCGAGTGTCTCGGCATATTGCTTCTTCGCTTCGCGATAGCGGATGGGTTCGATGCGCTTGTCCCATTTCAAGGAGTTATAACCGAAGAGACTCTGCTCATAACCTACGACAAGTGGTTGCGAACTGTAGGCCGTCATCTTGTTCTGAAACTCATCGAGCCGGTTGAGCGCACTCTTCAGGAAAACGCTTCCACCCGTAAGGCTGATGTTCTGGTTGACCTTAAGCGTGAGGTCAGCACCAAACTGATCTTGCTTTATGAACAGTGCCGTTCCGTCGGACTGGGTTATCTTGTTCACCTCTTTATTTATATAAGGAGTAGACGACAGGGTGACGGACGGCAGGTAGTTGGCACGAAAGTAGCGGTAGTTCCAGTAGGCAGAAAGGAACGTGTTGCGGGCACTCTGGGCAGAAGGCGACTGCTTCTGGGCAAGGAGTATGGCATCCTGAAGTCCCAACACCAGCGTGTCTGTCTCGGCAGCAAGTATGCCATTGCTCATTGCCAGCATAAGTATCGTAAGTATAATCTTCATTTCAATTAAAATTTGCGGTTTGTTGTTTTCACAGTGCAAAGGTACTCACGATATAAGAGAAAATAATGGATTATTCGTCCCCCAAATGCAGATTGTATGAAAATCATACACAAGACTGTATGAAAATCATACACTTTTCGTCAGAGGACATAAGAATTTTGACCAATGAGCTATGAATTATGAACTAAACTGCCTATCTTTGCATTGTGAATTATGAATTGTGCATTGTGAATTATGAATTATAATACCATTCTTGTCGTGGATGACAATCCTGCCATCCTTACTGCAGTGAAGATTTGTCTCGGTGGTGTGTTTGAACGCATTATCACACTTTCCCGCCCCGATTCCATCCTGCCCACTATCCAGCAAGAGCCTATCGATGCGATACTGCTCGACATGAACTTCTCGCTTGGTGTCAATTCCGGTCAGGAGGGTATGATGTGGCTCTCTGCCATCCATCGCAAACACCCACAAATTCCTATCATACTGATAACGGCGTATGCTGATGTTCAACTTGCGGTGAGAGGGCTGAAGAATGGGGCTGCTGACTTTGTCACCAAGCCATGGGACAACGACGAGCTCATACGTAAGCTCAAGGATGCCATCGACAAGACAAAGGAGGTCATACCGCTCGACGAACTTGAACGCGAGCACGTCAGGAGTGTTGTGGACAAGTGTCACGGCAACATGAGCAAGGCAGCCGAACTGCTTGGCATCACACGCCAGACACTTTATAATAAATTGAAAAATTGATAATTGATAATTGATAATTGAAAATTGGGTAGGTAGCAATGAGTTGGTTGGAGACTATACTATATATTGTACTTCCCCTCGCTGGAGTGGTCGTGGGACTTCTGTTTTATCGCCATCAATGCCTTCTGCGCGAAAGGGCGCAGCTGATGCGCGCTGCCATGCGGCATCGCGACTTCATGTTCCGCCTTCCTACCCGAGGCTTGCTCTTCGGAGAAAAGGCTTTGCAGGAGACACTTAACGACATGGGGCAGGAGATTCAGAAACTTGTGGCACACAACGAAGTGGAGGCATGGCAACGCCTCACTCGCGTCCTGACTCACGAGATTATGAATGCCACCACGCCTATCCAGAGCATCAGCCAGGCCTACCTTGCCAACCCTGACATCAAGGGATCTCCATATGAGGAGGGTATACAGGCCATCCATGACACAACGCTCGGACTGTCAACATTTGTAGACAGTTACCGCAAGCTGACCCAATTGCAGGAACCCGTATTAGGGGATGTCAACCTTCTGGCGTTCTGCGACAGCATCGCCTCGCTCTATCCCCATCTCGAATGGAACATTGAGGTGCCTTCCGAGGTAGTCATTAAGGCAGACGAAGCACTCCTTCGCCAGGTATTCATCAACCTTACAAAGAATGCCATCGAGGCGGATGCCAAAAAGATGGGGATAAAGTGG
Organism: Bacteroidaceae bacterium; assembly: GCA_045629085.1. Lineage (GTDB taxonomy): Bacteria > Bacteroidota > Bacteroidia > Bacteroidales > Bacteroidaceae > Physcousia. The sequence goes on from JAZQQO010000002.1 coordinate 58,510, forward strand.
GATGGGGATTTATATGTCAGCAACAATGGCCATACCATAACGGACGAGGTGGCTCAAGAGATATTCATCCCATTCTTCACGACAAAGGCATCTGGCTCGGGTATAGGTCTTTCTCTTTCACGCCAGATACTTATGAAGCAAGGCATGACGCTTAGCCTGCGGGAGCATCCTCTGCGTGGCTACAATGTCACTTTCAGGATTGATCGTTTTCTTTGAAACCCAAAATGGCACAAAAATAGCAAAGAAATCTCACACAAAGCGCACAAAGAAAAAGCCTATCCCCCCCGCCTGCTCCATAGGGGAGGGACTCCAACCAGGCAGCTTGACACTTTGTGAACTTTGTGCGCTTTGTGTGAGATTTTTTGTGCCATTTTTGGTTCTTTTAAAAAACATTCTTTCACACTATCTCTACAAGTACCTAAAAATGTATGCCATAAACTTGGTAAAGTGGGAAAAAGTTTGTAATTTTGCGCGCAAAATTGTAAATAAGTAATATTATAAGCTATGGAATTAGCAACCAAGTATGATCCCTCCGAGGTAGAGGGCAAATGGTACCAGTACTGGCTGGACAACAGACTCTTCAGTAGTAAACCCGATGGCCGCGAGCCCTACACCATCGTCATTCCTCCCCCAAATGTGACAGGTGTGCTGCACATGGGCCACATGCTCAATAACACCATTCAGGACATCCTGGTGCGTAAGGCACGCCTCGACGGCAAGAATGCATGCTGGGTGCCTGGCACCGACCATGCCAGCATTGCTACTGAGGCTAAGGTGGTGAACCGTCTGGCCGAGCAGGGCATCAAGAAGCTCGACCTCACCCGTGAGGAGTTCCTCAAGCATGCTTGGGATTGGACCCACGAGCATGGTGGCATCATCCTCAAGCAGTTGCGCCGTCTGGGTGCCAGCTGTGATTGGGATCGTACAGCCTTCACCATGGACGAGACCCGCAGCGAGAGCGTGCTCCGCGTCTTCTGCGACCTCTATGACAAGGGACTCATCTACCGTGGCCTTCGCATGGTGAACTGGGACCCCAAGGCTCAAACGGCTCTCAGTAACATCGAGGTTATCTATCGTGAGGAGCAGTCTAAGCTTTACCATTTGAAATACTATGTGGCTGATGCTGATGTCAATCCCGTCGTTCCCACTGGCGAAGAGGGAGAGGTGCTGCACCAGGACGAGAAAGGTTACTATGCCGTAGTAGCTACCACCCGTCCTGAGACCATCATGGGTGATACCGCCATGTGTATCAACCCCAAAGACCCCAAGAACCAGTGGCTGAAGGGCCACAAGGTCATCGTTCCATTGGTTGGCCGTGTCATTCCCGTTATCGAGGACCGTTACGTGGAGATCGAGTTCGGTACCGGTTGCTTGAAGGTGACCCCCGCTCACGATGTCAACGACTATAACCTGGGCAAGACCCACAACCTCGAGACCATCGATATCTTCAATCCCGACGGCACCATCAGTGAGGCTGCCGGCATGTACGTCGGCATGGATCGTATGGACGTGCGTAAGCAAATCAGCAAAGACCTCGGCGAGGCAGGCCTCATGGAGAAGGTTGAGGACTACGTCAACAAGGTTGGCTACAGCGAGCGTAACCCCGACACAGCCGTAGAGCCTCGTCTCTGCAAGCAGTGGTACCTGTCTATGCAGCACTTTGCAGACATCGCACTGCCTCCCGTACTCGAAGGCAAGATCAAGTTCTATCCCCAGAAGTACGTGACAACCTACCGTAACTGGCTTGAGAATATCGATGACTGGTGTATTTCACGCCAGCTGTGGTGGGGACATCGCATACCTGCATACTACATCTGTGATAGCGAAGGCACCGACGAGAAGTTTGTGGTTGCCATGAATGCCGAAGAAGCTCTGGCTAAGGCCAAGGCACAGTATGGCGAGCACATCACCGCCGAGATGCTGCGCCACGATGTCGATGCTCTCGACACTTGGTTCTCCAGCTGGCTTTGGCCCGTATCGCTCTTCGATGGTATCAACAACCCCGGCAACGAGGAAATCAACTACTACTATCCCACGGCTGACCTTGTCACCGGTCCCGATATCATCTTCTTCTGGGTGGCTCGTATGATTATGGCAGGTGAGGAATATCTCAAGGATGTTCCCTTCCGCAATGTATATTTCACGGGTATCGTGCGTGACAATCTGGGTCGCAAGATGTCAAAGCAGCTTGGCAACTCGCCTGACCCCATCGGCTTGATTGAGAAGTATGGTGCCGACGGTGTGCGTATGGGTATGCTGCTTGCCGCTCCTGCCGGCAACGACATCCTCTTCGATGAGGCTCTCTGTCAGCAGGGTGCTGCCTTCTGCAACAAGATCTGGAATGCCTTCCGTCTTGTCAAGGGTTGGGAAGTGGCCGAACAGGAGCAGCCCGTGCAGAACGTCAAGGCCATCGAGTGGATGAATGCGCAGATGCGTACCTATGTGGCCGAAATCAACGACCTCTACTCGAAGTATCGCCTCAATGAGGCCTTGATGGCTGTCTTCAAACTCTTCACCGACGAGTTCTCAGGATGGTATCTTGAGATGATCAAGCCCGACTACGATCGTGAGGCAGGCAAGGCACTGCCCATTGACAAGGCTACGATGGATGCTACGTTGCAGATCTTCGAGCAACTCATGAAGGTTATCCATCCCTTCATGCCCTTCATCTCCGAAGAACTCTATCAGCACATTGCCGAGCGCAAGGAGGGCGAAAGCATCATGGTAAGCGAACTCAAGCTGGCCGCTCCCAGTGCCGACGATGCAGCCATCATCGCGCAGATGGATGAGGCTAAGCAGATTATCTCCGGCGTGCGTGCCGTGCGTCAGAGCAAGAATATCTCACCCCGTGAGGTGCTGACGCTCGAGGCTCCCGAGAGCCAGACCGCAGCCAACGACGCGGCCATCTCTATCCTCATCAAGCGTCTTGCTGCACTGGGCGAGATCCAGGTGGTAAGCCAGAAGGGCGAGGGTTCGCAGACTTTCCTCGTCGGCACCAATGAGTTCGGTGTGCCTCTGGGCAACCTCATCGACGTGGAGGCAGAGATCCAGAAGGCAGAGGCTGAAATCAAGCGTCTCGAGGGCTTCCTACAAGGTGTCCTCAAGAAGCTTTCTAACGAGCGTTTTGTGGCCAATGCTCCTGCTCAGGTTGTAGAAATGGAGCGCAAGAAGCAGAGCGATGCTGAGAGTAAAGTTGCCGCGCTGCAGGAGAGCCTTAAGAAGCTGAGAGGATAATTTCTCTCCATATAAATATTAAGCGCACCCGAGGCCGAACTTGGGTGCGCTTTTTTGTGTGCGAACTGGTGTCTTAGTACTTGCGTAGCATCACTTTGTTGGCGCGGAACTCCTGTTGCGTGGATCCGTCGGCTAAGTTGGCTTGGAAGCCGAGGTAGTAATCGCCCTCTTTTTTCACCTCGAATGTAATGCCGGATAGCGTCTTGGCATCCTTTGGCGACTGGCTGATGGGCCAATGGCAGATGGCTTTGGCGGGGATGTCGGCATTGGGAAGCAGACGGTCGGAAACGAAGATGTAGTCGTCCGAGAGGTTGTAGTGCGTCTCGTACGAGGCACCGAAATAATAGCGGCCAGGCTTGAGATGCACCTTTTTATATATACGTGCGTTGGTGAGATCGCTCTCGGCACGCTGTCTGTCATCCCAGACGCCAAGCATGAGGCAATCGTAGCCGGGATTCTTGTCGAGGCCATTCTTCACACCGTCACGACCGCAGGGGATGCGGAAGTTCTCCACTGTCCAGTTCTTGGGCGTACCAAAGCGACTGGTGGTGTTGGCATCTTGGCGTGGAAAGTTCTTGTTGGCACCGAGGAGAGAGGCCGTGAGGTCAGTGCCACCGGCGGCAGGAACGTCGGCCTTGCGTACTGCGTTGTTCTGTAAGTTGGAGTATGCCTTGCGAATCTCGGTAAGTGTCTGCTCAGGCAACTTACCCGTGCCTTTAAGTATCGTCTTTGCCTTCTTCAGCGCAGCCTCGAAGTGCTGCACTTCGTCGGCATTCACCTGCCCCGTGTTAGGCCCCACCTGCTTCTTCAGTGCCTTGACCTCCTGGCCGAAGAGTTTCATAAGATCTTTGTGCGACATGGCACCTTCGCCGCTGAAGGTGATGGCGAAGACGGGACATATTTTGTTGGGACGCGTTCCGGGTAGGGTGACGGTCAGACCGTTGAGGTTCTTGGTAGCAGGCACGACGCCATAGCCAAGGAGTTCCACACTCTTGACGTTACCGCTGTAGTACTCGGAGGCATAACCTAACGATTTGAAGGTGAAGGTGCTGGTGTCGGGCCAGCGAAGGATGGTGGCGAAGAGGGTGTCGCCCTTGATGACGTAGCGAACGTCCTTGCTTGAGTAGTTGTTGCCCTCGTTGAAGCCCTGGTCGTTGAGCTTTTGGCTCGACTCGGCCAAGGGACCCTCGCCGAAGGTCTTCCAAGGACGAGTGCCGTAGATGCTGCGGCTGTTGACCTGCATCCATGCTGCGATGCCGTCGATGACTTTCTCCTCTCGCTCGTCGATGGTACCGTTACCACGGATGGGGATGCTGAGGAGCAGGTTGCCGTTCTTCGACACGATGTCGACGAGCATGGCGATGACCTGATCGGGCGACTTGTAGTTCACGCCATGCTGATAGTGCCATTGGCCGATGCAGGTGCAAGTCTGCCAGTGCTTGGGCTGAATCTTGTCAGGCACACCGCGCTCCACGTCCCATAGCACTGACTCCTTCTGGCTCTCGTTCAGCATCTTACCCATTACTACTACTTGTTGCTCGCCATCGTGCAGTGCAGCGCTGTGGTTGTAGTAGTGTTGCAGGATGTTGAGACCGTACTGGTCGTCGGCGCCATAGAAGGGCAGCACGGTGTCGTCGAAGTAGAGCATGTCGGGGGTGTAGTCGTTGATGCACTGCAGGACGCGGTTCTGGAACTGCTGCATAAAGTGCTGCGAGGGCATGCTCACGCCCGTATTTTTTTCCCAGTGCCACTGACTGTGTATGCGGCCACGATCCTGCCATCCCTGGCTGGGTGTGTGCTGCTGGGCGTAGAGGTCTTGTGGGTCGTAGCCTTCCCACCACTTGCCTTTGCCGTCTTCCTTGGTGAGGTTGCCGTCGCGATCCTGCGATTTCTCCAACCACGTCCAGGCATGAGCACCGTGCATCGACACACCGAAGTAGAGGCCGTACTTCTTGCACTCCTCCTGCCATCCCTTCACGATGTCGCGCTTGGGGCCCATGTTCACGGTGTTCCAGGGTTGGTAAGGACTGTCCCACAAGTCCATGTTGTCATGGTGCTGACCGAGCGTCATGAAGTAGCGTGCGCCAGCTTTGTAGTAGCGCTCGATGAGGTAGGCTGGATTCCACTGCTCCGCCTTCCAGTCGCGGCACACCTCCTTGAAACCGAGACTCTTGTCGGTGCCGTAGGTGCGGTTGAACCATCCGTTTTCGTCCTCGTAGTACATGAAGCGGGCGTACCAGTCGCCCTGTTCTGCCTGGCACTGAGGGCCCCAGTGTGCCCAGATGCCGAACTTCACGTCCTCAAACCACTCTGGGCATTCCCAGTCGGCTGTTCCTTCCCAAGAGGCTTTATACTTGCCCTGCATGACGGGCACGTTCGTCTTGGGCTTTTCAATTCGCTTTTGTGCCTGTGCGCTGGTTGCCATTAGCAGGACAGCTGCCATAATAATCGATGACGCAGGGTGGAGTGAGAGTAGGAAAACGATGAGGCGTGATTTCATAAATGTCGATTTTTTCTGTTTTCAGTTGCAAAGATAGAGACTTTTCAGATAAGAAATCGGTAAAATATAAAGATAATATGGTACTTTTTCGACTTTTTTGGAATAACGAGACAAAAAAACGACTACATTTGCAAACAAATATCCTTTTTATGACCTTAGACAACCTTCATCCGCTTGTACTCAGTGTGGGACTGGCTCGTCACGATGCCGACTGGAACTGGCAGGATGTGTGCAGCCCCTTTGCCCGCATTTACTATGTGTGTAGCGGGGAGGCCAAGGTGATACTGAAGGATGGGGCCACCTATTGGTTGCGCCCAGGACATCTCTATTTCATTCCAGCCTTTGTGAAGCATAGCAATGTGTGTGAGGGCCCTTTCGTACATTATTATGTACATGTGTATGAGGATGGGAAAATAGAAAAGGATTCGGAATTGGAGGGATTGGACCTGCCTTTTGAGGTGGAGGCGTTCGATGGCGATGAACGGCTGTTTGCCCGACTCACCGAACTCAACCCTATGTTGAAGTTGCCTGAGTCAAATCCCGATGCCTACGACAATGGGCATACCCTCTTGCAAAGCATCTCTGTCAACAAGCAGCGTCCGCTGAGTCAGAAGATAGAGTCGCGTGGCATTGTCTACATGATGCTTTCACGTTTCATCACCTATGCTACGCCGAAATTGGGAATTGCCGATCCTCGCATTCACGACGCCATAACCTACATACGAAGTCATTTGGGAAACCGCATCACCATCGATGAACTGGCTGGTGTAGCGTGTCTTTCTTCTGATCATTTCATACGTTTGTTTCGTCAGCATGCCAATTGCACTCCACTGCAGTATGTCAACAACAAACGTATCGAGAAGGCGCAGCTGATGCTCTTCTCTACTAATATCTCGGTGAAGAACCTGAGCTATGCTCTTGGTTATGAAGACGCTTCGTATTTCGTTCGGGTTTTTAAGCGAATAACCGGTATGACACCGCAGGAATACCGTAAGACGTATGGACAATAAAATAAAAAAATATGAAAAAAAGACTTTCTTGGATATTGCTGGCTCTCTGTGGCCTGACTGCCCACGGGCAGATTGTGGAGCGTGAACGTCCTGCCGAATGGGCAGGGCTGGTACGTGGTGGTGCCTACATGGATCGTTTCGAGACGATGGAGGGCAACGACCTTCGCAGCGACGTGTGGGGATGCGAAGCCGTGAAGCCTCGACTGGTGGACAACGGTATCGAGGTGGATGGTTTCTCCATTTGGGGTGGTAACATCCTGCTTTTGGAGGATGGCCTGTATCATCTCTTTGCTTGCGGATGGCCAGAGGACAGCCCCCGAGGCCACATGTTTTGGGGCAACTCTACCGTCTTCCATGCCACAAGCCAGCATCCTTGGGGACCTTTTAAGATGCAGAACACCATCGGAAAGGGCCACAACCCTGAAGCCTATCGCTTGGAGGATGGAAGGATACTGATCTATACGATTGATGGGTATTATGTCCAGTCTCCCTTCTCCTTTGGGGGGAGACTGTCCGAAAACTATAGCCACATAGGTTAAGTAGATGACCAGCCGTGTAATTTTGTCTGTTTTGTTAAGTTAGTTTAACGTTGTATCTTCTTTATTCTCAGATATTTTACTTATCTTTGTATAGAATTAAGACACAAGGATATGGCATATAAAAAAGGTTTAGACAGACGACAGAGGGTTCTTTTCCCTGACTGCATTGACGAGTATGTGGAGGCTGATGCTCCTGTACGCTTGTTCGATGCATTCGTTG
>JAZQQO010000003.1:0-15802 GCA_045629085.1 Bacteroidaceae bacterium
GGTGGCGGTCAAAGACCCTCTCCCAGCCTCCCCCTCTATGGGGAGGGGTTCATTACCGACACAGGGTATGATGTTTTTGTCGGCAAGGAACTTCTCGATGTAGTCGTCCTGGATGGGGGAAATCCGGGCATTGATCTTCTCGACTTTCTCGGGGATAACGTCAACAGCGGTCACTGAGTGATGCTGTGAAAGAAGTGTGGCGATGCTCATACCTACGTATCCGGTACCGGCCACTGCGATTTTGAGGTCTTTGAAATTTCGCATTGTATATTGTATTTAAGTTGTTTTGGTTATGAAAGGGCGTAAGTCGATGATAGTCGGATAATAACGGGGCTTCGGCAGGGGCTTTTATTGTGCCAAAAATGGCACAAAAATGGAAAAACTTGTGCCGATTGATGAATTGTACCACACGAAGGTTTAGGTCAATATAAAAATCACAGGCCTAATTATCGTAAAGGGGTGTCAGTTCTTATACGGTATACAAAAGAAAATGGTAGACACCTATTGCGGATCTCACACGAGCCTTACGAACTATATGAATATACCTTTGGAGCATCAGACAAAAAGTATCTTTTTGAAATTTAACACTTTAAGTCCGCGTACGGATGTATTTTAATAAAATAAAGGCGCGCTTAGGCAGCATAAACTGGCACTATGACACGCGAAAAAGCCACATCCAGCACACGGAATGCACGGAGTGTGACTCTTGATATAATTGACTGCCCTTCAGAGAGGACTATGTCTTCTGAATACACTTCATCAGCACGATACTTTCTACCCCACTCCATTGTTATTTTACTAATTTTCTGCATATTAGCAAGACACAAATGAACAAAGGGCATGGACTCGATAGTTTGCTCGGCCTGAAGGGACTGAGAAACAGGGGTGATATCCATATTTTTACTGTTATGACGCACGCGCTATAAAAAAGAATATGTAATTGCGCAAAATTACAAAAAATAATCGTATCAACACTAAAAAAATGAAAAAAGTTGCAGCATTTAGTAGCAATATAGCGAATAAGGGGGTCGGTTTTATGCTTTTTGGACAAAAAATGAGAGGATAAGCTATATTATCTTACTAAGACAACTCATTCCGGTAGCCTTTATTATTTGCACAAAAACGGAACAAATCAAATTAAATCGAACAAGTTGTTCCTATATTTATCATTTTTATTGCTTAAAAACACCATGAACATCAGTTTTTTAGTATTTTTGCAAAACAATTGAATTTGTTAATGTACACATGTTAGGAACTATAATCAACACTAGCACCATCCTCATTGGTGGTGCCTTCGGAGCCATTGTGCGAAGCGGCATTGGCGACAAGTACAAGCAGGCAATGTTCAACGGCCTTGGTCTCTGCTGTATCATTCTTGGCGTGAATGCAGCCTTGCCCAACATGGCGAAAAGCCAATTCCCTGTTCTCTTCATCCTCAGCATAGCCATCGGAGGCATCATCGGCACCAAGCTCGACCTCTCCGGCAAGCTCGACCGCATGAACGACAAACTGAACAAGCGACAAGGCAAGGAGAACAACGCATTGAATGGTTTAGTTACTGGAATACTTTTGTATTGCATCGGCACCTTCAGCATTGTCGGTCCCGTACTCTCCTACCTCTCGCCCAGTGCAGGATGGGACATCAACGAATCCGCCAATACCTTCCTTTACACAAACGCCACACTCGACCTTGTCACCTCGGCCGTCCTCGCTGCTACCTACGGTTGGATCATGCTGCTAGCCGCTCCCGTACTCTTCTGCTGGCAAGGCATGTTCTACCTCATTGCATACTGCTGTGGCGATGGTATGCCTGAACCCATGCGTGTGGAGCTCAGCATCGTCGGCGGAGTCCTCATCCTGAGTTCTGGCCTCGGCATCCTTGGCGTCAAGGACTGCAAGACGGTCAATTTCCTTCCCGCCCTACTCGTCCCTGTCGTCTACTACCTCATCTTCTAAGCGGATCCATCTTAACTTCTGCTGATTTGCAAGCCCGTCCTGCTGAGCGTCATGTCCACGAAACGGGCACAACTGTTTGGACGGTTCGCATTCAGCACAGCCTTGATGCGCGTTGCAGCCTCCACATCCTTTGCCACCATGTAGAGATAGCCACCACCACCTGCACCAGGTAGTTTGTAGCCGAGACAATAATCATCGATGAGACGCGTGATAGCTTCTACTGCAGCCGGATTCGTGCCGCTGTCGAGTAACTGGTTCTGTTGCCACGTCTTAGCCACCAGGCGACCCATCTCCTCAAATCGTCCGGCAAGAATCGCGTGATAGAGATCCATCGCATGATCCTTCATCTCGCCAAGCAGGTTCAGTCGCGTACTGTCACTCAGGAACATACCACGTACAATCTCTGCCAGGATATGCTTTGCTGTACGGGTGATGCCAGTATAGTAGAGCAAGTGGCACTGTGCGTAGTCGGGATCGGTATAGAGCGAGTCAGGCAACCAACGCACCTCGGGTGTCTGATCGAATCCGGGAGTCGTACGCAACAGTTTGATGCCTCGAAGCACGCCACCATATTGATCCTGCCAACCACCACCCGTGGTCAGCAACTGCTCCAGTACCAACGTGCGGTTGGAGATCTCCGCAGGATCCCATGCCAAGCCACAGAAGTCGGCTACAGCACCCAGCACCGTTGCCGCCAGGATGCTGCTCGTTCCCAATCCACTGCCAGCAGGAATGGCAGACAGCAACGTCACCTCCACACCGCAACCGAACTGCTGCAGCTGTCGCTCCAGAGACGTTTCGGGAGAAGCCGAGAAGCGAGGATGAAAACCAGCCAGACAGAGTGCAGCCTTGGGAATACTGAAGGGCGAACCCACCTTGGCAAAGTCAGCCAATTCCTCAAAGGTATGCACCTCCTCTACAGCACCCAGGTCGATGCTTCGCAGTACGATCTTGTATTCCTTACAAGGTTTTACGTAGGTCTGCAAGGGCGGCTGGCCGTTCAGTTCGATAGCGAGGTTCACCACATTGCCACCACTCGTCAGACAGTAGGGAGGCGTGTCGGTCCAACCACCGGCAATATCGATGCGCACGGGACTTCTACCCCACACAATTTGATCGGCATATACCGACATTTGAGGTTGCTGACGGTTTGACAACACATTGGCAGTCAGCCCCTCACGCAGCAGTCCGAAGGCTTTGGCTTCCTCTTGTCCGCTCTCTTCGCCACGTAGGCGATGCACCTGCGATCGGAACATCTGATCGCTGATACGCTTGAGCAGCGACTCGCTCTCATCGAGTTCATCTGGCAACGCCAACTTATTGTCATTGTAAAGTTTAGCCATATTCAGCAAGTCCGTCTGATAGAACACGCTCTGTCGATGGTTGGAGGCTAGGGCAGGCAGGTTCTCTGCCATCAGTTCACGACGTTGTTCTGTCAGTCGGCGCAGGTTGGAGAAGGCAGAAATCTCGTCAGCACTCATCTTGCGGGCATTACGCCACAACGTAGCACCCTCGCCCTCAGCATCGTCATGTATCATCCAGTTAAGCATCTCGCCCAGTGCCACAATGTCATCCGTGACGGGGAAGATGCGGGCAGCCTGCAGGTCGTGGTTGCATTCGACATCGTCAGCCGTCAGGCTACGAGCCTTGAGCCACTGCGTAACGGGTCGTTCCAGGTAAGTCACGCTATCATCAGCCAACGAGCCACGGAAGGCGTCATTGAAGCCATACGGACGCAACACATACTCCTTCTCGCCCACAGGCACGACATCCACGCACACGCCTTCAGGCAGCGTCACGTTCCAGTCGTTGCGTGGTACACCGGTGATGATGTTACGCGTAGTGATGTGCCACTGGCTACCAACCCACGCATTCTCTATCCACGTGTTCTGGTTCTCCTCGGTGAGAGGCATCTCCTTGTGGGTGTTCTGGATGAAGATACTGGGATGCGGCTTCACGCCAAAGTGCATGATGGCACGCTGATCGTACACGAGATTCTGTATGGCAACGGTCGATGAGATCATCTCGCGGCTTGTGCCGTAGTGGTAGAACTCACCGTCCTGCAATGGCAGGATAGCCACCTTCAGTTTGCTCAATTCCTTATCCTCTATCGTGGGATGCGCACCTAAGGCGCAACCAAACTCGCTGTATAAATCGTAGTTACCAATGTCCTCACCCTTGTGCGAGCGCTTCATCAGCAGTTCCACAGCCTTGTCGCTGAGCAGCCAGATACCTATATCCATAAGGAACAGGTGCGTGCGCATGAGGTCGGCCATCGTCTTCAGGGAGGGTTTCTGTAACATGAAGTCCAGCACCTCGGGCGTCTTACGCGAGGAAACGAACACACCATGGTTCTTGGCCAGCGAGGGATCTACCCACAAGCCGTAGCACACCACATCGGCCTCTGGTATCGCCTGCAGCTTACCTGCACGGATATAGACGTCACCACTCGCGATAAGCGTGTGCAGCGAGTCAGGTGCAGCCTTCATGATGCGCTCATAGAGTGGCAGTTGCAGCGAGAGCAGGTTCTGCGTGATACGCTGTCCTCTGCCCCATCGGAACACGGGTATGGGTGTAAGTATCTTGCCGCTCGGTGCATAGCCCGGCAGACGTCGGCTCTGTCCACCGGCGTGCAGCAATATGCGCTTCTCCTGTCCCAGCCAGTCCATCATCGGCTTTTCTGGTGCCCATGCCTTGTGACATGCCTCGAGCAGCCATGTAGTACCGCCACCAGAGCCAAGTTTCTTGCCCACAGGATCGTTTGTACAGAAATATTCCTCACGACTCACTGACTCGATGTCGTGAAAGCACTCCACCAGGTTTGGAGGAAGAGATAGTAACTTTTTCATGGATATACTTAAGTTCAATTAAATCGTTTTCACCACCTTGGCTGGACACCCCAGAGCCAAGGAATGTGGCGGTATGTCATGCGTCACGACGCTACCGGCACCAATCACACAATGGCTGCCAATGTGGACGCCTGGGGTGATGACACAGTTGGCACCCACCCACACATCATCGTCGATGATGACCTGAGCCGTCACCACCTTCTGTTCGTCAATACGCCTATCCGTATCGCTGAAGCCATGGTTCAGACCCGTCACGACGATGCCCTGCGCTAAGTTTACGTGACTACCAATCCTGACAGGACCAATCACCGTATTGTTCAGGCCTATGCGACTGCATTCACCAATCTCCACATCGCCCACGGCATTGTTGACACACGAGAAGCTCTCCACCACACTGCGACGACCCAGACGGAACTTGTTGAAGGGCACCACGTCCATACGTGCGCTCCAGTGTATCACGCTGCTCCATGCACAGTGGGTATACAGCGGTCGCAGCATCCTAAGCCACAGTCGCGGACGCGTCTCCACGGGATGTATCATAGCCCACAGCAGGAAGTTTTTCAGTCGGCTTTCTTTTAGTTTCTCTTTAAGTGACATGGTTTTCTTTCCTATTATTATACAAATGTATAAAAAAATGTTGCACGAACCAAACATTTTTCGTAATTTTGCAGAAATCAAAGCAAAAATAACATGCAAGCACTCGCAATTATATTTTGGATTTGCGCAGCCATCGTCGTTTTCACCTATGTGGGCTACGGCGTACTACTCTATTTCATGGTGCGCATCAAGCGGCTATTCAAGAAACCCTTGAAGCCCGCTCCACCACGCGATGGGGAGTGGCCTGAGGTGACATTGCTCATCTGTGCCTACAACGAGGAGGACGTCATCGCTGACAAGATGAAGAACTGCCGTGCGCTCCAGTATCCTGAGGGAAAGTTGAAAATCGTCTTCGTGACCGACGGCAGCAACGACAGCACCAACGACAAGCTGGCTGAGTACCACGAGGTCGAGGTACTCTTCCGCCCCGAGCGCATGGGCAAGACGGCAGCCCTCAATCGTGCCATCCCCTTCATCAAGACGCCACTCGTTGTCTTTACCGATGCCAACACCAACCTCAACGCCGAGGCTATTAAGGAGATCGTGACCTGCTTCCAGGATGAGAAAGTGGGATGCGTGGCAGGCGAGAAGCGCATCGAGGTACGCTCTACCGACGGCGTGGCAGCCGGTGGCGAGGGAGCCTACTGGAAATACGAGTCCACGCTGAAGAAGTGGGACAGCGAGCTATGCAGCACGATGGGTGCAGCCGGCGAACTCTTTGCCGTCCGCACGGCCCTTTTCGAGCCGATGGATCTCAACATGCTGCTCGACGACTTCATCATGTCTATGCGCATCGTGCAGCGTGGCTTCAAGATAGCCTACTGCCGTGAGGCATACGCCTGTGAGACGGGATCTGCCGGACTGCAGGAGGAGAAGAAGCGCAAGGTGCGCATCGCAGCCGGTGGTCTTCAGAGCATCTGGCAGCTCCGTGCGCTGCTCAACCCCTTCAAGCACGGTGTCATCTCCCTTCAGTTGCTCTGCCATCGCTTCCTGCGCTGGAGCATCACGCCCTTCTGCCTCATCGCTCTCATCCCGCTCAATCTCATCCTGATGCTTGAGACGAGCAGCCCCCTCTACATCACTCTGTGGGCCTTGCAGTGCATCTTCTATCTCCTCGCCCTCATCGGTTACAACGACGAGCAGCACGGCCGCAAGCGCACCATTACCTACATCCCCTGCTACTTCCTTTTCATGAACCTCAACGTCTTCGGTGGCATCAAGTATCTCATCAAGAAGAAGAAAGGCACCGGAGCGTGGGAGAAAGCCAAGAGAGCATAAATAATAATCAACATAATTATGGGAAAGAAAGCAGTAAAGCAATATTTCAACGGTATAGTGCTGACCATCACCGCTATCCTGTTCATCTTCACTTTCATCGGCCTTTATGGAGGCAACGTCACACCCGCCGGACACACACTGCGTGCCCTTAGCACGATGGCTCTTCCTCTCATCATTCTCGCCAACTTCCTGGTACTGATCTATTGGGCATTACACCGTTCATGGCTGACAGCCATACCCCTAATCCCCATCCTTTGCTCGCTGAACTACATCGGCACAATGTTCCAGTTTGGAGGCAAGCCCGACAACGTCACGGCCAGTTTCACCATAGCCAGCTATAACGTACGCAGCTTCAACCGCGACGCAACAGGCATTGTAGCCATGGATGTGCTGAACACACTGCAGAAGGAGGGTGCCGACATCCTGTGTCTGCAGGAGTTTGACAACACAGCCAGTGGTGACCAGCGCACCGTGATAGAGCGTTTTAAGGATGCATATCCCTACTACGCCCTGGCTCACGACATGGCCATACTAAGCCGACGCCCTATCAAACAGGACAAGGAGATGCCGTTCGAACTGAGCAACAACGGAGGCATGTGGGCTGACATTCAGATTGACGACGCACACACCATCCGTGTCTTCAACGTGCACATGGAGACAACAGGCATCAACAGCACCCTGCATCAAGCCTCAAACAATGGGGAGATCAACGAGGATGACAACATGACCACAATCGCCATCAACAACGCTGCCGTACGTGGCGACCTCATCGACAATTACACCATGAACAGTGCCATACGTGGCGGCCAAGCTGTCACCATTGCCAACGAGAAACGCAACTCCCCCTACCCCATTGTGCTCTGCGGAGACTTCAACGACGTGCCCTATTCTTACACTTACAACACCCTTCTTGGTGAACTTAAGGACGGTTTCCGCGAGGGTGGTCACGGCTACGGCTCCACTTTCCGTGGCTTGAAAGGTGTATTCCGCATCGACTATATCTTCCACGACCAAAGTATGCAGAGCGAGGACTACTACACCGTCGACCAGGACTACTCCGACCACGACCCCGTCTACTCCCGCATCTCCTTCAAGAGCAAGGTGACAGAGGACTAACAAAGTGAAAACCAACAAAGAATGAACTACGCATCACTCATAGCCGAGCGTACCGGCCTACAACAAAAGTACGTGGAGAACACGGTGGAACTGCTTGAGGAGGGGGCCACCATACCGTTCATCAGCCGATACCGTAAAGAAAGGACGGGCGGAATGGACGAGGTGCAGGTGGCGCAGGTGAGCGACCAGCTGGAGAAACTGCAGGAACTGGAGAAGCGTAAAGCGAGCATCGTGGGCAGCATAGAACAGCAGGGAAAACTGACGGACGAACTGCACGCACGCATCGAGGCTTGCTGGGACGCTACGGAGCTCGAGGACATCTACCTGCCCTACAAGCAGAAGCGCCGCACCCGCGCCCAAGTTGCACGCGAGAAGGGACTTGAACCGATGGCCATGTGGCTGCTGCGGCAGTTTCCTGACCCCGTGATGCAGAAGGCTAAGTCATATATAAATAAGGAAAAGGGCGTGGAGACGGCTGACGAGGCCGTGAAGGGCGCTCAGGACATCATAGCCGAGATGGTGAGCGAGAACGAACGCTCGCGCCAGACGGTGCGCGGACAGTTCCGACGCACGGCCACGATAACGAGCAAACTGGTAAAGGGCAAGGAGGAGGAGGGTCAGAAGTACCGTGACTACTTCGAATGGAGCGAACCGCTGCGACGCTGTTCAGGCCACCGACTGCTGGCCATGCGACGAGGTGAGGCAGAAGGTATCCTGCGAGTAAGCATCGACATCGAAAATGAGGAAGTGCTTGACAAGTTGGATCGCCAATACGTGCGTGGCAACAGCGAGGCTGCTCACCGTGTGAAGGAGGCCGTGGAGGACGGCTACAAGCGACTGCTGGCACCGAGCATCGAGACGGAATTTGCTGCGCTATCGAAGGAGAAGGCTGACGAGGAGGCTATACGCATCTTCGTGCGCAACCTGGAACAACTGCTCATGGCGTCGCCCTTGGGACAGAAGCGCGTGCTGGCCATCGACCCAGGGTTCCGCACGGGTTGCAAGGTGGTGTGTCTTGACAGCGAGGGCAACCTGCTGCACAACGAGGCCATCTTCCCTCACCCACCCCGCAGCGAGCGTGTGCAGGCCATGAACAAACTGCAGACACTCGTCAAACAATATAAGATAGAGGCTATCAGCATAGGCAACGGTACGGCAGGACGTGAGACGGAGGATTTCGTCAACCACCTTGACCTGCCCGACGGCATCGAGATTTACACGGTGAGCGAGGACGGAGCGAGCATCTACTCGGCTTCGAAGACGGCACGCGAGGAGTTTCCGGACTACGACGTGACGGTACGCGGAGCTGTGTCGATAGGACGAAGACTGATGGATCCGTTGGCCGAGTTGGTGAAGATTGACCCCTCGAGCATTGGTGTAGGGCAATACCAGAAGGACGTGAACCAGAGTCAGTTGAAGAAATCTCTCGATCAGACGGTGGAGAGTTGCGTGAACCGTGTGGGCGTGAACCTCAACACGGCTTCGAAACACTTGCTGACCTACATCAGCGGACTGGGCCCGACGCTGGCACAGAACATCGTGGACTATCGACGCGAGCATGGTGCCTTCCGCACCCGACGCGAACTGCTGAAGGTACCTCGCCTCGGAGCGAAGGCTTACGAGCAGGCTGCAGGATTCCTGCGTGTGCAGGGTGGCGACGAACCACTCGACAACTCGGCCGTACACCCTGAGCGCTACGAACTGGTGAGCCGCATGGCTAAGGACGTGGGATGCAGCGTGAGCGAACTGCTGAAGGACAAGTCGAAGCGCGAGAAGATTGACGTGCGACACTACGTGAGCGCAGAGGTGGGTCTGCCTACCTTGCAAGATATCATGAAGGAGTTGGACAAGCCTGGACGCGACCCTCGCGAACCGCTCAAGGCCTTTGCCTTCGACCCCACAGTGCACGAACTGAGCGACCTGCGCCCGGGCATGGTACTGCCTGGCATCGTGAGCAACATCACGAACTTCGGTGCATTCGTCGACGTGGGCGTTCATACCAAGGGGCTTGTACACGTCAGCCAAATGGCAGACCGATTCGTAAAGGATCCCACGGAGGTCGTGGCGTTGCATGAGCACGTCATGGTGAAGGTGCTGGAGGTGGACTTGGCAAGAGACAGGGTGAGTCTGACAATGAAAAATTCAGAAAAACTATGAAAACAAATTTAGGAACAAAGAAGAGATTATTGAGCGTAGCCATATTGTTTACAATTTCACTAATCATTAACGCTCAGCATTACAACAAGATGAACGACATACCCTATCGCAATGACGCAACGGGATATGCGGCTGAAAGATGTAAGCTGGACATCTACTATCCAACGGATAAGAAGGACTGCCCCGTGGTGGTGTGGTATCACGGCGGCGGACTGGAAGGCGGCAACAAGCATCTGCCCAACGAACTGGTGAATGCCGGCTATGTGGTCGTTTCGCCCAACTACCGACTGCTGCCCAAATGCACCATCGATGAGTGCGTGGACGATGCAGCGGCAGCACTGGCGTGGACGTTCAACAACATCGAGGCCTACAACGGCAGCGCAAAGAAGATCGTGGTAAGCGGACACTCGGCTGGCGGCTACCTCACCGACCTGTTGGGTCTGGACAAGACGTGGCTGGCCAAGTATGAGCTCGACCCCGACTCGATCGTGGCACTCTTCCCATTCAGCGGACAGTGCATCACGCACTACAACGTGCGTCGCGAGCAGGGCATCAAGCCACTCGACCCCACCATCGACAAGTATGCTCCCTTGGCTCATCTGCGTGCCGACGCGCCTCCCATCTTCGTTATCTCGGGCGACCGCGAGACGGAACTCTATGGCCGCTACGAGGAGCAGGCTTACTTCTGGCGCATGCTGAAGCTGGTAGGTCACAAGCAAGCCTATCTCTACGAGATGCAAGGCCACGACCACGGTGCCATGCCTGCTCCTGCCTTCCACATCATGAAGGAGTGGATGCGCAAGAACATTCGATAATCGACGAGAGGGTGTCTGACGGATATGCCTCATGCTGTTGGTGCTAAAATTAAACTTTTTCACTTATTAATAACAAAAAAAAACTATGAATCAATCTAATAAAATCAAAGCCATGCTGCTGATCATGGCAGCCATGTTCCTTGGCAATCTATCTGCCAAGGCAGTATCCACCGACCCTACCCGCTATGTCGAGCCCCGTATCGGAACGGCTCACTGCCGCTACTTCCACTTCGCACCCGGTGCTCTGCCCTTCGGAATGGCCAAGCCCGGTCCTAGCACGAACGGTCACTTGGGCAACAAGGACGGATGGGAGGCTACGGGTTACGACTACCGCGACAAGACTATTGACGGATTTCCCTGCACCCACGAGTTTCAGGTGGGAGGTATCGTACTGATGCCTGCCAACGGACCTTTGCGCACCACGCCCGGCACGGTCAATGAAACGGGCGACGGCTACCAGTCACGCTTCAGTCACGATGAGGAGGTAGCCACGGCAGGCTACTACAGCGTGCAACTACAGGACTATGGCATCAAGGCCGAGGTTACCGCCACCCAGCGCGTAGCCTTCCAACGCTACACCTATCCTGCCAACGAGCAGAGCCGCATCCTCTTCGACATCGGCAACCGCTCGGGCGAGAGTGGCGCCGTCAAGGACGCCTGCGTTGAACTCAAAGCCGACGGCACCATCGAGGGTTACGTCATCACCTTGCCAGAGTACGTCAAGAAGTACCAGCCCGGTGCTGAGGTGCCCATCTACTTCTCTGCTACGCTTAGCAAGAAGCCAACCACTGTAGGAGCCTTCAACGGCAAGAACGTACGTACGGGATTGAAGAAGGCCACAGGCGTTGGCGCAGGCCTCTACGTGGAGTTCCCCACTACCGAGGGAGAGCAGGTTACAGCCACCATCGGCATCTCCTACACCTCCGTCAACAATGCACGTCTCAACCGCGAGAGCGAGGCCAAGGACATGACCTTCGACAAGGCACGTAAACTGAGCCACAAGGCATGGAAGGAGGCTCTCGGCCGCATCGAGGTAACCACCAGTAACGAGGCTGATAAAACGAAGTTCTACACAGGTCTCTACCACGCCATCTTGGGTCGCGGACTGGCCAGCGATATCAACGGTGCATATCCCCGTCATGATGGCAGCATCGGTCAATTGACCATGAAAGACAATAAGCCTGTACATAACCTCTACAACACAGATGCCTTCTGGGGTGGCCAGTGGAACCTCGGTCAGCTGTGGATTCTCGCCTACCCCGAATATGCCAGCGACTACATTAGCAGTCACCTGCAGGTCTTCAAGGATGCAGGATGGCTGGGCGACGGTCTGGCCAACAGCCGTTACGTGTCGGGCGTGGGTACGAACCAACTACCCTTAATGATCAATGCAGCCTATGAGTGCGGCATTCGCGACTTCGACATCGAACTGGCCTACGAGGCATGCCGCAAGAATGAGTTGGAGGGCGACAACCGTCCTTTCGGAGCCGGTAAGTCAGACACCAAGGAGTTCGTGCAGTACGGCTACGTGCCTCACGTGGAGAATGCCGACGGACCGGCTGAGAAGTTCCGCTTCTCTGCTTCACACACGTTGGAATACTCCTTCACTGCATGGGCCACCGCTCAAATGGCCAAGCAACTGGGCAAGGATGCTGACTACAAGCAACTCATGTACCTCTCGAAAGGTTGGGAACGCATCTACGATCCGAAGCAGAACTTTATGCACCCAAAGGATGCACAGGGCAACTTCATCGATCGCTTCGACCCCATGGAGGTGTGGCGTGGTTTCCAGGAAGGCAATGCATGGCAGTACACCTTCTATGCTCCCCACGATGCCAAGGCACTCGTATCGAAGGTTGGCGAAGAGGAGTTTAACGCCCGTCTAGACAGCATCTTCACGCTCTCGCAGAAGAAGATCTTCAGCGGCGGTACGGAGGTTGGTGCCTTTGCTGGTCTGCAGACGCTCTACAACCAGGGCAACCAACCTTGCCTCCACATCTCATGGCTCTTCAACGAAGCCAACCGCCCCTCGAAAACGCAGAAGTGGGTACGTGCCATACTCAACGAGTTCTACGGCACGGACGGCATCCACGGCTATGGATATGGCCAGGACGAGGACCAAGGTCAGCTCGGTGCATGGTATGTCATCTCAAGCATCGGTCTCTTCGACGTAGCAGGTCTTAACGCCACGACTCCTTCTTTCTCACTCGGCAGTTGCCTCTTCGACAAGGTAAGCATCAAGTTGAGCAAGAAGTACTACTCGGGCAAGACCTTCACCATCATAACCAAGGATAACACTAACGCTACACCCTACGTGCAGCAATTCACCCTTGGCAGCACACAGCTGCACGACCAGCACATCACCTTCAAGGATGTCGTGAAAGGCGGTACGCTGACGATGCAAATGGGTGCTGCACCTGTGGACAAGTATTAAACTTAACTTGCAGTCGTTTAGTTGTTTGGTTGTTTAGTCGTTTAGGAGAAGTTACATTTGGCTAATAAGCAGGCTGATCATACATTCCTAAACAACTAATTTCCTAAACGACAGAAACTGAGCAAAAGCGAAAGTTAAATTAGAACTATTATGAAAAAAAGAAAAAAGATAAAGGATAAGTGCATCAACCTAGATGCACTGAAAGCCATGAGAAAGGGAAATCGTGAAGCCCAAATGGAATTGCTTGGACCAGGATTTCATGCTACTGACCATCCTCACAAGTCGAAGAAGACATACACTCGCAAGGAGAAACACAAACAAGAGTGTGAGTAATAAAACTTCAACGGATGTAGTGCGTCTCCACTAACTCCTCCATAATTTTCGGGCTTCCCAACTGCTCCATGCCAAGGCGGAAGCACTTTATCATAAAGGCCATGTTCAGGGCGAGCTGGCGCATCGTCTGCATTCCTTCCTTATCCTGCACCACCTCACCAGGAGTTGTGCCGTGAGCAATGCTCCAATATTGCGAAGGAACGACAGGCATGTTCGTCTTGAGGAAATACTTGTTGAGTACATCCATTGTGGCCGTGGCACCACCTCTACGGGCTATGGCCACAGTGGCACCCACCTTCATCGTCCAGTCCTTATGAAGTGAGGAATAGAACAAGCGATCCAGAAGCGAGAGAAGTGTCCCCGAAGGCGAAGCGAAATAGACAGGCGAACCGACAACAAGTCCGTCTGCACCTTCCATCTTTTCGGATATTTCGTTGACCACATCACCAAAGCAGCAATTGTTTGTCTCCCAACACTTGTTGCAGGCAATGCAACCATGTATCTGTCGATGTCCCACGTGAATCCACTCCGTCTCAATTCCCTGTTCGTTCAGCACACGCTCCACTTCATGTAGTGCGGTGGCAGTATTTCCTTCAGCCTTAGGGCTACCATTTAAGATGATGACTTTCATGTTTCTCTGTTGATGATGTTTATGGATGCAAATTTAGTAAAATTCCCACTAACTAAGCCCCCATATCACATCAAAAAACCATTATTTGACAGGAAACGCATACTTTTTGATCATTTTACACGTAATTCTCACATTAGTTAACTACTTTTTGCACAGAAACAAATCGGCAATTCATGAACCATCGTCAAGAAGGAATCCTGTCATTTCCACAGTCAAAAGTTTGACGATTTAGTCAAAGTTTGACAATTTTACAAAAATATTTGAGTCAGCAAGTCGATATTTCACTTATATTTGGTAACTTTGCAGCCAAAGGCTGCGAGTCCACAACAATCATACGTGTTTAGCCCCAACGATTATCTGACAATACCTTCATATGGCTAAGCTTAATAGAATACGAGTAGTTATAGAAGAACGCGACTTGAACAACATATGATATAGTTCCATGAAAGTATGCAGTAGATTCAGAAAAACTCTCCACGCAGTTGAGACAAACCAGTAATACCTAATTGCCATATCTACAAAAGTAAAGACCGCAACAATAATGAATAAATTCACCATACAGCAACTCCAACAGATGCGTGAATCCGAAGACCGCGTTGAGTTCAA
Source organism: Bacteroidaceae bacterium (assembly GCA_045629085.1). Lineage (GTDB taxonomy): Bacteria > Bacteroidota > Bacteroidia > Bacteroidales > Bacteroidaceae > Physcousia. The sequence continues at coordinate 14,773 of JAZQQO010000003.1, forward strand.
GGCGGGCGAAGGAGGCAATGTTTCCTACGATGGTCGAGGCAAGACCAATCCGAAGGATCGTCGCCGCTGCATCCTTGGCTATGTCATCGCCCTTTGCAACGAAGGTGGCGGTCGTTTGGTCATAGGCATGCACGACAACTTTCCGCATCGCGTTACTGGCACTCGTCAGGCACAAGATGCCATTGGACAGCTGGAGTCGGACATCTATCGCGACACAACCATTCGTCCAGAGATATACGAGCTCTACGACGAAGAGAATCGCCGTGTGCTGGTGATTGAGGTTCCTTCACGTCCTATCGGCAAAGTCTTCAAGTTCGAAGACGTGCCATTGATGCGTGTAGGCGAAGAGCTCAAACCAATGTCTGATGCTATGTATCTCAAGATTCTGCAAGAGTCGGAACCCGACTTCTCAGAGAAGATTTGCGAAGGACTCTCGCTTGAAGACCTTGACGAAGAGGCTATCCGCGTGATGAAGCAAGGCTATCCCCAGCGTTTGAACAAGCCAGAGTTCGTGAGCACACCAACTTTGCAGGTACTCCATGACTTTGCTCTTATGAACAAAGAAGGTCAGCTGACCAATGCTGCTCTTATTCTTCTTGGTAAGTCAGAAGCCATTCGCAAGCATCTGTATTGCAATCGCGTGACTGTAGAGTACCGACTTTATCACTCTATGATAGAATACACTGCACGTCAGGAATTCCAAGAACCACTTGTGTTAATGGTTGATTCTGTGTGGAATTACATCAACCAACCTGCCAGCAACCCATTGCAACATTACAATGACGGTTTTCGCATTGGTGATATTCCTGCGTTCAATCGAGAAGTAGTACGAGAAGCAATCCTAAATGCTTGCTGCCATCGTGTGATGTACATTCAGAGCGATGTGGTAATCAAGCAATATCCCGACCAACTTATCATCACCAATGCTGGAGGTTTCCCTGTTGGTGTTGATGTGGACAATATCCTTACGGTCAACAGTATGCCACGTTGCAAACTCATCACCGAGGTATTGCAGAAGGCTGGCTTCATA
>JAZQQO010000004.1:0-70903 GCA_045629085.1 Bacteroidaceae bacterium
TGTCAACGAGATAGTTAGGGCTGAGTCGCGCCTTCGCGACACGCTCGACGAACTCGAGATGCTCTACACCTTGCGCCTGCTCGGCCACGTGCGCCCCACCATCATCACGGCCTCGCTCGACGATGTGATCGAGGCTGCACTTTCTGCCTCCGTCATCGGGAAGCCCTCGGACTGGGTAGTCATCCTCATGCTCTGCGCCGAACAAGGCAAGCCGCTCACACCCACCGCGCTCATCAACGCACTGAAAGCCAACAGGAAAGTGCCTCGCGCGCTCATTCCCTATCGCCAAGGCCTCGTACAAGCCGACTTCATGATGACGCGCAGCAACTACTGGCCATCGTGGAAGAAGCCGTCCACCATGCGTGATGAGAACTTCAAGCAGAAATGCCGCATTGCCGAGGTGGTGTTCCCTTTGGTAAATGTACTGCAATAGGTTGAAAGATAACGAATTATATTAAAATGTAAATTTTCGTAAATCTTTTCGTAAATCTTTTTTCTTGAATCAAAGGTACTTGCATGAGTATCGGTAAGAGGACATGGATTTACGAACAGATTTACGAGGATTTGCGTTAAAATCCCATTTTTAGCGAACTATTTTGCGAATTATTTAGGTGTCTTAATAATGCGCTAAATAGTTCGCTCTTCTTTTTCCCTTTTTCCTTCCATTTCTTCCGATTACCTTTGCAGCACGAAAAGCGCTTTTCCGAATGTTTAACCCTAAAAAACATCAAAAGAAATGGAACCTATTACAAACATCAAGATCGACACCCTTAAGAGCGACGGTAAGCCTGTCTACGTGATCGAGAACGCACAAGTCACCATCGTCAGCGATGCGCGCAAAGGCATCAGCCCGAAGACGGGGCTTCCCTGGGAGTCGGTCTCGTTCAACGTGAAGCTGAACATGGGCGAGGGTGTGCGCTACAACTACCTGCGCGTCACTGCCTTGCGCGAGAGCGTGCTCTCTCTGGTCAAGAACCTACAGCCGGGCGACCTCGTAACCATGGCCGTTGAGTTCAACATCAGGACGCAGCCGAGCAAGACCACTGGCACCAGCTATCAGTCCAACGACATCCACCTGCTCGAGATCAAGAAACTCAGTAAATAATCAAGTAATTGAAGAATATGAAGAAGAAAAGAACACACGGCGACGTTCGCCTGGAGGTTACGAGTGAGTTGCCCATCTACCAGAACCGCACGCGAGGTCAGTTGCGCTATGTTGGCGATGCCAGCGGCAAAGAGATGATGGAGTTCGTAGAAGAGGATGAGCCAGCGAAAACACCTATCGAAGCGAAATGGGTGAAGCTGCGCTACGACAAGGCCTTCAAGATGCGCGTGACGAAGCACAAGGAGACGGGTGACATCCGCATCGCCTTCCGCGTCACGCCTCAGGATGCCGAGCTGCTGAACAACCGCCGCATTGGCGAGTACGAGGGTCAGCTTTCGCTCATGCTCTCGAAAATCAGTTTCATGAACGACGGAAAGGAGGCACGCAGATGAATAACCGACTGAAATCAACACCCATGCAGCACTGCCGATTCAGCCTCGTGCAGCGTGCAAGCAACGTAAACGTGACTATGATCACCGCGCATGAGTTGCGCGCAATCTGCAAGCGTAACGGAAAGTCGGTGGAACTGCTCCGCGGCGCTGACCCCTTCACGGCGGCAACGATAAAGCGCGACCTCTCAGCCGTCTGCTGGGCAGCCACCTTCAAGGATGGCAAGCGCCATGCCGAGAGTGCCGAGCCCACTGGCCTCTGCTACATCGACATCGACCACGTCAGCGAGTGGTGGGAGGACAAGACACAGACACAGACACAGACCCAAACACAGACCCCCCAACCCCCTAAAGGGGGAGACAAACAGATGGGGGGCAGGTTGAAAGACAACCAAGTGGGTTTAAAAGGCAACCAAGTGTTGGGCAGCGAGTCTCCATCCCCAGCCCAATCCTCCCCCTCCGTGTCTGTCTCCCCCTTTAGGGGGTTGGGGGGTCTGGGTTCGGGTCTAGGTTCGTGTCAGGCTCCCATTTCTCTCTGGTCAACTCTTTTTGCAGGTCGCGAGTTGGCCTACGGCATCGTCCACGCCCAAGTGTCGCCCAGCGGTGACGGTCTGCACATCGTCTTCCTCATGCCCGAAGGCTGCAAGACGGTGGAGGAGGGGCAGAAGGAGTTTGCCCTGTGCACGGAGTTGCCGCAGTACGACGTGAAATGCCACGACATCGCTCGCATGCTTTTTCTCAGCGGCAATGAGGACACGCTGTTCGACGTGTGCGACACGCTGTATGATTAAAGCCCCCCTAACCCCCGGGGGGGAATAAGAAGGAGGTTGAAAGAAAATTTATCATCAAAATTTATCTCCCATATTTATCACCGATTCGAGGAGCTAACGGCGACGATCTTAAAAAACACCGTCTATCACATCTTCGGTAGATTTAACATAAATTTTTGATAAATTTTCCGAAAACAGAATGAAGGCTTTTAAGAGGGTCGGGCTACGCCCTCGGATCAGTGATAAATCAAAATGATAAATCAAGGAGATAAAACATACCACACAGCGTACCAAGAGTTTATCGTTCCCTAACAAAACATCAGTTATCAAATGGAAAACCATTCAATTGACAAAAGCCTGCTGACAGGACTCATGGCCGAGCTGCGCGATGTGCGAAGTCACTACGTAGTGAACCACATCGTGCTGCGCCATGAGTGCGAGGAGATGAGGGAGAAGGAGGGTGCGGCAAGGAGGAGGAACGCCGACGGCAGAGCCCTGCCGACGAAGTACTACCCCCACGTGAAGAAATTCACCGATGCCTTTCAAGACACCGCCCACGCCCTCACGCGCATCGAGTGCGCCATCTACATGATCGAGCAGTATTTGTTCGGAGGCCGCAAGGCCGACACCTCATACGTCGATGCGCAGAAGAGGAAGTACAAGGAGCGCAGGGAGGAGTATGCCGAGCTCTATGCTTTCGACGCGATGGCTAACTACCCCAATCTTCGAAGCGTCACCGTCAGCGATGGCGAGAACGAAATGAGTTTTACGAGAAAAGAATTAAAGATTAAGAATTTACATTTATGAAACAGATTTTGAACATTCAACAGCCAGCGTCTGCCCCCGACGCTTCGCCGTCGCCTCAGCCCTCGCAGGTGGAGCGGCTGGGCGAGCGACTTGCCACGATGCAGGCGGCGCAAGGTGGCGAGGCGCAAGCCGCCACCACTGCCGAGGCGCGCTACCCCGACGCCTACGACGGCATGAGCTACGCCAACATCATCGAGGCATGGCTGCAGGCGAAGGGTATCTATGGCGGTGTGGCGCAAGGAAATAGAAATAACATGTTCTATCAGTTGGCCATGGACTTGCGCTACATCTGCGACTTCAAGAAGGAGTGGCTGCTGCAGGTCATGCCGACGTGGGAGATGCCGAAGGCCGAGCGCGAAAGCACCATCCAGAGCGCACTGAACCGACCACAAGGTCGCAACATGCCCGAACCGCTGCTTGCCGCCATCGAGCGAGTGAAGGGACTTGGCGAACTTGGCGAACTCGACACGCAAGCCGTGAGCAACGAGCTGCGTAACCCGCTGCCCAAGACGCTGCCCTACGTCTTCCGACTCATCGCCCGACGTTTCCCCAACAACCCCCACGCCATGATTCTCTGCTCACTGCCACCGCTTGGTGCCCTCTGCACCAACGTGCGTGCGGAGTACATCGACGGCGAGGAGGAAAGCCCACTCTTCTACTGCATCCTAACCGCCCCACAGGCAAGCGGAAAGAAGGTGTGCCGCAAGATTGACTCCTTGTTGGCCTATCCCATCAAAGACCATGACGATGCGGAGCGTCAGGCGCTCATGGACTACAAGAAAGAGTTGAAGCTGCACAAGAACGACAAGAAGCAGCCCGAAGAGCCTACGACGCACATTCGCAAGGTGCCAGCCAAGATTTCACAGCGTGTATTTCTCGAACGTACCTACTATGCGGAGGGCAAGAGCCTTTATAGTTTTGCGGAGGAACTTGACTCGCTGACGCAAGGCATGAAGGGCGGTTCGTGGTCGAACCTTTCGGACATCCTTCGCCTGGGCTTCGACGGAGGTGAGTTCGGTTCGGACTACGCTTCGGAAAACTCCTTCGCTGCCGTGTGCCAAGCGCGATGGTGCATGCTGATGGCAGGAACGTGGGGAGCCGTCGACCGCTTCTTCCCCAACCTCGAGGACGGCACGATGACGCGCTTCATGTTTGCGCAGCTGGAGGACAATCAGGGCAAGCCGCTGCTGCCCAAGAAGTCATCGGGAGCGAAGAAGGAGGAGGAGGCCATCCGCGAGGAGGCCATGGCACTCTACGACCTCTGCTCACAAGACTTGCAGATCAAGATTTCGCTGCCCAACACCACGAAGGCACTGCTCGACTGGCAGGACTTGCAGATCAGGATTTGGGAGCTCGGAGGCCGACAGGACACCGCCCTCGACACGCTGCGCCGACGCTCCATGCTCATGGGCTTCCGTGCTGCCCTTGTAGCCTCGGCCACCGACCGCCGTTTCAACCATCGGGAGGCAGTGAAGAACGCTGGCACGGACAAGGTCATGAAGGCCGACTCGCCGACCATTGCCGACTTTGCCGTGTGGGTGGCGCAGGAGGTGCTCGACCAGCAGATGGCACTCTTCGCCAAGCAGCTCAACCAAGTCAACCGAAATGAGCGCCGCATCAAGTTGGAGGCACAATCGCAGATGCGCACCAACTCCACGCTCAAGCTCCTTGCCGAACTGCCCGACACCTTCACCGTCAACCAGCTGCAAGCCATTCGAGGCGAGCGCGGTTTTCCCGACAAAAACGGCGCACTCGTCAACATCAACCGATGGCTCAAGAAGGGTGTCATCATGCAGGTGGAGGATAACGCGAAAGGCGAGAATCAGTATAAGAAAGTAATCCCAAAATCCTAAAGAAAACTATGGTCTACTACACACAGACGCGAGGGTGGCGCAACAGCAATCCACTCAACATACGAAGGAGCGAGGCCGATTGGCAAGGCCTTTCAGCCGTGCAGACCGACAAGGCATTCTGTCAGTTCACATCGATGGCTTACGGCTACCGCGCAGCCATCAAGACCCTGCAGACATACCACGGTCGTTTTGAGAGGCAAGGCCGTCCGTTTACCATCGAAAACATCGTCAGCATGTGGGCACCAGCCTCCGATGGCAACAACCCCGATGGCTATGCGTCCAAGGTAGCGAAGTGGTCGGGCATCGACCGCCACCAAGTGCTGCCGCCGCCCAACACGCAGCGTGCCGTGCGCATCTTCTGCCGCATCATGGCCGCCATGACGCGCGTAGAATGCGGTGTTCCCGATGACAAGATTCCATGGGCGAGCATTGCCGATGGCTATCGCCTTGCCTATCCCAATCTAAAACAAAGCCCCCCTAACCCCCGAGGGGGAATAAGATTATAGAAGAGGAAGTTATAGGGAAGTTATAGGGAAGTTAGAGAAGAAGTTAGAGGAAGTTAGAGGGAAGTCATAGGGAAGTTAGAAAGATTTTCGGAAGCATTACCCCAATACCAATGCGTGTAGCCGGCAATGACATTCTTGTAGCGGTAGATGGGAGTGTCGACGGGGCGCCCTGTAGCCGACTTCTGACCGCGTATGACCTCTACTTCTTGTGGGAGGCTGGTAGGTAGGACGGAGGAGTAGTGAAACTCGTGCCCTTTGATGAGGCTACCGCTCCACTCCATCTGCCTATAACCTAAGTGCAAACGCGCATTCTGCATCGTAGCACGCAAGGGCAACACGCCACACATCTCCACGCCGTCGATGTCCTGGCACAAATACATAAAGCCACCACACTCGGCAAAGATATGGCCACCACGCTCAGCAAAGTCCCGAATGGCACGGCGCATGTCGGCATTGGCAGAGAGCTGCGAGGCAAAGAGTTCGGGGTAGCCACCGGGGAGGTAGAGCCCCACCCCCGTCTCCCCCAAAGGAGAGGAGCTGTGAGCTGGCGCGTCTGCACATGGGAAGGGAAAAAGAGCATTGTCATGCAACGGACTAAAGAACTGCACTTCACCCATCTCTCTCAGCCTATCGATGTTGGCGCGGTAGGTGAAATTGAAGGCTTCATCATGAGCAACGAGTATCTTCATAGAGCAAGGAGTTTATCGAGTTCGACATGAGCCTCCACCTCACGGGCTGCCAGGGCGATGAGCCGCTCCATGTTCTCGCGCTCCGTGATGGTGAGGCCGAGATGGCGACCGGGAATGACGAGGTCGGCATTGCGCTGCAGGTACCCCAGACAGGGCACTCCGGCATCATGGCAGGCATCGGCAAGGAAACGGTAGTGACTATCCGACGCAACCATATTGAACACTACGCCCGCCAGTCGCACGCTCGGACGAAAGTGCTTGAAGCCGTAGATCAGCGGTGCCACGCTGTAGGCGGTGGACTTGGCATTGACAACAAGCACAACGGGAATGTTGAGCAGTTCTCCCACCTCGGCACTACTGCCACGCGACTTGTCATAACCATCGAAAAGGCCCATGACCCCCTCCACGACACACACGTCGGCATCCTGTCCGTAACGCTCATAGATGTCGCGGACATGCTCTGTCGAAGCCATGAAAGTATCGAGGTTGACGGATTCGCGTCCCGATGCCAGGTGATGGAACATGGTGTCGATATAGTCGGGCCCGCACTTGTAGGGCTGCACCCGCAGGCCACGGTCGCGCAGGGCACGGAGCAAGCCCATCGTGAAGGTAGTCTTGCCGCTGTTGGAAGTGGCGGCGGCGATGATAAAAGACCCTCTCCGCCCTTCGGGCACCTCCCCCATTATGGGGAGGGATTGGTTACATTTTGTCTCTTGTTGGCTATCTGTCATGTTTATCTATTATTACTTATTCACTAAACTTTCCCATCCTTTGATAATTGATAGTAAATTACTTATAATGAGCAATGAATAATGAGTAATGAGTAATGAATAATGAGTAATGGGATTTAATGAGAGGCTGGGGCAGTGATATGCTAAAGGACGCACATTGTTGCTCATTATTAATTGCTCATTGTTAATTATTAATTGCCCATTAATTACATTGTTGTTCAAGGGTGGAAAACTTCAGTTATTCATTTCTCTTTTTGCTACCCCTCTATCGCGCCGTCTCCTATACAATCCCTCCCCATTACGGGGGAGGTGCCCGAAGGGCGGAGAGGGTCTTTCCTCCCCATTACGGGGGAGGTGGCCGCTAGCGGCCGGAGAGGGTCTTTTTCTTTAGTAGCACCCACAGCGCTACGGGAGCACCGATGAGGGCAGTGACGGAGTTGATAGGCAGGGCTCCCTCGAAGCCAGGCAGACGGGCGATGAGATTGCAGAGCAAGGCAAGGGAGGCTCCACCGAAGATGGTGGAGGGAATGAGGATGCGATGGTCGGATGTGCGGAAAAGGCCACGGCAGATGTGGGGCACGGCCAGTCCGAGGAACATGATCGGACCGCAATAGGCGGTGACGATGGCAACGAGAATACCCGCCGACGAGATGATGAGCAGACGGGCACGACGTATGTTGAGGCCGAGGTTGGTGGCATAACGCTCGCCCATCAGAAGCATATTGAGAGGTTTGACGAGCAGGCAGGTGAGGGGCAGGAGCACGGCCATCAGCGAGCAGAAGACATAGACCTGACCACCCGTGACGCGTGCAAACGAACCGAGTCCCCAGATGACGTAGGCACGGATGTCCTCCTCCGAAGAGAAATACTTCAGTACACCGATGATGGCTGACGCGATATAGCCAATCATGACACCGGTAATGAGCAGCGTAACGTTACTCTGCACACGACGCGACAGGTAGACAATGAGCATCATCACGCCTAAGGCTCCCACGATGGCAGCCATCGTCAAGGCTGTATTGCCCACAAGTCCAAACCGCGACATGATGCCACCGCCCAGCGTACCGCTCAGCAGTACGACGAAGGCCACACCGAGGCTTGCCGCGGAGGAGATACCCAGGACGGACGGACCTGCCAAAGGATTGTGGAAGACGGTCTGCATCTCGAGTCCTGCCACCGCCAAGCCCGCTCCACAAGCCATGGCTGTAAGCGTCTGCGGCAAACGGGTCATCATCACGATGTTAGTCCACACCTCACTCTCGCTACCTCCTCCGAAAAGGATGGAAAAGACCTCGGAAACGGGTATCTCCACCGACCCCATCGCAAGGTTCAGCAGAGCAAAAAGCGGAATGCTCAAGATGAGCAATATCATCACAAGACTTCGTCGCATATCAGTCGTATTTCAAGCTCCCCATCAGGGAAGACAGTTCTACAATGTTTATAGCACAGCTTACGTATCTCCTCGAAGAAAGCAGATGGCATGCACGACCACAGTTCACGAGCCATGGTGATACGGTCGATGGCATGAAGGCATTCCGCAAGTTCGGTACCCGTACACACTCGTCGCGCCACCTCCCTCAGGAACTCCTTGTTCATCACCACTTTATGCGAATGGGTGTCGAGATGCCCCTCGGCCAACTTGACCGCCTTGCCAATCATGATGCCGACTATCACACGCTCAAAACCCATGCGATGGGCTGCCTTGAGCGTCTCGCCCACGAAGTTGCCGTAGTGGATGCAACGAAGTGAATCGTTGGGGTCAGACCCCATCGATTCCCATGAAGGGGGAGAGGGCTGCGCGGTGTTTTTTTCTCCCCCTTTAGGGGGGTGGGGGGTCTTTAAGTATTCCTCCGCCTTCTTGCCACCTACGATGGCAATTTCCTTGCAACCGATGGCCTTGGCCACTTCCAGTTCGCGGCAGATGCTTTGAATGAAGGCCTCGTTGCTGAGAGGGGAGACAATGCCCGACGTGCCGATGATGCTAATGCCATCCACCACACCGACTCTGGGATTGAAGGTGCGCTTGGCTAGTTCCCGACCATTCTCCACGGAGATGGTGACGGCTACGCCACGATCGGTGAGTTGGCGTATCTCGTTTGTTATCATGGCGCGCGGCGTAGGATTGATGGCAGGCTCTCCAACGGGAATACCCAACCCAGGGAGTGTCACCACACCCACGCCTTCTCCTTGCCGGAATTCTATCTTGTTTGTGTCAAGCAATTCGACAGAAGAACTGATCATACAACCACGGGTTACGTCAGGATCGTCAGAGAAGTCTTTCATTACCGTTGCACGAGCCGAATGCTGCCCCTCGGATACTACGGATGCAACAGGTATGCTCATCACCTCACCATCAGGCAGGGCAAAAGCAATCTCTTCTGATTCTTCTCCCGTGAGAACATTCAGCAATGCAGCTTTCGTGGCTGCCGTGGCACAGGCTCCCGTGGTAAGGCCTGTCTTGAGAGGGAAGAAGTCGGGCAGTAAATGCTCGATGGCTCGCCGGAGACTGTGGCGACCATTGACGTAAGTCCAATCAGAAGGTAGTCTTGGATGGCGAACTACCAAGACGCGGAGCCCTAAGGAAAGCGCTGCCTGCACCTTAGCGTCGAAACCACCCGTTTCTCCGCTCTCCTTGGTGATAATGGCATCGCAACCAACCTGCAGCATCAAGTTCTTCTCATCCTCCTCAGTCGGCAAGCCGGCAGGGCAGGTGCTACCCGTCACGGCATCAACCTGTCCTGGTTGCAACGGATCGGCAATTCCTTTCTCTCCGAAGTACTCCTCTCTCTCTTTATAATAAATAATGTGGTCATGCGGAAGCCCATTCTTATCCACCACCTTCATGCTCTCCGGACGATTCAACACACGGAAGATAGTGGGATGCTGCGTCCAGTAGTCATGCAACTTGGCAATGGTGTTCGCACCCGAAAGAGCAAGAAGTTTACGAGCCGGGCAGGCTTGCAACTTTGCCAAGGCATCGGCAAAGTCGTCGCAATACTCCACACCCTCTATCTCCTCGCCAAAGGAGCGTTGCAAACGAATGATGGGAAGCCCCATCTCAGCAATGGTGCGGTGCAGGTTCTCTGCAAAGGGATGGGCGGCATCGATGATGCAACGCACGCCATGCTTCTGGCAGAAGTCCTTCATCTGCCCAGCATCCATCGCACCTGTCAATCGCTGGCCGTGCAGCATCGACACGCTCTGCAAACTGCTCGTCGTAGAGTAGTAGTAGGGCTTGCCGGCCTGCTCGCAGACTTCCACCGCCAAGCGTCCTTCCGTGGTTCCTCCGAAGATAAGGAGACCCTCTCCGGTGCTTCGCACCACCTCCCCCATAATGGGGAGGGATTGGCTACATTTGGATGCTTGTGTATCTTTCGACAACATTATTCTCTTATAATTTCATAATTTCTACTCATCCAACCGTCCCCTATAAAATCCCTCCCCATTATGGGGGAGGTGGCCGCAGGCCGGAGAGGGTCTGCCTACTGTCTAAACAAATGACTAAACTTTTCGTCGTAGAGTTTACTAAGTCCTTCCCGGTTATCGATAGCCTCGCCCACGACAATCATCGTGGTAAGGGTGAGTTTGTTATCGCTCATAATCTTGGCCAAGTCCTTGAGTTGTCCGCGATAGATGCGCTGATCCTTCCATGTCAACTTATGGCAAGCAGCCACGGGAGTCTCGGGAGGATAGCCGCCTGCCAAGAGTTCTTCCTGCACCTGCTCAGCCAAAGAGGCAGAAAGGAAGATGCACATCGTACTCTGATGAGCTGCTAACAGGTGTAGTTTCTCCTTGTCGGGCATAGGCGTACGCCCCTCGCCACGGGTTAGGATGATGGTTTGACAACGCTCGGGGATGGTGAACTGACTGCGCAACTCGGCGGCAGCAGCCAGGAAACTACTGATGCCAGGCGTGATGTGATAGTCCATGCCATATTGGTCGAAGAAAGCCATCTGTTCCTGAATGGCTCCATAGATGCAGGGGTCGCCGGTATGCAGACGCACCACGAGTTTCCCTCTGTCATAGAACTCCTTCATCAAGAGGAACTGTTCCTCGAGGTTCATATTGGCAGAACTGCGCACCGTGGCACCTTTCTTGGCACAGAAGGTCAGTTCGCGAGGCACGAGACTGCCAGCATAGAGTATAAGGTCGGCCTCCTCAAGGAAGCGACGTCCACGCACACTCACCAAGTCGGGGTCGCCCGGACCTGCACCCACTATCTCGATGTGGCCCTTGCGCTGCACGGTCTCGTCCATGGCCAAGGCAAAGGTGTAGTGGCATATCTTGCCATCCTGACGGATGTTGCCCTTCTGCTTCTCGATGACGAGGCGTGAATGCTTGTCGTGTGCCTTGGCCGAAGCCTCTGCCACACCATAACAGCCAGTCACCTCAAACACCTTCTCGCTCGGATGGGGTATCTTTATCTTGGCCAATTCTTCTGCCTTATAGATGCAGAGCTTGGCCTCAGGCAGGAGGCGCTGCAGTTCAGCCAGCAAGGGCTCATCCTTCTTCAGTTCGATACTGTTGATGGTAGCGATGGACTGTGTGGCATAACCCGCCTGTTCCACCTCGCTCAACAACTGCGGAGCAATCTCCGTAGTGGCTAACTTCTGACAACCGACACCCAAGTGCAAGCAAGGTGGGAAATACTGAATGGTGGGAATGCCTGTCGAAGGATGGTGGTGGGGAGAGACGAGGATGATAAGGGCGACCCCCATCCCTTGCCCTCCCCGAAGGGAGGAGGTCAAATCCTCAAAACTACGGTAGATTCGTACATGGGTGGGGCAGGTTGCCTCCAGGTACTTTGTCCCCTCATCCTCACACTCCAAGACAAGCGCGGTGGGTTGCTGATTGACGAAGGATGCGATGGCTTTGTTCATGGCAATACGTCCCATCTTCGACACCGTCCAACCGTAGTCTTTATGTATCGTGTCGAGAGCCCAGAGACCGAGATTATCACTCTGCGTCGTGACGACCGCCTCACCGCCAAGAATCATGGCAATGTGACGCGCCAAGTCGTTGGCACCACCCACATGACCGCTCAATACGGGTATGATGTAACGACCCGTCGAGTCGATGCATATCACCGCAGGATCGCTGTATTTGTCGTGGATGAGTTCTTGCATCTTGCGCACGCAGATGCCCAAAGCACCGATGAAGATGATGGCTTCCTTCTCGGTATCTGAGGCCAAAGGAAGCGATGAGAGTTCTTTCTCAAGTACAGCCGCCAACTTCTTGCCGGCATCGTTTATGGTTTCTATACGTATCATATTTTAACTGCCTTCATTATAGTAATAGGATTATGGTCATCGAGGGCGATGCGGGTGGACGGCATCAGTTGCATGCCTGTTCGCTCTACTCCTTCCAGAAACATTCTGTGGCTCTCTTCGCTGACGGAGTTGAATACAAGCGTAGCACCTGGCAACATAACCTCATGCAAACGCTTAATCATCTCAACGAGCCGACCGCCATGTCCACCAATAAATACGGCATCGGGAGAGTTGGGTAAATCAAGTTCCATGAAGTCGCCAATGATGGCGTTGATGCCAGGCGTGCCGAAGCGACGCGCATTCTCTTCTATTAAGGCACGACCCTCCTCGCGCACTTCAAATGCTGTGACATTGAGATGCGGAAACTGTCGTTTTGCCTCAATGCTGACGCTGCCCGTGCAGAAGCCCACATCCCAGAATGAAGAGCGGTTAGCCAGATCGAGCATGGAGAGTGAGAGCAGACGGATTGGCATCTTTGTGATCATCTTGGCACGACCATTGAGCAAGGCAAACTCGCTCTCAGGAATGCCGAAATACTTTCTTCGTTGAGACGTACGCTGCAGGATGATGCAGTTCGGCACAGAAAATTCAGGCACCTCGTCTGTTCGAATGTTTTTGATAGTGACTATGCGTTGAGTTTCTTCATTACCAAGATTCTCGCCCACGGTCATCTTGTAGTTGTCGTAACCGTATTCGAGCATTCTTTGTGCGATGGTACGAGGAGTGTGATTGCGATCGGTCAGCACACCGATGAGTGCTTCGCCACGGATGAGCGCTTCATCAAACTTATGCCATGGGCGGCCTGTGAGCGAGATGACGTGCATATCCTGATAAGGTAGCAACATGCGGTGTGCCAACATCTGCAAAGAGTTGAAAGTGGGGTAGACCTTGAGCTCGCATTCAGGGCACTCACGTTGCACAGTAGCCGCAAAACCATAGAAGAGCGGATCGCCAGAAGCAAAGATGACTACCTCGTCGTATTGCACGTACTGCGCAAAGACCCCCGAGAGAGGTACGGTGATATCTATCCATTCCATCGTCTCAGGCAGATAGCGCTCCATAATCTCCCGATGGCGCTTGCCTCCCGAGAACACTCGTCCTTGGGCTATAATGTCCTGCACTTCAGGCGCGAACCATTGCTCGCGACTATCACTGATGCCTATGATGGTACACCGCCTCATAAAATTAGGAATTATGCATTGTGAATTATTTACACGTCTCTTCCCGGACGCAGTTGTTCTGCATCATCGTAGGTCAAGATGCTGTTGACCAACGTAGCGGCTAAGTTGCTACCTCCCTTTCGACCCTCGATGATGATCTTGGGAATCTGCTTAAGTGTCTTGGCAGCATGCTTGCTCTCACACACATGGACGAAGCCCACGGGCGCACCAATGATACCTGCTGGTTGGCACTTGCCCTTGCGTACCAAGTCACAGAGTTCGAGCAGTGCTGTGGGCGCATTGCCAAACGCAAAGAGTGCATCGGGATGCTCCTCGGCAGCCAGTCGCATGCCAGCCTGGGCACGTGTGATGCCTTGTGTCTTAGCCATCTCCGCACCACGCGGATCGTTGATGTAGGTCACCACCTCAATGCCAAGGCGTTCGAGTGCTCCCTTGCGAATACCACTTGCCACCATGCTGACATCCGTCACAATGGTTCGAAGCGTACCGTTCTGCACCTTGGCAAACAACTTCTCGGTGGCCTCAGCGTCCATCCACACAAGGTTTTCCATGTCGAAATCAGCCGTGGTATGGATGGCGTGTAGCATGGGCCATAGTTTCCAGAGCGGAATATCGGGGTTTTGCAATTCCTTACGTATAGTGTTGAACGACTCAATCATGATGTTTTGCCCCACACACTTACCCTTCTCACGCTGTTCGCGATAATAACCGCGTGGTGTGATGAAGCACCCCTTTTGCTCATCAATGTAACTTTGGCTGTTGCCAATGATTATCACGGTGAACATATCTATCTGCTCTGGATCAAACTCCTTCAGTGTAGTGACACAGACTTCCTGACCTTCACGTCCAGCATTCTTGACGTATCCTACAGGGGTATCTCCACTGCGCTCCTTTAGAAACAACTCGACGAGACGATGCAACTGCCAGTAGCGACCGTGGCTCTTAGGATTGTAGATGGCTGTGACGAAATCGCCTATGGCTGCCGCCTTGATGCGACGTTCTATCAACGCCCAAGGGGTCATCAGATCGCTCATCGAGATAACGCAGAAATCATGTCCCATCGGAGCACCAAGCAAGGAGGCGGCTTTCTGGAAGGCACTGATGCCAGGGAGAGGGATGAGCTCAATATCAGACCCTCTCCGCCCTTCGGGCACCTCCCCCATAATGGGGAGGAATTGGTCACTATTGTCTGATGGGTTGTCCTCTTGCGAATCTTCCCCTATAAAAGTCCTCCCCATTATGGGGGAGGTGCCCGAAGGGCAGAGAGGGTCCGTGGGGGTCTTCCCTTCCCTCATCATCTCAAACATCAGCGGAGCCATGCCGTAGATGCCAGCATCGCCACTCGAGATTACGCACACCGTTTTGCCTTCGTTGGCCAGACGGAATGCCTCTTGAGCTCGCTCACGCTCCTTCTTCATACCCGTGTCCACGCACTCGGTGCCAGGCTTCAGATAGGGTTTGATGAACTGAAAATAATACTTATAGCCCACTATCACATCGCTGTCCTGCACAGCGGCGAGGACGGCGGGAGTGATGTCTTCGGGTGAACCAGGACCGATGCCTGCTATATAGATTCGTTTCATGGTACAAGTAAATTCCTTATTGCGAGGATCGACAAAGTCAATTGTGAATTATGAATAGTGAATTATGAATAGTGAATTATGAATTACTTTCTGTACTTTATAGCCAAACTGACATAAACGCAGCGTCCGGGATGGATGGTAGAGAAATTGGAGTTCCAATAGCGCGTATCGCGCTTGTTGAAGAGATTCTCAATGCCGATGCCAGGTTCGAGAATGCACTGGCGAAGCGTAACAATGTGGCGAGTGTTGAGGTCCCACTGCTGATACTTGGGCGCATAGCCATAGGTGCTGGAGTAGCGCTCGCCTTGCAGGTGACCGTTGACATTGACGTTGAGGTGGTAGCAGCCCCACGTCTTGTCCCAAGCCACATTGACCTGACCCACATGCTTCACGCTCTTGTCTACGGGCGACTCCGTCACTACGTACTGCTGCGTCTTTGTGTCGAGCGTCATCGTCTCTGCCTTCGAATCGGTGAAGGTGTAGCCACCACTCAGCGTCACACCGCCCGGAATGAAGAACTTGGCATTCATTCCGATGCCCTTGACCGTGGCCTTGTCGATGTTGTCGCGCTGACGGATGGTCGTCCAACCCTCATCGCGCAAGGCGCTGAGGTGAGCATCGGCATCAATCTCGTCGGTCGTCATTGTGCGGTAGTTGATCATGTCGCGGATTTTGTTGAGGAAAGCCGTCAGTCCTACGCTTGCCCACTGGTTGCTGTACTCCGCATTAGCCGTCCAGAAGTGATTCTTCTCGGGACGAAGCGTAGTGTTGTTGATGGTGTAGCGCGAGGTTGTCTTGGCCTGGTCGGTGGCATAGAGCTGCGAGAGCGAAGGCGTTCGGTAGCCACCCGCATAGCTGGCACGGAGTCGGAAGCCGCCGATATGGTAGAACAGCGCCACGTTGGGCGTGACGTTGCTGCCAAAGTTGTTGTTATAGGTATAACGCAGACCAACAACGCCCTCCAATCCCTTCACGATTTTCACCTCGTCCTGTGCGAAGAGGTTGTAGGTGTGGGTATGCTCGTTGTCGATGTTGTCGCTCGCACTGTTGAGATACTCCTGCACCATCTCCATGCCAGCCGATAGCTTGTTCCAGTCGGCCAGGCGGAAGATGCCTTTCAGCGTCTCATTATAATAATGTGTGCGTTTTCGCGTCTCGTCGTAAGCCTCCTTCTCTCCCGTCTGCCAGTAGTCATAGAGCGAGGTGAAGTTGTCGGCATAAACGTCGAGATAGAGATGAGTGCGGCTGTTGGCCTCCCATCGTGCTCCTGCTCCGTAGTTGTACGACTTGTGGTGCAGGTCGTAGGTGTAGGCCTGCTTCTCCGTATAGGAGTAGGTCTTCTGCCCAGTGGTCTTGTCAGTGGTAGCCTTTTGCGTGAAATACATAGCACCCTGCGGACGTTCGGTGTGGTAGTCGTAGTAGTTGCCACGCACGTATGCACTCCACTTGTCGTCGAAGCGCCACTCCAACTTCTCGCTCAGGTTCTCGCTCTTGAAGCTCACCGACATGGGGCGCCCTGTCAGTTTCAGCACCGACTCACCTCCTTCGTCAAACTCCTGATAGCGGTTGACCTGCCAATTGTTGGCCTCCTTATGATTATAGGTGGTATAGCTTGAGAACTTACCCACGTTGACATCCACATTAATGTCTTCGTCCAGTCGACCATGGCTCGTGTAACGGGTAGTGTTTGATACCTCGACCTCGCGCTTACTATCATCAGTAATGATATTGATGACGCCCGCGATGGCATCACTTCCGTAGAGGGCACTGGCCGCTCCATTCTGTATCTCGATGCGCTTGATGTTGTCCAAACTGATGCGGCTCCAGCGGTCATCTCCGCTTACGCGCTTACCGTTTTCAAGGATAAGGATGTAGTCGTCGCTCACGCCGTTGAAATTGACAAATGTACCCATACCGCTCGTATGGGTGGTAATGTTGGTGGTGAGGCGTGACAGAGCGTCCTGCAGACTGCTCACCTTGGCATCCTGCAACTCCTTGGCGGTGATGACGCGTACTGCCACTGGCGAGTTGTCGGCTTTGTGATAGGTTCCCGTACCGGTGATGACCACTGGATTGAGTTCCGTATTGCGTATACTGTCTGTCTGCGCATGACTCTTTACCGCACAGACACACAGCAATACAATAGCATAAATGTAACTTTTCATTATGGCTTTTATATGTATTTTCGCGTGCAAAGGTACAAAATAATTGTGAATTGTGAATTGTGAATTGTGAATTTATTATTATCTTTGCGCCATGAAACAGAAAACTCTACATCCGCTGATGCTCTGCGGTACGGGAAGCGACGTAGGCAAGAGTGTCCTGGCAACGGCTCTCTGCCGCATCTTCCTGCAGGACGGCTACCAACCCGCCCCCTTCAAGGCGCAGAATATGGCGCTCAACTCCTATGCCACGCCCGATGGACTGGAGATAGGGCGTGCACAGGCTGTGCAGGCCGAGGCATGCCGCTTGGATCCACATACCGACATGAATCCCCTGCTGCTCAAGCCCAACTCCGAGCACACGACGCAGGTGGTGCTGGGCGGTAAGCCTATCGGCAACCGTTCTGCCTACGAATATTTCCGCAAGGAAGGAAGAGAAGAGTTGCGCCAGTCAGTGCACGAAGCCTTTGACCGTCTCGCCAACCGCTACAATCCCATCGTGATGGAGGGTGCTGGCAGCATTTCGGAGATTAACCTGCGCGACACGGATCTCGTCAACCTTCCCATGGCACGCCATGCCAATGCCGACGTCATCCTCGTGGCCGACATCGACCGCGGCGGGGTCTTTGCCTCATGCTACGGCAGCATCATGCTACAGACACCCGAAGACCGCCAACGCATCAAGGGTATCATCATCAATAAGTTCCGTGGTGACCTGCGCCTCTTCGACGAGGGAAGACGGATGTTGGAGGACATCTGTGGTGTGCCCGTCCTTGGCGTGGTACCCATGTTCCGTGACATCGTCATCGAGGAAGAGGACAGCGTGGAACTGGAACAGAAACGCCGCTCGCTCTCCAAGGACAAAGTCAACGTGGCGGTCGTCCTGTTGCGCCACATCAGTAACTTCACCGACTTCAATGTTCTGGAGCGCGATCCACGCGTCAACCTCTTCTACACCAGCAACCCCAAGGACATCGAGACGGCCGACGTCATCATCCTGCCCGGCACCAAGTCCACCCTCGACGACCTCTACGAACTGCGTCGCAACGGTGTGGCACAATCCGTCATCCGTGCCCACAAGTCCGGCAAGACCATCATCGGCATTTGCGGGGGTTATCAGATGCTCGGCCAAATGGTGAGCGACCCCGACGGCGTGGAAGGCAGCATCTCCCAGTTACCTGGTCTTGGACTGCTCAACACACGCACCGTGATGTGCGGCGAGAAGACCACGCAGCAGACCACCTTCCTCTTTGACAACGTCGAGTGCAGGGGTTACGAGATACACCAAGGCATCACCACCTCCATCGACGATGAGCAGACACCTCTTCCCCAGGTGCTGATCGACAAGAACTGCCTTGGCACCTACATCCACGGCATCCTCGACAATACGCCTGTCATAGAGCACCTGTTGAGGCCATTTCTCTCAGAAACAGAAAAAGCCAACGCCCCCGAAGACTACTTTACCTTCAAGGACCGGCAGTACGACCTCCTTGCCGACCATGTACGACAATACGTGGACATCAAGAAGATTTATGAGGTTTTGAGGTGCTGAGGTTTTAAGGTTTTAAGGTTATAAGGTTATGAGGTTCGAAGGGGCATTCTTCCCAATTCCCAATTCCCAATTCTCAATTCTCAATTCCTAATTTCTAATTTAAAAGAACAAATGCTAATCGGCCACGGCGACGACATACATCATTATCGCGACATCCGCATCAATTTCAGTTCGAATGTCTACAACCATTTTGACCACGAAGGATTATTCTCCTACCTGGCCAATCGCCTCGATTATGTTGTGAACTACCCTGAGCCTTCCCCCATCTCACTCGAAAGGGAACTCGCCTCGATGCTGGACCTGTCGTCCGACCAATTGATGGTGACGAACGGCGCTACCGAGGCCATATACCTCATAGCACAGACCTTTCGAGGCAGCACATCGACCATTGAGACGCCTACCTTCGCGGAGTATGCCGACGCATGCCGACTGCATGGGCACACCATCGGCAGGGGTGGCGAGATGTACTGGCTGTGCAATCCGAACAATCCCACCGGAACCGTGACACCCAAGGAGGAACTGATAGCAAAGATAGAGGCGCATCCCGACGTTACCTTCGTCATCGATGCCAGTTACGCTCCATTCACTCGCGAGCCACTGCTAACTGCCAAGGAAGCAGTCGACCTGCCCAATGTACTGATGTTACACTCCATGACGAAGGAGTTCGCCATTCCCGGTTTGCGTCTGGGCTACCTCACAGGCTGCACCGAACTGCTCGACCCCATACGCCGCCAACGCATGCCCTGGTCGGTCAATCAGGTGGCCATCGATGCCGGGCACTACCTCATCCGTCACACCGACGAGTTTGCCTTCGACCTCGACGCCCTGCTTGCCGAGAGGGAGCGTGTGGCTGAGAAAATGAAAAAACTTGGCTTCATCGACGTATGGCCTTCCGATACCCACATCCTGCTCTGCCGCCTTCGCTTCGGCCATGCTGCCGCTCTCAAGGACTACCTCGCCCAGGAGCATGGCATACTCATCCGCGATGCCTCCAACTTTGAGGAACTCGACAAGTCCTTCTTCCGCATCGCCATACAGACATACGAGGAAAACGACCAACTCATAAACGCCATTGCCGAGTGGGCTGCGCTATAACAAGAAGAATCACTAGCCGAATAATCGAAAAACCGAAAATCCGAAAAACCAAAAATATATGGAATACATGTCAAAGGAATGCTACGATCAGCTTGTAGCAGAATTGGATAACCTGGTGAAAGTGGTACTGCCACACACGCAGGACGAACTCGCAGAGGCACGTGCCAAGGGCGACCTGAGCGAGAACTTCGAGTATCATGCCGCCAAGCGTGAACTACGCCGAGTCATGGGGCAGATACGCTTCAAAACGAACGTACTGCAGCACGCCCAGGTACTCGACACCTCCATACTCAACTGCGACACGGTCGGTTTGCTCCGCAAGGTGGAGTTCACCAACCTCGCCAACAATATGAAGATGACCTACACCATTGTCAATCCGCACGAGGCTAATATGCGCGAAGGCAAGATCTCCATCAAGTCACCCATTGCCGAGGCACTGCTGGGCAAGAAGGTGGGTGATGTGGTTGAAGCCCATGTACCGGCTGGAGTAATCAAAATCAGAATAGAAAATATAACCTTATAACGATATGAAAAGAGTACTTCTATGCGCTGCGCTGGCAGCTCTTTCTTGGGGAAACATGATGGCCCAAAAGAACACGAAGAATGCTGTGACATTCGACACCTATGAATGGGATTTCGGTACGATCGAGGCCGCCAATGGTGCCGTGTGCCACACGTTTACAGTCAAGAACAACAGCAAGAAGCCTATTAAGATTGCCAAGACCATTTCGAGTTGCGACTGCATCACGGCTCACTACGCCAATGACGAGGTGATGCCTGGCAAGACGGCCGAAGTGATGGTGACCCTCAATCCCAAGAATGCTGAGGGCAAGACCTATCGAAGCGTGGAACTACTCGATGCTGAGGGCAAGACTCTTGGGGCATTATCAGCAAAAGCAAACATAAGCTCCCTCCCTATTGGGGAGGGCGGGGGGAGAGGCTCCTATCCCTACCTGGACACCTCACTCAGCAACGAGGCACGCGTGGAGAACCTCATCTCGCTGCTCACTCCTGAGGAGAAGGTGGGACTGATGATGAACAAGTCCATCTCCGTTGACCGCCTCGGCATTCCCTCCTACAACTGGTGGAGCGAGGCCTGCCACGGCGTGCGTCAGGGTGGCTATACGGTCTATCCGCAGCCCATCGGTATGGCTGCTGCCTTCAGCGAGAAACTGATGTACGACGTCTTCTCAACCGTTTCGGACGAGGCACGCGCCAACTGGAACCGTTCCGACCACAATATCTTCAACGTACCCATGGGCGTGACCTACTATCCTGGAAATCCCGAACTTACCTTCTGGTGCCCCAACGTCAACATCTTCCGCGACCCACGCTGGGGACGTGGACAGGAGACCTGCGGTGAGGACCCCTACATGAATGCGGTACTCGGCGTGCAGACAGTACTCGGTATGCAGGGCAACGACGACAAGTACTTCAAGACGCATGCCTGTGCCAAGCACTATGCCGTGCACAGCGGTCCCGAACCCCTGCGCCACACCTACAACGCCTCTGTATCGATGCGCGATTTGTGGGAGACCTACCTGCCCGCCTTCAAGGCTTTGGTGAAGAAGGCCAACGTACGCGAGGTGATGTGCGCGTATAACAGATATGAGGGACAACCCTGCTGCACAAGCGACCGTCTGCTGGTCGACATTCTGCGTCGCAAATGGAACTACGACGCCATCGTTCTGACAGACTGCGATGCCATCAACAACTTCTACAACAAGGGGCAGCATGAAACGCACAAGGGTCCGCTCGACGCTTCTGTCGACGCTGTGCTCAACGGTACCGACCTCGAGTGCGGTAAGGTATTCATGGTGCTGACTGAGGCACTCGAAAAGGGTCTCATCCAGGAGTCCACACTCGACTTCCACCTTCGCAAGACTCTCCTCGGACGCTTCGAACTGGGTATGTTCGATCCTGCCGACCAGATACCCTGGGCCAACCTCACGCCCGACGTCATCAGCAGCGAGGCCAACAACGACCTGGCCACACAGGCCGCTCGCGAGGCCATGGTGCTGCTCAAGAACAATGGCATCCTGCCCCTCTCCAAGGACATCAAGACCATCGCCGTGGTGGGTCCCAATGCCGACGACGTGGAACTGCTGAACGGTAACTACGGCGGCACCCCCACCGACAACCATAAGCACTCGCTGCTCGAGGGCATCCGCAACGCCCTGCCTGGAGCCAAGGTCATCTACCACAAGGCCTGCACGCTCAACGACGACTACAACACCATCAACCACCTCAAGGATTTCAACGATGGCAAGGGTGTCTTCGTTGAGTTCTGGAACAATCGTGAACTGAAGGGTAATCCTGACGCTGAAGGCTACTACAACGAACTCAACTTCAGTACCTTTGGTGCATGGGGCTTTGCAAATGGCATCAACAACGACAGCCTCTCTGTACGCGTCACGGGTAAGTACACCTCCACCTTCACCGGCGAGATGAAGTATTCGCTTTCTACTGACAATGGCTACAAACTTACCGTCAACGGCCAACTCATCGAGGAGAACAAGGGTGGCGGTGCACGTCGTGGCTTCGGTCGCCGTGGTGGCGCAGAGTACAAGTCCTTCCCCGTCAAGGAGGGTGAGACCTACGACCTCTGCATCGAGTACAGCAAGGGCACAAGCAACTTTGCCATGCTGCGTGGCGAGATTTGCGAACGCAAACTCGTGGACTACACCGACATCCAGAACGACGTTCGTCAGGCTGACGCCATCATCGTCATCGGCGGTATCTCAGCCCGCATGGAGGGTGAGGGAGGCGACAAGGCCGACATCGAGTTGCCCACCGTGCAGCAGCGCCTCCTGCGTGCCATGCACGCCACCGGCCGTCCCGTCATCATGGTCAACTGTTCAGGTTCTGCCATCGCCTTTGGCAGTGTGGAGGATCAGTACGATGCACTCATCCAGGCATGGTATCCCGGTCAGGGTGGTGCCAAGGCATTGGCCGACGTCATCTTCGGCGACTACAACCCCTCGGGTAAGTTGCCCGTCACCTTCTATGCCAGCAACAACGATCTGCCCGATTTCCTCGACTACAGCATGGAGAACCGCACCTACCGCTACTTCACCGGTACGCCACTCTACGCCTTCGGCTATGGCATGTCATACACTACCTTCGAGTATGGCAAGGCCAGGCTCTCGAAGTCATCGATGAAGGCCGACGGCAAGGTGACCGTCACCATCCCCGTCACCAACACCGGCAAGCGTGAGGGCGAGGAGGCCGTGCAGGTCTACGTCAAGGCTCTCGACTACGCCGAGGCTCCCATCAAGTCGCTGCGCGGCTTCCAGAAGGTCAAGGTGGCTCCTGGTCAGACGGTAAAGGCACAAATCACCCTCGACGGTGAGGCCTTCGAGTACTACGACCCCTCTATCGACGAACTCTCTACTCGCTCTGGCCGTTACCAGATTCTCTACGGCTCCTCTTCACTCGACAAGGACCTCAAGGCGCTCGACTTTGTAGTAAAATAATACAAGTTTCGCAAGTTGTATGTCTGCTATTTTTAATGAGTTAATTGCTCATTAACCAATTATGCGACATGCGAAAGTTGAATAAAATAATCAAACAGATAGACTTATATCTACAGAAACCATGGTTAACACCTACCTTTGGCGCAAACTTGCACTGGCTTGTGTCACCTTGCTATTTACCATAGGCACGTATGCCGACAACTACATGCTGAACATCCTCGACCTGGGAGCCCGCAACGATGGCTCAGTCGACATCAGCGACATCGTGAACGCCAACACCGAGCGCGGCACCATCTACCTCCCTGCCGGAATCTACCGCGTTGACAAGCCCCTGAAACTGAAGAATCCGCTGCATGGCGACGGCTATATGCGCAACAACGTGGTAACTCCCGCTGCCACCTGGCTCATCTCGCACATCGAGTGTACAGACGGCACAATGGGTGTGGTGGAATACGCCGACCAGAGCGGCATCAACGTGGACAATCTGAACATCCAGTGCCACAGCCGCGAGGATGGCATCCGCATCAAGCCCTGCCGCCAGCACACGCTGACCATGATTAGCCGTGTGGGCATCTTCAACGTGGAGGGATGCGGTGTAAGAGTGGAAGGCAGCGGCTCGCGTCCGGTCTTTCTGGAGGACATGACCATCTTTGGCAACGGCAACTGCCCTATGGGCTGCACGGCCATCATCATCGATCCTGCCGACTGCCGTCTCACCAACATCGAGGCCATGGGCGTACAGATAGGTCTTGACATTCGGGGCGGCTACACCTACGGTTGCAACCTGCATCTCTGGACGGGCTATTTGGGTCGACGCGACGATGGCGAGTGGTGGAAGGGCACCCGTGGCATCGTACTGCAGCATGGCGGTATCTTTGTCGGTTCGCAGATCTATCCCGACACCAGTTACTACCTCTTCGAGCAGAAAGGCAGCAACCGTGGCGGTTTCGACATCACGGAATTCATCTATTACGACGACAACACCGAGCGTGACAGCCGCTATCTGGACGGACAACTCTTTCATGCCGAAGAAGGCTCCACGCCCAACCTCCGCATCCACGGCGGCATGATGGCCGTCTGCGGCAGCGACGAGCATCCCTGCGGCATGACCCGCATGTACACCCCTGGTCAGGACATCGACAACGTGCTGGTGCGCACCGACCGCAAGATCTGCGGCAGCAACATCGACATCCTCTGCCTGGGCGATGCCCTCCCCGACTACACCGTAGCGTACCCCACGCCCCAGCCCGAAGGCGTCAAGGTGGCCGACATCTTCAACGTCAGCCCCTCCGGCACCGTGAGGGCGCGTCTCAGTACCGACACGGGTGCCCTCTGGCTCTTGGACATCACCAAGCGCGATGGGCGGTGGAAGGCAAAGGCACGGGCCCAGAATCCCACGTGCAAAGGCTACAAGTTGCGCTATGTCGAGGAGGACGGTCTCATCAAGGTCTATCTGGTCAGCCCTGACAACAGCCCCTTGAAAGCCCGCTTCACCACCGAGGTCATGGCCCCCTATTTCCGTCCTGTGGACTATGCCTCCCTTCGTCGCCACGACTTCTCCACGCGTTATGCGGAGTAGAACACCGGAAGGTCGGAAAGCATGATGTAGTTATATAGAAGGTTGCTAAATAAAAGTAAGAGGATGTGCACGCGTGCACATCCTCTTGTGTAGTCTTATCAATCCGTTGGCAACAGAGTTACCACTCTTGGTCCCAGATGCCTGTCGGTCTATTCTCCTCTTTCACGAAGTTATTCTCTGGGTCATCCTCAATGGGCTGATTGTCAGTATACGAAATTGCCAAAGGCGTCTCGTACGCCATCTTCTTCAGGTAAACAGTGGGGGCAATATATTTCTTCATTTTCCAGTATCTTTTATTATTTCACCATTATCTTCTTGCCGTTCACGATGTTCAGGCCCTTCTGCATGTGTTGCATGCGCTGACCCTTAATATTGTAGATTACGCGGTTTGCGTCGTTCTGCACCTCACGGATGGCGTCTGTGTCACCAGCAAAGGCGAAGCCCTTAACACTGGCCTGGGTGATAGGTATAGCCAGGTACGCACCGCCAGCCTTGGCTGCAAATGCAGCACCATCGGCAGCACCCCAGTAGAAGCCGAGATCTGTCTTGGCGTTAAAGTCGTTGTAGGCGAGTTTATAGAACTTGTATTCGCCCGTCATGGCTACGCTGGCAGCGCGCAGCATGTTGTCCTCGCTGATCTGCGACGCTGCACTCATGGTGCTGTACTTCGCTGTGGCATCTTTGCTCGTGATGACTACACCAGTGTTGGCAGGCACGTAGCCGTTCTCCACCTCGGTCATGACGATGCTGTGGTCAACGACAGACACCGTGCTGACGGTCACGCCCTTGGCAAAGATGACATCCTCGGTGCTGCTGAAGGTAGCGTAGTGAAGATTGTCGCTGTCAACAGCCTTCAGTTCGAGTTCTGAGGGCTCTACAACCTTAAAGCCGATAACATTGTCGATGTAGTTGTAACTGCCTGAGAAACGGAACATGTATTTGCCTGTCTGAGGAGCCAGGAAGGTGAATGATTTGCTTGTGTTGTTTGCTGCAGGAGCCTCCTCGAAGGCAGTCACCCAGGTGTGACCGTAGTCGAGTGAATACTCAAGTTTCAGAGGCTCGTCATCCCACTTCTGGAAGGCATCGAATGAGAGTTTCTCATATTTGGTTGCCTGAAGCAGAGGTGTGGTGAGTTTGTTGTCGTCAGAAGCATACGAGTAGGCCATCTTACTGCCATTCTGAGTCTGGATTGTCCAACCCTCATTGGTCCAGTTGCCGGGGATGCCACTCTCGAAGTCTACGAGCATGGTTGCGGGATCGGGACAGAAGGCTGTGGCATGGATGGTATAGTCGGGCAGATCACGATTGTTCTTGATCGTGATCACGGCCTCGGTCTCGCCAGACACAGTGTTTGTGGCCACCACGTTGAAGGTCTTGCTTTCGCCCATGGGCACGGTCAGGGTGCTGGGGTCAACGCTGATGATGTCATCGCTGCTGACAACAGTCAGGTCGAGCGTGATGTCCACGGTACCCGTGTTCTTCACGGTGTAGGTGTGGCGCTTCTCGGTTGTCACGATTCCGAGGTCATCGGCAAAACTCTTTTCACCATCCTTCTCTGCCACATCGCTGGTGATCTCGAACTCGGCAATTTGTGCCAGTTTGAAACCGCAGATATTGTCGATGTAGTTGTAGCCACCAGAGAAGCGCAGCAGGTAGATGCCATCTGAGGGAGCTGTAAAGTAGAGGGTGTGCAAGGTGTTGTTGGCAGCAGGAACCTCAGAGAAGCCCTCTACCCAAGTCTCGCCATCATCGGTAGAGTATTCAAGAGTAAGATACTCATCATCCCAAGGTTGCAAAGCCTGAATCTCGATGATGTCACCAGCCTTTGCCTGGAGGCGGGGGGTAACAAGCGTGTTGGTATTTGAATAGCCACTATAAGCCATCTTGGTACCATTGCCGTATGAAGGAGCATCCTTAATAGTCCATCCCTTGTTTGTCCAACCGGCAGGGATGCCATCCTCGAAGTCCTCGGTGAACTCCTCGGGATCCTGAGCAGCGGCAGCCACATTGATGGTAACCACGTCACCAGCATTGGGAGTAAGGGTTACGGCTGATGTCTTTGTACCATACTCGGTACTGAAGTTGAAGGTAAGGTCGAAGGTAGCGCTCTCGCCGGCAGCCACGTCGAGCGAAGTCTCTGAGATGGTGAAGTCAGTTGTGTTGCTGTTTGCCAAATCTACATGCAGTGCACCGCCACCGATATTGTTAATCGTATAGGTCTTGGTAGCATCAGCCTTGCACTTACCGAAGTTTTGAGTGATAGCGTTGTCGGTAACTGTCTCGCCTTCGATGGTCATAACAGGATCAGCAGAAAGCGCAAAGCCATAAAAGTCATCGATGTCAATGTATTGGCCGCTGATGGCCACGTACTTGGTGCTAGTGGGGAAACCGCTGATGGTCGTCTCATTCCAGACGTTGTAGTCGGTGGCTGTTACGTTGTCACCTACCTTTGTCCAGATTGTGCCATCAGTTGATGCCCAGAAGCAGAGTATACCATTATAATAACTAGAGGTAGAGTTATAGTTCTTGCGGTAACGGATAAACAGTTTCTCGCCCTCTTCTACCTTCAGCAGAGAGGTTTGGAGAGCCTTGTTCGAACTGATGCTAGTGTTTGAATAATAGTAGTTAGAGCCAATGGTTGCATAGCCGCCAGCGTTGATTGTCCAACCATTCAAAGTCCAGTCGGTAGGAGTTGCGCTAAAGTCAACATAAAGTTTAGCAGGGTCACGAACGATACCAGCCAGATTGATTGTGAAGGCATCGAGACCCTCGGGAGAGATGGTCAACGCACCCTCCTGACTGCCTAAAGCGCTAGCAGAAAGAGTAATCGTGACAGTCTTCTCTGCATCAGCAGCGAGACTTACAGAAGCATCAGAAACGCTGTACGCACCAGTGCAAGCAAGCGTAGCATTCATTGTCTCGGTACCTGCATTTTTGATGGTGTACTCTACGGTTGCATCCTCGGCAACAAGGCCGAAGTTGTAGGCTGCTCCACTCTTTACAGCCTTACCACCCTGCAGAACCTGCAAGCGAGGACCGGCAGCAGCTTCGTAGGTGTTGTAGGTTACATCATCAAGACCAAGGTAAATCAAATTGAATGCTACAAGGACAGGATCATCGCCCAAGTCAATTGTGTACTCAATCCACTGACTTGCAGTTGAAATAGACTCATTCTTTAAGGTTGACTTTATTGTATAGCTACCAGAGCCATTATCCTCAACTGTATAAACCTTCAACTTGCCATAATAGCTTGACTTAGTGCTTGTGCTAGTTCTACGAACATAGAAGTGCAAAGTACCTGAAAGTTCTTCAGGAATAATAATGTTTGCAGCGTTTGATGATCCATATGCAGCACAAAGAGACTTCTTGGAGCCATTGTGAGCAGTTGACCATAAACCGTAGTTTCCGTAATCTTGGGCGCCGTAAATGTTTCCTCCACTTACAATCCATCCATTTGAAATTCCGGTGCCAGCGGTATAGTTGCCACTTACAGCATTCCCATTAGCATCGACAATGCTTACATCCTCGAATCCTTCGGTCTTCTCCTCTGCCATTGCACTCGTTGTGGCAAATAGGCTGAGCAGTGCGAAGGCTGCTATTTTAATATTTTTCATTGTTCTTTTTTAGCTTAAAAACTTGTAGTATTTATCTCTGCATAGGACAAGCATTCTTGCTGAGACTTTGCTACATGAATACTATATTGAACTCTTTTTTTATAAACTCCTTGCCTCCCCTCCCCTTTGGGGGAGGGGTTGGGGGAGAGGCTTATTTTACCACCTTACGGCCGTTTACGATGTTGATACCCTTCACGAAGCGAGCGTGCTGACGGCCAGAGAGGTCGTAGATGCGGCTGCTGGTCTTTGCGGTCTCTACGTGGGTGACGCCAGTGGGTTCGGGAGCCAGGTCGCTGGCATCGCCACCCTCAACCCAGAGGCAAGAGAAGGCAATGCGGTTGGGGATGTTGGCAATCTTTGTGGCCTTACCCGTCTCGATGTCCACCTCGTAGAGGGCGGTGTCGTACTTGCCGTTGGTGCGCCACTCCTTGTCCGAGAGAGGACCGTATGAACCCCAGTCGTTGTAGCCCTTACCACTGTTTACATAGCCATTCCAGTACAGTTTACCTGTGTTGTAGTCGAAGCAAGCGCACTGACGCTTGAACTGCGATACGACGCCGCTGGGACCGTACTTCTCCGACTCTTCGGGGTCGCCCTCGTCGTTGATGGTGACATCGGTCATGATCATGCCGGTCTTGGGATCGAACTCATTGAGTACGCCACTGCTGGTCATCGAGAAGATGCGACCGTCGGGCGAGCATGACAATGTCACGAAGTTTTCGTAGTAGATGCCAGGCGTGATCTGGAAGATCTCCATCGTCTCGAGGTCGATGGTGCAGAGTGCATAACCCGCATCGGTGGTCTGTCCCATCTCGATGTCGTCGTCGGTAGGCTCGTACTCCTCGTCATCGGGCAGGAGGATGGGGAAATCGGTGAGGTAGAAGAGGCCGTAGATCTTGCCGTCAACGGGATTGTAGCAGAGGCCACGGCTCTCGATGTTCGATGATTTGGGGTATGTCTTCTGGTCAAGTTTCTCGTAGGTCTTGGCATCCCACTTGCGAACGATGAACTCCCATTCTTCACTGTCCTCTTTCTCGTGGCTGAAGATGGTGTAGATAAGACCCTTGAAGTAGAAAGAGCCGGAGTTGCCGTACATCAGATTTTCGTACTTTACAAGATTTGCCTCTATGCCGCTACGGCTAGCCTCGAGCGACCACAAACCGTAATCGCCGCTGAATTCAGCCTTTCCGGTGGTGGAGTTCCAACCCAGATATGTTGACTTTGCGTCATCGCCATCGTCATAGCGCATGTTGTTTCTTACGCCGTAGAACTTGAGGCTCTGAGCCGATGCGCCCAGAATGCCAAGGCCCATGAATGCCAGGGCCAGAAGTCTTGTTTTGTAGTTTTGCTTCATGTTGTTTTCTTTTTGTTTGTAAAATTTGGTCGCAAAGTTATATCTTTTGCGCGTAAGGTGCAAAACTAAGTGTTACACCTGCGACAAAATTGCCGTTTTAGAAATAGAAATGTAACAAAAAGTGCTGAAAAAGTTTATTTTTGAATGTTTTTCGGTGTTTTTTTTCTAATTTTGCAAAAAATATGATTTTCGGGCTCGTGATTACTTCATGAAGATACACCTTATTATATATATATTACTCACGTTTCTGCCTGCTGTTACGCTGGCAGAACAACCTTCCGGGTCAATTGAGGAACTGATGTCTGCGTGCGAAGAAGCCCGCAGTTTGTCGCAATACGACAACCTCAAGAAATCTTCGGAAGCCTTGCTGAAGGTGTCGGAAGACTCGGGTAATATGAGATGTGCGTCATACGGATATTTCTATAACGGACTCTCCTTGATGTTTCTCGGGCATGGCGATGATGCACTTGTCAGTTTTGAGAAGGCAGAGGAATATGCCGATAAGATAGCAAACGATTCCGTCAAGGCTTTGGTACTGAACTCCAGGGGCATCTATCATGCGCTGATGCAGAACAATAATTTTGTGGCACAGCAATATTTCTTCAAGAGTCTGGAACTTGCCAAGAAGACCGATTTCGAAGACCTGCAATACCGTGTGCGGGGCAATCTGCTCACCTTGTCGCATTCCACGGGTGGCGACATGCAGTTGGAAAACGCTCGGGAGGTGTATGAGTACGGTATCAGGAACAGCAACAATGAGCAGATAGCCATGGGTACTTACTACATGGCCACCTACTATTACGAGCGTGAAGACTATGAGAAGACCGAGAAATACCTGAAAGAGGCACTCGACACCTATGACAAGTATCCGTACGAGGATATTTCGTCCGTTTACTCGCTCTATGCCAAGATGTTGCTTAGCAAGCAGGATGCGGAGAATGCACAGAAAATGGTGCTGAAGAGCATCGAACTGGCGCAGAAATACAACCAGGCTTCCATGGGAGTTGAGGCACTCATCACGTATGCAGAGGTACTGAACAGGCAGAACAGGTATCAGGAATCCATTGACACGCTGAAACATGCCATGAGCCATGCCAGTGAGATAGGTATGACAAACAAACTGATAGATTGCAATCAGTTGCTGGCTCAGGACTATCTGGCCATGGGTAAGTTGGACGAGGCCATAAAGAGCTTGAAAGAGGCAAACTCGTTACTGAAAAGTCAGGCGACGGTAAGCATGGAGCGCCTCTCGCATGAGCAGGAAATCATGCATGACATTGAGCAAAAGGAGATGGAGGCCATCCTGAGGCAGGAGCAGATAGCCGCCCAGAGGTTTACGCTCATCCTTATGAGTGTCGTTGTCGTGATCTTGCTGGTGCTACTGGGGGTCATTGTTAATTTCTACCGTAGGAGGCAGGTGCTTTACAAGAAGATCGTTCTGCAGAATACGCGTGCCGTGGAGCGCCAAAAGCAGTTGCAGGAGCAAATCAGCGCGTTGACCAAGCGCAAGGAGGCGACTCCGGCAGAGGCCGATGGGACTGAGACGCAAGATGTTGTGGTGGAGAAGAAGGCGTTTGTGATGGGCGATGAGAAGATCGACACTCTTTATGCAGAGTTGTGCCGACTCATGGAGGAGGAACGGCTCTTTACCGAACCCCAACTGACGCGAGAGAAGGTGGCCGAACGCCTGGATACGAACCGTACCTATCTGACGAAGGTCATCAAGGAGAAGACGGGTATGAGTTATCTGCAATTTGTCAATTCGTATCGCATCAACGAGGCCATCCGCATCCTTTCCGACCGTGAAAACATCAATTATCCCTTGAAGCAAATCTGGAGTGACTTGGGTTTCAGTTCTCCTTCCACCTTCTTTAAGATTTTTCAGCAGACTGTCGGTATCACTCCCTCGGTGTATCGCAAGCAGTTTATCGAGGTGAACGAGGAAGAGGGGGAAGAGGAAGAAGAGGATTGAACTGTGGTAAATTTTGCGGATATGGCAATTTTGTCGTATCCGTAATTTATATACTTTCATTTTTTCAGTTTTCTGTATTTAATTGTATACTTTTGCAACGAAAAACGTAAAAAACAATAAATAATACAGAAATGAAAAGAACAATGAAACAATGGATGGCTGCTGCGCTGTGGCTGACAGCCACCATGTCGATGGCTGCTCCGGCTGTACGTGTGAAGCGTAGCATTACGCTGGCAGATGGTACGGTGAGGGAGGTGGTGCTGTGTGGCGATGAGAACAAGCATTTCTACGTGGATGCCGCTCAGGATGCATACGTTCAGGGCGCCAATGGACGATTTGTGAAGGCCGACAAAGCCGCCCTTGAAGCGGAGTGGAGCAGGAAGATGGCAGTGCGCAATGCTCATCGTATAGAGCGTGCCAAGAAGATCGGACTCCTGGACAAGGAGACCGGTATGCCTGTGGCTGCCATGTCCACCAGTTTGCGTGATGGAATGCATCGTGCCCAATGGGGTGCAGCCAGCAACCCCATCTCGGGCAGCAAAAAGGGACTTGTCATTCTTGTCAACTACTCCGACACGAAGATGCAAGCCAACCATTCACAGGCTTTCTACGACGATTATTTTAACAAAGAGGGTTTTAGCGGGGAAATGTCGCACGGTAGTGTGCATGACTACTTCAAAGCCTGCAGTTATGGCAAGTTCGACCTTACCTTCGACGTGGTAGGCCCCGTCACGGTGAGTAAACCACTGTCATACTATGGTGCCAACGACCAGAGCGGCACCGATATGTATCCCGCTACCATGGTGGCCGAGGCCTGCAAGCTGGCCGATGCTAAGGGCGTGGACTTCAGCAAGTATGACTGGGATGGTGACGGCTATGTAGACCAGGTTTATGTGGTGTATGCCGGTTACGGCGAGAACATGGATGCCCCTGCCAATACTATCTGGCCCCATGAGGCCACGCTGACGGATGGGGCCAGGTATATGGACGGTACCGGTGCGCTGACTCTGGACGGTGTCAAGGTGGACACGTATGCCGTGTCGAGCGAGTTGACGGGCAAGAGCGGTACCACGGTGAGTGGCATCGGTATGGCTTGTCATGAGTTCAGCCATTGTATGTGCATTCCCGATATGTACGACCTCGACAGCCAGAACTTTGGTATGTTCGTCTGGGACCTCCTCGACTACGGTAGCTACAGCGGCGACCTCCTCGATGGCATGTTCCCCCGCAGCAACTGTCCCGCTCCCTATACTAGTTACGAGCGTATGTATTGCGGTTGGCTCACACCCAAGGAACTCAACACGCCTTGTGTGGTGCAGGGCATGAAGGCTATTGGCGATGAGCCGGAGGCATACATCATATATAATGCAAAGAACAAGAATGAGTATTATCTGTTGGAGAACCGCCAAAAGAATGGCTTCTATGCCGCCGACCCCGCTCACGGCATGCTCGTGCTGCACGTTGACTTTAACAGTAATGCCTGGACGCAGAATACGGTGAATACGGGTTCGGTGCAGCGCTGCACCATCATTCCTGCCGATGACATGGCTACCATGCAGTCGGCGGTGGGCGACACCTGGCCCGGCACGAAGAAAAAGACGGAACTGACGGATACGAGTTCGCCTGCTGCTACGCTCAATAATGCCAACGCCGACGGCCGTAAGTTTATGGGCAAACCCATCGAGTTCATTACCGAGGAGGACGGCCTGATCAGTTTCTCGTTCAATGGCGGCATCAGCATTGACGCACCCGTTGCCACTGAGGCAACCGTGTTGTCTGCGTCTTCCTTTACGGCCAACTGGGCTAAGGTGGAGGGTGCTACGGCATACGAGGTGGAACTGACCTCTACCGACCTTGAGGAGATGACCTACAGTCTGGACGACATAGCCCTGATGAAGGAGGACTTCAGCGGTTTCAATAACGGTACGCAGAGCAACGGAACGGTCGATGTCAGTTCAAGGCTTGACGCATACACCAAGATGCCCGGATGGGATGGTATGCAGGTCTATACCACGCCCCGCAACGAGATACGCCTGGGTGCCAGTGTGAGCAAGGAGATTGTGGGTGGTAGCATCTACTCACCCTACCTGCCCACCACTACCCACACCATCACCGTCACCTTCGTGGCTCGTTCATACAGTAGTGATACCGAGCCTCTGGTACTCGAGATGGGTGAGGGCAACGAAGCCGTC
Source organism: Bacteroidaceae bacterium (assembly GCA_045629085.1). Lineage (GTDB taxonomy): Bacteria > Bacteroidota > Bacteroidia > Bacteroidales > Bacteroidaceae > Physcousia. Next base: position 33,881 of record JAZQQO010000004.1, read on the forward strand.
ATAGGCGGCATGATGCCGCTCGAGAAGGAGCCTCAGCGCGTCACGGTGACGGCCGATACGGATACGGAGGAGTGGTGGTTTGCCCTGCTCTGCAACAAGCGTTGCTACATCAGCGAGATGGCTGCCTACGAGGGCCATATTACCGAGGAGCAGATCGAGGCAGGCTATGTTACGGAAAAGCGTGTGCAGCGTGACAACGTGATGACCCCCGTCACCACTAGCCACACTTTCACCAGCCTGAAGGCAAACAAGGCCTACACCTACAGGGTACGTGCCTATGTTGACAAGGCCTACAGCGAGTGGAGCCAGCCGGTCAGCGTAGATCTCAGTACGGGTATCCGCTCGGAGTATGTCACCAAGCCCGCCGATGGCAAGACCTTCGACCTGCAGGGACGAGAGGTGAAGGGTGATGCCCGCCACGGTATGTATATACGCAGCGGCAAGGTGGTGCTGAAGAAGTAAAACACCGTATTCATCGCGTTTTATAACGTCAGAGGTTAACGTTCAATAGCACAAAATGGCACAAAGATAATTTTCCCAAAGCGATTGCAATGATCATTTATATTCTTTGCCATTTTTGTGCTATTTTTGGTTTCTAATAAGACCTTATCATGTCAGATTATCACTCAAAATCTTGGAAGAGTCATTTTCCGGACAACAATAATTTTAAACAATAATACTAGGGCAAAGATACAAAACAATTTTAATAACTAAGGAAAAAAAGCGCTTTTTTTCGTATTCTGTAAAAAAATCCTTACCTTTGCAACTATGGAAATAAAATAAGAAGATAATGAAAAAAATCATTTACACCGTACTTGCCGCATCGATGATGGCATGTACCTCCAGCAAAACAGAGACCAGCAACATGAATTCTGAGCAAGCAGCCACCGACTCCATCGACGTGGTGGCCAACGTATTGAAGGGAAAGGACGTACTCAACCTCGCCGACTTCGAGTGGACACGCCAGCCCGAGAGTTTCCAGATTAAGGGCGACACGATAGAGATCGTCACCAAGCCCGCCACCGACCTCTGGCAGCGCACCTATTACCATTTCCGCAACGACAATGCGCCCGTGCTGCAGGTCAGCACCAAGGAAAAATTCTTCAGTTTCGTGGTTAAGACCAATTTCACGGAGAGCCACCACCGCTTCGACCAGTGCGGCGTGGTGATGTACCTCGACTCGGACAACTGGCTGAAGGGCAGCATCGAGTATGAGAACGAGCAGTTCCAGCATCTGGGAAGCGTGGCCACCAACAATGGCTACAGCGACTGGGCCACGACAGCCATCCCTGCCGACGTGAAGGAGATGTGGTACCGCCTCTCACGCCGCGAGGATGATTTCTGCATCGAGTGTTCTGCCGATGGGCAGGAGTGGAGCCAGATGCGCGTCTGCCACATGTACGAAGCCAAGGACGAAATCCGTTTCGGCATCTACGCTTGCTCGCCCGAGGAATCATCGTTCAAGGCCATCTTCACCGACATGCAGATTACCGAGTGCATGTGGAAGGCACACGACGGCCAGCAGCCCGACGAGGAATAAAACTATTTTCTTTAGGGAAACATCAGCATGAGGGCGGGAAGCCCGCTTGCAGTATAGCTGTCATCGTATGATGGGAGAAGTTGCGCTGCGCGGATGTGGCGCTGTATGAGGGAGAGGTACTGCGTCTGGTGGAAGTCATAAACGAGCATGTGGAGATACTGCGCGAAAATGGCGCAGTAGATGCCTTGCTCGGGACCTGTCTCGACACGAAGCAGGCCGTGGTCGTCCGTCATGTGGTGGAATACGTAGTCGGCTGCCTGACAGGCATTGTGCAGATAGGTGCTGTCCTGCGTCTGACGGTAGAGCATGCACGAGGCACCGATGTAGGTGGCTTGGTTGTAGAGGTGGTCGGTGAATTCTGGACCACCGTTGTGTATGCCGTCGGCAACGCGTCCGTTTCGCACTAAAGTGCGATGCGCCCATTCGTAGATCTCGATGGCCTTGTACTTTTCTGTTTGCTTTCCTTCAATCTCCTGCAGTCGACAGGCTGCGATGACGGTGGGGAAGTTGATGCAGGCAGCACGGAAGTCGCCGGGTCGATGAGGCTTGGGACGGTCGATGGGTTGCCACTCCCAAAACATGCCACCACCCAAACCGCGTGCAGGGTCGGCATACGAACCGTCGTCGCCCACCACCTCAGAGCCTTTCCATACGCGCCAAAAGCTGCGCTTGGCTTCCTCGAGGTCGCGTTTCCATCCGAAAACCTTATAGCTGCGGGCTAAGGCACACGTCCACCACATGATGTCATCGTAGACAAACCAGCCAGTATTGATGTTGCAGTCATCGAAGTTGAAGTCAACGTACTGCCTGTGACAGCCATCGAGCAGCTGTTGGGCAAACTTCTTGTATTGGCGTGCATGTTTGCGATCATGCTCGCGCTTGGAACGCTCATAGGCAGAGATGGCCATGTCGTAGTAGGTGGCTTGGCACCAGATGGCAGCGGCTCCATTCCAACGGTCTACTGCGTGCGGACGGCTCTTCAAGTCCTTGTAGATGAATTTCGTAGAGTCCAAGAAGGTGGTATTGAAACGATCGTAACGTATGTTCCAACGCTCGGTGTTTTCGGTCTTCTTGGAGGGTGTTTCTGCCATAGTCCCTATCGTGTGAAGGATGGAAACAACAAGAAGTATGAGGATGCTTCTTCTGTACATATTTTATATGTTTGTTTAGTTTTCTGCGATTATCTTTTGCAAATGTAGACAAAAAACATTAATTTTGCAAAATAGTCTTTGATAAATATCAATATGAACAAGGAAACATTTCAGGAAGCCTTCAGCATGACGGAGCAGGAGGCCCGCGAAAAGGGCATCGTACTGACTCCGCTGTACGATGAACTGCCTGTGACTGGTGGGCAAACGGAGGTGGAGACACCTGGTTACACCACCCCCACGACAGGACTCTACATTCCCGGCGTGCGTGCCGAGGCTTTCTTCCCCGTCACGGGTCACTCCATGGAGCCCTATATCTATCCTGGCGACATTGTGGGTGTTCGCACGCTCGATGGGTTGGAGCGCATCAATTCCGATGCCACCTATCTCATCGTGACGCGCGGCAACGAGCGTATGATCAAGCACATCGTGCCCACCTCGCAGGGTGACGAGACGCTCACACTGACGAGTGACAACCCTGCCTATCCTCCTTTCCGCATACAGAAGGCCGATATCGTGAAGATCATGAAAGTGGTGTATAGCGGAAGAACGTACAAGTGAAGAGTGAAAAGTGAAGAGCCCCTAAACGACTAAACAACTAAACAACTAAACGACCAAATATGAAAACTTTATTGACTGGAATCCTGTTGACAATGAGTAGTATGGCTATGGCACAAAACCCTTTCCTGGAGCGTCGCTTCGGCACGCCCTATGAGATACCTCCCTTCGAGCGACTGACGATGGACAACTATCGTGAGGGTATGATGAAGGGTATGGAACAGCACAAGGCTGAGATACAGGCTATCATAGATAACCCCGAGGAACCCTCGTTCGAGAACGTCATCGTAGCACTCGACCAAAGCGGCAAGCTGCTCGACAAGGTGGAGGGTGTGTGGGGTACCATCGCGGAGAGCAACAGCAACGACGACTTCCTCGACCTGGAGCGCGAGATGTCGCCCCTGATGTCGGCTCACAGCGATGACATCAACCTCAACGAGGCGCTCTTTGCCAAGGTGAAGGCAGTGTATGACAAAAAGGATAAGTTGGGGCTCAACAAGGAGCAGCGTACCTGCCTGGAAAAGGTGTACAAGCGCTTTGCCGACCGTGGCGCCTTGCTCAGCGCTGCCGACAAGGCTAAGTTGCGTGAGCTGAACAGCAAGCTCTCGCAACTGTCGATGCAGTTCTCGCAGAACTTGTTGCACGACACCAACCAGTCGTACGTCATCGCTGCCAGTCGCGAGGAACTGAAGGGACTGCCTGAGGCCAACATACAGCAGGCTGCTGCCTTGGCAGAGCGCATCGGGCAAAAAGGAAAATTTGCCTTCAACATGCAGCGCCCCAGTTGCAATCCCGTTCTGCAGTATTGCGAGAACCGCGATCTGCGCCGCAAGGTGTACGATGCCTACGTGAACCGATGCAACCACGGCGACAAGTACGACAACAAGGATATTGCCCGCGAGATCGTGGCGCTTCGTGTCGAAAAAGCAAAGTTGCTTGGTTATGAGGATTTTGCATCCATGCAACTCTCTACCCGTATGGCCAAGGAGAGCAAGAACGTATACAGCCTTTTCGACCAGATTTGGGAGCCTGCCATCGACAAGGCCAACGAGGAGATTGCTGACATTCAGGCACAGATGAAGAAGGACGGTGTGAAGGGTAAGCCCGAACGCTGGGATTACATGTACTATCTGGACAAGGCCAAGAAGGAGAAGTTCAACGTCGATGAGGCTGAGATCTCTGAATATCTCGAGATCAACAACGTGCAGCAAGGCATCTTCTACGTGGCCAACAAACTTTACGGCCTGACCTTCAACGAGCGCACCCAGGACTATCCCGTGTATGACTCAACGGCTAAGTCGTGGGATGTAGTGGATGCCGACGGCAACGTCATCGCCATCTTCTACAGCGACTACTTCCCCCGCGATGGCAAGCGTGCCGGTGCATGGTGTGGCGGTTTCCGTGGTGTGCAGTATGACGGCAAGCAGCGTGTGCAACCCATCGTGACGAACGTCTGCAACATGACGCTGCCCTCGGACGACAAGCCTGCCTTGCAGACACTGGACAACGTGGAGACGATGTTCCATGAGTTCGGTCACGCCCTCCACAGTTTCTTCCGTCAGACCCACTACAACGCCACGGGACGTGTGGAGCAGGACTTCGTGGAATTGCCCTCGCAGATCAACGAGCATTGGGCTTTCGAGCCCGAGGTGATGAAGGTGTATGCCAAGCATTACAAGACGGGCAAGGTGATTCCTCAGACCCTTCTCGATAAGATCGATGAGAGTTCAAAATATGGTCAGGGATTTGCTACCACTGAACTCCTTGCTGCAGCCCTCGTCGACATGGATCTTCATACATTGAAGGAGGTTCCTGCCAAGTTTGATGTCATGGACTTTGAGACGAAGCAGATGAAGGCGCGCAAGATGCCGCAACAGATATTGCCCCGCTACCGCGTGACGAACTTCAGCCACATCATGGGTGGCTATGCGGCTGGTTACTACAGTTACATCTGGTCGGAGGTGCTGGATGCCGATGCCTTCGAGGCCTTCAAGGAGACGGGCGACATCTTCCATCCCGAGGTGGCCAAGCGTTTCAAGGAGACGGTGCTGGCTCCTGGCTGCATCGACGATGGCATGACGATGTATCAGAACTTCCGCGGTCGTGGTCCGAAGATCGATGCCCTGCTCGAAGGCCGTGGACTAACGAAGAAGACTGTCGCACCCAAGGAAAAGGATGTGGAGAAGAAGAAATAGCCCTAACTTTTATCATACTTAACGTCGGTTCGACGAATTCATTTAGTAGGGTCGCTATCGCTCGAAATCTCCTAAAAATCTACGACAAATCAGCAAAGTTATGGATTTTTCGAAGATTTTCTGTTGATTTCGAGGGCGTAAGCCCGACCACTTCTTTCGATGATTTGCTGCAAGGCAAATTCGTCGAACTCACGTTTGTAGCTATTGGAGCATCGTAGCAAGTAGAATCAAGAATTTCACTATTGTCGTTTTTGATAGACTAATGCCTAATGCTTTACCATTATGTTTTTTCTGTACCATTTTGCCGGAAGGCGATTGGTTGGTGCCTTGCCACTAAGATAAAGCATCGAATCGTAATAGACTATTTTAATGTTGTCGTTCTGCAAGCAATTCCTTCAACCTGCGTATTTCATCCGCTTGCTGCGACAGTTGCTCGTCTTTCTGCGATAGTTGCTCGTCTTTCTGCGACAGTTGCTCATCTTTCTGTTGCAGTTGCTTCTTCTGCTTTGCGATAGTGGTGTCAAGGTCCTCCAATTCTCCGAGTATTTCGTCCTCGACATCCATCATGTGGCGTACGTCGGGATTGGCGGCAGCATAGGCCAGGCGGTTGAAGATGTAGCGCACATCCTCGTCTGCACTCTCTATACGTCCCTCTACGTTGAGCATCTGCTTACTCTCCTCCGTGACGTATGATTGGTCAAAGACGTTGAGCAATGCTTCCAGATGGTTGCGGACAGAGCCCGTCAGATAGGGGATCTGCACAATGATGCTGTCATGAGTGAGTCGCTCGACGAAGGGACTGGGTACGCCCTCCGTTATCTCGCATGACTCGTAGTCCAAGTAGCGGCGACGGACATACACGACGGACTCCTTCAGGTCATCGACTTTGTGCCCTAGCAGATAGATAGATACGATAGGCAGAGGCTCGCCAGTCTCGCTGGAAACGTTGCGCTCGTTCTGGTACTGCACGCCCAGATAGCGACGGAATCGCAGGGTCTCGGTGGGACGCCATGTCTTCTGCAGTTCCACGATGACAAGGTGCTCCGACCCGTCATCCTCCAGAATGTATGCTCCGAAGTCGATGCGGAAGATTGATATGCGTTCCTGTCTGGCATTGACATACTCATGCGGACGCATCTCCACCTTCACCACCTGTTTCTGCAGCAGGGCAGATAGTAGTGTGCGTGCCACTCTCTCGTCTTCCATCATGAACTTGAAGACGCTATCGTAGATAGGGTTTGCTATTCTGTTTGCCATAATGCCTCTTCTTTATTGTTTTTGCAAAATTACTATTCTTCGTTTATATTGCAAAATAAAACGTTTTCTTTTTCTCTTTTTCGTCCGCTTTTGCAGGTTTTATGTTGGTATTATGGTTAATTGTAGCATTATCACTAATGTCGGGGTTGTGTAGAAAGACTGTTGGTGGACACCTTGTTTCATTCCCACTCTGCCAGAGCTGAAAAAAAGTATGAAAAATGTGCTTTCTGTTTTAGTTGAACCGATGGGGGCGCCCCATGTTTCTTCATATTATTACTCTTTTACTCGATTCTTCTTTGGCGAGTTGAAGTACAGCAGAATATTCTTGTCTGATTCAATCTCTTCGGGCATAATGTGGTATATTGTGTCGTAGATGTCTTTTTCGTATGCTTCTTTTGGTGAAAATTGACGGAAGGTACTCTCTCGGATAGCTCTGATTCTATAGTGCTTTTCCTCATAGGGCGGCTCTGCCACGGGTATCCTCTCTGTGATTTTGTCGTTGGGCATAACCTTTGGGGTACTAGCAGTGAAGCGTGGATCATCCAAGTTTAAATCCGTATTATATGCAGGTACATCAATATAGTGAGCAGAAAAGTAAACCGGCTCATCGCATAGATTGACGTAAGTGACCCTCAAGGCGGGGTAGTTATCGTCTGGTTCTTCACATTTAAAAGACATGCATAGCATAGAAAAAGTAAAGACAAATATAAAAATGTTCTTCATATTCATTATCGTTGTCCTTTGTACCTTTTTACAGGTCGATTTTTTTTTGTTATTTTCTTCGCCAAACCACATCCTCCACACCAGCATCCATGTTGAGTTTGCGGGCCAGGACGAAGAAATAGTCGCTGAGGCGATTGACGTAACTCAGAACCTGCTCGTCAATCTCTGCACCGCATTCGGCAAGGCGCAGGATGCAGCGCTCGGCGCGACGGCAGACAGTGCGGCAGACGTGGGCTTGTGAAGCCGCCATTGAGCCACCAGGCAGAATGAAGAGGCGTAGGGGAGGGAGGAGTTCCTGCAAGCGGTCTATCTCCATCTCGATGGCACTGACCATTTCGGGAGTGACGATGTTGCCAGTGCGCACCTCACGCTGTGTCGTGTCAGTGGCGAGATAGCCGCCCACGACGAAGAGGCCAGCCTGGATGTCGGTCATGAAGAGCCGATCGGCCTCATCGGTGGCAAGGCTGATGAGTAGGCCAATATGTGAATTGAGTTCATCGACGGTACCGTAGCTCTCAAGTCGCTCGCAGCACTTTGATACTCTTTGGCCACCTACAAGCGAGGTCTGGCCCTTGTCACCGGTTTTCGTATAGACTTTCATTTGTTGAGTTTTGATTTTTCGAGGTTTCGGCTTGCAAAAGTAGTGATTTTCGTTGATTTGTCAAAACGAAAATTTAGATAATTATAAAAATAATCCCCTTTCCCTTTGTTCCTGTTATTACCCTTACTTGATGAGACGATAGAAAGTGGGGGTGTAGTGAGGAAGGATGTCGGGATGGAATGCCTTGACGAAATCGGCAAGGACGAGATGAGGCTGTACACCTGCCAACTCGCGATAGGGGGTTTGCGAGAGATTGCAGAAGAGGACGTGCTGCTGCTTGTAGGCTTTCATGGAGGTGTAGCGGGCATCTTCCTCGGCGAGGGTCTGGAGCGTGAAGTCACCGTCGTAGGCTCCGTCAATCTGCCAGAAATCAGCATCGACGGACTTGGCGTAGGCTGCCTCGAAGTCCATTGTCGTACCGCCCGACTCTTCGTTGTCCTTCATGATGTAATCGGCTCCGGCGTCAGCAAAGATGCGGGCCATGTAACTCTGTCCCCCCACGACATACCATCCATCGCGGATCTGTCGGCCTGAGGCAATCTTCCTTCCCGTTGGGGTAGAGGTAGCGCCTTGTGCTGAAGGGGTAGCGTTCTTTGCCTCCTCTTTCAACTTATTGTATTTTTCCTCGATATCGCTGAAGACGGCATTGGCGCGGCGTGTCTCACCAGTCAGGAGACCAATGAGCTTGATCCACTCGGCTTGGCCAAGGGGATCGGTCTCCTTGTAGCCGTGGTGTGAGATGAGGGGGATGTTGCAGTCACGAAGTGCCTCGAAACCACCGTGCTTGGAGGCTGAGACGAAGATGAAGTCGGGCTGCATGGCAATGACGCTCTCAATGTCGAAGTCACCTTCTTTACCAATCTGGAGAGTCTTCCCGTTTCCGAGCTGTTCCTTAAGACGTGGCGAGAAGAGGTTTTTCAATGAGTTCATGCCAACGATGCGATCTTCCAGTCCTAATACCTCGAAGTTACCTGCCTGAAGGGCCGTGGTGACGACGAAGCGGTGGGCGGGTTGAGTGATGACGAGTTCCTCCGCCTTGGCGTGCTGAGCCGTAGGGTCGGGATTGCTGATGCTGACGTGTATGCCATCGGTTTCGTAGCTGACCTTGAGGCCTTTGGCGTAGCGTATCTCGATGGTGTCGCTGTACTCGTCGGCATGGGCAAGGATGGAATCCTGGCTGGAGAAGAGTTCATCGGCTGTGGTGGGACCTTGCGTCGTGGGTGCACGATGGCACGACAGGAGCAAGAGGATGGAGAGGAAAGGGATGAGGCGCTTCATTGTGAGGTTTTGAGGTTGTAAGGTTGTGTGGTTGTGAGGTTATGGGTTTTATTCAAGAATAGGGCTTCAAGACACTTCCTGAAGGCCCTATTCTAAAATACAACATTATTTATTTGCAGATAGTTACACTCCTCACGGAGTCATGGTTTCTATTAATCTTCGGGGAACATTGAGTGGTAGTAGTCCTCGAGAGCGTCGCCATCGACAGCCTCCTTGGTGTGCTGCATCCAGATTTTCAGCACGCCGGGAACCTCGAGCAGACCCTTAGGATTGTCCTGACCACTAACGGTGTAGTGTGCGATGTTCTTGAAGTACTCGAGCCAGCTGTTGTCCTCGCTCTCAGCATCCTTCTCATCCCAGTACTCTTCGCCTTCGCCTACCATGTCGTTGTGAGCGTGGTCACCGGCGATAGACATCAGCGCGTGCAGAGAGATGTGCTTGGCGCTAACGCCCTGTGCCTGAATGCGAGCCCATACGTCCTGCTTGTAGTTGTCGGGCATGTCAACGGTACCTACGAAATAGTTGGGGTTGATCTTCTGCAGTGCCTCCTCGAGTTCGGTATAGCGAACGTTAGCCTTGTAGCTGTCGTAGCTGTCGGGGTTACCATGACCCATGAAAGCAACAACACCCTGTGACAACTCTGCACCATACTGTGCGTGGAGAGCCTTTGCGGTAGCCTCTACGTCGTTGCCCTCACCCTCGTTGGTGGTGAGCAGGGGAGCACCGAGCTTCAACTCAACCTTTGAGAGGTATTTGTCATCGAGGTCACCCAGGTTGTTGTTGGCAAAGTCCTTCAGGTAGTTGATGACGCGGTTGAACTCCTCACCAGGAATAACCTGCAGAGACTGAACCAGAATCTCGTCGTACTTAGCAGTACCGAAAGCGTGCAACCAGAAGTTGGGAGCGTAGTAGTTGCGTACCTGTGCACCCTCGGCAGCATGCTCACCGGCAGCAGCGCGGTTGATGCAGATAGCAGAACTGTAACTTACATATACATCATAGTCCTTGAACTCTGTCTCGTATGCCTTCTTGGTTGCGTCGAAAGCATCGAAGGCGCACTGCCAGGTTGAACCGAATGCAACGAGGAGGATAGCCTTGTTGTGCTTCTTGTTAGCCTTAACCTGAGCGTCAACGGCGTTCTGGTATTTGGTGTAGTTGTTAACGGGCTCATCATCGTCAGAGCAAGATGAGAAAGTGACTGCACTGGCAATCATGGCCAGCATGGCAATCATCATCATAGAAATCTTTTTCATTGTAATTTTTGTTTTTTTTAATGGTTAATATTTTGATTTTTCGATTATTCGGTTGTTCGGTTGTTCGGTTGTTCGGTTGCGCGATCATTCGTTTACTTGATTATTCGCTGTCATTGGCATCCTCGTTGCTGCTGCTCTTCCTGGATGAAGTGCGAAGCGACAATTCCTTGCCTTGACGGAACTTGATGCTGAAGGTGGCAAAGAGGGTGGTGCCGGCAGAGGTGGTGCCAAGATGAAGGGGATGCATGGTGCGGTCGACGCGGTTGAAGAGATTGTCGATGCCAGCTTCAAGACGATAACTCAGTTTGCGGTCGGCACGTCCGAAATCATGCGTGGTATTGATGCGCCAAATCTGGAATTCGCGACCATTGCCGTTGTTCTGGTAATAGCGCTTGCTGCTGCCACGTGTGCTGAGGTTGATGCCAAGGCGATACTTGGGGGAAAAACGGTGCTGCCAGGTAGCGCTGGCATTCCATTTGTGATGCGCCATGCCATCGATTGTCACCTCTTTGAGACGGTTCTTGGAGGCATCGTACTGATGAGCTTCTGTATCCAGATAGCTGTAGTTGCCGCCAAGTGTCAGTTCACTGGTTATCTTGTAAGAGATGTTGACATCCACACCACAAGTGCGTGCGTCCTCCATATTCTTGTATTTACGTGCAATGACCTCACCGCTGCCGTCGCCTACGAAGGCCGATGTCACGTCCTTGGGAATCTCGCTGACAGGCACGTTGACGAGGGCTATCATGTTGTCGAGACGGTTCCAATAGCCCGTTACCGACACGGTAAGTTTCTTACCCCGATACTCCGTACCCACGTTGTAGTAGTTGCTGGTTTGTGCCTTGAGGTCGGTATTGCCCATGTTGAAGAAGGTGCTGCTGCCCATGACGTGCAGGTAGCGATAGTGCAGTTCCTTTGTCGTAGGCGTTTTGAAGCCTTGGCTCCATCCACCTCGGATGCGGAAGTCGCCGAACGAGAACATAGCACTCACCTTGGGGGTGGCACGGAAACCGAAGCCTTGATTCTCGTTGAGACGGAGGCCTGCTGTGAGGTTCAGCCACTTGATAAGGTTGAATTCGTCCTGTACGTAGAGTGCAGTGGTCCAATCGCTTGCGGTGCCCGTGGCGGTTCGCATCGGTGCGTTGAGATAGTCGTAGCGATACTCTATGCCGGCGCTGAACTGGTTGTCGTAGGGTAGGGTGAAGACACCTTTGAGGTGAGCCATCATGCGCTGCTGATCGCTTTGCAGATTCTTCTGCCCTGCGAAATAGGGGAAGTAGTGGGTGAAGTTACCCAAAGGGTCGTAACCGTCGGTCAGCGTGGTGGCTGTATAATCGTAGTAATAGGCGTGCTTGTTCCAATCGATGTCGAGTGTCAGCACGTCGTGCTTGTTCAACTTGTAGGTAGAACCAATGGCTGCACTGGCATTGCGGTACATCAGATCGTAGGTGTAGACGTCGCAACTGGGATGCAGGCCATCCTGCGGACGGTTGATATGCTTGGTGTAGTAAGTGCCATCAGCATAGAACTCTAGATTCTTGATGGGCGAATAGGTGAGGCGCTCGGCAATTTGCCAATTCGTGTACTTGTTGACGGTCTTGTTGCGGCTGTCGGTCAACACCTTACCTTCGGCCCATTCCTCGGCAGTGTTCTGCCAACCGTCGGTATGCTGTAACTGGAAGTTCGTCATGCTCTGCACTTTGCCTAACTTGAAGCCCACGCCGTTGTGCTGGCGCACGTCGTTGTAGGAACCGTAGCGCGTGGTGTTTTCGAGGTAGAGCCCTTCCTTGTCGTGCTTCTTGGTGATGATGTTGATGACACCGGCCATGGCATCGCTGCCATAGAGAGCCGACTGCGCTCCCTTGACAATCTCGATGCGTTCGATGTTGTGTGGGTCGATGAGGCCAAGGTCGTTCTCACCACCTACGTCGCCGTGCATTCGCTTGCCGTCTATTAATATGAGTATGTATGTGTTGCCTAATCCGCCGAGTTGCATCTGACTACCCATATCGCCCTCGTTGAAGGCAAACGATGCCGTCAGTCCGCCGAGGATTTCCTCGATGGACTTACCTCCGAAGGTGTCGAGCATCTTGCGTGAGATGACTTCGGTCTGTACCGGGGCATTCTTCAGTAGATGCTCCGTACCCGTTCCGGTCACGACAACCTCCTTGAGGGTGTCGATGGACTCTTGTGCATCTGCCGAGATGCCACAAGCCAGAACAGCCAATGTCAGCGTTTTTAGTCTTCTTGCAATCATAAGATGATGGCTCCAAATCCTGGGAGCATGTTATCACTTAATTTAGACTTTGGCAGGTATTCTGGCTTTCCACCGAGGCTGACGTCTTCCCGCCTTGTGGGCAGTGACTTTGTTTTGTCAACTCGCTAACGTGGATTACAGCTGCAGGAACAGCTCAGGTCTTACACCTGATTCCCTTGCACAAACTGCTGTCTTGGTGCCGCCTTTTTGCAAAGTTTACAGCACGGTTCAGCACTTTGTTACCAAATCTGGCCGCAAAGTTATTGTCTTTTTTTCAAATGACAAAATAAAACGTAAGTTTTTTCTGATTATTTTCTTACAGGACGTGTTCCCCACGTCTCTGCAGGGATTTCCTTGCCACAATGGGGACAGAAATTGGCATCCTCGGGCAAGGGACAACCGCATTCGGGGCATTTGGGCATTTGTGTCTTCTTGGCATTCTTCTGATGGTCATGGATGAACTGTGCACTGACGATACCCGTCGGCACGGCCATGATGGTGTAGCCAAGCAGCATGATGATGGCGCAGAGGAAGCGCCCCATCAGGGTGACAGGAGCGATGTCGCCATAACCGACGGTAGTCATCGTGACGATAGCCCAATAAATGCTGGTGGGAACGTCGGTGAACTGCGTGTCGGGTTCGTTGCCTTCCACCATATACATCAAGGTACCTAAAGAGATGGTCATGATGACAACAAAGAGGAAGAATACGAGGATCTTATGCGAACTGAGGCGAAGCGACTTCATCAGTTTGTCGCCCTCCTCGAGGAAACTGAACAGCTTGAAGACGCGGAAGACGCGGATGAGTCGGAAGGTGCGGAGTATCATCAGGTAACGTGCCGAACCGATGATCCATCCCAAATAGAGTGGTAAGGTACTCAGTAAGTCGATGATGCCAAAAAAACTGACTACATACTTCAATGGTTTAGGCGAGCAGTAGAGGCGGCACACGTATTCGAGGGTGAAGAAGAAGGTGAAGACGTATTCGAGTACGGTGAAAACGGTCTTCCAAACAGACGTGATACCGGGCATGCTCTCGATGATGACCAGCAGGATGCTGGCCACGATGGCCCAAAGTAACGATACGTCGAAAGCCTTGCCTAATTTGGTGTCGCTCTCGAAGATGATGCTGTAGAGTTTCTTCTTCAATGTCTCGTTATGTAGAATCTGCTTTATGGTCATATCGTGGCCCCTCTCCGTCACTTCGTGACACCTCCCCCGAGGGGGAGGGGCTGCGCATGGGGCATCGGGCAGCTAATAAATTGTCAATAAACAGCAAATCCGCGATATTCAAAGAAGGCCTCCGGCTGATGGTTCATCACCAAGGCTTCTGGGAACTCCGTTTCCTGCAGCAGAGGCAATACAAACTCATAGTTGGCAATGTCGGTGCAGAAGTGCGCGTCGCTACCCAGAATGACTGGCACCTCATAGCGCTTGCAGAGACGTAGGATCTCGAGATAGTTGTCGTGCGAAGCATCGAGATGGCGCGAAGGCTTGAACGATGAGTTGTTGATTTCGAGCAGGGTATGGCTCTCCTTGGCAGCGAGGACAATGGGTTCAAAAAGGAGATCTGCCGTGCCGTCGCCAGGATGGCTAATGATGTCGACGTAGGGATTGCGTATCGCGGTGATCATGCCCTCGGTGTTCTCCTCGGGCGTGCCGGGCGTCCAGCACAGGCGATGGATGCCGGCAATGCGCAAGTCGAGGCAATTCTTGTAGTAATACTCGTCAAGATCGAGCGTGCCTTTGGTGTCGAGGATATTGAGTTCAGCACCCAAGAGAAGGTTCACACCATACATCTGACGTGGCACGACGTGCAGGTTGCGGAAATAGATCGGGTCGCATGTTCCGGGGATGTTGGGACCATGTTCTGCGATGCCAAGCCACTGCAAGCCTTTTTCCGAAGCCGCCTTTGCCATCTCCATGATGGTGTTGTAGGCGTGGCCGGAGGCTAGTGTGTGAGTATGTAAGTCGAGTAAGCAATTCATAATTCGCAATTCACAATTCACAATTCACAATTCACAATTTACAATTTTTGCCTAATACGATCACAGCCTCTGGCCCCATGTTGAAGAGCAAGTCCGCAATACTGAGGTGAGGCAGGAAACCATGGCGAGCAGCAAAGACCTGATAATAGGGAACGGATGGGAGTGACAGAATGGCACTCGGCTCTGCCCATCGGTGCAGGTCGGCGTTGGCGTAACTTTGCGTGCGACTGATCTTTATATCGGTGTCGATGTTGAGCAGTTCCAGCATCTTCTCTGTCAAGGCCTCGTTATAGTCGATGAGAAATTCCCATTTATGCTCGGTGTAGAATGGGCGCAAGTCATCAGCATAGAACTCGAAGAAGGGTGACTTGCCGTAGTTCGACTCCAGGGCATTCCAATGCAGATGACGCCAGTTGCCGTGGTCGCTGATGCGTAAGTCCTTCATCAGGCACTTGTGCTGCGCAGGTTTCTCTACCGGGATGGTGAGCGTCTGCATGCCGTTCGGCCCCGTGATGATGCAGCGGTTGCGAAACGTCTGTTTCACGTAGTTGTCATACTGCTCTACCTGTACATCGCCAGCTTGCAGCATTGCCGCAAACAAGGGAATCGGACCGAGATATGTGGAAGGGAGAGTGAGCATGGATTTTTATTTTATCTTGCCGATGAGCGAAGCATGAGGAACGAAGCCAAAAGTCCGGGAATCCATCAGGTTCTTGGCATCGTCGGATACAATCCAATAGTAATCCTGCTGGAAGGTGTATTGTTGCACCATCTTACCGCTGACGCAGAGTTTGTCGTCGACGATGCTGGCCTTGGCCGGTTCGTGGCGCATGATGGTGATGGCATAGAACTGTATGTTGTCGTTCGTGATCTTGATGGTTTGCTTTTGGGCAGGCACGATGAGCGGATGGGAGAAGCCTTTCTTCTGGTCTTTCTTTACAGAGATGCTTCCCGACTCGTTGTTATACCAGATCGTGTCGCCAGGAATGGCTGCTAACCTTCCGATACAGACGTCCGAGGTGTCAGCCTTCTCCTCACGTGTTGTGGCAGGCATGTTGTAGGCTGCCCAATCGTCGTGCTTGCCTTGGGCGTATGAAATGCGCGATGAGGCGTTCCAAGGCAGTCGGTAGCCGTATGACCAACGGCTGACTAATGCCATTTCGCCTGCTTTGGGGCACATGCTCTCCTCGGGCACTTTCACGATGTCGACCACGAAAAGCCGGGCGATTAGCAAGAGTGCAACAATAGATAGCAATGCTATCAGGAGAACCTTACCTTTTTTCATTACCTTATTTAATATAGTGCATCTGACTATTTTATGTTGTCCACCCAACGGAAGAGGCGGCTCCAACGGATGCCATTAATCAGCCCCTTGTCGGGATCCTTGCTGAACCAAATAATGACAGGCTTGCCTACGACATGGTCCTCGGGCACGAAGCCCCACATACGCGAGTCGGCGGAGTTGTGACGGTTGTCACCCATCATCCAATAGTAGTCCATCTTGAAGGTGTAGTTGCTGCCCTCCTTACCGTTGATGAGTATCTTGCCGTCGTCGGTCACCTTCAGGTCGTTGCCTTCGTAGATGGCAATGGGGCGCTCATAGATGGGCAGGTTCTCCAAGGTGAGACCACCGGGAATCTCCTTGCCTTTCTCAGGAATCCAGATCGGACCGTAGTTGTCGCGTGTCCATCCCGTGTGACCATTGAGGGGATAGATGTCGTTGCTCAAGTCGGGAGCGAGTGTGATGCTGGCCACGAGGTCGGTGCGGTTCTTCAAAGTGAGATATGCCTCATTGGTGAGAGGCATCTGCCCTTTGTCATACAGGTCGGCCAGGTCTGCCTGACTGATCTGCAGACTCTCGCAGAGATCCTGGGGAAGAGACGCATTGAGTTGTATCTGGTAGTTATACTGCACGTTGTCAGGTTCCTTGTTAGCCTTCCCGTCAAGGTAGATGATGCGATCCTTGATCTGCAGCGTCTGTCCAGGAGTACCCACACAACGCTTCACGTAATTCTCGCGGCGGTCGACGGGACGCCAAATCAATTCGCCAAACTCCGCCTTGTTGGCTGCGACGTATTGACGGCCCAGTTCGCGGCATTCTTCCAGGTAGCGACGCTGCTGCATTGTGGTGGCCGAATCGAGATTCATGTCAAATCCATGCACTTGAGGATAGAGTTGGCGACCAAATCCGTAGCACAACTGGTAGTAGTCGTTGTTCTGTACGTTGTAGAGCACGCTGTCGCCAGCAGGATAGTTGAATACCACGATGTCGTTGACGGGAATGCGCTTGGGGTGGATACGCTTATAGTCCCACTTGATCCACTCCAGATAACTTTTGCCAATGCCAAAAGGCAGTGTGTGCTGGCAGAGGGGCATGTGGAGTGGCGTCTGAGGTACGCGTGCTCCGTAACTCATCTTGCTCACCATCAAATAGTCGCCCACCAGAAGGCTCTTCTCCAACGATGAACTGGGAATGGTGTAGTTCTGGAAGAAGTAGATGTTGACAAAGTATACTGCCACAAGGGCGAAAACGATGGCGTCGACCCAACTCATGAGAAGCTTCACGACAGGGCTGTCGCTCTCCTTCCACCAAGACCAATTAATAAACTTTGTGATGTAGTTATCAAAAATGAAGGGTATGACAAGTACGCCCCACCACGATTCGATCCAAATCAGAAAGGCGATGTAGAGGGCTAAGACAACGCTGCACTTGATGATGTCCTTGCGTGTAGGCTTTATGATTTTTTTCATTGAAATCAGGGATGTTTAGAATTGAAACAAGTCGCTCATGGTCAGGAGGCCATTGTGCTGGGCAGTGTACTCGGCAGCCAAGACGGCGCCAAGGGCAAAGCCCTGACGAGAGTGGGCGTCGTGGGTGATGGTAATCATGTCCTCGGGCGAGTCGTAGGTGATGGTGTGGATGCCAGGAACCTCCTTGCGACGGATGTCGTCGATGCGCAGCACGTTCTCGGCCGTCTCATGCAGACCCCAGCGCTCCTTGCGGTCAATTTCCTCGACGATGGCCTCGGCCAAGGTGATGGCGGTGCCAGAGGGGGCGTCGAGCTTGTGCACATGGTGTGTCTCGACCATGTTGACGTCATACTGCGAGAACTGGTTCATGATCTTAGCCAAATAGCGATTTACAGCACCAAAGATGGCAACGCCGACGCTGAAGTTGCTGGCCCAGAAGAGCGTCTTTCCCTCCTCGGTGCATGCCTTGCGCACCTCGTCGCCGTGCTCCTTCATCCATCCCGTAGAGCCGCTCACAACCTTGACGCCAGCCTTCCAAGCCTTCAGGTAGTTGTCGTAGGCCGTCCAAGGCGTAGTGAATTCGATGGCCACTTCGGCGCTCTTGAAAGCCTCGCTCTCGAAGTCTTCCTGGTTGTCTATGTCGATGATGCTGACGATTTCGTGTCCGCGACTCAATGCTATTTGCTCTATCATACGGCCCATTTTACCGTATCCAATTAATGCTATTTTCATAATTTTGAAGAATTTTTGTTGCAAAGGTAGGCTTTTTTCG
The DNA here is from genome assembly GCA_045629085.1 of Bacteroidaceae bacterium. Classification (GTDB taxonomy): domain Bacteria; phylum Bacteroidota; class Bacteroidia; order Bacteroidales; family Bacteroidaceae; genus Physcousia. The sequence continues at coordinate 52,201 of JAZQQO010000004.1, forward strand.
CGAAAATGACTACTTTTGTAGCATTATTTAACGTACAGAATGCCAAAGTAGATGGAAAAACTCCTTCATTATGCATGGAAATGCAGGATTTTGCCCCTCCATCAGTTGTTTACAACCGATGGTCGAAGCGTGGAGGTTATCGATCCGGGATTGAGCAATCCGAATGCCGGCCCCGACTTCTTCAATGCCAAGATACGCATCGGCGAAACGATGTGGGCGGGCAATGTGGAGATACATCTGCGGGCATCCGACTGGTATCGCCATGGTCACGACCGTGATGCGGCTTACGACAACGTCATCCTGCACGTGGCGGAGGTGGTGGACGAGGAGGTGAGAACCAGCAGCGGCAAGGTCCTGCCTCAGGTCGTTTTCACTATACCCGACACCCTGCGACGCAACTACGAGGAGCTGCTCACCACGATGGACTATCCGCGTTGCCATCGATTCATTCCGCAGATACCCTCGTTGATGGTACATAGTTGGATGGACGCTCTGCTTTGCGAACGCCTAAAAGAACGCTCGGAAAAGGTGTTGAAGAGAGTAGAGGAAACGCTTGGTGACTGGAGCCGTGCCTTGATGGTTACCCTCTCCCGCAACTTCGGTTTCTCGCTCAACGGCGATCCCTTTGAGCGATGGGGACGAATACTTCCCTTGCATGCGGCGGCCAAGCATCGTGACGACATCTTCCAACTGCAGGCACTCTTCCTGGGAACGGCTGGTTTGTTGGGCAAGGTGGAGGATGAAAAGTTGGTAAAGGAATACGCCTATCTGGCCCATAAATTTACATTGACGGAGCATTTGCAGGAGTCGGATTGGCGCTATATGCGAACCCGCCCTCAGAATTTCCCGCATGTGAGGATTATGCAACTGGCGCAACTCTATCAGAATGGCACCGCCGAATTGGGGCATCTGTTGGATGCAAAGGACGTGCCAGCACTGCGCGACTGCTTTGCCGTAAAGGGGCTCTCCAAGAATGCTGTCGATCTGCTGATAATCAATACGGTAGTCCCTGTGCTTTACGCCTACGGAATCTATCATAGTGACGAGAAATACGAAGACCGTGCCATCGATCTGCTGGAGCAACTCAAGGCGGAAGACAACTACATTCTGCGGCAATGGCGCGACTGCGGTTTGAAGGTGGACACGGCAGCTGACAGCCAAGCCTTAATACAATTGAAGCGAGAGTACTGCGACAAGAAGGATTGCCTGCGTTGTCGTTTCGGATATGAATTTCTTAAAATAAAATGAATTACCAATATGAATTAAAAATGAAGGTGCGCGACTACGAATGCGACCTTCAGGGTATTGTCAACAATGCCAACTATCAGCATTATACGGAGCATTGCCGTCATGAGTTTCTACTGGCGAACGGCATCAGTTTCTCGGCCTTACACGATCAGGGCATCGATGCCGTCGTGGCACGTATCAGCATTGACTTCAAGGTGCCTCTGCGCAGCGGCGATGAGTTTGTCTGTCGGTTACGTCTGGAGAGGGATGGCATCAAGTATGTTTTCTTTCAGGACATCTATCGACTGGCCGACGAGAAACTCGTGGTGAAGGCTCGTGTCGATACGGTTTGTATGCTGAATGGCCGTCTCATGAAGTCGTGTCCCGAACTGGATGAAAAGCTTTTTGGATAGCCTTTCCGTAACGTCTCTTTTGGAAAGACGCTGCGTCTCTTAAAAAATAACGCTGCGTCTCTTGAAAAATCATGCAGCGTCTCTTGAAAAATCATGTAGCGTCTTTTGAAACACCATGCAAACAGATAAGGAAATAATATGCTCGATGGCACTGACACGAATTCCGCGTCTCAACGTGCTGGCTCAACGCTTTCTTATGGATGCGTTCGGCAGTGCGTCTGCCATTTTTGATAATCGAGGTGACGTCAGGTCGGTCATGCCCGAGGCTTCCGACGTGCTTTGCCGTAACATGGCAGCGATGGACGAGCATCTGCCACGCGTGCAGCAGGAGTTGGATTGGGCGCGAAGCAAGCGAGTGAGTTGCATCACCTTGAACGATGAAGCCTATCCCTCCCGCCTAAAGGAATGCCCCGATGCCCCCATTGTGTTGTTCTATCGCGGTACGGCCGACCTCAACAGTGCAAGAATTATCAATATGGTTGGCACGCGACAATGCACGGAGTATGGCAAGGACATCTGCCGGAATTTTCTCACGGAGTTGTCTGAGATTTGTCCTGACTGCTTGGTGTTGAGTGGTTTGGCCTATGGCATCGACATCAATGCCCATCGCAATGCCTTGAAGAATGGTCTGCAGACCATCGGCGTGTTGGCTCACGGATTGGATCGCATCTATCCTCGTCTGCATCAGGATACTGCCGCGCAGATGCTTTCACAGGGCGGTCTGCTTACGGAGTATATGAGTGGTACGCAGCCGGACAAGATGAACTTCGTGGCAAGAAACCGTATCGTGGCAGGCATGGCCGATGCGACGGTCGTGGTGGAAAGTGCCGCAAAGGGTGGTTCGCTCATCACGGCCAACTTGGCCAACGACTACAATCGCGACGTCTTTGCCTTCCCTGGCCGCATAGGCGATGCTGCCTCTGCTGGCTGCAACTGGCTGATTGCCGAGGACAGAGCGCATCTCATCACCTCAGCACACGACTTGATGCGCATCATGGGATGGACCACCAAGGAGGAGAGTGATGCTGCACGTCAGCAGCCCATACAACGGGAACTGTTTGTAGAACTGTCGGATACGGAACAACGTGTGGTCAATTCTCTGCAGGGCGTCGATGGCAAGTCCATCAATCAGATTTCCGTGGAATCAGGCGTTTCCATAGGACAACTTTCTGCCGTCTTGTTCAGTCTTGAAATGCGCGGTGTAGTCAAACTTCTGGTGGGTGGCATGTATCGTTTGCTGTGATATGGCAAAAAAGATGATAAAGTTTCTTAAAATTGAACGCAATACAATAATAATTTGTACCTTTGCAGCCGCAAAACAGAAATAGATAAAAATTGCATCGATGAGTACTGTCATTTATTCCTCACCAATATTCGGCCCTGTGCACAGTCGTAGACTGGGTGTGTCGCTGGGCATCAACTTACTGCCTGCCGATGGTAAGGTGTGCTCATTTGACTGTATCTATTGCGAATGCGGATACAACGGCGACCATCGTCCGCATCTGCCTTTGCCTACCGTGGAGGAGGTGAGCGTGGCCTTGGAGCAGAAACTGAAGGACATGCTCGAGAATGGGCCTGCACCCGACGTGCTGACATTTGCCGGAAACGGCGAACCGACCGTTCATCCGCAGTTTGCTGCTATCGTGCGAGAGGTGGTGCGACTTCGCGACTTGTATTTCCCTCAGGCTAAACTGAGCATATTGAGTAATGCAACACGCATCCACAAGGCAGAGGTGAGAGAGGCTTTGGCGCTTTTTGATAATCCCATTATGAAACTCGACACGGTTTCGGAGGACTACATCGCCAAGGTGGATCGTCCTTGTGGGCATTACGACTTGCAGGAACAACTTTCATGGCTTGGCGAGATGCATGAGAGAATCATCATCCAGACAATGTTCATGGAGGGTGAGCACGAAGGCGAGGATGTGGGCAACTGTTCGGAAGCATACGTGGCGCCTTGGCTTGAGGTTATTGCGAAGATGAAGCCACAGAAGGTGATGATCTACACCGTTGACCGTGAGACACCTTCGCCTTTGCTGCGAAAGGCTTCGCACGAGACGCTGGATGCTATCGGCGAACGAGTTCGACAGCTTGGCATAGAATGTTCGGTAAGCTACTGATCAGCCGTTAAGTAAGAAATATGAAAAAGAGCATATTCGGCATATTGTTGATGGTGGAAGGAGCCTTCGTGCTGCTTGCCTTCCTCGTATCGCTCTATTATCATTTCATGAGAGGCGAGGATGACTGGCAGTGTCTCGGTATTACTGCTCTGGCTTGCTTTGCCATTGGTGGTGTGTCGAAACTGCTTGTGGGCAAGGGCAACAACAAGCGAATGACCCGAGCCGACAGTTTCCTTATCGTGGCATTCTCATGGGTGGTGTTTTCGGCTATCGGCATGTTGCCGTACATCCTGTATCTTGACCTTGACGTCGCGAGTGCTTTTTTCGAAGCGATGAGTGGATTCTCTACGACAGGTGCTACGGTACTGTCGGGGTTGGACGACATGCCGCATGGCATTCTCTTCTGGCGTAGCCTTACGCAATGGATGGGTGGTTTGGGAATTGTCGTGTTCTCTTTTGCCTTGATTCCTGTGTACGACCTCAAGAACAGCAACGTCTTCTCTGCCGAGGTGACGGGTATTGGTCTTGACCGTCTGCGTCCAAAGATTGGAAGTACTGCCCGAAGATTGCTTGTTATCTATCTGATTCTGACTGGAATCTGTGCCTTGACGTATTGGATTGGTCCTATGGATATATTTGATGCTGTCTGCCATTCCTTTACGACCATTGCCACGGGTGGTTTCAGTACGCACGACAAGAGTATTGCATTCTTCGAGAGTGGTTCTTTGGAGTATATTGCTGCCTTTTTCATGGTGGTAGCGAGTGTGAATTTCTCTCTCTATTACTATATGAGCATTCGCCGTCCGAAGGTGCTGTGGAAGAATGAGGAATTGCGTGCGTTCATTGGTATTTGGCTGTCTGCCATTGCCATCTTCGTGTTGCTGTTCTACTTTGCTCCCACTCCCCATTCTGCATACGGAACCTTGCCTGCTCCGGGTGAGGAGACATTCCGTACTGCGATTTTCCACGTGAGCACTACGATGACGAGTACCGGCTTTGCAGGCCAATATTGCGACTATGTGGCATGGGGCGATTCCTTCTGGATGCCAACGGTTGTGATTATGGGTATTGGCGCCTGTGCAGGAAGTACGGCGGGTGGCATCAAGGTTATCCGAATCCTTGTGTGCGCCAAAAGCGTTATCAAGGAGTTCGTGCTTCAACTTCATCCGAGAACGGTCAAGAGCATCCGTATTTCGGGTCAGGTCGTAGGCGATGATCGCGTGCGTCGTGCCTTGGCATTCATCTTTATTTATTTGTTGCTCGTCGTGTTAGGCATGGTCGTGTTCCCTATCTTGGGGTTGGATGTCGATACGAGTATCGGTAGCTGTGTCAGTATGTTGAGCAATGTGGGTCCCGGTACGGGTTCGGTCGGTCCTACGGCTAATTTCATGCACGTACATGCCGTGTCGAAGTGGCTGATGAGTTTCTATATGCTTGTAGGTCGTTTGGAGATTTACACCGTACTTTTCCTCTTTATGCCTTCCTTCTGGCGTGAGCGTAGTTAGTAGTGTCACTGATTGAAAATTTCACAGGATGAAAAGGTTACTCTGCATATTATGGTTGATGTGTCTGGCTGGTGTCACGTTGTGGGCTCAGTCTGACGATGATTTCGTCGACTTGAATAAGATGATGGAGCAGCGCAGTAGTCGTGAAGTCATAGAGTCTGGTAGCATGATGCGTCTTCAGTTCTATCGTTACAAAGAACCTGAAATTTACGAAGGTGAAGAGATTTGGGTGTATCTGATGCCGGAATTACCTGTCTATCCGCCTTTGGTTTTCAAGAGTGAGAAGCAGCGTCAGAAGTGGAACAAGATGATAGCAAACGTGAAGAGGACGCTTCCTTTGGCTCAACAGGCAAGGCGTATCATTAACGAAACCTACGAGGTGCTTGAGATGTTGCCCGATAAAAAAAGTAAGGATGCTCACATCAAGGCTGTGGAAAAGGACATCAAGGCTCAGTTCACGCCTGAGATGAAGAAGTTGACTTTCTCACAGGGTAAGTTGCTTATCAAGCTTGTGGACAGAGAGTGCGGTCAGTCTTCCTACGAAATTGTACAGGCATTCCTGGGTCCGACGAGGGCGGCTTTCTATCAGGTTTTTGCATGGACTTTTGGTGCAAGTTTGAAGAAGAGTTATCAACCTGACGATGATGATAAATTGGTGGAACGTATTGTGCAGCAGATAGAAACCGGACAGTTGTAAATGGTTAAACCGGACAGTTGTAGAAATCAATGGAAACAATAAAAACGATATGGCTTTATTTCTGTCTTCCCTTTAATCTTTTGGGAAAACTCGTGTCGTGGATATTAATTCTTCCTATCCGTTTTTATCAGAAATGTATCTCTCCTTTGACTCCTTCTTCCTGCCGTTTTACACCAACTTGTAGTCAGTATGCGGTGGAGGCGCTTCGTAAGCATGGTCCCATCAAAGGGCTTCTGTTGGCTATTTGGCGCATTCTTCGTTGCAATCCTTGGGGAGGCAGTGGGTATGATCCTGTTCCTTGACAGATTGCTTGCCATTTTCTTCTGCTATTCTTTGCAGTAGTTTCTGCATCTTGTTTTGTATGGTGGCCGTCTCAAAGAGTTCATTGCTCAACCAAATGAAAGCAATGATGAGATGCTGGCCATCTTGCATTTTCTCATAAAGAAGGTGCTTGTTGAGGCGATATGCTTCTCGTAACTGGCGTTTTACACGGTTACGGTCAACGGCATGCTTGAAGTGGCGCTTGGAGACGGAGATCATCACCTGTATAGGAGGTTCTGGTTTGTCGGCATCTACGTCGATGGGCATAAAGACAGCCCTAATCGGGTAGGCAGACATTGATTTGTGTCCACCGTCGAATAGGGCCTCTATGATTTTCTTGCTGCACAGACGCTCCGACTTTGTCAATTTATAATTCATAATTCACAATTCATAATTATTGGGCTGCGCGTTGTACAATTCATAATTCACAATTATTGGGCTGCGCGTTGTTCAATTCACAATTTATAATTATTTGCCTTCTCGTCTGTTAGTCGACAATTGACTCTGTTGTGCGTTAGTCAATCCGTCTGACAAATTATGAATTATGAATTGTGAATTAATTATTGACCTTTTTTACGAAGTCGTCGATGGCAGCGGTGATGCTGGGGAATTGTGGTGAAGGGGCTTCTACGTCTACACGTAGGCCAGCGTCCTTGGCAGCCTTGGCTGTGGCAGGGCCTAATGTTGCGATGGCAATTTCCTTCTGGTCGAAATCGGGGAAATTCTTCTTCAATGAAGAGATTCCGCTGGGACTGAAGAAGACGAGCATATCGTAGTCGAATGCCTCATCGGCTGCGAAATCGTTGCTGACGGTGCGATACATGACACACTCAGTGTGGTTTAGGTTCTTCGAATCCATCATCTTGCAGATTTCATCGTTGTGCACGTCGCTCAGCGGGGTAAGGTAGCGCTCGTTCTTATGCTTCACCATGGAAGGAAGTACATCGATGATCTTGCCGGTTGCTCCAAAGAACACCTTACGCTTGCGATACTGTACATACTTCTGGATATAGAGTGCTACAGCCTCTGTAATACAGAAATACTTCATGTCCTCAGGAATGGCAACACGCATTTCCTTACATAGATTGAAGAAATGGTCAATGGCATGACGGCTAGTAAAGACAATGGCCGTATAGTCGAGTACGTTGATGTGCTGCTGACGAAACTCTTTTGCGGAAAGTCCCTCAACCTTAATGAAAGGTCGGAACACAACTTCCACATTATGGCGGGTCGCTAAATCAAAATAGGGGGATTTTGGCGAGGCGGGTTGGGGCTGAGATACCAGTATCTTCTTAATCATACCTTAATAACTTTGTCCTAATTATTTTGTTACCAGTTCTGCGCTTAGAAGCGTCAACGTTTCCCACAAAAATAGCAGTGGTATTATTTCGAGCGTGCAAAGGTACGCAAATAAATGCAATAAACCATATATTTTGTGGAAAAAGATACGAAATGAATGGCAAAGTAAAAAAAATCGTATCAATCCGTAGGCGGAAACCAATATTATTGCTAAGGTATTGATGTTCCAATCGCTATTTAGTGTATAAATGATAATAGGATAGGAAATTATGCTTTCAAGCATGGATAGGAATGCATAACCTCCGTTCCATGTCTTCTTTTCTGATTTATTGAAGAATATCCAATTAATGAAACTGTAAAATAACCATCGCAATAGTTGGTATATGGCAAATGTACCAATACATATTCCAAGAATGGCAGACGGAGAGAAGATACCTGCATTCAGATCAAAATAATGACTGGCAGCCACAAAGAAAAGAACGCCGTTGTTGATGCATAGAATGAGCACCATGATAAAAGGCGTCAGTGTTTCCGAAGTGGTTTTGAGTTCCTTTTGCTGTTGGTTGTTGTTCGTGGGGACAAAGAAGTTGCGTGCCTGCGTCAGGATGTAGTCCTTTGACCATGCTATCATACCTACTAATATGATAAAGCAGCCAATGATGGTTCCTGTCACCCAATTATCTTGTAGTAGACTGTACGACAGGGGTTCACCGTATTCGTAGATCTCTTTAGATAGGGAGCCGGGAGTGATAAGTGTGTCGCCAAAGATGGTGGCTGGCCATTGGAAGTGCGATGCCGCAGAAGATACCCACATGGTTGTGTCTTTCAAAAAGTCATAAGACACCATGTGTAAAGTATCGACCGAGTGCATGATGGTGTCGGTCGATACTTGTATGGAGTCTGACACTCTTTGCACGACATCCTCTTGAACAGGGGTGTTCAACGTGTCGGTAAGCAATGTGAGCGAGTCTTGTTGAATCATATTGCGGCAAATCTGCGTACGCTACTATCCCATTTCGGTGTGGTGAGCAGCATCTCAATGGCCTCTTCTGCTGTAGAAGCCACTTTCCAGATGTCTAAATGCTGCTTTCGCATAAAGTTGTATTCGGCAGAACGTTCGAGCATGGCTATGAGCGGATCGTAGTAACCATTGACATTCAGTATGACAACGGGGTTAAGGTACAATCCCAACTGCTTCCATGTGATGATTTCAAGCAATTCTTCCATCGTGCCGCATCCGCCTGGCAGTGCCACGCATCCATCGTTCATTTCTGCAATGGTTTGTTTGCGGACGTGCATGTCGGGTGTCTCAATGAGTTCTGTGAGACCTGTATGGTGCCAATTCTGCTCAACCATAAATGTTGGTATGACGCCAATCACTTCGCCTCCTGCCTGAAGGCAAGCGTCGGCAGAGGCTTGCATCAAGCCCATGTTGCCTGCTCCATTGACAAGGCGCATGTTGTGCTCGGCAAGTCCTTTGCCCAATTGACGGGCAGCCTCAAAGAATGCTTCGTCAATCTGCGTGCTGGATGCTGCGTATACGGCGATGGTCTTTTTTGAACTCATAGTTTCCGTGTCCTTTGTTTATAGACTGAAAGCCTTCTTTACTTGCTCCACATAGTCAAGTTTCTCCCAAGTGAACAACTCTACCTCAACGTCAATGTCATTGACCGCGTTGTAGTTGCTGTGGAAATGCTTGACAATTGTTTGGGGTTGGCGGCCCATGTGACCGTATGCAGCCGTCTCCTCATAGATAGGCTTGCGCAGTTTCAGTCTTTCCTCAATGGCCTTGGGAGTTAGGGCGAAGATGCTTGGAATAAGACGTGCAATCTCACCGTCCGTCATGTTGACATGGCTTCTGCCGTATGTGTTGACGTATACGCTAACAGGTTCTGCCACACCGATGGCGTAACTCAACTGTACAAGCATCTCGTCTGCTACGCCTGCGGCAACCATGTTTTTGGCAATGTGGCGTGCAGCGTAGGCTGCTGAGCGGTCAACCTTTGAGGGATCCTTTCCGCTGAATGCACCACCACCATGAGCACCCTTGCCACCATAGGTGTCAACGATAATCTTACGTCCAGTCAAGCCTGTGTCACCGTGAGGACCACCGATGACGAACTTACCTGTGGGGTTGACATGGTATATAATCTGGTCATTGTCAAAGAGTGCTTTGACTGCCTCACTTTCAATGCCTTCCTTTACTCGAGGGATGAGGATTGCCTTGACGTCCTCAGTAATGCGTTGCTGCATCTGCTTGTCGGCGATGGCCTGAGCCTCTTCGCTGCTGTCAGTGGGGAGGATGAACTCGTCATGCTGGGTAGATACGACAATGGTGTCGATGCGAACGGGATTACCCTCGTCGTTGTATTCGATAGTAACCTGACTCTTAGAGTCTGGACGCAGGTACGTCATTTCCTTACCTTCCTTGCGGATGTCTGCCAATACACTTACGAGGCGGTGAGCGAGGTCGAGTGAGAGAGGCATGTAGTTCTCTGTCTCGTTGGAGGCATAGCCGAACATCATACCCTGGTCACCGGCTCCCTGCTCTTCGGGATTCTCGCGCTCCACGCCACGGTTGATGTCGCCGCTCTGCTCGTGGATGGCACTGAGGATGCCGCAACTGTTAGCATCGAACATATACTCAGCCTTGGTATATCCGATACGCTCGATTGTCTCGCGTGCTACACGCTGTAAGTCAATGTAGGCTTGTGTCTTGATCTCGCCAGCCAAGACAACCTGCCCTGTGGTGACGAGCGTCTCGCATGCTACCTTAGATTGGGGATCGTAGGCAAGCAGTTTGTCGAGAACGGCATCGCTGATCTGGTCAGCCACTTTGTCGGGATGTCCTTCGCTGACGGATTCTGAAGTAAATAAATAACCCATAGTTTAAAATTAACAATTAAAAATTAATAATTAAAATTTAACAATGGGGAAAGAAATCGGGCAGAAATGCAGGACAAATACGTTTGATATTTGTCGTTTTAGCATTTTTTACTGTGGTTGCAAGCAGCCCAAATCTATCCACATTTTGTTTTGCGGGTGCAAAGGTACGAAGAAAAATAGAAATTAAAGAAGATTCACCGTCTTTTTTTGAAATATTAAGGTTAAAACAAATAAAAAAGCCGGACACAAAACCTGAATTTGCGGGTTTTGTGTCTGGAGTAATCGTTAGATGTAACTAATTCTTTTTAGAATTTAGATGCGCTCTCTGTTTGCCTTGTGTTTTCGCTAAATATCTCTCGTAGCGGGTTCATGACAAAGTCGCGCTGGTGCATGAAAGGGTGCGGGATTGTGAGTTGGAGTGCTTGCCCTTCTTGATCGAACGTTTCTTCTAAATGTATGTCGTCATACATGAGGATGTCGATGTCTATCAATCGGTCGTGGTACTCTCCGTCCTTACTCTTAGTGGTTCGCCCTAAGTCCCGCTCTATCTGTTGCGTGGCGATGAGTACCTGCTCGGGAGTGAGCGAGGTACGTATCCAAACTGCCGCATTAAGGAAGGCATTTTTGCTCTCAAAGCCCCAAGGCTCGGTTTCAAACATCGATGAGCATGCAGCCAGGCTACCAACGCGCTGTTGCAGAGCCTCAATGGCTTCCTTCATTATCTTGCGCCTGTCGCCCAAGTTGCTTCCCAAACTCAGATAAACATGGTGTCTCAATTCTATACCTTATTTATATATATAAAGAAACCTGTTTCGTAGACACCTTAGTCCTGAAGGATGAGCATAGCGTCGCCGTATGTGCCGAAGCGATAATGTTCAACTAAAGGCTCACCCGTTTCCTCGTCCATCATCGGGTTACCCTCTCTGTCGAGTACGGGGAATTCCTTCTTGACAGCCTCCTTGTAAGCCTTCATGATTGTTTCATAGCCGCCGTATGCGCTGGTCAGCATCAGTAAAGTGCTGTAAGGCATGTAGAAATTGGCTATCATGGCATCAGCCAATGTGAAGTCGTAGGGAGGGAAGATAAATTTGTTCGTCCAGCCATCGTAAGGCTTAATCTTGCCATCGGCACTGACTGCCGTTTCGAACACTCGCTGTACGGTTGTTCCCACAGCACAAACTTTGTGGCCATTCTGCTTGGCATTGTTGATCTTGTCGCATGCTTCCTCGTTGACGTGCATTTCCTCACTGTCCATCTTGTGCTTGGTGAGGTCTTCTACGTCGATTTCACGGAAATTGCCCAATCCGCAGTGCAGTGTGATGTAGGCAAAGTCAACACCCTTGATCTCCATGCGCTTCATAAGTGACTTGCTGAAGTGCATACCAGCCGTGGGAGCGGTTACCGCACCCTCGTTCTTTGCAAAGATACACTGGAAGTCTTCCAAATCCTCGGGTTCGCTGGGGCGCTTCAGTATAGACTTTGGTAGAGGAGCCTCGCCCAATGAGTAGAGTGTACTCTTGAACTCATCATGAGGACCATCATACAGGAAGCGAAGCGTACGGCCGCGGCTGGTGGTGTTGTCGATAACCTCAGCCACCATTGAGTCGTCCTCACCGAAGTAGAGTTTATTGCCGATACGTATCTTACGTGCGGGATCTACAAGTACATCCCAAAGACGCAATTCTTCGTTCAATTCGCGAAGCAGGAAAACCTCAATCTTGGCACCGGTCTTCTCCTTGTTACCGTAGAGGCGGGCAGGAAACACCTTGGTGTCATTGAATACGAACACGTCCTTGTCGTCGAAGTAGTCAAGGATGTCGTAGAAATGATCACGATGCTCAATCTCTCCGCTCTTGGCATGAACCACCATCAGTCGGCAGTCGTCGCGGAATCGTGTGGGGTGTTGTGCGATACGGTCTTCTGTTAGTTTGTACTTGAATTGTGATAGTTTCATTATCTTATGTTAATTTGAATATGCAATACATTTAATTATGAATTATGCATTGTGAATTATGCATTATTCTCAAGCCATTCCGGGAAATCTTCTACTTGCATGCAGTCTTCCGCGCGAACTTCGCCAACGCGGGTACGTCGAAGGGCTATCAGGTGTGCTCCGCTGCCGAGTGCCTCACCAATGTCGCGGGCAAGCGCTCGGATGTAGGTGCCTTTGCTGCAGACGATGCGCAGCGTTAGTTGCATCTGTTCCTCGTCGAATGAGATGACCTCCAGTTCGTCGATAACGAGTATCTTAGCTTTCAGTTTCACCTCTTGCCCCTTGCGTGCTAATTTGTAGGCGCGGTCGCCGTCCACCTTGCAGGCCGAGAAGGCTGGCGGCACCTGCTCGATCCTTCCCATGAAACGTGGCAATGTCTCGTCGATGAGGCTGCGTGTGATATGCTCGGTAGGGTAGGTCTGGTCAATGGGTTTCTCCAGGTCATAACTGGGAGTGGTGGCCCCCAATTGCAGGGTGGCCACATATTCCTTAGTGTGAGCCTGCAGGATGTCAATCTGTTTGGTAGAGCGACCTGTGCAGACAATCACGACACCCGTAGCCAAAGGATCGAGTGTGCCGGCATGACCCACCTTCAGTTTCTTGACGCCAAGTTTACGGCAAAGCAACCATCGTACTTTAGCCACCACGTCAAATGAAGTCCATCGGTATGGTTTGTCGAAATACAGTGTTACGCCTTCTATGAAATCCATTTTTATCCGAATATGAGCAGTGCAATGCCTGCGATGGCGCAATAGATGCCAAAGTATATGAGTTTACACTTCTTTACCAATGATATCATCCATTTGCAGGCAATACAACCCGAAATGAAGGCTGCGATGAAGCCGATGATCAGAGGCATGGCCTCAACGCTTGCTGCTTCTCCATGCTCAGCAATGTACTCTGCACTGGGAGCAAAGAGGTGTTTGAAATCGAGCAGTGCTTCGCCGAGAATGGGGGGAATCACCATTAGGAATGAGAACTGTGCCAGTTTCTTCTTGTCGTTGCCAAGCAGCAAACCGGTAGCGATGGTTGATCCGCTACGGCTCAAGCCAGGCAGTACGGCACATGCTTGTGCGATACCGATGATGAAGGCGTGGAGCGGTGAGATGTGCTCTTTCTCCTTGCTTGTTTTGTAGAAATGGGTCAGCGTGAGCAATGTTGCGGTGATGAGCAGGCAGACGCCTACGACGATAATCTTGATGGATTCGTCGCCTTCATAGAGGCTCTCAATCTTATCCTTCAGCAGGAAACCAACCAAACCCACGGGAATCATCGAGACGATGATGGTGAAGATGTAGCGCTGACCCTCAGTGAGTCGGTCTAAACCGCTGGCCTTGGTGGCAGGTGCCATGGGTTTGAAGAAGTCGCAAAAGAGCCATGCCACCTCTTTCCATAAGATAACGAGTGTGGCGAGTACCGTGGCCACATGCACTACGATGTCAAACGTCAGACCGCCGGCTTCGGGGTCGATGTCGAGCAGCATCTTGCCAATCTCCAGATGACCGCTACTGCTCACGGGCAAGTATTCCGTTAGGCCTTGTATGAGGCCGAGTATAAGGGCTTGTATTGCATCCATTGTTTATGCCTCCTCTTCCTTGATTTCCTGTTTTACGTAAACCTCCTTGTCTTTGGGCTTGTGCATGATGCCGTACACCATGAAGGCAAAGCCCAGGAAACAAACTACGGGTGCCACCTTGATGCGACGAGCACTGAAAATATCTGCGTTAAACGCCTCCTCGCTGCTGCCGCTTCCCGACATGAGGATAAAACCGATGACGACGACAGCCATTCCGATTGCTAACAGAATGAAGTTCATCTTGTCAAATGCAAAGTTCTTTTTTTCCATATTTTATTTAGTCGTTTTGTTTTCTTGTTGTTTAGTTGTTTAGGGAGATTACAATTGGTCATTTGTTTATTAGGGAGACTGTCATTTGTTTCTAAACGACCAAACGACTAATATCCCAAACGACAAACGTTTACTTTTCGTACATCTGATGTTCTTTCAACTTGATGAAATGGTTGACGCTGATGTAGGTGCAGAACAGCATGATGAAGAAACCGAGCACAAAGACGCTGACCGCCATGATGATGATGTTGGGGGTGGTGATAAACTGGTTGAGCGCCGTGTCGTAGTTCAGTGCCGAGTGAACGCCGGTCAGCAGAACCGCATCAGCCAATACTGATGCAATGAGTGCGATGCGCATACTCCTGAGAAGGAAAGGACGACGGATGAAACTCCAACTTGCGCCCACAAGTTTCATCGTGTGAATGATGAAGCGACGGCTGTAGATGGAGAGGCGCACTGTGTTGTTGATAAGTCCGATGAGCACGATCAGCAGCAACGAAGCCATCACGACAAGTACGAGTGTGATCTTATTGAGGTTGTTGTTGAGGTTGTCCACCAAATCCTTCTGGTAGTTAATGTCCGTCACTTCGGGAAATTTCTGCTTCAATTCCTTGATGATCCATTCCAGACTGTCTGAATTGGCGTAGTCCGGATTCATGCTCATCTCTAACTCCGTGTAGTAAGGGTTGAATCCGATGAATTCCTCTGGGTCGCTTCCAATGGCTTCAATCTGTTCCTGCAGCACCTGGTCGGCAGGAATCAGTTCCACGTCGTTGACATATCGTTCCGTCTTGAGCATAGACTGCATCTTGGCTGTCTCGCTCTGGCTTACCTCGTCGTTGAGAGTGATGGTGACGAGCAGGTTTTCCTTCACGCTGCTTGTGACTCTCGTGGCTGTCAATGCCAGCAGCACGACCAGTCCAGTCAGGATCAGCACCATCGTTGTGCTGATCGTACTCGTGACGGCTTGCCACTGCAATGGGAATTTTCTTTTTGTTTTCTTCATTATGTAAAACTCTAAACTCTTAACCCTCTGCTTTAATCTCTCGAATTGCTTTCAACCTGTACTCCTTTCAGCGTTGCGCTGCTGCTTTCTGTGATCTTGGCACGCACGGTGTCGCCGATGTGGAAATCGCCGCGGTCGATGATGACCACTTTGTTCTGCTCCGTTCTGCCAAACAGTTGGTCGCGCGAGCGCTTGCTCACTCCTTCAATCAGGATGTCGTATTCCTTACCGATGCATTCCGTGTTGCGCTTTGCCGACATCTCGTTTTGCACGGCAATTAGTTCGTTAAGTCTTCTGATCTTGGTCTCCTCGTCGATGTCGTCGGGAAGATGCTTGCTGGCGTATGTGCCGGGGCGCTCGGAATATTTGAACATGAAGGCACTGTCGTAACCCACCTCTCTCATCAGGCTCAGGCTCATCTGGTGGTCTTCCTCCGTCTCGCTGCAGTAGCCAACAAAGATGTCGGTGGTGATGGCGCAGTCAGGTACGATACGGCGGATGGCTTCCACGCGACCCATGTACCACTCTCGACTGTATTTGCGGTTCATCAGTCCGAGGATGCGGTCGCTACCACTCTGCACAGGCAGGTGAATGTGCTTGCAGACGTTAGGTTCCTCGGCGATGACGTGCAGTGTGTCGTCACTCATGTCCTTAGGATGGCTGGTCGTGAATCGTACGCGCATCTCGGGAATTTCACGTGCCACTCTTCGCAACAGTTCTGGGAAGGAAACGAAAGACTCCTCCCCTTCGGCGGAGGCTGGGAGAGGGGCCTTATAACTGTTCACGTTCTGTCCCAACAATGTTACCTCCTTGAAGCCGCGATCTCTCAGGTCGCGTACCTCGCGCAGGATACTCTCCACGTCGCGGCTGCGTTCTCGTCCTCGGGTGTAAGGCACGATGCAGTAGTGGCAGAAATTGTTGCACCCACGCATGATGCTTACGAAACCACCAATGTGTGTGCCGCAGATACGCTGAGGCACCACGTCACGATATGTCTCCGAGAGCGACAGTTCCACGTTGATGGCTTTCTCGCCCATCTCGGCCTGTGCGATGAGGTCGGGCAGTGATAGGTAAGAGTCGGGACCGCACACGAGGTCGGCACCATGCTTCTCGAGCAGTTCGTCCTTGACGCGTTCAGCCATGCATCCCAGCACACCGATGATGAGGCGCTTGCCCTTGCGCTGCAGGCTGTGCAGGAACTCGAGTCTTGAAATAATTTTTTGCTCGGCATTGTCTCTGACGCTGCAGGTGTTCAGGAATACGGCGTCGGCCTCCTCGAGCGTTTCGCAGGTCTCATATCCTGCCATGCCCATTACCGAGGCCACCACCTCGCTGTCAGCAACATTCATCTGGCAACCGTATGTCTCTATGAGTAGTTTTTTCATTTTTTGCACTTAATAAATATGTACTTTGGTGCGGGTGAGCGCGCGTGTACGTGAATTTTGGCTGCAAAGGTAATGTTTTTTTGTGCCAAAAGCAAATTATTAACGCTAAAAAGTGTTTCATGTCGATTGTCGTGTAGTGATTTCTGCCAAATTCTATGTAAATATGTGTTAAAATATGCTAATTTGTACATTTTTTCTCAATAATGTTTGGTGGGAAATGACAAAATGCCTACCTTTGCAGTACATTAGATTTTTTCATAGTTAAGGTTTAGTTTTGAAAGCGGCTGACTGCGAAGTTCGTCGCTTTTCTTTTTGCAATGATATTTGGCATAAACCATCGAACGCAAAGCCGCTGAGGCGTAAAGTTTTTAAGAAATTAGAAACAAAAAAATGGCATAAAATAGCAAAGAATGTTTGTTGTTTCGACATTGTTCTTATTCCCCCTCGGGGGGTAGGGGGCTGTTTTTTTGTGCAATTTGGCACCGAAATGGCACAAAACGTCGGATATTGTGCAAATAATGCAAATTAATTGTGAATTGTGAATTATGTATTGTGAATTATTTTGTATCTTTGCGCCCGAAAATTAATTATTATCAGATAGTTTTTTATGGAATTCAACAAGATTACTGCAGCCGAAGCTGCTGCATTGATTCAGAATGGTGACACCCTTGGCTTGAGTGGCTTTACTCCTGCTGGTGCTCCCAAGAGTATTCCTGCTGCTGTTGCTGCCAAGGCTGAGGCCGAGCATGCCGCAGGTCGTCCTTTTAAGATCAGCATCTTCACTGGTGCCAGCACCGGTCAGAGTTGCGATGGTGCCCTTGCCAATGCACAGGCCATCGACTTCCGTGCTCCCTACACTACCAATGGTGACTTCCGCAAGCGCGTCAACAACAATGAGATGCGTTACAGCGACCTCAACCTCTCTAACATGGCTACCCAGATTCGTCAGGGCTATCTCGGCGAGGTGACTTGGGCTATCCTCGAGGCTTGTGCCATCGAGAAGGTGGGCGACAAGGCTCGCATCTACCTCACCGCAGCCGGCGGTATCAGCCCCACTGTGGCTCGTCTGGCCAAGAAGGGTATCTTCGTTGAGATCAATGCCTTCCACAGCGCTAAGAGCATCGGTATGCACGATGTTTACGAGATTCAGGATCATCCCTTCCGCACCCCCATCAACATCTGCAAGGCAAGCGACCGCATCGGTAAGCCTTACGTAGAGGTTGAGGCTGATCGTATCCTCGGTGTGCTGGAGTGCAACATCCCCGATGAGGCTCGTGCCTTCAAGGATGCCGACCCCATCACCACTCAGATTGGCCAGAACGTGGCCGACTTCCTGCTCTATAATCTCAAGCAGGGACTTATCCCCTCTTCATTCCTCAACCTGCAGAGCGGTGTGGGTAGCGGTGCCAATGCAGTGCTCGGTGCGCTGGGTCAGTGCCCCGAGGTACCCAACTTCAACATCTATACCGAGGTGCTGCAGGATGCTCCCGTAGGTTTGATGAAGCAGGGTCGTGTGCTGAGCGCTTCAACTTGCTCGCTCACCGTCACCAACGAGTGCTTGCTCGACATCTACGACAACATGGACTTCTTCAAGGATAAACTCGTCGTTCGTCCTTCCGAGATCAGTAACTGTCCCGAGGTCATCGCCCGTATCGGCGTATGTGCCCTCAATACAGCCATCGAGTGCGACCTCTACGGTCACGTCAACTCAACCAAGATCTGCGGTACGAAGATGATGAACGGTATCGGTGGTTCTGCCGACTTCGCGGCCAACGCTTACCTCTCTATCTTTACTTGCGGCTCTACCACCAAGGGTGGTGCCATCTCAAGCATCGTTCCCTTTGCCAGCCACATCGACCACACTAACCACTACATCGATGCCGTCATCACCGAGTATGGTGTGGCTGACCTCCGTCACAAGAGCGACATGCAGAAGGCCGAGGCCCTCATCAACGTGGCACATCCCGACTATCAGCCCATGTTGCGCGACTACCTGAAGTTCGCC
>JAZQQO010000005.1:0-59785 GCA_045629085.1 Bacteroidaceae bacterium
AGAAATAAAGTGTATCTTTGCCATAGCTTTAAAACTACGTCAAAGTTACAAAAAAACTTTGATATAACAAAGCCCTGGCTTGGGAAAGTCGGGGCTTCGTTTATGAAAAGAGGGTGTGCCAGCATTTTGACACACCCTCATTATTATAATAACCATTAGTATCTGTAACTCGTCACAACTTACAGTGACTCGAGGATGCGCTTCAACACCACAGTTGCTGAAATTTCACGGTTGGCAGCCTCAGGAATGACAAGCGAATTGGCTCCCTCAATGACATCGTCGGTTACAATCATATTGCGACGAACGGGGAGACAATGCATGAAGTGTCCATTGTTGGTCACTGCCATCTGACGCTCGCTGACAGTCCAATCGAGTAGATTGTGATAGTCTTCAAGAATCTGCCCGTACTGCTCGGGATTGGTTACACCAGGGCAACTCCAATTCTTTGCATAAATAAAGTCTGCGCCCTCAAAGGCCTTCATCTGGTCGTACTCCACACGGGCATCACCGACAAACTGGGGATCGAGTTCATAACCCTTGGGATGAGTGATGACGAAATCGACCCCCACCCGACCTCCCCGAGGGGAGGAGAAGAGAGTGTCACACTTGCTAGCCGCCACCATCCACTCGGCAAACGAGTTGGGAACAGCCTGAGGCAATGCCTTGGGATGGGGAGCCCATGTCAAGACAACTTTGATGGGACGGGAAGCCTCCCCCTCGGGGGAGGTTTGGAAAGGGGTCGTCTCCGCAATAGTTATCAAATCGGCAAAGGCCTGCAAGGGATGTACAGTGGCCGTTTCCATAGCGAAAACGGGCTTGCCGCTGTACTTTACAAACTGGTTGTAAACGGTCTCGGCATAGTCGTACTCACGATCCTTCAACCCTGCAAAAGAGCGGATACCGATAACGTCGCAATAACTGGCCATGACGGGAATGGCTTCGAGCAAATGTTCGCTCTTATCACCGTCCATGATGACGCCACGCTCGGTCTCCAGTTTCCAAGCACCGGCATTGACATCGAGGACGATGACGTTCATCCCAAGATTGAGGGCAGCCTTCTGCGTAGAAAGACGCGTACGGAGACTGTTGTTGAAGAACACGAGCAAAGCCGTTTTGTTACGACCTAACTCTACGTATTTGAAGCGATCCTTCTTGATCTCAAGGGCTTCATCAAGGGCAGCACGCAAGTTGCCCAGATCTTGTACATTAAGGAATGTTTTCATATCTTTCAACTTATTATTTTCTCACCTGTCCGCATCCATCAATAAGCCACTTGTAGGTGGTCATCTCCTCGAGTGCCATGGGGCCACGGGGACCGAGCTTTTGTGTACTGATGCCAATCTCTGCACCCAAGCCAAACTGTGCGCCATCGGTGAACGAGGTGGGAGCATTGACATAGACGCAAGCTGCATCGACCTCCTGACGGAAGCGATTGGCCGTAGTCTCATCGTTGGTGATGATACACTCCGAGTGACCACTGCTATACTGGCGAATATGATCGAGCGCCTCATCGATCGAATCGACGATCTTGATGGAGAGGTCGTAGGACATCCACTCACGGCCATAGTCTTCGTAATGGAATGTCACCTTATCCTTCATCGGCTCGAGCAAGGCCTCAAGGTCGGCCTGACGGTCGCGGTGAACGAGGAGACAGTCCAAAGCATTGCACACCGACACACGGCGCGTCTTAGCATTGTTGACGATGCGCTTCGCCATTTCAAGGTCACCGTCCTTGTCGAAGTAGGCATGCACCACACCGGCACCAGTCTCGATGACGGGCACACGGGCATTGTCACGCACAAACTCAATCAGTTTCTTACCGCCACGGGGAATGCAGAGGTCGATGTATCCCACGGCGTTGAGCATCTCGGCCGTAGCCTCGTGCGTGGCGGGCAGCAGTTCCACGACAGAAGGATTGACACCCTCTTCTTTCAGGATAGTATGTATAAGCGCCACGATGGCACGATTGCTCTCATCAGCATCCTTACCGCCCTTCAGCACGCAAGCATTGCCACTCTTAAAGCAAAGACTGAAGACGTCGAATGACACGTTGGGGCGTGCCTCGTAGATCATACCGATAACACCGAAAGGCACGGAGACACGACGCAGATAAAGCCCATTCTCAAGCGTACGCTCATTGGTGATATGGCCTAATGGCGAAGGAAGACTTGCCACGTTGCGCATATCCGAAGCAATATCCGCCAAACGGTTGGGGGTGAGTTGCAAGCGGTCATAGAGAGGATTGGAAGGATCCATCCTGGCGAGGTCACGCGCATTGGCAGCCAACAGTTCCTCCTGATGGTGGGCAATGGCGTCTGCCACCTTACTTAACAGATTGTTCTTGCGCTCGTCAGGGATGAGTGCCAACTCACGACTTGCCCGCTTAGCTTTTTCAAATATAGGATTCATATATTTAATGATTTTTCTCACACGAAGGCCACAAATTCAGTATGCGGTGTATCTTCAGGCTGCGTCATCAGTTGCTGCAGGATATTATCACGCTCTCCATTGGCAATGATGACTCGAACACCTTCGCTGGCCAACGAACTTGCAGTATGATACTTCGACGCCATACCACCACGACCAGCACTGCTCTTACTCTCCTGTATGAACTTGGACAGATCCTCATCTGGCTGCACGACACGTATTAACTTAGAGTCGGGATTGGCAGGATTACCCGTGTAGAGCCCATCGATGTTACTGAGTAGGATGAGCGTCTCGGCCTTCATCATCTTCGCAATAAGACCTGATAGCTCGTCATTATCCGTAAACATCAGCTCCGTCACACACACGGTATCGTTCTCATTAACCACGGGAATAACGCCATTTTGCAACATCACCTCCATACATGCACGCTGATTCAAGTACTGATCCTCGGTGAGGAAGTTTTCCTTCATCGTAAGCACCTGTCCAATGTGCATACTATACTCGCGGAAGAGATCATAGTAGAGATTAACCAACTTTACTTGCCCAACGGCAGAATAAAGCTGACGCTGCTCCACAGAGTCTAGTTCATGGTCGATGTGCAATTCGCGACGTCCACACGCCACAGCACCCGAGGTGACGAGTATCACCTCGTAGCCATGATGACGCATCCATGCAATCTGGTCGACCAGTGATGACACACGCGTCACATCAAGCTTTCCGCCTGTCTGCGTGAGTACGTTACTACCCACCTTTACCACTATTCTTTTCATGGAGAGAATCAACCTAATACCTTCTTGAACTTAGTCAGGAACTCGTCAGCCTCTGCCATGCTCAAGCACAAAGGCGGCAACAAGCGCAATACGTTGGTGCCTGAGCAACCCGTGAAGACATGCTCCTCGAAAAGCAGTTTGGTACGTACTTCCTTATAAGGTACGTTCAGTTCGATACCGATCATCAAACCTTCGCCGCGCACGTCAACTATGCAAGGTTTTTCCTCCTCGGCAGAAACTGACTGAGCCTCTTTCATCTTCTTCAACTCCTCCATCAAATAGGCACCTACCTTGGCAGCATTCTCTACGAGATGTTCCTGCTCGATGACGTCGAGCACAGCAATGGCACCAGCACAAGCCTGATGGTTGCCGCCAAACGTCGTACCTAACTGGCCGTAAACAGGCTTAAACTTGGGAGAAATGAGTACACCACCCATGGGGAAGCCATTGCAAATGCCTTTAGCCACAGTAATCATGTCTGGCATACCGGCTGCCGTACCACCCATAGGAAGAGGAACACCATTCGTTTCAGGCACAAGATACTGATGAGCAAAGAATTTACCACTACGGCCATAACCGCACTGAATCTCATCGCAAATCAACACGGTGTTGGTCTTATTGCACAACTTGCAGAGGCCCTGATAGAATTCTGGCTCCACCATGCGTATACCGCCCACACCCTGGATGCACTCAATAATAACGGCACACACATCACCCTTTTCAATCTCCTTTGCCCATGCCTCAAGGTCATTGAGAGGCAGGTAGGTCACATGACCATTGGCATTGATAGGAGCAATAATCTTGGGATTAGCAGTTGCCTCCACAGCCAAAGAGGTACGTCCGTGGAATGCCTTCTCAGCACTCAACACACGGGTACGGCCATTGTAAAATGAAGCCAGTTTCAAGGCATTCTCGTTAGCCTCCGCACCACTATTGATCAGGAAGAACTGATAGTTCTCGTATCCACTGACTTTACCAAGGCGCTCTGCCAACTCCACCTGCAAGGGGTTCTTCACACTGTTACTATAGAAACTCAAAGTATTGAGTTGCTCCGTCATCTTCTCCACATAATGAGGATGACAATGGCCAATGCTGATGACAGCATGACCGCCATAAAGGTCAAGGTACTCCTGACCTTTGTCGTCCCATACTCGACAACCCTTACCCTTGGCAATGGTCACGTCGAAAAGGGGATATACATCAAATAGATTCATAATATCAAAATTTTGCACACGAAGACACGAAGAAAACGAAGTTGTTATTCTTTTGCAGAAGGAAACCCTTTCTTCGTGCCCTTCGTGCCTTCGTGTGAGTATTAAAATGCACTTGCCTTGAGGTTCAATCCAGCTTTCTCGTCCAGTCCGAACATCAGGTTCATATTCTGTACTGCCTGACCTACAGCACCCTTCAGGAGGTTGTCGATCATCGAGGTCACCACCACCTTACGGCCGAACACATCAACGTGCACAAGAGCCTTGTTGGTATTGACAACCTGCTTCAGGTCGGGCGCCTTGTCGCTGTAGTGTGTGAAGGCGGCGTTCTTGTAGAAGTCCTTGTACAAAGCGACCAAATCGTTTTGAGCGATGGGCTTGTCAAGCGTGATGACCTCGGTACAAAAAATACCACGGGCAAAGTCGCCACGATAAGGGATGAAGTCGATGGTGACAACCTCAAGTCCTTCTCCCTTACCCTCTCCCTCTATGGAGAAGGGACTCTCCATTGGGAAGCCCTCATTGAGGGTGTTGATGACACGGGGTGCTGTGTCAGGGCGCAGCTCATTCATCGTCTGACAGATCTCGTGCAGATGCTGATGCGTGAAAAGCTTATAAGTTGAGAAGTTATTATTACGCCATGAGAAGTGTGTCGTGGCACCTGGCTTCTGACCAGCACCCGTCGAACCTGTGATGGCATTCACGCTCACATCGTGCGTCAGCAGACCTGCTTTTGCCAGAGGTAATAATCCCAACTGAATGCAAGTGGCAAAGCAACCTGGATTGGCAAGATGTTGGCACTTGCGAATCTCTTCGCGATGGGTTTCGGGCAAACCATAGACGTAATCATGGTCACCAGCAATACGAAAATCCTGTGCCAGATCGATGATCTTGACGTTCTCTTGGATGCTATGCTCCTTGAGGAATGCCTCACTCTTGCCATGTCCGAAGCAGAAGAACACTACGTCAACCTTGTCGAAAGGCATTTCGCTACTGAACTCCATCTCGGTGTCGCCCAGCAGTCCCTCATGTACATCATATACCTTATTGCCAGCATTGCTCTCGCTGTTGGCAAACACAATCTCAACGTCCTTATGCCCTAATAATATCCTTATCAATTCGCCGCCTGTATAACCAGCAGCACCCAGAATACCTACTTTTATCATATTAATATTTCACACGAAGACACGAAGAAAACGAAGATTTTATTTTTTATCATTCAATATTCTACGGACGCCTTCTTTTAAAACATTTACATTAAAATTAATCAAAAGCCCCTCTCGCAAATGCATGAGTTTAAGATAACTCAGAGTCTGTTTAGAATGAACAGGAAGGAGATTCTCCACAGATTTTAGTTCAACTAACAATCTCCCATTTACCAAAAGGTCATACCGAAGATCGTTTTTCAAAGTCCTACCCTTATACATCACGGGGACTGGCTGCTGCCTTTGAACATAGAAACCATTGTCTTCCAATTCCATTGCCAAAGCCTCTTCATAAATCGACTCCAACAATCCTGGACCAAGTTCCTTATGTACCTCAATAGCACATCCAAGAACTTTGAAAGATAATGTATCTTCTAACTCTACAAGCATAGGCTTAAAATTTAAGACTTCGTGCTCTTCGTGCCTTCGTGTGGGCTAATCATCCTTCTTTTTTCGATTTAACGTTCCTCGTCGGGATGTGCCAGATAGTAGGCACGCAGAGGTGTTGAGGTAACCTTGATGAAGCCCTTGGCATCCTCAGAAGACCAAGCCTTTGCAGTCTCGCCATACTCGCCCAACTTATTCTTGACGAGGTCGTTGGGACTATCCACACCTACTGTTTGGAAGCCGAGAGGACGAAGTTCGAGGGTCACCTCGCCAGTCACGTTGCGCTGGCTGCTAGTCAGCATTGCCTCGATATCGGGCATGACGGGCTCCAGATACTGACTCTCGTGCAGGAACATGCCATACCAGTTGGCCACCTGTTCCTTCCAGTACTGCTGCCACTTAGACAGAGTGTACTTCTCCAAGAAACGGTGCGCACCAATGATGAGCATGGGAGCTGCTGCCTCGAAACCAACGCGCCCTTTGATACCGATGATGGTGTCGCCCACGTGGCAGTCGCGACCGATGCCGTAAGCTGCACCTATCTTCTCTACCTCCTGGATAGCCTTGATCTTATCGTCATAGTGAACGCCGTTCACCGAGCAGAGTTCACCCTTCTCGAAACCGAGTTTCAAGGTCTCGGGGCCCTCCTTGGTAACGTGCTTCAGATAGGCAGTCTCGGGCAGCCCCTGTTTTGAATCCAAAATCTCACCACCACAAATTGAAGTACCCCAGATACCTACGTTATAAGAATACTTCAGTTTGGTGAAGTCAGCGAAGTAGCCATTTGCATTCAAGTAGTCAACCTCCTCCTGACGAGAGAGGTTCTTATCGCGAGTCAAGGTGATGATCTCCACACCGGGAGCCTTCACGAGGAAAGTCATATCGAAACGAATCTGGTCGTTGCCAGCACCAGTAGAACCGTGAGCGATGGCATCAGCACCAATCTCCTTGGCATAGCGTGCAATGGCCAGTGCCTGGAAGATACGCTCCGAGCTTACCGAGATAGGATAGCAGTTGTTGCGCAACACATTACCGAATACCATGTACTTGAGCGACTTCTCATAGTACTCCTGTGTCACGTCGAGTGTCACATACTTTACTGCACCCAGCTTGTAGGCGTTCTCCTCGTTCTGCTTCAGCTGCTCTGCGCTGAAACCACCTGTGTTAGCACATGCTGCATACACTTCGTATCCCATTTCCTTGGTGAGATACATCACATTGTAGCTGGTGTCAAGACCACCACTAAAGGCTACTACTACTTTCTTTTTACCCATATCTAAAATTATTTATTCAATTCCTCTTAACACTAAAGTACGCATGATATCCTTGATGACTTCAAGGCTCGTGGGTTCACCATGGTGCTTCTCTGGATCCCATAACATGCCTGTACAAACACAGAACTTACGCTGCTTCAGTTCCAAGATGTCATGATTCACACAACCGCGGCATCCACGCCAAAAAGCCTCATCGTCCGTCAGTTGATTGAAGCTGACAGGCACGTAGCCTAAGTCCGTATTCATCTTCATCACAGCATCGCCACTCGTCAAACTGAAAATCTTAGCCTGTGGCCAACGCAGACGGGCCAACGTAAAAGTATAGTCCTTTATACGTTTGGCCACGCCCATACCTTGAAAATCAGGATGAACGATCAAACCACTCGTAGTCACATAATGCTTGTTGCCCCACGTCTCAATATAACTAAATCCAGCAAACCTGTCTCCGCAAAGCGCAATAACAGCTTTTGCCTCCTTCATCTTTGTCGCTACATATTCGTGCGTGCGTTCAGCAATACCGGTGCCACGTTTTTTTGCAGCCTCACGTATTGTTTCAAGAATGGTGTCCACATAAGCCTCGTGCTCAGGTTCAGCCACCATCACCTTTATATCTAATTCACAATCCATAATTCAAATTCAATTTTTTGAGTCTTTGAATCTATATCAGACTCATCTTGTCCATTATAATAGCATGATCAGCATCCTCTGCAAGAACCATGAATACTGTATCATCTCCAGCTATTGTTCCCAATATTTCCTTGATACGGGCATTATCAATATCGTATGCCACATGAGCGGCATGACCTGGTGGTGTGTGAATAACAGCCATATTGCCACTGAATTTCACACTTATTGCCCCCAGCCTATTGAGCGCATCGACCGTTACGTGCGTATCACTCACCGTACGGAATTTCTGTTGCTCAGGCATAAGATATACTGCACGTCCCTCTGAGTTAAAGCCCTTCACAATCTGCAACTGTCGCAGATCTCGCACCAGAGTTGCCTGACTGGTAGGAAAACCTGCAATAAAAAGTTGAGCCAACAACTCCTCCTGCGTGGAGAGTTCCATGCTCGACACTATCATTTTTATGATTTCCAGACGACCGTCTTTTTTACCTGCTGCCATATACCTTATTTATATAGTTTTTGGATATTTTGGACAACGATACCATTCTGTCACATCCAAAACGGCTGCAAAGTTACACTTTTTATACGATTATTCACAACAAAGCGCCAATTATTTATACCAAAAGCATGATTTATTCACAATAAGCACCCTTTTTAGAATATTTATTCACATATAAAGGCATTTATTGCATTCCCGATACGCAAAACAAAAAGTTAATGAAATCAATGATGCCGCAAAACTATAGAGAAATTATGGATAAAAAAAGTTTCCGTAAGGCTTCAAAATAAAGACACTTACGGAAACCACCCACCATTTTTCTGTGGTGCCACCAGGAATCGAACCGGGGACACAAGGATTTTCAGTCCTTTGCTCTACCAACTGAGCTATGGCACCAACTTTTTGTTCCTCTTTAGCCATCGGGCTAACCGCTGTTTCTCGTTTGCGAGTGCAAAGGTACGTACTTTTTTTATTTCCACAAAACTTTTCAGCGTTTTTTTTACGAAAAATGCAAAAAAACATTCTCAAGACCGTGAATTATGGGCTTCAAAGTATGAACTATGAACTATTTTTCGTACCTTTGCGCTGCAATTAAGCAAATTGCATTCGGATAGTAGCGCAGTTGGTAGCGTACCACGTTCGGGACGTGGGGGTCGGGAGTTCGAGTCTCCTCTATCCGACAAAGACATTGCCATGAATGATACATCTAACATAAGTAGTCAAACAAATCAGCCTCAAGCCGAAGAACCGAAATGGTTTGCTATGCGCGCTACCTACAGGTGTGAGTTGGCGATGAAGAAAAAACTCGAAGACGCCAACATGACGTGTTTCATTGCCTTAAAAGCCATCGAGAAAAAAGTAGGGCTACGAAAGAAACGCGTATGGGTGCCAGAAATCGGAAATCTTATTTTTGTCAGAGCAGTTCGCCAACAACTTCAGGATTTCAAGAAACTGGAAGTTCGTTTGCAATACATTTGCAGTAAGAACCACAAAGGTGGACGCACACCTATCGTCGTCCCCGACAAGCAAATGGCAGCTTTCATCAAATTGTATGAAAGTGGTAACTATGAAATCAGTGGAGACTACGAGATAATCAACAGCATCGAACCCGGCATGCAAGTGCGCGTAAAAGAAGGTCCATTCGAAGGTATGGTGGGCACATTCCAACGCATCAAAGGTCATCGCAACAAGCGTTTTGTCATCAGCATCGACCAAGTGGCTTGCATCAGTACGACCATCATTAGTCCCAATATGGTGGAAATCCTAAACGAAGATGAAAAATAAATTATTCAAAGCCACACTTCTGGCATGTTTGTTGGTACCCCAAACGGTATCAGCACAACAATTGGCATTCCCAGACGCACAAGGCTGGGGACGCTTTGCACAAGGCGCTCGCGCCACAACGGCAGCCACCGTCTACCATGTAACCAACCTTAACGATTCGGGAGCCGGCTCCTTGCGCGATGCCGTATCGCAGCGTAACCGCATCGTGGTGTTTGACGTATCGGGCGTTATCAACATTTCCTCCCGCATCACCTTTGCCAGC
The DNA here is from genome assembly GCA_045629085.1 of Bacteroidaceae bacterium. GTDB lineage: Bacteria > Bacteroidota > Bacteroidia > Bacteroidales > Bacteroidaceae > Physcousia. Next base: position 9,947 of record JAZQQO010000005.1, read on the forward strand.
AACATCTACGTGGCTGGACAGACTGCACCGGGTGAGGGTATCACGGTGTATGGCGACGGCGTAAGTTTCTCGGGAGCCGACAACATAATCTGCCGTTACCTACGTGTCAGAATGGGGCACGGAGGTTCATCGGGCAAGGACTGTGCAGGCATAGCCAGCGGTACGAACATGATCTTCGACCACTGCTCCTTCTCGTGGGGACTCGACGAGACCTTCTCCATCAATCCCGATGGCAAGGGTGACATCGGCAACATCACCATACAAAACTGCATCATCGGGCAAGGACTGATGACGCACTCGGCCGGTGGACTGATGCAAGCAGATAACGTCACGCTCTATCGCAACCTCTATTGCGACAACTCTACACGCAACAACAAGGTAAAGGGCAAGAACCAATATGCCAACAACATCGTGTATAACTGGAAGAACGGTGCCTACCTGATGGGAGGAAGCGACTCGAACGTGAACTCGTATGCCAACATCGAGTCAAACCTCTTCATCAACGGTCCTTCGGGCGGTGGTAATGCCTTCACCGAGGCAAGTGCTAAGTTCAACTGCTATGCCATCGACAACTGGCAGGATAACAACTGCGACGGCAAGCTCAATCCCTTCGAGGTGACCAACTACAGCAGCGCCAACCGTGTATCCACGCCCTACGACTATCCCAAGTTACCCCTCTACAAGGGCAACGAACTGATAGACAAACTCTTGCCCACGGTGGGTGCCTCACTGCCCTATCGCGACCAGAGCGACTGCTACATGATAGACGAGGTGATGTCCTTCGGCACCGACGGTGCCCTCATCACCTACGAGACAGCTCTGCCCATCGGTGCACCATCGGCATGGACATGGTGGAAGAACGCAAAGGACAAAGACAGCGACAACGACGGTATGCCCGACTGGTGGGAGGAGGCTAACGGCACGAATGCCAAAGCCAACGATGCCTGCACGAAGGCTAGCAACGGCTACCTGAACATCGAGAACTACATCAACTCTATCACGGCCGACAGCCGTCAGTTCTTCCTGCGCCAGCCCATCACCATGAGTCAGAAGAACGCCTCTTCGTCTACCATCACCGTGGCATGGCGCGACTATACCTATGCCGAGGATGGATTCTCGGTAGAGGTGCAGCATGACGGAACCTGGAAAGAGATGGGCCGTACCGAAGCCAACAAGACCAGTTACACCCTCAGCGGACTGGAACCCGGCACATCTTATAATATACGCATGCGCGCGTACGCGATGCACGATGGCGAGGAGACTTACTCTACCTACACCCCTGTCCAAAGCATGATGACACGTCCGCTCGACGTGGGCATGGTGGACATCGACAACTTCGTGGCTCAGAACACACTGAGCACCCAGCAGACACAGTTCGATGCCACCACAACACAGTGGCAAGAGGGCAACACGCTGCAGGATGGCAACAACGTGCTGCTCAACACCGACGGCGAACAGACACTGACCATCTCGGGCAACGTCTCTCCCGCAGCCATTGTGGTGAATGGCACAGGAAAGCTTACCATCAGCGGAACGGGTAGCATCGACGGTGAGACGACCTCTGTCAACAAGGCCAACAGCGGTACACTGGTGCTGGGCAACAAGAACGGCTATAAGGGTGCGACGGTCAACCACGAGGGCAACATCGAGTTTGCTTCCATCGCCAACGGCGGCACAGCATCGGCCATCGGTGCCTCACTGCCCTTCGCACAGAACTGGATCTTCGACGGCGGAACATATACATACACAGGTGGTTCCGCTTCATCCAATCGTCCCGCACGCATCGACCGTCCCTCTACGCTCGCCATTACCAACAGCGCTACCACGCTGACCATGAGCGGTATCTTCGAGGGTAACAGCCAGCTCACCATCGACGGAAAAGGTACACTCTCCATTGCCAATGCCGATTTCTTCGGCTATAAGGGAGCCACCCGTCTGAAAGGCGGCAAGGTATATCTCAGCGACACCGAGAATGCCTGCAAGGCGCTGGGCGAATCAGGTAAGAAGTTCATCATGGCAGGCGGCTGTCTGCAGTTCGCCAGCAAGAACGAAGACTACCAGAACCTCAACTTCCCCATCGAGGTGGAGGACGGTACCACCAGCATCCTCTCTATGCCCACCCACTGCTACATGAAGTCCGTCATCACAGGCAACGGCACGCTGCAGTTCGACATCCCCTACGTTCGAGCCTACCTGCGTCCCGATCTGAGCAACTTCACCGGTACGCTCATCGGTAACGCCAACAAGGGCAGCGGCCTCTTCTACAACGAGACTCAATGGAATGCTCCCAAGACACGTTTCGAGATAAAGAACGGCATCACGCTGTCGTCATGGGCATCGAACGCCACCAACATCCTGGGCGGACTCTCGGGCGATGCAGGGTCTTATCTGGCCGGCACGAGCAAGCAGAGCAAGGGCTTCACCTGTACATGGGAAGTCGGTTCGGCCAACACCGACGAGACCTTCCGTGGCGTCATCAACAACTTGCCCGCTGGTGGAAATGCAGCCTATTCGGGCACGACAAGCATCGTCAAGAACGGTACGGGCATCTGGCGTCTGACGGGCAACAACGTGTATAGCGGCACAACTGCCATCAAGGGCGGAACACTTGTCGTGAACGGCAACAATTCCGGTACTGGTACTGTCAGTGTAGCTAAGGACGCCACCCTGAAGGGTACAGGAACTATAGCAGGTAAGGTGACTGCCGCCAGCGGAGCTACCATCGTAGCGGGCGACGAGGAAGCGAACCAAAGCATACTGAAACTCACTGGCGGATTGACCTTGCAGAAGGGCAGCCGACTGGTCATCCCCATCAAGAAGAAAGAGAACGGTGGCATCATGAGCAATTTGATACGAGTATCAGGTGCATTGAGTGTAACTACGGGTGCCGTACTGGAGATAGACCTCTCTCAGGCTGCAGGACATGAGTTCAAGGCTGGCGACGTGATATGCGTGTTCAACAACACATCGCTCATGACCAGCAAAACGGGCAAGTTTACAACCTTCTCACCCGAAACCCCAGGCGAGGGATTGCACTGGGACACCACGACATTGCTGAGCGACGGTAACCTGCGCGTTATTCGCGATGGCGAGGTATATGAGGGTGGTGACACACCTGCCGAGGAGACAAAGAAGGCGAAGTTGGAACACACCGCCAGTGTACAGGGTGGCAGCAACACGCCGGCCAAGTACCTCGACCAGAACGAGCATTACTATAACAACTGGGGCACAGCAGCCTGGGTAGCGCAGGCTTACGCCGAGTTCAGTTTCGAAATCCCCGAAGGCGCTGAAGTAACGGAGGCAACCTATAAGGTGACCGTGAACTGTGCACGCGGCACGCGCAACTTCGACGTCTGCTACCTGCCCGCCGGTTCGCCACACATCACCAGCACAGCCACTATCCCCGAACTCTGTGCCAAGCGCGGCACGGAGGTGGCCACATACAGCGACATCACCACCAACTACGTCACCAAATCGATCAATGTGACAAATGCCATAAAGGAGATGCAGGCTGCTGGACAGAATTACATCACTTTCATCATGTCCAACGGAGCTGCGGGTGGCAACATCTATGGAAAGGGAAATGCAGCCAATGCTCCCTCGCTCACGATCACCACTTACAGGGATCCATCAACGACGGACATTGAGGACATTGAAGATAAAAGCAACATAACAAATGCTGCTACACAAAACATCTACGACCTATCCGGACGCAAAGTTTCTGTCAAGAGCCACCTTCAACCTTCAAAAAAGGGAATATACATCATTAACGGGCAGAAGATTGTACGATAATGGCAGAGCATAACGAAACAGGCAAGATGGGCGAGGAGATGGCAACCCGCTATCTGGCAAGGAAAGGATATAGCATCATAGCCAGAAACTGGAGCAATCTTGGGCGCAAGGAACTCGACATTGTGGCCATCGATGGCAACACTTTGGTCTTTGTCGAGGTAAAGACACGTTCTGCCAATCCATTAGTAAGTGCTTTGGAAGCTGTAAATAGAGAGAAAAGGCATCACATGACATTGGCAGCGGACTCATTCATGCGCACCTTTCGACTTGAGATGAAAGCACGCTTCGACATCATTGCCATCACGGGCACAGAGCTAGAGCATATCGAGAATGCTTTCATAGGAGAGTAAAAATCAAAAGCAAAGAAAAACAATATGGGCACATCCAAATGTGGACGTGCCCATATTTCATTATCTATAGAATTATCTATATTTGCCTATTACTCCTCGTTAGCGGGAGCCTCATCACGATGCTCGGGACGAGGACGACGCTCACCACGGTCACGGCGGTCGCCACGATCACGACGCTCATCACGCTCGGGACGGGGACGACGCTCGCGCTCTACATAACCTTCGGGCTTCTCGAGCAATACGCGACGTGAAAGCTTGAACTTACCAGTCTTGGGATCGATTTCCAGGAGCTTAACCTGCAACTTATCACCCTCCTTGATGCCAGCCTCCTCGACAGTCTCGAGACGTTTCCAGTCGATCTCGCTGATGTGCAGCAGACCATCCTTGCCAGGCATGAACTCAACGAATGCACCATAAGGCATGATGCTGCGAACAGTACCCTCATAAACCTCGCCAATCTCGGGAATAGCCACGATAGCCTTGATCTTAGCAAGAGCAGCATCGATGGTCTCCTTGTTGGGACCGCTCACCTGCACCTTACCTACGCCGTCAGCTTCCTCGATGGTAATGGTAGCACCAGTTTCCTCCTGCATACCCTGGATAATCTTACCACCGGGGCCAATGACAGCACCGATAAACTCTTTAGGAATGATGATCTGCTCGATGCGGGGAACGTGGGGCTTAAGTTCTGCACGAGGCTCGCTGATAGTCTTCATCATCTCACCGAGGATATGCTCACGACCAGCCTTTGCCTGCATGAGAGCCTTCTCGAGAATCTCGTATGACAGACCGTCGCACTTGATATCCATCTGTGTAGCGGTCAAACCATTGGGAGTACCCGTGGTCTTGAAGTCCATGTCACCCAAGTGATCCTCATCGCCAAGGATATCGCTCAATACGGCATACTTGTCCTCGCCGGGGTTCTTGATAAGTCCCATAGCGATACCACTCACGGGAGCCTTGATGGGCACACCAGCATCCATCAGTGACAGACAGCCGGCACAAGTGGTAGCCATTGATGATGAACCGTTGCTCTCCAATACGTCGCTCACTACGCGAACCACATAAGGATAGTCTGCGGGAATCTGACCCTTCAAACCACGCCATGCCAAGTGGCCGTGACCAATCTCGCGACGGCCTACACCACGCTGAGCCTTAGCCTCACCAGTTGAGAAGGGAGGGAAGTTATAGTGCAACAGGAAACGCTGATACTCACGGATGAGCACATCGTCAACCAACTTCTCATCAAGTTTTGTACCCAAGGTACAGGTAGCCAAAGCCTGAGTCTCACCACGAGTGAAGATAGCACTTCCGTGAGGACCAGGCAGAGGACTTGCCTCACACCAAATGGGACGGATGTCGGTGGTCTTACGGCCATCAAGACGGATACCCTCGTCGAGGATGCAGCGACGCATAGCGTCTTTCTCCACATCGTGGTAGTAACGGTCTACGAGGCCGTTCTTCTCCTCGAGTTCCTCGGGAGTCATGTCGGCATGAGCGGCAGCATAGCGCACCTTGAAGTCCTCGCGGATCTGCTCGAAGGCAGCGGCACGAGCGTGCTTCTCGAGAGCCTGCTTGGTCACGTCATAGGCGGGCTGATAGCACTCAGCCTTCACCTGCTCGCGCAGATCCTCATCGTTGATCTCGTGGCAGTACTCACGCTTCACGTCCTTGCCAAGTTCCTTAGCCAACTCCTTCTGAAGGCGGCACATGGGCTTGATAGCCTCGTGAGCAGCCTTGAGGGCAGCCAGCAGGTCAGTCTCCTGAACCTCCTTCATCTCGCCCTCTACCATCATAATATTCTCCTCGGTAGCACCTACCATGAGGTCCATATCAGCCTTTGCGAGTTCCTCGAAGGTGGGGTTGATCACGTACTCGCCGTTGATGCGAGCCACGCGAACCTCACTGATGGGGCCCTCCCAGGGTATATCGCTGACAGAAAGTGCAGCACTGGCTGCAAAACCTGCCAATGCGTCGGGCATATCCTTGCCGTCGGCAGAGAAAAGGATTACATTTACATACACCTCAGCGTGATAGTTGCTAGGGAAAAGAGGACGAAGAGCACGGTCTACCAAACGGCAGGTCAGGATCTCGTCATCATTAGCTTTACCCTCGCGCTTTGTGAAACCGCCGGGGAAACGGCCAGCAGCGGCATACTTCTCTCTGTACTCTACCTGCAAGGGCATGAAATCTGTACCGGGAACGGCATCTTTGGCGGCGCAAACGGTGGCCAGGAGCATTGTGTCGTTCATGCGAAGCATCACGGCTCCATCGGCTTGTTTGGCCAATTTCCCGGTCTCGATGCTGATGGTTCTTCCATCAGGCAACTCGACTGTCTTTGTAATTACGTTCATCTTGTTAAATAAAAAATATTGTTTCGTCAATGTGTTTACGTCTTGACGCAAAGCACTAAAATCATGCAAAGGTACACATTTTAATTCATAATTCATAATTCATAATTCATAATTCACCACACAAAGAGTAAAAAAAGGCATTTTACACGCATTTTATACTATAATGTACATGCGCATTAATGGATTTTGCGTAACTTTGCACTCCGAAACAAGAAACAACAAAATGAAAAGAAAACATCTATTCGACTCCATTACCGGCCTTTTTGCCGTAATTACATTCGTCATACTCAGCTTCACAATGTGTACTTCCAACAGTCCGAAATTCCACATTGAGGGACACATCAACGGCGCCAAGGACACAACACTCTACCTCGAAGCCCTGACACTCAACGGCATTCAGCCAATCGACTCAACCCGCCTCACTGAGGGTGGCGCATTCACCTTTGCTTATGCCGACACCACCGCCTGTCCCGAATTCTACCGTTTACGTATTGGTGGGCAGGTCATCAACCTCAGCATCGACTCTACAGAAACCATTGGAATAGAGGCACAATGGCCGAATATGGCCTTCAACTACACCGTGACTGGCAGCGGGAATTGCGACACCATCCGCATCCTCTCACTCCGTCTGGCTAACCTCGAAAAGCGCATCGTGGCCATGAGCGACAACCGCAGTTACACATTAGACGAGCGCACTGCCAACATCGAGCAGATGGTCAAGGAATACAAGGACAGCATCAAGATCTGGTTCATCCAGAACCGCTACGACAGAGCCTCATCGTACTACGCCCTCTTCCAGACGATTGGCCAAGTCAGCATCTTCGACGTACAGAACGATGCCAGCGATGTGCAGTGGGCCAACGCCATTGCCAATGCCTGGGACACCAACTACCCTGGTTGCCTCCGCACGCAAAACCTCTGCAACATTGCTCTTCGCGGCCGACAGAACACACGTCACCACACCATCGAACTGAACATCGATGATGAGAAGGTAAAAGAGACAGGCATCATCGACATGGGCTTCCCCGACCTCAATGGACGCGAGCGACGCCTCTCCCAACTCAAGGGACAAGTCGTGCTGCTTGACTTTACAGCCTACAGCAGCGAGAAGTCGCAGGATCGCATCATGCTCATGCGTGGTCTTTACGGCAAATACCATGGTCGTGGTCTTGAGATCTACCAGGTGTCTCTCGACCCAGACGAGCACTACTGGAAGACCGTCAGCGCCAACCTGCCCTGGATATGCGTCTACAACGCCGAGGGCATAGCCAGCGACATGGTCACCATCTATCAGGTGCAGCAGATCAATACGTACTTCCTCATCGACCGTGGCAACAACCTCGTCAGCCGCGCCGAGAACATTCCTGACTTGGAAAAGGCAATAGAAGCGCTACTATAAGAGCAAGTGCACAGATACCAAGCTGCAGACCTGCAGCTACAGGAATTGACAACAATCAATAGAAAAAAAATGAAAAAGTTAGTTTCCATGTTTGCCTTTATGGCAGCTATCATGTTTGGTGCATTCACTTTGGCATCATGCGGCGATGATGACATCACTCCATCCAACCCCTCTCAGCCAGAGGGCCCTTATTCTTATTGCAAGGTTGCTGTAAGAATCGACCACAACGCCAACCCCAACCCGTTCGCCTCCACCGACAAGGATGCAGAGGACAAGGTGATTAAGGAGGTCGAGAGCCTCATGACCCAGGCACTCGAAAACACTGAAGGCGTAGAAAAGAAATACGGTGAATATTGTTACCAGGACAGCAAGAAGGATCAGGTTTTGAGAGCAATCCGCGCTGCCATGGACAAACTCGAGCCTACCATCAAGAGCAAGAAGCTTGACATAGACGGCACGCTCGTCTGTCAGGTTTCGGGAGAAGGATTCGAAACAATATGGATAAAGACGTTCGAATATACCCAGTCTTTAATCAGCTTCACCTACAAAGACATCAACTACTGTGCCATCAATGACAGCGAGGTCGGCGTCGTGATAAAGCCCAAAAACGGCCTTGGCGATTCTGCCTACACGGGCGACATCGAGATTCCCGAGACCGTTGAGAACGATGGCAAGACTTACACCGTCACTACCATTGGCCCCAAAGCATTCTATAACAGTGGCATCACAAGCATCGTACTGCCCAAGACCCTCACCACGCTCTACAACGGCTGCTTCTGCTTCACCAAGAGCTTGAAGTCAATCACCCTCCCTGGTAAGCTCAACAACTACAAGGAATCTTCAGGCTATGCTACATCCTCTGCGACAAGTCCCATTTTCGACAATAGCGCTATAACCGAGGTTGTACTCGAGGAAGGCATTACCAACCTGTGCGAAAAGATGTTCAATGGAGCCAGCCAATTGCAGAAGGCAGTTCTGCCCAGCACCGTCACCGAGATACCCAAATACTGCTTCTCAGGCTGTGAAAAGCTGAGCGACATCACGGCAAATGGCGTCATCACTAGCATTGGTTCACAAGGCTTCTATCATACTGCCATCAATGACCTTTCTGTCTTCAAGTTCAAGAATGCCACAACCGATCTTTGGACTTTCCGCAAATGCGACCGACTCGAGGCAATCAACATCCCCGAGGGCATGGCATCGATCGGCACCAAATGCTTCTCATACTGCGAGAATGCCACCACTGCCACCATCCCTGCAAGCGTGACCTCAATGGCTATCGGTATCTTCGAAAGCTGCAAGGCGATGAAAGAGATCCATGTCAAGGGCGAGAAGCCTGCCACTCTCGAGGAGGATTCTGAAAGTGGTAAATATTACAACTCATTCAGTGGCCTCGATTTCGCTGCCCAAAACATCACCATCTACGTTCCCGCTGCCAGCGTTGATATCTACAAGAAGGCTCCTGTATGGTCAAAGTACGCTGACTACATCAAGGGAGAATGATTTATAGTGCATAGTGCATAGTACAACCACGCAACCTGTTATTTTTCCCGAAAAAGTTTGGAAAGTTCGGAAAAAGTCCGTAACTTTGCCCACGAAAAGGAAAATAAAACGAACGTAAAAGGGTTCCGACTGCAAGAAGTTGGAATTCTTTTCGTTTAGTCTGTTTATAAAAATAAGGAAAAAACATAATGGCTTACATGACACAGAAAGGCTACAATGAATTGGTAGCCAAACTCCAGCACATGGAGAGCGTTGATCGTCCCGCTGCCAGCGCAGCAATTGCTGAGGCACGCGACAAGGGCGACTTGAGTGAGAATGCAGAGTACGACGCTGCCAAGGAGTGGCAGGCAAAACTCGAAGGTGAGATAGCAAAGTTGAAGAACACCATCTCTACGGCTAAGATCATCGACCCCAGCAAGTTGAACAACGGCACCGTACAGATACTGACCAAGGTGGAGCTGCGCAACGTGAAGAACAACATGAAGATGAGCTACACCATCGTGAGTGAGACCGAGGCCAACCTGCGCCAGGGCAAGATCAGCGCCGGCACCCCCATCGCTCAGGCATTGCTGGGCCACAAGGTGGGCGACACTGTCACGGCTAAGGTTCCTGCCGGCGTCATCGAGTTGGAAATCCTCAACATTTCATTCGAAGAGTAAAAACATGACTATTTTCAGCCGTATCGTAGCGGGTGAGATTCCCAGCTACAAGATTGCAGAGGACGAGAACTACTACGCATTCCTCGACATCAGCCCCCTTCAGAAGGGCCATACACTGTGCATTCCCAAGCGTGAGGTAGACTACATCTTCGACCTCACCGACGAGGAGTTGGCAGGCTTGCAGGTCTTTGCCAAGAAGGTGGCCGTGGCCATCAAGAAGGCCATCCCTTGTGTCAAGGTTGGCCAGTGCGTCTTGGGCCTTGAGGTTCCTCATGCCCACATCCACCTCGTACCCATGCAGAGCGAGGCCGACATGCGCTTCACCAACCCCCACCTCGAACTCACCAAGGAGGAGATGGAGGAGATTGCTGAGAGCATCAGGAAGGAATTATAGTCCCACCCCCGCCTCCCCCCACCGCTTCGCTAGGGGAGGAAGGGGAAATGAGGGCAATAAAAAGAAACACATAATGCAGGCTTGCTAATATCCATAGCAAGCCTGCAATTTTTCCGCCGATGGCGGAAAAAGAAATGCTGCAGCAACATTTTATTTTCCGCCAATAGCGGAAAAAGAAATCATGCAGCGGCATTTGTGCCACAACCGCCAGGGAATGTAAACGCACCCTAGCAGGACCAGAGCAACAATGCCCAAGTAACATAAATGTCAAAGAGACAGCTTACGCAAAAAAAAGTTTTTAAATGCCCAAAACACCCAAGGGTTCCGCTAAACACCGTCTATCCAGCAGATACTCAACAAAATACAAACGTCGAACCCTCGTCGAACCCTAACGTGGGGTTCGACGCAGGGTTCGACACACATAGCAAACTAACTATCAACTATTTAGCCCGCACAAATCGGAACCCTTGAACCTTTTTTGCTAAAAAAAGTTGATTTATTCTATTGTTTTTTTGTCGAAGATGAGGCTCCTCCCTAGCGAAGCGGTCAGGGGTGGGGCTGTAGTTTTGCCTCATTCCTTAGCCTTCGCATCATCGCCACGTCCGACTTAGGACATATCATCAACACATTATCCTCCTCAGCCACGACGAAATCCTTCAGACCGCTGATGACTGCCAGGTGCCCCTTGGGCAGGCGAATGATGTTGCCTTCTGATTCATAGATGATACTGCTCGTGTCGAGCACGAGGTTGTCCTTGCCGTCCTTGGGCGAATCCAGATGCAGCGAATTCCACACACCGATGTCCGCCCACCCGAAATGTGCCAGCTGCACATACACGTTTTCATTGCCTTCCAACACACCGTAGTCGATGTTCAGGTTTGGCAGGGCCGCAAAGAACTCTGGCACTTCACGCTTATCCGTATTGGCCAGCTCGGCCATCATGCGCGGTAGTTCCACCTGATAGGCAGGCACCTGCTTGGTGATCTGTCGCAGCATCACCTGCACGTTGAACATGAAGAGACCTACATTCCACAGGAATTCGCCCGTCTGCATGAACATCTCAGCATAGTCGCGCGCAGGCTTCTCCGTAAATGACTTGACGTGCAAGAAATCAGGCTTCACCTCGTCGCCCATCTGAATGTAGCCATAATCCGTATCGGGACGTGTGGGGCGCAGTCCCACGGTGAGCAGTCCGTCGGTATGTGCCACGAAGTCAAGTCCTTCGCGCACGTCGGCATGAAACGACCCCTCGTCCGTAATCCAGTGGTCGGCAGGCGAGCAAACCACATTGGCTTGGGCGTCGCGCTTGGCAGCTATGATGAGCGAGCCGACAGCCACGCTTGCCAAGGTACCGCGCCGAAGCGGTTCGGCGATGATTTGCGTGCGAGGCACGTTGGGCAATTGTTCCTGCACGAGATGCAGATACTCCTGACAGGTCGAGACATAGATGTGATCGGGTTGTATGAAGCGCAGAAACCTATCGTAGGTTTGCTGCAACAAGGTGCGGCCAGTTCCAAAGATGTCCTGAAACTGTTTGGGGCATTCCTCCGTGCTCATGGGCCACAATCGGCTCCCCACTCCACCGGCCAAGATGAGGCAGTAATCTTGATTGGTTTGTGTCATAGTATTTAATTATGGTATTTCGATTTCAGTAGCGAAGATACACATTTTTCATGAAAAGCACAAACAATTCTCCCATTTTTATACAACACCCAATACATATTGACCAACCGATTTGACAAAATCAGAACGCAAAGGCGCTAAGCCGCAAAGCCGCAAAGTTCATTGTTATCTTGCCAACTCAATGCAGAGCAGATCCTGCAAGTGCCTGCCCACCGACGAACTGCTAACACTATTCACCAGAATGGAGAAAGCCAGGAAGTGGCCATTGGAAGCCGTCACGTAGCCAGATAGGGTGGACACGCCACTCACCGTACCCGTCTTGGCACGCACATTGTTGTAGGCCTTCGACCCACGCATGCGGCTGCCTATCGTACCGTCCACGCCAGCGATGGGCAACGACTCGTAAAGCGGTTCGAAGATATCCTTGTTGTGGTAGGCATATTTCAATATGGAGGTCAGAGCCACGGGAGTGGATTTATTGGAATGCGAGAGTCCGCTGCCGTCCACGATGGCATACTCGCCTGGCAGGCACCCTGCCTCCTTCACCATGTCGCGCACCTTCTGCTTACAGCCCTCGTACGTCCACGTCTGCTCATTACGTAAGTCACACAGGTTGAGCAACATGGACTCGGCATAGTAGTTGTCGCTGCTCTTCATCATGCGGCGTATCATCTCCTGCAACGGAGTGTTCAGCGAGGTAATCCACTGTCCGTCGATTTTGGTTGGCGTAGAGATGGAACCGTAAGCATTTTCGGTCGAGAAGGCAATGCCGTTCTCCACCATACCCTTGTAGAGCAGCGATGGGAAGATGCGCGAGGGATGCTTGTCCCAGAACCACGATCCCGACACCTGCGACTTCTGCGGTTCGTAGCCGTACACCAGTCCATCTATGGAGTCCACGTCCAGAGCCATCAGCTTACCCACAATGTAGTCGATGCTCGTCTTGTCGAGCGTAGGATCAAAGCCGCCACGCACGTAGACGTTGCCCCTCAGGTAGCGACGCTCCACGCTGTCCACGCCTAACGTATCCAGCGGCACAAGGTCTGTCATCTCCTGTCCGTCCGTATATATGTCCGTGAAGAAATGATGCTGGCTGCCCACCTGCGACAAAGCGGCGATCGAGACAAAAAGTTTCTGATTGCTGGCCGGAATGAAGAGTTCATGGCCATTGCGCTCGTAGATGGCCGAGTCGGCTGTGAGGTCATACACATGGATTCCCACCCGGTATCCCCGCTTCACCGTCGTCGTGACGCGGCGTGCCTTCTTGCCTTTACCTCGACGCACCGTCTTTTTGGTGTACATGTCGCGCTGCAACACCGAGTCCAGGCGGAAACACAGACTGTGTACCCACCGCTGCTCAGGCGTCCAGTTAGCCTGAATGTCTTCCTCCATGAGGATGGAGTCAGCCGTCAGCACCTCCACTTCCCCTTCATCCTCTCCTTCAAAAGTATAGTCATCTTCTTGCGCAGATACCGACAGAGTGAATCCCATCAGCACACACAGCAGTAAATATCTCATGTATTCCATGGCGCAAAGTTACGAAAAAATACGGGAATACAAAAATTGTGAATTATGAATTGTGAATTATGAATTATTTCGTGTACCTTTGCACATAATTCATCATTCATCCCTACGATAATGGCCGAACAATTGCTGCATATCCACCTCGAATCTGTTGACTCCACCAACAACTATCTTCGCACCTTCCAACCTTCGGAGGAATGTCCCATCACCCTCGTCACAGCCGACTTCCAGACCTCCGGTCGTGGTCAGCGTGGCAACTCCTGGGAGTCGGAAGTTGGCAAGAACATCGTATATAGCCTTCTCGTGCACCCCACCACCATTCGTCCTTCGCAGATGTTCGCCATCTCCGAGGTGGCAGCGCTGAGCGTGTGCGAGGCATTAGACCCTCTCCGCCCTTCGGGCACCTCCCCCATTATGGGGAGGATTTTAGATACTGATCGCCTCGCAAGTAGCACTTCAACAGACAAATGTGACCAATCCCTCCCCATTACGGGGGAGGTGTCACGAAGTGACGGAGAGGGTCCGTTCTCCATCAAGTGGCCCAACGACATTTATTATGGAAATCGCAAGATAGCGGGCATCCTCATAGAGACCGACATCATGGGAGGACGCATTGCCAATGCCATCATCGGTGTGGGCATCAACATCAACCAGCGTGAGTTCCTCAGCGACGCCCCCAACCCCATCTCACTATTCCAGATATTGGGCAAGGAGACCGACCGCGACCTCATCCTCTCTCGCATCATGCAGTGCTTCACCGAACTCTACGCCCTCCTGCAGCAAGGCGATCTCTCCACACTCCACACCCGCTACATGCAGCGCCTCTACCGCCGAGAGGGTTTCTACCGCTATGCAGACGACAAAGGCTCCTTTTCTGCCCGGATTGTAAACATCGAGCCCTCCGGTCACTACATCCTCGAAGACACAGAAGGCCACCAGCGCCGTTATGCCTTCAAGGAGGTCAGCTTCTGCCTGTGAGAAAAGGGAGATGCAGTATGCTTTTCAGAAAGACGCAGCGGGATTTTCAGAAAGACGCAGCGTCTTTCGTGTTTTGATGCAGCGCCCGTCATCCGAGGTTGTCAAGTTAAGCGCACAAGTGGCATCATCCTCAACCTCTCGGCTGAAAGATGAAACCACTTTTTCAAAACTATTTCTAATTTATTTTATTTTAATGATCAAGCTATTGTATTTTTTATTAACTTTTCACACAAAACACCAATTACGCAATTTGCGTAATAAAAACATACAGATAATGAATAAAATAGAAAATCCATTCCTGATTTACGGATATGAAGGTCCAGAATATTTCTGCGGCCGCAAAGAGGAAACGGCAGAGATTATATAATATTTTGTTTATACTAAGGAAGCAATACTATCTTCTGATACGGGAATGTCACGTCCACCAGGCACAGCAAGCGATTCTATAAAACTCATGGAATTTTCTATTTCACTATCGTTTGTGGCATAAGTATCCCCTCCGCACGCTATTAGTTGCAGAGCATAATTGGTAACCTCCTGCTTCACCAAGGCTATATCTATAACTTTGCCTTGAGGTATGTCTATGGTGAAGTTTAATGTCTGCATATTTGTTGACTGTTATTGTTTGGATGTAAAATTATGAAAAAGAAATGAAACGACAAGCATCATCGGGCAAAAAAGTGCGCGATGATGCTTGAATTATGTAAGTGGCACTGAAACTGAAACCACTTCTATATAACAAATTGTTATTTCCCCTTCATTCTTATTCCCCCTCGGGGGTTAGGGGGGCTACTTTTTTCAAAACTGGTTATTAATGTTTTCTACATTATGATTCTACCAAGGGAAATCTTTGTATTGTGCCTCTTTCGTATATGTCTTTCCGTCGAAGGAGAACTTGAAGATGCACTTCGGAGAATGAATACCCGCAAGACCTATCGTCGTAGTGTAGCTCACGCTATTTCCTGCTGTTACTTTATTATCAGCGGACATCTCGTTACCTTTCTTGCCCGTATCTCCATCTACTAGCTGCAAAGAAACCAAGGTCACATCAACAGGAGAATTGTTGTAGAAACCCCAGTAGAGTTTACTTCCATATTGAATCAGCCCATTTATGACGCTCATACTACCACCAAGATAACTTACTGTTATCATGTCTGAAATATCCTGTACTTTAACTTGACATGATGCTTGATGCTTTCCATCTGCTGAAGTAGCAGTGATTATCGTAGTTCCTTTCTTGACACCTGTCACAACACCATTATTGTTGACCTTGGCAATAGAAACATCAGCACTCTTCCACGTCACGCTCTTGTCACTCAATATATTAACTACTGATAGAGTGTTTGTTTTTCCTTCCATCACATTATATGTTTCATTCTCAAATCGTAGAGCTCTGTTCTGTGTGATATTTACAACATCAGTAATACCAGTAGCGGAATTTGTAAACGTAATAGATGCAGTGCGACTGTTTCCTTCTTTCATCTCATCAACAATGAAATTGCATATTGAAGTAGACATGGCTCTAGTGCTAAGTTCATTAATCCAATCTGCACTTATATTTATCTCATAACCAACATTTGCCTGAAGTTCTACAGACAGTTCACCTCCATCTTCGTAAATGGTATATTCTTTTGTGCTTGCAATAATAGCATTGTTCTGTAGCTGAGTTATGGTGATATCTTGAGCAGTACTTTTGTTAATCGCTTTTACAGTAATAGTTACGCTTCGGTTTTCATAGGTGTCATTTTCATCTACAACAAGATTATAGGTGCTACTTGAAACCGCACGAGTCTCAACCATGTGCAACCAAGAACAACCGTTCAAATCAAGCTCTGTTTCTACATTACTTTTCAATTCGATTGCTATGTTCTGTTTAGTTGGCTCCAGCGTATATGAAGTCTGGTTCAAAACAAGTATCGCTCCACCTCTCTGATAGACTTTAAGGGTCTCGACAATATCACCGTGCTTAAAATAAATCTCACCTTCTCGTTTCTCAAACTCTTCGCTTGCAGCCACAACAAATGTGTTTGAAGTCTTGCTCAACACTTTATGTTTCCCAACTTTTGAAGACGCGTTTGCCTTGGATATCCAGCTGCTGCATGAAGGAGCTATCTCAACAATATAGTCCACATTTGAGTTGACATCAACGGTAAATGTACCGCCAGCTTGTTCTATCTCCACCTTATTTGATGAGAATAGTATGGCATCCTTCTGTCTCTGTTTGATTGTCACACTCTCTTTCTTATCACTCTTACTGTCTTTGAATACAATCACAGCCTCTCTGTCATCATATGTGGAATTCTCTTCAATGTTAAACGTCAAAGTATGACTAGATGCCGCGCGAGTACCTTCTGCAGCTTTTACCCATGATTCTGTAGGCATAATCACTTCATAATCAAAGTTACTGCTAATATCTACAGAGATTGAACCTCCCTCACTGCCAATGGTATACTCGTTCTTTGAGATTACCAAAATAGCAGAACCTGATTGGTAAACCTTGATAACTTCGCGCATGTCGCCCGAATACACGATAATTTCACCTTCACGCTTATCATACTCCTTACTTTCCGAGATAATGAATGGCAAGACGTCTGTGGAAACCGCCCTTGTGCTAGTTTGTGTGATCCAATCTTGACATGATGCTGCAATCTCTACATCGTATTTCACATTTGACTTTACCTCTACGTTGATATAGCCACCCTCTGCACCGACCTCGAAACGATTCGTGGTAACGGTAAGGGCATCCTTCTGCTTCTGGTTTACTATGACCTTTTTCGTGATGTCACCAGCCTTCAAAGTTATTACGACGTTGCGATCGTCATATCCTTCATTCTTTGAGACCGTAACAGTAATGGTTTGAGAACCAGCTGTTCCACTTTCTGCTGACACACCACACCATTGACTACCACTCTGAGTTCGTGCCACCTCCAATGTCCAGTCGACATTTGTTTTGAAGGTAAACGTCTTCTGTCCGCCTTCCGCCTCAAAATCCAGCGAACTCTTAAAATAGTCAACTTGTGTCTCTTCTACCGTTACTTCTGGAACGATAGGTGTCTCGCTACTACAAGCGAGGAATGCCGAACTAGCTGCTACAGCCAGAGCGACAAAAAAGAAATTTTTAATTTTCATTGTTGTAAATAATGTTAGTTACATATGGGGGACTTTAAAATATTGGGTCAAGAATCTATAAACAAGTTAACTGACACAAATAGGAGTAAACTCGCTCGAACTACTCACTACGGACAAACGGGGCGAATAACAGCACCATAATGTCTACTTGTATTAGATTTATAACAATTATAATTATTGAAAAATAATGGATATGCTCCATGTGGGTTGTTTTCACTCACGGAATCCTGAAAAGTTGCTGTCCAATAATTACCTTCTACTCCAATGTAAACATGACCTGAATCTACTTTTATGCCTGCAGCAGGTAGAAAAATAGACCTTCCATTTGGTCCTGTAAATTTTGCTCCTTTTATACCGTTCGATGAAGTCCACTCAAAACTACAATTCTCAATTAACTCATCGACTTCTTTTCCTGTGGGCATTCGCCACAAACCTCCCCAAGATTTATGTGCAACATCATCCTCGGGGTCTAATGATATTTTACCATCCACGGTACCGTAAAAAGGGCTACAGTTATATTTCTTGTTATACCATAATGTTGTATTTCCATCAGAATACATAACACCATCATACCATTTATATGTGTAACCAGAGTATATACTCTTTGTCGAAGTCTCTCCCCAAGCATAATAATTGCCGTAATCATGAGTATCCAAAGCACCTATGTTTCTTGATGCCCATTTGACAGAGAGTCCCAAATCTACATACTCATATCCATTATGCGTATTTGTCTCTGTTTCAAAAAACACTCGGTTGATCTCTTTGGCCTCAATTACTATTGTGCTTCCATCGTTTTTTTCTATTTTCATAACACGCTGAGAATACAAAGAGTTACATATAAATAGAATCGTAAGAAAACAAATTACATTTTTTCTCATTTTACAAGCATTTTAAAATTCACACTATTATTGACTTTAATGATATATATACCTGAAGGGACACTATTGAGGTCAATAATTGCCTTTGGAAATTCAATATCAATAGATTTGTTATATTGCTGTCCCTTTGCATTAACGACATTTATAACATCCTCTTCTTCTATGCCATCTATTGATATTGTTTTACCATTTCTGCGAATGACGTAATTAGGCATTTTCCAATCACCAACCGCACTTTCTATTTGAATAAATTTAAAGTAATTAAGTTCATCCCACTTATAAGTTACACTTGAACTATTCGTGTGGAATAATATATCATCAGAACTATAATATATTGTAGGATTTTGATCAAAATGGTAAGTTATGCAATTTCCATTATTCATGTATACTATAATACCATTTAAATCCGACTCATCAGCCTTTCCATCCTTTTTTGCATATGCATAGCTCACTTTGGTTACCATAATTATGGTTGCCAATATGAACATTCTGTTTAGGATTCTCATTTTTTATATCTTCTGCTTATTTCGTCTTTACCTTAACACTCTTGTTGCCGATCTTCACAACGACAATCTCGCCACTCACAGTAAGTTGCGCCTTACCGTCATGACTGACGGTGCGGTCGAGCAGGAGGCCAGATATCGTGTAGGCTTCTACGGTGGTAGCATCTTCACTTATGTTGGAGAGGTTCAGCGTATTGCCTACGGATTGGATAAGTACTGGTTGAGCTTTTGCTTCCGAAACACCATCCAGCACGATGTCGCCCTCACCCTTGGGAGTGGTGTCGAGCCAGCAGAGAGTTGCAGTAATGGTGTCGGAATTCTCGTAGCCAGACAAAGTAGCGTATGCCGTAATATTGTAAGTGGCGCTGAGGTTGACGCTGTTATCGTAGTGTTTCTTGATGTCAGTATCCTGAATGTCTGTAACAAACGAAGCACCCTCTGTTTCGCAAGAAAGTGAAAGTTTACCATCACTATAAGTGAGTACAGGAGCTGCGCATTTCTTGGCCTCTTCCGGTTGCCCTTCACTTTCGATTGACTTGATAGTCCCGAAAGTGCTCCAAGGTACCTTTGCCTTGTATGCGTCTAAAGATGCTACGGGGACATACAAGGTGCAATATTTAATGTATGAATCCTTAAAAGCATCGCTATCTGTTGATGGAACTTTCTCTGCATAACAATAAACTGATTCTAGATTCCTGCAGCCTTGAAAAGCAGAGTCGATATACTTTACTGAATTACCTAAGATGACAGAGTTTAAACTAGTACACCCGTGGAAGGCTAAGCCTCCAATGGATGTCACGGAATTTGGTATAGAAATAGAGGTTAGGCTACTGCAGCCATGAAAGGCGCTCATCTCAATCTCCTTCACAGAATCAGGAATGCTAATACTTTTTAAATTAGAACAACTTTCGAACATACAGTATTCGATGCAAGTTATTGAGTTTGGAAGAAAACAAGACCTCAATTCCGAACAACCCTGAAACAAACAAATTCCAATGCTGGCAACAGAATCAGGAATTTTTATTGTTTTCAACCCCGTACAACCGTTAAAAGCAAAATCACCAATATTTGTTACTGATTTTGGAATAATTACAGAAGTAAGAGTGTAGCTACAGAAAAAAGCATTTTCTCCAATCGCCGTGACATCATAATAGACTCCATTGACTTTAATTCTGGATGGAATGGAAACTATCCCACTATAATTATTGTATGATGCATTACCATTAGTCACCTCTGCAGTTTTTGCTTTAGTAACCAAATTGTAGTAAATTCCATCCACCTCTACATCATACGCATAACTCAATGTGGCAATTACAAAACAAGCAATAGCCATTATTGTTCTTCTGAATTCCATATACTTTTCTTTAATGATTATCTGTTTTCATTCTTGAAAGCGACAGCATCAATAGCGGCCTCTATATATTCATCTGGTGTTGTTTTTGGAGCGTATTTCATCAGATCGATGATATCCAATTTCAATTGCTCGTTATCAGACTCTAACTTCTCATTTTCATCTTCTAATTCCTCAAGACGCTCATAAAGATTGCCTACGAGTTTTATTAACTCTTCTCTTGTGAAATCTATGTATTCTTCATTCATATTACTAAATAATTACATTGTTATCAACTATTTTCTTGAACGTTAAGTTCGTAATCTCTATTAACAATTAACGTGATTGCTCTAACAATAGCCTCCTCAAAATCTCGTATTTCTTCCCGATTTCTTTGGCACTCCATACTACGCCCATTTGCATCTTTGGGGTTTGCGACATCAATATTAAAAACTCCAATTCCAGACCTATCACCGTCAACTAAGGCTGTTATAAAATGAGTGAAAAGTTCATCGTCTTTTAACAAAGAAACAACATTGTCTTCTCTCATTAGTTTTGTAATGACAGTCTTAGTCTTTTTCAAAGCATCATTTTGCCTATCAGGTGCTGCAAAAAAACTCACTTTCAGTTTTCTCATAATAAAAGTTTTTGCCTACCTCCCCCATCTCGGACATGATAATAATAAAACAAGAAAAACGCAGGGAATTGTCCTTGTCCATCTTGAATCTGGTATCGGCAAACACCATAAGAGAAATGAACTGAGTACAATACACCCCGCGCTGAAAGTATAGCAGCTGCATCAGCGCGGAGCTGTATGCACATACATATACTCAGTACGGGCGTACCTTACTGCAATCACCCTTCTCTATTTGAAATTTTGCCGATTTCGATTCAAAGGATGAAAGCGTGGAACGCCTTCTTGGTCATTGTGGCTGTCGAAAAGTACACTCGTAAACGCACTTCGGTCCACAAGACGCTGCAAATTTATGAAAAAGAAATGAAAAATCAAGCATCATCGGGCAAAAAAGTGCACGATGATGCTTGAATTATGTAAGTGGCACTGAAAATGAAACCACCTTTTTCAAAAGTATTTTCTGAAATTATTGATTCAGATTCTTTACGAGCTCTTCTATATAGGACTCCGATACATTGCTAATCTCACTTTTGTCGTAAATTGTAAGGAACGTAATGTGGAGTTCTTTATCTGTGGATTCTTCAACAAGAACATTCAAGGTAAGCACACGAGCTCCACCACTCTTGCCTTTTCTCTTAGAAGAAATAGCCATTCGAACTTTATGAATCCCATTCCCAAGGTCTGTGCCTTGTGCTGGGTTCTCTATCAATTCATCTCGCAACACAATGATGTCGTTGACAAGTGATTTATACTTCTTACTAAGACGCTTGAACTGACGAAGAAATTCCTGGCCAGAGGAAAATGTAATCTTCATGATAGCAAACTAAGAATTAACCTCTTTCAAGAAATCATCGAATGACATTAACGCCTTGCCTGAACGCTCGGATTCGCGCACTTCATCCAATGCACGACTAAGTGTTTCCTCTACCATTTTCTGCTGGCGGAGTATTTTTCTATTTTCATCAGCCTCAATCATGCGTTTCGCAAGTGCCTTACGCACGGATATGCTTTGACATTGAATGAGATTCCAAATAGCATCTACAGCATTAATGTTTGTTGAATTTGTATTTATTACGGCATCCATATTTTTGTCCAGATTACTATGTTAAGAAGTTGCTTTCAAAGCAAGAACAAACCCAAGTTATATATCTTGACTCTACTTCACGCTGCAAATTTATGAAAAAGAAATGAAAAGCCAAGCATCATCGGGCAAAAAAGTGCGCGATGATACTTGAATTATGTAAGTGGCACTGAAACTGAAACCACCTTTTTCAAACTATTTTTGGAGAAATGCGAAAACGGATCAGTTGTGCACGAGTGTGCCAATCTCCTCGCCTTCCATGACACGCTTGAGGTTGCCCAGGATGTCCATATTGAAGACGTAGATGGGAAGGTTGTTCTGCATACACATGGCTGTAGCAGTAATGTCCATCACCTTGAGTCCTTTGGCGATAACGTCCTGATAGGTGATATCGTGGTACTTCGTGGCAGTGGGATCCTTCTCGGGATCGGCGGTGTAAACACCATCGACACGAGTACCCTTCAGCATCACGTCAGCCTCAATCTCAATACCACGGAGGCTGCTACCCGTATCGGTGGTGAAATAGGGACTACCCGTACCTGCACTCATGATAACCACCTCGCCATTCTCCATGGCTTCGATGGCCTTCCACTTGGTGTAGAACTCACCGATGGGCTCCATACGAATGGCCGTGAGGACACGGTTCTTCTGGCCTACGGCTCCGAGTGCACTGCTCAACGCCAATGAGTTGATGACGGTGGCACACATACCCATCTGGTCGCCTTTCACACGGTCGAAACCCTTACCAGCACCTGTCAAACCACGGAAGATGTTACCACCACCGATGACGATACCTATCTGCACGCCCATCTCGGCTATTTCCTTAATCTGAGCGGCATACTGATTGAGACGCTCTACGTTGATGCCCTGCTTCTGCTCGCCAGCGAGGCTCTCGCCACTGAGCTTGAGTAAGATACGATTGAATTTCATACAAAAAAGCAATTATTTCGTTTGGATAAATTAATTCATTTTTCTTCCCAAAGATCGTCACGCATAGTACGAACGGTCATCAACTGATCCCAGAGACGCGACACGGTCGGTGACTCATCGGCAGGAATCTCCTCCACCTTGGTAGGGATGGTCACGGTGACCGTAGTGCCGACTCCGAGTTGGGAGTCGAGGCGTATGTCTCCCTGCATCAACTCGACAAGCGAACGGCAGATGGTGAGACCCAATCCTACACCAGGACGCATCGAACCAGCCTTCTCGAAACGACGGAAGATGCACTCGGTATGTTCGGGGGCAATGCCAACGCCCGTATCCCTGACATAGAACTGTACGGCTCCTTCCAAAACCTCATAGCCAACCTCTACCCCACCCTTGTCGGTGAACTTGATAGCATTGCTGATGAGTTGTCGCAGGATGACACGCACCTGACGGCGATCGAGTACGGCACGATATTGACGTGGCGGGAATACCTTGTCGTAAGTGAGTTGTGGCTTATCAGCCCAATTACCTTCACCCACACATTCGTCGATGAGCGGATTGAGGTCTATCTCGCGCAGATGCAGATTGATGTTGCCTGACTGTATCTTACTGATTTGAATCATGTCGTCAAACTGTGCCACAAGTGCATCGCAGTTATTGGAAATGATCAAGGCCAGATCGTTGCGCTGCTGAGGATCCTCGGTGTCGACCAACAGGCGTGAGAAACCGACGATGGCCGTAAGGGGTGTGCGCATCTCAATGGAGATGTTGCGCAGGAACTCCTCTTTAAGGCGATCGCTCTCCTCGGCGCGAAGACGCGCTTCGCTAAGCTTGCGCTGACTGGCATCGATGGCATGACGTTTCTCCACCAAGTCGCTGATATCCCAGGCGGAGGTGACAATCCAGGCAGGATTACCCTCCGTGTTCGCCACAAGCACCTTGTGGATGCTCAAAGTATGCTCCGAACCATCAGGGAAGCGGATGGCATGTTCCCTGTCGCAAACACCCGCACGTAGCACCTCCTGATCGGTAGCCTCAAGCACCTCCTGCATGTCGGCAGGAAGGGCGCTCATGCCATGACTTAACATGGCATCGCGAGAGGTGAGATAGAGCATGGAAACCTGTTTGTTGACGATCATGTAACGACGGCGTTCATGCACATCCTTTACCGTCGTGGCGATAGGAAGATTATCAAGAATAGAACCTAACAGACTTGCCTCACTACGAAGTTGCTGCATCTCAGCCTTGCTGACGCTTGGCATATTGATGACAAAGGCTAACGACCGCGGTCCGTACCAGATGAGCGTGACCTCACTACGTGACAATGCATTAAGGAACGTCAGGTGGAACTCCTGGCGCTCACGGGTATGCATAATCTCTTCGACGCGCTGGCGCAGCAGTCTTCGGGAGGACTCATCAAGCCAGTCATAGACATTCTTATCGTCCTCGTACATCTTCACCACCAACTTTTTGTCAGCATTGCGCAAAGCATTACGGAAAGACAGCACATCGCCATTTGGGCGGATGATGAAGATGGGGGTATTCATACATTCCTGCAAGTCCCATCGCGTCATGCGCAGCAGGCTGATGCGGCGCACGCACCAAGCCAAAGTCAGCACTAAGGCCAGACCTACTACAATATAGACTATGAGGATGATCGTCACAGGAATAACTTTAACTTTTTATTGTGAAACAGTACCGTTGACAGTACCACCGGTCTTGGAGTAGATACCACCGACCTTGATACCACGACTCTTTTTACCAGTATTGGTAACGGTAGTCGTACCGCCCGTCACGGTGAGGTTGCCATCGACCTTAATGCCCATACAACGATGGGGATCGTCTACGCATTCCTTGAGAGTGCACAGACCGCCTGCAGCCGCAATGTCAATGGTTGTGGTATTATCAGCCTCACTGATGGTCATGCTGCCATCGGTCTGGATGCCACGACTACCATTGCCCTGGGCGTTGATGCTGATGGTACCGCCACTGACGGCAATATCAGAGTCTGCCTTGATGCCCTTGCAGTCCTCGTGGGTGATAGTACCTTTAATGGTACCGCCCTTGATAATGACCTGTCCATTGTTTTCCTCGGCAGGATCGATGGTGCCATCGGACTTCAGGATTGCTTCTGCCTGAATGCCATCAGCCAGTGTATTACCATCGAAAGTCACGACGCCGCCGTTCATTTGGAAATACTGTCCGGCATGAATGCCGTCACTTGCAGCCTTGGCAATGGTGATATTACCCGTGCTCTTCTTCAACTGCAGATATTCCTTCGTGGCAATGGCATGACGGGCATTACCCGTAACGGTGAGCGAACCGCTCCCTTCGACTTCGAGGTGTCCCTTGCAATAAAGGCACGCCTTCTGCGCACCATTGGCAGCATCGGTAAGGCTATTGCTTGTGCCCGCTGCAAGTTGCAGAGCCACACGCTTACCACACTGAATATCAAGAGGAGCACCCTTTGTGCTAGTCAGGTTAAGCCCATCGAGAATGAAAGTGGTCTTGTAACTGCCATTATAGGTCAGACTGCCATTGGTGCTTGTGCCAGACACGACGAACTCGCACTCGTTGCTGACATTCTTATTGGTGATTACTACATCGGCACCGCTGACAGTAGCCGTGACATCGGCTGCCACAGAAGCAGGAATACTGACCGAGGCAGTAGCACCATTGTAAGCCACCGTAACCTGAGGCACCACAATAATGCTGTCGATAGCCGACATCTGATAGGTCTTGCCTGCGATGGTGATGGACGTACCGCTAACCTTCATTTCGCCGGCCTCGGTCACCTTCACCACCTTGTACTCTCCTTTCTGCCAGATGCGCAGATTCTTCTGCGCCTGCATCGAAAGTGAAGCCAAAGCTGCACATATAAATAATGTATGCTTCTTCATTACTTCTTCACCTTGATTGTCTGGTTACCCAGATTGATGATATACACGCCAGCAGGTAAATTGCCAAGGCTGATCTTAGCAGAACCCTCCACATTAGCCATACGTTGCAAAGCACCGGCAGCGTTGTAGATGCGAAGCAAACCATTACCCTTGGCATTGAGCACGCCACCAGTAAGTTGCAAATTGTCGCTCTCGACAGCCATGGTTTCGATGGCAGTAGCAGCCTCGCTGAAGAACATCTTCTGCATCTCCTTCTGAGGGAAACTTACCTCACCCTCACTGGTAATGACGATGACGGTTTCCTTGGTCATGTCAAACATGATCTTCTGAATGGTAGCCAACTCTATACTGCTCTCCTGCGATGACGTAGCAACAGTGAGATACTTGTAGTCCTCTGCTTTGGCAACAGACGACATGGCTATGGCAACAATGGCCAAAATAAACTTTTTCATATTCTGCGTTTTTAAATGTTTTACCTTAAATTATATATTAAACTCTGTTTAGAAATCATAGCTATATCCCACACTTATGGCATGGAAAGCCTGGTAGGGATGCTCCGTTCGGTTCAGCGTCATGATGTAGGAAAGCGAGACATCATTGTGCTTGTTGATCTTATAACTGGTACCAACACTAGTGCGAAGCTTATCGAAGTTCATGTGTTCACCCACAGCAATGTTGTTATGGAACTCAACAGCCACAAAAGGCGACCAGTCTAAATGCTTCTTGTCAACTTCAAGCTTCACACGGCTGCGTAAAACCTGACGGCTCTCACAGTCCTTGAATTTAATGTCAGCTTCGTCCATATCGTAGACATACTGCCCTGTATTTTGATCCATACCCTCACACTCGTAGCGTTCGATATGCTGAGCTGCCCTGTGCGTGAACTGATAGCGCAAACGTCCAGAAACTCTCAACCATTTCCAAAGCTTTACGGAACTGTTGGCATCCACAAAGAAGCGGTTACGGTGTGACCAATAATGAGGTGTGAGCCATTTCTTACCGGCACTCTCAGGATTATAGTCCATAAGGAGAGAGTAACCAGTGCTCAGTTTCAAGTACTTGTGCGCACGATAGTCCACATTGGCTCCGACAGATACGCGATCCACCATGCTGCTATTGTCGGCCATGCGTAATTCCGACTCAAGCCCTACACTCCAGTTTCGGGGCAGACTCTTCTTGGCACCCAAATCAAACCAGGCACCAAAGTCATCATTATCACCAGCCTGTGCCGTGAAAGGAAAAGGCAGCAATAATAACAAAGCAAAAAGTATCTTCTTGTTCATACTCACTGAATTATATGACTCGTGAATAAATGGCTCGTGTCTCGTTGACCCATTGCGCTATGTCAATTTGCAACCTTACTTCACTCTTGGCAGTCTAGTCATGTTCATCATGCTACTACCCTTATCCATGGGCTCATCGTAGAAGATGCGGATGAGGACGCTGTCCTTGAGAAAATCAACGGTGCCTACCTCAATAGAGAGGATCTTAAGGCCTGTACGCTTTTCAAGGTCGGCAATCAGTTCACCACGCTTCTCGGGTGCGATAAGGCTGACATTGTCATACTTGATGTACTTGGAGCAAGAGTCGCTGATGATCTTGCTGGACTCAAACAGCCAAGCCAAGAAGATAAAGAAGAGGTTAGCCAGAGTCAATGACAGAATGTTCTCCCAATGCATCTTGACCACCATAGCGTTGACAACGCTGGTAGAGACGAGCATGAAGAGATAGGTCATCTCGCGAATGGGTATTGCCTCGGTTCGGTAACGGATGATGCCAAAGATGGCAAAAAGACCGAGCGCGGCACCCGTCTTCATCTTCGAGCCTTCCATCAAGCTGACAAGCAAGAAGATGCTCATAGCCATGATGATAAAAATAAACAAGTAATCACGGCGCTTGCTCTTAGGATAGTAAAAACAACGCGCAATGATGCCGACCATCACAAAGTTAATAACCAAGCGAATCAGCAGAGAATAGAAATCGTCCATGTGGCCCCAGCCTAAACCCAGAAAGGTATCACCAACAACTTCTTCAATAGGATCCATTAATTCTTCCATGATATTATTATTTAAAATTAAAACTCTATATTATGAATTACACAAGACTTTTCCCTATCAGTCGTCCGATCTTCACCAACTTTGGTTTGAAAAGGTTCTGTTTAAGGGACTTGTTTGTCATCACGCTACCGATGCAATACTTACTGAAACCACTTGGCTTAATGCGCAGTGTCCTTAAGATATCGAGCACGGGACTATACACATTACCGTCACGCTTGAGTTCGATGATGACAAGTTCGCCGGTTTGTGCATCAACATCCGTTTCGTAGTTGTGAAATTTCACATCGAAGTCAATCGTCAAGCGCTCCGTCTTGGCGTAGTTGACTAATGTGATGCGATGGAAATTATTCTGAACCGTTTCATGAATATCGTTCACATTTCTGTGAACTCGTTCGAAAAGAAAATCTCCCATTTCAGATATCTGGCCCTGTCCAGGCACCTCAACGCGCTTCTTCTTCGTGCGACCGTGGTTGTTCTTGGTCTTCACTTCAAGAAACGTCACACCACTATCCATATAAGTACGTACACGAACCTTCTGACGAGGTGCACGCCCGTTATGATGCTCCATATAATAGTGATGGTCGTCAGTATCCCAATAAGTAGTACGATAGGAAGCGATGCGACTGCCTGCATTGAACTGAGCATAATACTTGCCCTGTGCCAACTCGAGCAATTCTGCCAGTTTTGTCTTGTTCGTTACAAACTTCTTGTCAGTACGATTCATCAAACGAATGGAAGACATCTCCTCAAGCGTGATGGGTTCCAATTGCTGCAGCAGGTTATCAATTCTTTTATCAATTTCCATTTCAGTCATTTGTTTTCGTACATTTCTGCCGCAAATATACAAAAAAATATAGTTATTCACGTATTTTTCTTGCAAAATTAAAATAAAACATATACTTTTGCTCTAAGAAAAAACAAAATAATCGAATTTAACGTAAAACATAACCTTATGATTGAAGTTAAGGAAGTCCTCGGAGCAGCCGAGGAGAAAATGGAAGAGGCCGTAATGTACCTCGAAGAGGCTCTGGCACATATCCGTGCAGGCAAAGCCAACACAAAGATTTTGGACGGTATCCGAGTAGACAGCTATGGCAGTATGGTTCCCCTGAACAACGTGGCCAGCGTGACAACTCCTGACGCACGCACCATCGCCATCAAGCCTTGGGACAAGAACATGTTCCGCGTCATCGAGAAGGCTATCATGGATAGCAGCGTGGGTATCACTCCCGAAAACAATGGTGAGATTATCCGTCTGGGCATCCCCCCATTGACAGAGGAGCGTCGTAAGCAACTTGCAAAACAGTGTAAGGGTGAGGCTGAGCAGGCCAAAGTGAGTGTGCGTAACTCACGTCGCGACACCATCGACAAACTGAAGAAAGGCATCAAGGATGGTCTTTCTGAGGATTTGGAGAAGGATGCTGAGGACGATTTGCAGAAAATGCACGACCGCTACATCAAGAAGGTCGACGAACTCTACGCTGCCAAGGAAAAGGAGATTATGACCGTCTGATGACAGGCTTAATCATACGAAATACAGGAAGTTGGTACACTGTCCGAACGGATGGTGGCCAACTTTTCGAGTGTAAGGTGAAGGGTAACTTTCGCTTGAAAGGCATACGCAGCACCAATCCTGTGGCTGTGGGCGACAGGGTGACCCTTACCCTCCAGCCAGATGGTGTGACGGCCCTCATCAATGGAGTCGAGGATCGCACCAACTACGTTATCAGAAAGGCTTCCAACCTCTCGAAGCAGAGCCACATCATTGCTGCCAATGTCGACCTCGCCGTGCTGGTCGTTACCGTGGCACATCCAGAAACATCCACCACCTTTATCGACCGTTTTCTGGCTTCGACCGAAGCCTACCGCGTGCCTGTGTCCATTGTATTTAATAAGGTGGACCTGCTCAAAGACGAAGAAAAGCTGTACATGCAGCATCTCTCCTACTTGTACGATTGTCTGGGCTATCGCTGCTTGGCACTATCGGCCAAGACGGGACAGGGCGTGGAGGCTATAAAGGAGATGCTACAGGGCAAGGTCACGCTCTTCAGTGGCAACAGCGGGGTGGGCAAGAGTACCTTGCTCAATCTGCTTGTGCCCGATGCCAATGCCAAGACGGCAGAGATAAGTGCTGCGCACGACGCGGGGCAGCACACCACCACCTTCAGCCAGCTTTTCGACCTACCCTCGGGAGGCAGCATCATCGACACGCCGGGTATCAAAGGCTTCGGCACCTTCGATATGGAGCGCACCGAAGTGGGACATTACTTTCGGGAGATATTCCAAATAGGGCGCGACTGCCGCTATGGCGACTGCACGCACACCCACGAGCCTGGCTGCGCCGTCCTTCAGGCACTCGAGGAGCATCGTATCGCACAGTCCCGCTACCAGAGCTATCTGTCTATGCTCGAGGATAAGGACGAGCAGAAATATCGTCAAGGGTATTAATTTATAAGATGAAGAAATTTTTTATAAGTCTGACGCTCATCCTTGCTGCGTCGGCAACACTTTTTGCACAGCAACTCCCCTTCGAACCGAATGTACGAATGGGACAGTTAGACAACGGACTGACATTCTATATCCGCCCCAACACAATGCCTGGCGGCAATGCCTACTTCTACCTCGTGCAGCGAGTGGGAAGTCTGCAGGAAAGCGACGATCAGCGCGGTCTGGCACACTTTCTCGAACATATGTGCTTCAACGGCACTGACCACTTCCCCGGCAACTCCATGACCGACTTTCTGGAACGCTATGGTTTGGGCGACAGTTTTAATGCCACCACCGACCTCGAGTATACCACCTATCACATTGACAACGTACCTACCGACCGTGGCACGGCCCTTCTCGACTCTGTCCTGCTCATTCTCAGCGACTGGTCGCATGGTCTTACCCTCTCCGACAAGGCGATCGACAAAGAGCGCAACGTGATTGTCGAGGAGTGGCGTGCCAGGAATGTAGGCCGACAGCGACTGCTCAACAACGCCATGCCCGCCATCTTTGTTGGCAGCCCCTATGCCCACTGTCTACCCATCGGAGACATGGACATCATCCGTCATTTCCGTCCCTCGCAACTCAAAGACTACTACGAACGCTGGTACAATCCAGAGAACCAGGCCGTCATCGTTGTGGGTGATGTCGATGCCGACTATATCGAGAATGCCATCAGGAAGTATTTCAGTCCGCTGACCCGTTCCAAGCAGGCAAGCGATTTCGCCTACACCCCTCTTCCTCCCAACGAGCAGCCCATCCTGATTGTTCAGCAAGACCGCGAATTGGACAAGGAGGAGATATTCATCTATCGCAAGATGCCTCCCGTCGGGTGGGCAGAAAAAGGTACTATGGACTATCGCCGTCGCATGCTGATGCAGAACCTGGTGGTACAGATGCTTGATGCACGTGCCAAGGCCGTCGGCCATCTGCCCGATTCTCCGTTCGAGGATTGTGAGTCCGACTTCAACAACTATTTCTTCTCGTCCCTCTATCCAGCCTTCTTACTTCACATACAGCCCAAGGAGGGACGCATGCAGGAGGCTTTCCGCGCAGGCATGACACTGCTTCGCCAGGCTGCCGAACATGGTTTCAGCGAAGCCGAGTGCATGCGTGCTGCCCAACTGATGCATGAGCGCATGCAGCAGCGACTTACAGTCAGTAACCGCTACAATAGCCTTGTCTATTGCAATGCGCTCACACAGCACTACCTGCGTGGCGACGTGATGATGGAGGATACCACTTGCTTCAATATCGACAATAACATCCTCAATCACATGAATGCCAACGACTTGAACATCTTTGCCAGCGAATATCTATACACGCTGGATGGTAGCAATCTGGCTGTGCTGAGTCTGAACAAGGAGGACGGACAGCACCGCATTCCTGCGCAACAGGATTTCCAGGACATCCTGCAACAGGTGGCAGCCACCAAGACAGATCCCTACAATGACGAGTCGGCAACCCAACCACTCATGGCAAAATTGCCCATTCCTGGTGAGGTAGAGTCGGTAGAGAAGTGGAAATACGGCTTCGACCTTGTCAAGTGCAAGAACGGACTCCGACTGCTCATTGCTACCTCGCAGAACAATCCTGGGCGAGTGGTTATGAAGGCTTGGGCACCGGGTGGTGTGAACTTGTTGCCAGGCGATGGACTTCTCCTGGCACAGATGTCACCCTCGCTGATCAACTTCAGCAAGAAGGGTGGACACACGGCATCTGAGATTGAGAATATCACTTTTGGTCAGGACTTTGAAATGGATTGGGAGGTACAGCAGGACATTCTCCTCTTCGAAGGCAACTGCTCGTCGGCCCATCTCGAGACCATGCTGCAGCTCTTCCACCTCACCCTCACCTCTACCGAGCCCGACAACGTGGCCTTCGACAACCGCAAGCAGTCCATCATGTCAATACTCAAGAATATGGAGGGCAGCCCCTCGGCCGTCTTCCAGGATTCCATCAACAATGCATGGATGGACAGTTCTTCGGCACGATGGCTCAAGTCTCCCTCGTCTAGGCAGATCATGGACTTTGACTACGAGGCGGCAGTGCGCGACTTCCGTCAGCTCACCAGTGATGCCGGTGCTT
This sequence comes from Bacteroidaceae bacterium, assembly GCA_045629085.1. Taxonomy (GTDB): domain Bacteria; phylum Bacteroidota; class Bacteroidia; order Bacteroidales; family Bacteroidaceae; genus Physcousia. The sequence continues at coordinate 42,537 of JAZQQO010000005.1, forward strand.
TTGTCGTCATCATCATGGGGCAGTACAATCTTCAGCAAATCAACACACTCATCCATACCTATCTGGCATCCCTCCCCGGCACTTCATCGCAGAAGTACGAGGATAACATCAAGCAGACACGCCTATACCGTAATATCAAGCAGCAGGACTACACCTCTAATTTCTCCATGCCCATGGCCACGCCCCAGAGCAACCTCTTCAATGTATGGTGCGAGACAAATCCTGAATACACTATCGAAAATATAGTGGCCGAATGCATGATAACCGGTCTGCTCGACAAAATGCTCGATGCCAAGGTGCGCGAGGAGATGGGAGCGGCCTATTCTCCTAGTGCTGCGATGCTCGACCTTCCCTCGCTTTCCCACCGTCACGTACTCGGCGTTCAGTGCTCCTTCCCCGTACAGCCCGAGCAGACCGAAGCCGTACGTCAGGCCGTCGAACAGCTGATGCAGCAGATAGCTGATGGCTGCGATGCCGACCTGCTGAACAAGGTGCGAGAAGAATACATGAAGGATTACTACATTGGCTCGGGACAGGACCAGACCGTCACGTCATGGCTATCAAAACTCTTCATGTACGGTATTGACTACTTGCAAGACTTCGAAGCCACGCTCCAAGCCCAAACAGTAGAGTCTGTCAGTGCCTATGCCAAGCGCCTTCTGAAGGACGGCCGACACTTCCAAGTTGTGATGAGACCGCAGTAGGTAAAGATTCCTACTTACTTTACAAAAACGCTCTTCCTCACAGAGAAGCACCTCGCCATCAAGCCACTTTTTGACCTGTCAAACTGCAATTCAAAATTTGGGAGGTGCAATGATGAAGTCAGGAGAGATATCGCATGTTTTTCAAAGAAAGAAGAGTTCGCAATCAGTTGCGAACTCTTCTTGTATAATCTACAAAGCGGTAAGCCTGTGCGTGACGTTCATCTGTACCATGCTCCTCACAAAAGGTAATCTCCCAATCACTCTTATCAAAGTCAGGGAAAAAGGCATCGACTTTTTCTGGCATATCGAGCACTTCGGTCAAGCAAAGCCTATCAGCAAAAGGTAATGCCTGTTCGTACACACTTGCTCCACCTATTACGAACACATCCTCATCAGGAGAGCAAGAAGCCAAAGCGGCATCCAAAGAATGAAATGTCTCTGCCCCTTCAAAGGTAGCGCCATTGCGGCTAAGCACGACATTACGTCGATTGGGTAAGGCTCCCTTAGGAAAAGACTCAAAAGTACGGCGCCCCATAACGATGGTATGACCTGTCGTAAGAGCCTTAAAGCGTTTCAAATCGTTAGGAAGCCAATAGAGAAGCTTATTCTCGTAACCGATTCCGTTATTCTGAGCTACCGCTGCAATCAAAGAAATTGTCATATAACTAACCTAATTACTCTTTTGTTGGAATAGGCATTTGACGCTTAAAGGCTTCATTGAAAGAGATAATGGTCTCACTACGCTGAATACCGACAGGCTGTAGCCTGTCATGGATGATACTCAGCAAATGATGATTGTCACGGGCATAAATCTTAATAAAAATATCATAGTTACCTGTGGTGTAATGACACTCCACAACCTCAGGAATCTGGTTCAATTCCTCAACAACCCTATCGAAATCTGACGGTTCTTTAAGGAACAAGCCGACAAAGGCACAAGTGCCATAGCCAATCATTTCCGGATCAATCACAAACTGCGAGCCCTTCAGCACACCCAAAGCAGATAACTTCTGTATACGCTGATGAATAGCTGCACCCGAAACGCCACATTCACGTGCTACCTCTAAGAACGCAATACGTGCATCATCGGCTACCATGCTCAGGATTTTCAAATCGAGAGCGTCAAGATGGAAATTTGCCATATTAATTATTTTTATGCCACAAATTTACAAAAAAATAACGACACATCAAGCCTTACCTTCCGAAAAAAGAACACAAAAAGGCTAAATACACAAAAAAAACGGCGACACATAACATGTATCGCCGTTTTTTAAGATTATTGAAATTAGTTTCTCTGCGATGCAGAGTAGTTCAACTTCAAAGCGTAAGACTTACGCAGCACCTCTTTAATATCGGTGATGACACCCATCTGAGTGTTTACATCAGCCTTGATAGAGATAACCTGCTTTGTCTGATCTCTCATACCAACACGCTCCTGAGCTACGAAGTCCATTACCTCACGAGTATCTGCGTAACGGTCGTTAAGCTGAATACGAGTACCGCTACCGAACTGACCACGCAGGTTGTCGGTGGGAGGACCTACATAGATGAACGAAACATCAGACTTATTCTCGAGCTTCTCAAGTTCTGTACCTTGAGGAATCGTAAACTTCACCTTAAGAGTAACCTCACGCATGGTGGTAACCATCATGAAGAAGAACAGAATGGTGAAGATCAAGTCAGGCAGAGATGAAGTACTCAACTCAGGCATCTCGCGACTTTCCTTTTTCTTAAATCCAGCCATAGTTCTAAAATCTTAATGTGACATTTTTGAATAGTCGATAGGTTCTGCCTCAGAAATCTTCTGGGGATAAATCTCACGGATTGCACTCTGGTTATCTTCGTTCAACATTGCGAAGGGACGACCAAACTTCTCTTTACTCTTCTCATCACGCAACTCGTTGTAAGCAGCAACAAGTTCGTTCTGTACAGCAAAGTATGCAGCGTATGGAGTACCACGGTCACTCTGGAGTGAGATAACATGCTTGTCAGAGCACATGGTAGGACCGAGACCAGGTACGTTAACCATTGAGCACTCAGGGCCCTTAGTCTCGCCGGGATGGGGCTTACCAGCGATAAAGTCCTTCGCCATCTCGCGGAGCTGCTTCAAATCGCCAGGCGAGCACTCCAAGCGGATACCACCGCTGGTCATGATCTGACCTACAGAGTTAATGTTCACCTTGAGAATGTTACGCTCATTGATCTGGACTGCATTCTGCTCCTGGTTTTCAGGTGGAGGCGGGAGACGACGGGTAAGACCCTTGTCCGTATCCATTGAAGTGGTTACCAGGAAGAAGATAAGCAGCATGAAAGAGATATCGGCGGTTGAACTGGTGTTCAGTCCCGGCATCTTCTTTTTCTTTTTTGCCATATCTCGTTGGAATTATTAGAGTTCTTTTAATTATTTCTTTGTGGCAGACTTAGCCATGATGCCTGAAGCGCAAAGTACAGATACAACCACTGCACCCAAGAAGAGGATGCCAATAGTCCAAATGTAAGCGTCAGCAACAGCCATGTCAGTGCCGGTGTACTCAGCACCTTCGGGAGCCTCCTGACCACTGCAAATCATACGGAAGATGAAATACAGCACCAAAGAACCACCACAGTAAGTAATAACTCGGATCAAACCGCCATCGCGGAACTTAGTTACCGCCATGACCAGATTCCAAATAGTCAGAGCTGCGAGTATCACCACATAGGCGTACATAACATACATGAGAAGCTCAGTCAACGTGGGATCGTTCTTACCAGGTACTTCTGCACTGGGATTGTCAAATCCCACGATGAAGAACAGTACGAGCACCAGAACAGCGATACCCATGCCTAAATACATCGCAAGCTTGGATATGTTTTGGATTTTCATAATAAGTCTCCTTTCTTATAAATAGGTTACTTCTTTATTCTTTCTAAATATTCTCAATTACTTCTTGCACTTGTCAGACTTCACGCACATAACGAGCAGCTCCTGAGCAGCCTCCTCCATGTTAGAAGTAAGAGCCTCAACGCGAGACAAGATGTAGTTGTAGAATACCTGAAGAATAAGAGCAACAACGATACCGAAGATGGTGGTGATCAAAGCGACCTTCATACCACCGGCAACAACGGTAGGACTGATATCACCTGCCTTCTGGATGTCATCGAAGGCCTGAACCATACCAATCACAGTACCCAAGAATCCGAGAGAAGGAGCCATGGCGATGAAGAGGGTGATCCAAGAGCAGTTCTCCTCGAGGTAAGTACCCTGAACCTCAGCCTCCATGTTGATGGTACGCTCGATAGTAGCAATGTCGTTCTGGTCATCGCTCTCCAAGCAAGCCAAAGCCTTCTTGCTGACCTGAGCAACAGGACCGCGTGAGCTAGCGCAGTAGTCAACAGCCTCCTTAACCTTGCCAGCAGCAACCTTCTGAGCGAGCTCAGCCATGAACTTGCGGGTATTAACCTGAGCAAGAGTCAAGTAAATGATACGCTCGATACAGAGAGCCAAACCGAGAACCAATGCGATAGCAACGAGTGCCATGAAGTCTGCACCACCCTCGATGAACTTTGTCTTCAAGGTCTTGTGCAAGCTGGTGTTCTCCTCCTCAGCGATAGCGGGAGCATCCTCTTCTACAGCCTCAGCCTCTTCTTCTACTGCGGTAGAGTCAGTAGCCTCTTCAACAGCTGCGCTATCTACCTGCTCGGTAGCAGGAGCCTCAGCATCTTCCTGAGCCATTACAGAACTTGTTACGCCAAATGAGCATACAGCTACCATCGCAACAATTGCAAATAACTTTTTCATTGTGTGTAATTTTTAAGATTAATTAATTTTGTTATTTATTTGTTTTTCTCTAGTCAGATATGTTTTTCACATTGCGGAGAGACGGGGATTCGAACCCCGGATACGCTTTTGACGTATACACGCTTTCCAGGCGTGCCTCTTCAGCCACTCGAGCATCTCTCCAATTTCCCCACCCCGTCGGCGGCCATAGCGTACACTACGCACTATTCGTGATACAAAAATATCTATTTTTTTTGTGACTTACATCATTTAATAGGAAAAACTTTCATCTTTTCGTTAAAATAATGCAATTTTCACCTTTTTTTACGTGTTTAAGCATTTAAAAACGCGCTTAACATTGTCATTTGTCTGTTTCATCACTTCATCCACACTCACACCATAGACCTCTGCCAAACGTTTCACTGTATGGAGTGCGAACGACGGTTCGTTGCGTTTTCCACGACATGGCACGGGTGCAAGATAGGGAGCGTCGGTCTCAACGACAATGCGACTGAGGGGTACCTCACGCAACACTTCGGGAAGAGTGGATTTCTTATACGTCAACACACCACCGATACCTAACACAAAACCATCGAATGACAACAAATCCTCTGCTTCCTCGCGAGTACCACCAAAGCAATGGAAAACTCCTGTCAAGTTATCTTGCTTGTGCGACTTGACGATGTCCACCAATTCACGATGTGCAGAACGCGAATGTATCATCAGCGGCAACCCAGTCTCAACAGCCCATTTTACTTGCTGATCGAAAGCCACCTGTTGCTCGTCATAGCGAGACTTGTCCCAATAATAATCCAGACCGACCTCGCCTACGGCAATATAGGGACTACCAGGCTGTAGCAAGAGCGTGTGCATCTCGTCAAGAACGCGTTGGTAATCGTCAGTCAAATCCTCAGGATGAAGTCCCATCATGGGATACACATACCCAGGATAGGCTTTGCACAAGTCAAGCATGGGTTGGATGGTCTCCGCATTGATGTTGGGAAGTAGCACCCCATCTACTCCCGCTTCTTTCGCACGGAGTATTACTTCGTTGCGGTCTTCGTCAAACTCTGGACCGTAAATATGGCTATGTGTGTCAATAAATCCCATTTGAGGTTATGAGGTTATGAGGTTATGAGGTTGTGAGGTTTAAGATTTGCGATTGAGCAATTGCAGAGCTAAGTCGCGAAGCATCTGCTTGCGCTCGGCGGGCAATTGTACGCGATCCAGGCAGGCCAGAGCCTCATCAAAATATTCATTGATACGCTGCTGGCAAAGTTCAGGAATACCCAACTCCGTGTAGATACGGGTTACGGCAGGTACTTTTTCTTCTGGATCTGCATCCACCTTCTGAATCCATCCGCCCAATTCTTCGGCTTGTGCTCCTTGTGCACGGAGTTGGGCATTGATGAGCATATAAGTCTTCTTGTTGCACATAATGTCACCACCGATCTTCTTGCCAAAAGTCTCGAAATCACCATACACATCCAGAAAATCGTCCTGCAATTGGAATGCCAGACCTATTTTTTCACCAAAACCATAAAGAGCCTCAGCATCTGCAGCGGGAGCACCACCTAGAATAGCACCCATCTTCAAGGCACAAGCAAGCAGCACGGACGTTTTCAGTCGTATCATCTCCAGATACTCAGCCTCTGTCACGTCGTTACGCGTTTCGAAATCCATGTCGTACTGCTGTCCCTCATCAATCTCTATAGCAGTCTTCGTGAAAAGCGAGATAACCTCAGGCAAATACTGTACATCGCACATAGCCACTCGCTGCATGGCCATGACGAGCATATTGTCACCACTCAAGATGGCAGTATTGTCATTCCATTTCTTATGCACAGTTGCCTTGCCACGGCGCACATCAGCACGATCCATCAGATCATCATGCAGAAGAGTGAAGTTGTGATAGGTTTCCAATCCCAAGGCAGGCATGATGGCCTTTTCCACATCGTCCTTATAGAGGTTATAGGCCATGAGGACCATGACGGGACGAATACGCTTTCCACCCAACGACAACACATAACTGATGGGGGCATAAAGCCCATCAGGACCTTTTTTCACATCGCATTTCTCGAGCCACAAATTGACCTTTTCGAGCAATTCCTTTGCGTTATACATATTATATATAAAGGGAGTTAATGGGAAGTTAATAGGGAGATAAGAAGGAGTTAAGAAGGAGTAAGAGATATGAAGTAAAAAGAAAGGCCGCCCCATGGAGCAGCCTCTCTACTTTTATCTCTGTTCTTATTAGTTCAAGCGGAACATAACGGGCAAGTTGAAGCGAGAACGCACGGGCTTGTTACCCTGACGTGCGGGAGTCCACCTAGGCATAGCCTTAACCACGCGCTCAGCCTCCTTTGAGAGGTTCTCGTCGGGAGAACGCATAATCTTCACATCAACAATTGAACCGTCCTTGTTAACAACGAAACTTACGAACACACGACCCTGAATACCCTGCTCCTGGCAGATTGCGGGATACTTGATGTTCTGACCCAGCCACTTGTAGCAAGCATCCTCACCACCGGGGAACTGAGCATTAACCTCAACGACGTCGAAGATTCGGTCATCATCAACAGCCTCCACAACGGGACCTGCTGCGGGAGGACCAGCCACGGCGGTAGGAGCACCCGTACCCACGGTACCTACGATAACCTGGTTAACTTCCTCACTTGTCTCGATCTTCTCGTCCTTGATCTCAACCTCATCTTCCACGATCTGCAGAATCTCAGGCTGCACATTGTTGTTTACCACGGGAGCGGCAGGCTGCTGCTCTTCCTGAATTGTTACAGGAATCATGTCTTCCTCGACGGCCATATCATAGATAATGTCGTCTTCAACCTCTTCCTTTACATCAATCTGTGTCAACTCAAAGCAAGCGAAAAGCAATGCCAAGGTGACACACAGACCAATCAGGATGCTTGTGCTCCTTTGCTGTCTGATGTCTTCTGCAATAATAGTACCTTCCATAGTATATAATTTTTTCTGATTTCAACTTATCGGCACAAATTTAGTACATTTTTCTCATTTCGCATCGATTTCCCCTTGTTTTTTTTACAAAAATCGTCTTTTTTTTCGTTTTCGCGCTCGAAAAAGGCAATTATTGACCGAAAAAGCGTACCTTTGAACGCAAAAAGCGAAAAAGAAATGAAGGCACGCATCTACCTATTATTATTTATACTCACAAGGACCATTGTCTCAACGGCTCAGGAGAGCAACAGCGTCTTCAATTTCCTGTCGCTCTCGTCCTCCTCGCACGCAATGGCTTTAGGTGGTCACAACATTTCGCTCGTGGAGAACGATGCCTCTCTCATTTTCCAAAATCCTGCGCTCATGTCCGCAGTTGACGACAATTCGCTCAACCTAAACTTCCTTACTTACATGAAAGGAAGCAAAATGGGCAGTGCATCCTTTGTCAAAATGGCCGGCGAGCGAGGCACTTGGGGTGTCACCACACAGTTTGTGGGTTACGGCTCGATGAAGGAGACATTGGAGACCGGCGAAGTGCTGGGTGACATGAAAGCACTCGACGTAGCCATCGGCGGCATGTATAGTTACAGCCTTAATGACTTTTGGGTAGGTGGTGTCACCGGTAAGTTCATCTATTCTAAATACGGTTCCTACTCCTCTATAGGATTGGCCGCAGATCTTGCCATCAGCTACTTCGATGAGGAAGGCGATTTCTCCACATCACTCGTAGCAGCCAATGTAGGTGGACAGGTCAAGGCTTACGGCGATGTGCACGAACCTATTCCCTTCAACCTGCAGTGGGGTTTCACCAAGGGTATTGCACATGCTCCGCTTCGCTTTTCGCTCACCCTCACCGACCTTACGCGTTGGAGCAAAAAATACTATTACAGTCCAGAAAAGGAGCCAAACTTTGGCAAGATACTGTTGAACCACATCAACATCGGCATAGACCTTGTTCCCAACGACCGCTTTTACGTAGCCTTAGGTTTCAACTTCCGCAGAGCCAACGAGTTGAAGGCTGCCGGTGCCTCTCACATGGCTGGCCTGACCTGCGGCGCAGGCCTCTCGCTCAAGAAGTTCAAGTTCGGATTGGCTTACGCGAAGTACCACGTCAGCGCCCCGAGCCTGTCGTTCAGTTTAGGGTATAGCCTTTAGCCAAGGCTAATTCACAATTCACAATTCATAATTTACAATTCACAATTCATAATTGACAATCATTATGAAAAAGATTACGATAGCAATAGATGGCCACTCATCATGTGGCAAGAGTACGATGGCCAAGGCCTTGGCACGCAAACTGAGTTACGTGTATATCGACACCGGCGCTATGTACCGCGCCGTGACGCTCTATGCCATCGAGGCAGGCCTGTTCAACGGCCAGGAAGTCGATGTCGAAGGACTTCGTTCGCAGATGAACAAGGTCAGCATCACCTTCCAGTTCAATCCCGAGACAGGACGTCCTGACACCTACCTTAATAACGTGCGCGTAGAGGACCGCATCCGCACGATGGAGGTTTCCACCAAAGTCAGCATTATTGCAGCCATCGACTTTGTGCGCACTGCCATGGTGGCTCAGCAGCAGGAGATGGGCAAGGGTGGCGGCGTTGTGATGGATGGCCGTGACATCGGCACGACAGTATTCCCCGATGCCGAACTGAAGATTTTCGTGACAGCCTCTGCCGAGGTACGTGCCCAGCGCCGCTACGATGAACTCACCGCCAAGGGCGAGGAATGCAACTTGCAGGAGATCCTCGAGAACGTCCTCGAGCGCGACCGCCTTGACAGTACCCGTGCCATCAGTCCTCTCAAGCAAGCCGACGATGCCGTAGTGCTCGACAACAGCCACCTCACGTTCGAGGAGCAGGATCAGTGGCTCCTCGACCACGCCATGGAGGCTATCAACAAATAACCAATGACCATCGAGATAGACGAGGGATCAGGCTTCTGCTTTGGCGTGACACGCGCTATTGGCAAGGCGGAGGAGGTGCTGCTCAGCAACACCCGGCAACTCTATTGTCTGGGCGACATCGTGCATAATGGCAAGGAGTGCGACCGCTTACAGCGATTGGGACTCAGCACAATCGACCACGAGGCGTTCGATGCTCTGCACGATGCCACCGTCCTGCTGCGCGCACACGGCGAACCGCCCGCCACCTATCTCAAGGCCGAACAGAACCACATCGAGATTATCGATGCCACCTGCCCCGTAGTGCTGCACCTGCAGGAGCGCATCAAACGCGAATACAACAACGACACCCTCCACAAAAAGCAAATCGTCATCTTCGGAAAGAACGGACATGCCGAGGTGCTTGGCCTTGTCGGACAGACCAAGGGAACGGCCATCGTCATCGAAACACCTGAAGAGGCAGCCAATCTCGACTTCAGCCGCGACATCTGCCTCTACTCCCAAACCACCAAGTCGCTCGATGGCTTCCGCAAGACAGTGGACTACATCCAGCAGCACATCACCCCCGAGGCCACCTTCCACTACTACGACACCATCTGTCGTCAGGTAGCCAACCGCATGCCCCATATTCGTGAGTTTGCCTCACGCCACGACGTCGTGCTATTCGTCTGTGGCAAGAAGAGCAGCAACGGCAAGGCTCTCTTCGAGCAATGCCTCGCCGCCAATCCACGCTCCTACATGACTGACGCAGCCAGCGACATTGACATGCGCTGGCTGGAAGGTTATGAATCGGTGGGCATCTGTGGTGCCACCAGTACGCCGAAATGGTTAATGGAGGAGTGCAAAGTACGCATCGAGGAGCTGCTTGGCAGCCACAAATGACGTCTTCTGCCCTTCGAGCACGCTCTTCTCCTCAGCCATCAGCATGTCGTTGATTGTAGGATTCTGGAAGAAGCTGTTGCGCAACTGCTCATTGATGCTTTCGTACATCCAGTATTTTGATTGCTCGTTACGTCGGTACTCGAAGTAACCCGACTTCTTCACAAAGTTAATGTACTCATACACCATGTCCCACACTTCTTTGATGCCGTAGCCAAAGAAGCCGCTGTACGTCAGCACCTTGGGAGTCCATCCACTTTCTGGCATGGGAAAGAGGTGTAAGGCATTACGGAACTGTGTGGCCGCCAACTGACACTTGTCCACGTTGTTACCATCGCACTTGTTGATGATGATGCCGTCGGCCATCTCCATGATGCCACGTTTGATGCCCTGCAACTCGTCGCCCGTGCCGGCCAACTGAATGAGCAGGAAGAAGTCCACCATCGAGTGGCAGGCCGTCTCACTCTGTCCTACGCCCACCGTCTCTACGAAAATCTTGTCGTAGCCCGCAGCCTCACAGAGGATGATCGTCTCGCGCGTCTTGCGTGCCACACCGCCGAGGCTACCTGCCGAGGGACTAGGGCGAATGAACGAATCGGGATGCACGGAGAGTTTCTCCATGCGCGTCTTATCGCCAAGGATGCTACCTTTCGTACGCTCGCTTGAGGGGTCGATGGCCAGCACGGCCAACTTACCGCCGTACTCCTTCAGCACGTGGATGCCGAACTCATCGATACTCGTACTCTTACCTGCTCCAGGCACACCACTGATACCGATGCGCACGCTGTTGCCGCTGTAGGGCAGACAGCGCTCTATCACCTCCTGCGCCACCTTTTGGTGCTCAGGGTTGGTGCTCTCCACCAGCGTCACTGCTTGTCCCAAGATAGAGGGATTGCCCTTGAGGATGCCCTCCACATAATCGTTGGCAGTCAGCTTTTTGCGGGCAAAACGACTGCGGTTCAAGTATGGGTTGATGATGGACTGCTGCTCCACGCCGCTGTTCACGACGAGGCCAGCATATTCTGCTGAGTTTTCTGGATGTTCCATGTTATCATTCTTTCACGCTGACGTTAATCACTTGCTTAGCCTTCGAGGGATCGTTGCTGATGATCAGCACACGCGGACGGTTCTTTGCTTTCTTCAGGAACTTCGTATTCACCGTCACCTTCATCTGCGTCGACTTGCCAGGCTGGATGGTGCGATCGCCGAGGCTAACCGACACGGCCTGGTTGAACACCTGCACGGTACGTATGTTCAGCGTTTCCTGTCCGTTGTTCGTCACCGTCACCACCTGCGTCAGTTTGCTCTTGCCATTCATGTCGAACTGCAGTTCGTTCTGCGAGAGTTCCATCTTCGGTGCCACGGCCAACTGCTCGGTAGTGAGGTTGGAAAAGTCAGGCAACAATACCGAAGATACGAGGATTTCATTCTTCTCGCCAATCTTATCTCCCATGTAGCGCGACAGGTAGATGCGCGTCTGGTTCAGTCCCAGCAATCCCAACTTCTCGCTGTCGAGCGTCACACGCACGCGGCCCATTCTGCCTCCGGCAATCACCTCGGGGAAGCACTCCACGCTGAGGTAGGCGGGCAGGTGCATCAGTTGCGGGCGGTAGGGCGTACGCTCCTGATTGAATATCTGCAGTTCAGCCACGGGATGGTCGCCACGGTTCACGTCGTCAAACTCCAAGTAATTGGTATTCAGGCGCACATTACCGAGGTCGATGGGGAAGTCGCCTGAGTAGTCGAGTTTCGTTGTCACTACCCTACCCTCCATTTGCAGGTAGATGGGTTCCTTGCTGGCTGTGGTGTACACCGCCAACTCTTTATGGAACGTGCCCAACATCAGTGCGTCATACACCGCCGTAATCTGTCCGCGTCCTCCGGCAGCTATCGAGCCACGCGTCCAGTCAGCCTGCGTACAGCCGCACGAGGGTTTCACGTCGATAATCTGCATCGGCGTTTTTCCCTTGTTCTGAAAGGTGAACACCACTTGCTTCGGTGTCTGGAACACAACCTCTCCCACATGGTTCACGGGGTTGTCCACCACCATCTTGCCCTGAGCTGCTGCCGTCAGCGAGGCAGCCGCCATCACGGCCATCATTCCTATCTTGCAAATTGCCTTATACATAATTAAAAACATAATTAGTGTACAAAAGTACGAAAATCCATTTTAATATGCAAAGATTTCAAAGGAAAATGGCAAGACACTGCATGTTTTCGACCAACATACAAGATTTTGCATTGCCGCGTGGCAAACAGTGCGAAAAACATAGGGGCTTTGTTTGCCATCACCTTCAGGGCTAATCGCGATTAGGCGAAGAGAAAGCCCAGTAGGCAAGCAGGTAAAGGATGCCGACCGACATGGCCATCATCAACACACTGAGTAGCAGGAAATTTGTCGTAATTACTTTTTCGCATTAGATTTTTTTACATCAAATCTGCAAGTTCCTTCTCGTTAAGTCCTGTAGCTAAAGAAATCTGTTCCATGGGAATTCCTAAATCAAGGAGACTCTTGGCAATGGCAAAGGCCTTAGACTTCTCACCTTCTGCACGACCTTCTGCACGACCTTCTGCACGACCTTGTTCAAGCCCCTGAGCAAGACCTTCTGCACGACCTTTCTCCAAGCCCTTAAGCTCTCCCTTTGCCTCTGCAGTAGTAGTAATGGCATACATATCCCACATTTCCTTCTGGCTCTCGCGATAATCACGCATCTCATTAGGAGTGAAGTTGGCTATCTCGGCAGCTTCAAAGAAACGCTTGAAGACGGCTTCCTGAAGGGCCGTGGGGCGCTCCATCAGTGAGTTAAGGTTCTTCATCGCATACAGCCACTTGTCCATCAGCGTGACAAGCTCCGACTCTGTCTTGCGGAACTTGGGCATCTCCAGATAGACGTACGTCAGCTTGTCGTAGAACAACTGATGCGTCTTCGTGTCAAAGAGCTTGACTTCGTGGTGCATATAGTCCTCATCGGTATTGTCGAAAGTGAAGTTGAGAATGCCAATCGTGTAGACTTTCTTCAACTGAAAATCCCAAGCTCCCTTGGGAGCCTGCTCCTGGATGGGGAACGTGGAGTAGTAGATGCTGCGATCCTTGAAATAGCGCTGCTCGGCCTTCTGCATCTCGATAAGGATACGCTCGCCCTTGTCGTTCTCGCAATACACGTCAAAGACAGCCTTTCGATCGATGGCAAGGTGACCTATGTGTTCAGTGTTGAGGTAAGTGACATCACGCACTACCTCCTCACCATCAAACAGCGAGTTAAGAAAACCAATAAGACACTCCTTATTGGCCTCGGTGCCAAACAACTTCTTGAAAGCGAAATCCGTGTAGAAGTTGGCATATCTCTCATGAGGAGTAAGCGATTCCATACCTGTAGCTTTATGCGTGAATTACTTTCTTGATGCAAATTTATGAAAAAGAAATGAAACGACAAGCATCACCGGGCAAAAAATTGCACGATGATGCTTGAATTTGGCAAGTGGCACTGAAACAGAAACCACTTCTATATAACAATTGTTATTTTCCCATCATTCTTACTCCCACTCGGGGGTTAGGGGGGCTACTTTTACAAAACTACCACTCAGTGTCCCCCAACATGGAGTAGATGTCGGCGGCGATCACTTAGTGCTGTGAAAATAGTTTTGAAAGTTTTGAAAGTGACAGGTCGCCTTTGAAAAGCATCTGGTATAATCCTCAACGCTCAGCGAGCTTGCTCGACTTTTGGTGACGGCCTAAAGTAGTTCGCTCGAAGGGCAGAAGAACCGTAAAAGGTCTTTAGACCGACCTTAAAACCTTATAACCGAACAACTTGAGCAAGCGAAAGTTGAATTATTAATTGTTATTTAAATTTTCTAACTCATTAGCGACGCGATAATAACGTCTGCTATGTCGCTCTTTCCTGTGGCAGCTTCCCCTTCGGGGGGTGGAAGAGGGGCAGCTATGTGAAAGTTCGCCACATCCCTCATCTCCTCCAGCTTCTTGCTCCACTCCTCGCGGGCATCCTCGTCGGGGTACACCAGCACGTCGCGCCCCCTGAGCGGAAGCAGCACCGAGCGTTTCAGCATCCCCTTGTTGCCCGTCGCCACCCACACGATGTCGGGCCACTGACAGGCACACACCACCGCATTCTTGGGGCTTTCCACCAGTCCCACCACACTGTTGGGATGCCTTGCCAGCAGATGCTCACCGAAGAGCACCTCGTGGTCAAAACGACCCGTCGACAGTTTACCCTCCCTTTGCAGTAATGCCCCCAGCCAAAACGTGTGTTTTTTGTCGCAGTGTGCAAACTGTTCGCTTTTTGTGTTTGTGTCATAATGTTGCAGCTTCAGGTTGTGGCAACGCCCCTGGCTGTCGATGATGGGAAAGAGGGTGTTATCCACATAGCGTCGGTCAGTCCAACACCCCATCTGATAGGCACGAGCCACTCTGCCCACTGTCTCCGCATCAAATAGATGAAGAAGGCATTTCGAGAGGCTGTCATGCCCCGTCACCAAGTCGTTAACATATTTCAGATTAAAGTAGATGATGGAGCCCCTATCCCCTGAGCGGGGGAAGGGGTCGGGGGATAGGGGCTGTCTGTGGGATAGGGGCTGTCCGTACTCTCGTGCCAACCACTGCGTAGCCTCAAGGAAGCTCAAGCCCAACACCTCTTGCGTGATGCCGATTGTATCGGAGGGGCCGTAGCCGCAGGCAAAACATTTTACGCGATTCCTACTTTTATCAATGTGGCACGATGGGTTGTGGTCAGTATGGTGCGGACATAGCATCCATCCGCGCACCACTTTGATTCCTAATCGACTGCACACATCCTCGATGGGAATCTCCTTCAACTTGTCTATCTCGTATCGTTCCATATCATTTCCTTTATTAGAATCGAATCTATCTGCCGTTCCCATTCTAAACTCTCCCCTTTCGGGGGAGATGTCGGTTTACCCGACAGAGAGGGGCTACTTATACTTCACATTCAGATAGGCTAATCCATTAACGATTCTGGTCGTTACCCCTACCGTCTGGAGTTGCTTTTTAAAATTATTCCTTCCAAATGGATTCTTGACATTCTCTTCGTGACAAAAATTCTTGTATTCAGCAAACAACTCCTTCAGCTGTATCATTCCATCCTCGGCCAGCACACAACGCTCGTCAAAGAAACGCAACACACTATTGCTGTTCAGCTTGTACTCATCCATAGCTTTGACGCTCGCCTTACACTCGATGAGATTGCCCCGCTTCAGTAGGCGCTGCAAGCAGTCGAGCATCATGTTCAGAATGCCAGGCAACTCCTCACAGAGCTTCTTTGTCAGACCCGTATCACGTTTCCCCTCTGGTATGGTTACATCGAATGGAATGATGATGATGCGGCGGTAGAAACCGTAGGTGTTTTCCATCTTGGGCAATGCATTGTAGCAAGCTATGAACTTGCCATACTGACCAATGGGGCGCACATCCTTGTACAGGCTCTTCACCATCACTTCTTCGCCCGTGACGAGATTTTTCAGCGTGGAATAAGCCACGGACGGTCCATTCTCTTGACTGATATTCACCAGTTTGTTCTCGATGAGGACGCGGTGGTTGTCATCATTCGTAACTTTCTCCAAGTCCACATGGCTCACATTACTCTGCCCGAACACCCTCGTCAGCACCTCTGTGGCCACACTCTTGCCGTTGGCTCCCGAGCCTAACAGCACCAGCATCTTCTGCAACCACTGGCCCTGCGTGAGGCAATAGGCAGCAAACTCCATCAGCATCTCCTGACTGTCCTTATCTGGCAGCACCTCGTCGAGGAAAGCCTTCCATCGCTCGCAGTCAGCGTCAGGGTCGTAGGCGTAAGGCAGAGCATAGCGGAAGAAGTCTTCCTTCCTGTGCTCGCGCAGCACGATGCCACCATCCTCCTTCACCTCCAGTGTGCCGTTCTGCATGTTGATCCACACAGCCTTGCGGGGCTTTGCCAACTCACGATGCTGCGACACGCGGAACGCCACCGTCTCGAACATACGGTTCATAAACTCAGGGTTCTCCACATACGTCTGATTCAACCCAGCCTTGTAGCACGCCGCTTTCACGAAGTCGTAGTACTCCTGCGTGTGGCACAGCATCCAGTGTGTACCCACAAACACGAATATCTCCTGCCTCGACAACGCCTTCTGCACATATTCCGGCACCGTGATGTTACCATCCGCAGCCTGTTCGATGTTCTCGCTCACCAGCGACAAGAGGCGGCGCTGCAATGCCCTCTCACTGCGAGCATCCTCTACAGCTCGTGCCAGCTCATCAGCCTGCACTCTCACGCACTGCACGAAGTAATCCAATGTCCTGCCTACGATGGTATGATTACGTTCGCTGTGCAGCTCATCCAGCTGAGCCAATTCTTTATTAATATCAACTGTCACCATTTTACTTTTAGAATTTTCAGAAAAAGCATGCCGCGCTTCACAGCGAAGCATGCTCAAATACTATCCATTTAAACTATGAGCCGGAGAGGGTCTTTATCACCGTATTGAACGCCTCATCCAGTTCCGCCTTCACGGTCTTCTTGCCTAGCGCCTTGATCAGAGCAGGCTTCATGTCCATGTTCAGCTTTGCGTTGCCGCGTGCCGTGATGGTGCCCTTGATGTTGGTCAGCACGCCCGTGTACACATTCACCGGCTGTGGCTTGTCCTCCTTCTTCTCGGGCTTCTTTGCCTCGGGAATCTCGATGCTGAACGTATTCTCAGCCTCGTTCCACACCATCTGTACGTTAATCACCTCACCGCTCACCAGGCGGTTCTCAGGGTCGTTGATCTCGACCGCTACATTAATGAATTTCTGTTTCATAGAATTGTGAATTAAGAAAGTTCCTCTGCCTCTTCAATCAGGCCCTTCAGTTTGCCACTCACCTCGTCGTAGGTAGGCACGCTGCCACGCTTTCCGCACTTGAAATGCACCGTCACATCATGCTTGCAGCGACGCACGTAGCAGCTGTAGCCCAGGTATGCCCATCGGCTGCCAGGCAGCAGTGTCTCGTTGCGGTTCGTGCAGTCGGGATCCGCCTCC
>JAZQQO010000006.1:0-60466 GCA_045629085.1 Bacteroidaceae bacterium
GTTCGCGTGAAACCGATGTTGCTCGTGAAGGAAAGTTTCTTGTTGCCCAAGCGAACCCTCGCCAAAAAGTTATTAGTCAGATTGATGGATGTTGATTTTCGTCTCTGCACAGCCAACAACCCATCAGCGGCAGCGGAAGAAAAAACATCGTTCTCGTTACTGAGGAACTGAGCCTTTACGCTGAGGTTATCCGAGAAATACCGGTTGCTGGCATTGTTCTCAAACCCGATGTCGAACATAGGGCGATGAGCCCGGGCAAGCGGGTTGGTGGATTCTGCAATGTGAATATTTTCGCCTCCGGCAAAGTAGAACGACTCCGAACTGCCGCTACTCGTCATGCGGTCGTAGGTGTAGTCGGCATTGGCCCTGAACTGACGCACGCTGTCAAGTTTCAGTATGGCATTCAGGCTGCCGTAACCGTTTCGGCGATAGACCGATTCGCCCACACCACCGGCATATTCCTGTCCCCATGCCGGGAGTTTGTCGGTGGCCAGCGAACCGAAGTTGTCGCCACCATAATGATTGACCATGTCGTACAGGCCGAAGCTGCCGTTGTTGCTGTACTTGGCCGAGGCAAGCAGCTGGAAGTTGTCGGTGAACATCATCTCGGTGGCACCGGCGGCGTACAAAATCCCAGACCCTCTCCGCCCTTCGGGCACCTCCCCCATAAGGGGGAGGGATTGGTCACATTTGTCTGATGAGTTGCCTTCTGCCATCCCTTCCCCTATAAAATCCCTCCCCATTACGGGGGAGGTGGCCGCTTGCGGCCGGAGAGGGTCTCTATACCCCACACCCAACTCAGGCTGTCCGAAGGGCTTGAACTTCGCCTTGTTGCTCAGTTTCACGTTGATGGCCACGTTGTCGCTCTCCTCGTCGGCATCAATCTTGCGATGGTGGTGGTGCTTCATGATCTCTACCTGAGTGGCATACTGGGCAGGGATGTTCTTCGTGGCCAGATTGTAGCGGCCGCCCAGCATGTCGAGGCCGCCGATGTAGAAGTTCGAGATGCCCTTGCCCATGTAGCTGATGGCTCCGTCGTCGCTGATTGTGACACCTGGCAAGTTCTTCAGTCCGTCCTCGAGCGTCACATCACCTTTCTTCAGGAACGAAGCAAGGTTGTATTTCAGCGTGTCGCCCAGCAGCGTGACGGGTGGAGCCTTCACCTTCACCTCCTTGAGCGAGATGGCCTTGGGCGTCAGCATCATGTCCTGCTTCATGACTTTCGACCTCAGCTCGGTCTCCACCTCCTCCTTCTCGTAGCTTATATGGCTGTAGAGCAGTACGACCTCCGACTTTGGCGTCTCTTTCAGTTCGAGCGTATAGACACCCTGACTGTTGGTGGTGGTGAAGGCCAGCGTCTTGCTGCCACCGAGGCACTTGACGATCACGTCGCTCACAGGTTGGCTTTGCAGATTCGTCACACGTCCCGTCACCCTGACCTGAGCCATGGTGACGCTTGCCATTGCCATTAATAAGATAAGGAGGAGGTCGCGTTTCATTGTTCTTATGTTTTTTCGTCGCAAAATTACCAGTTTCTCTTCAATGTCTGGACATAAAGCGCTTTTCATTTTGTTTTCACTTGCTTTGAAAACACAGTTTTCACGAAGGGTAAGGACATCTATTTCAACTCAAGTGGCTGATAATGATGCCCCTTGTCTTGTACCTCCAATCCTCTTCTGAAGCTATACTTGTCGCCATCGAATTTTGTGATAACATGGAGGTCTGATTCATAGTGTACACTAGGCCATTCCATATAATACTCAGGGTATGTCAGGTATCTGTCATCGCCAAATATCTCACTCATCATTCCCTGGCACTTTTCTCTTGTCACCTTCACGTAGGGGTGCACTTTCGTTGTGGCCGTTGACTTATTATTCTCGCCATAAACGAACTTCAATTCGGGATAGCCCGAAGAATGCGTGATAGGTACAGTCTCCTCGTTGACACTGATGAGCTGGAAGGTGTGGATGCCCTTCTCGTCCGTGGCGTATGTTATCAGGCCTGGCAAGCCATGCAGTTTCCAGGGGCCGGCTGTGGTGGGGATGTCTGGTGCATAGCATACATTCCACTTCTTGCCACGGAACTCGCAGGTAGCTTTCCGGCACTGGTAGCCGCATACCGTCTTTTTCCCCTTCGCCTTCTTCCATACTGGTTCTTCGATGTCCTCCGTCACCTCGTACTGGTTCGGCACAACCGTCTCGATGCTGGTGATCTTGCCCTTGGGGTAGCCCACCGTGGTGGTGGCAATGTGCATCAATGTCTCGTTGTGCATAAAAGGCATACAAGTCTGAGTATCAGTACTGTCGCTCTTTTCAAACTGATAGCGTCCAAATGACCATGTCTTCCAGATGTCATCGCCCACTTGCAGGGCAAGTTGGATGGAATCGGTGACGGATTTTCCCTCAGCATCCGATGTGTGGATGGTGTACAGATAGACGGCAGTCAGCTTCGATTGGCACACGGTGTCAAGTATTTCATTGCAACGAATTAGCTGTTGTGCCGACACGATGTGGGCAACAAATGCAAGGATGATTGTGAGTATTGTTCTCATATTTATTTCAACTCGAGCGGTTGATAATGGGTTCTTCTTTTGGCGAATCTGGGCACGGCGATGCCGTTGACCTTGTAGGTGCAGTCATCCAAACTGACGACATTGCCATGCAGGCGTTTGTAATCCTCGATTGTGCCATAGAATTCGTAGGCTCCATTCATGCTTTGTTCCTTTGTCAGATAGTAGAGCGGATTTTCTATGTAACGCTTGTCGAGGAATACCTTGTTGCGCATCTGTACGAACTTGTCGCGCTTGGTCTTGTTTGCGGTTGCCTCTACGGGGTTGGTGATGGCAATGGCTTGCTGCGTGAGTTCAAACATCTCGAAGCAGAAGATGCCCTCCTCATCCTCGGCCTTGACGATGAGTCCCGGCAGTCCCTTTAGCTTCCACGGGCCCGCTGTGGTGGGAATGTCCTCGGTGTAGTAGGCATACCAGGTGCGACCGCCGTAGGTGGTCTGCGCCTTGTGGCAGAGATAGCCCTCGATAGTCAGCGTGTCATCGAGCAACGACCACTTCTGGTCGCCCACCTCCTCATATTTATAATGATAAGGTGGCATGTCCTCTTGCACCTCCATCTTCTTGTCGGCCAGCGAAACCATGATGCTTGGCACATGCGCCATGCCCTCGCGCTGGTACTCGTCGTAATACTCCCTCGCATCAATTTCCAGAACTTTGTATCGGTGCGTGTAGTAGCCCATTGTCCGGGTCACCTTGCTGCCGACAAGCAGGATGGTGCGCAGGGAGTCGGTCACGGCATTGCCGTCCTTGTCCGTTGTCTTCACTGTGTAGTCATAGCCTACGGTAAATGCCGTACAGTCGATGCTGTCCTTTGTCTGAGCCCATCCGCATACGGCGATGAGCATCACGAAGATTGATAAAGTTGTTCGTTTCATTATGCACTATTTTTCTGTTATTTCTGTTTATATAACGAACCCCATGCCAAAACATACACCTACTGATACCACTTTTTTTGCGCGATATACGAAGCATTTTATGATTACCGCTTAGGTCTCTTCACCCAACGCCACAGGTCTTCGAATGCCCAACGGATGCTGCGCCATAGATGCGATTGATAAGCGAGGCAAAACAACAGGATGATGCAGATGATGAGCAGTACGACGATAATGATGCAATAGACGATAAACTCGATTTCATCTCCCATCAGTTGCTCGCCATCAAACCATTTGCCGAACACTCTGTTGATGTCTTGAATGAGTTCCATGTGTAAATGCTATTTGCGTTGACAATTCGTTTTTGAGATTTCGGTGCAAATGTAGCGAATAATGTCGTAAACAGGACTAAAATGCAGTTTGCAAATAGTTTGCATTTTCGTTCCGTGCATGAAAACGAGTTTGCAAATAGTTTGCAAACCAATGGTATATACCTCAGAATGTGCAAGTTGTGAGTTTGCACAAAAAGAAGAGGACAAATCTCAACTCCTTTATACATATCATTGACGAATAAGACGAGTACCATATCATCATTTTTTCAAGTATGTGCTCTTTTTGTCTAAAAAACGATTGTTTATGTATTTTTAGGCGACAAAATGGCGAAGTTTAACATATTCTTTATATCTTTGCAGTGCAGAATGAATTTCTTAATCACAATGGAGAGAAACGAACTGATAGCCAAACTCAAAGATGAACACTGCTTCTGGTCATACGATGAGCAAACTGTCAAGGATGTGCCTGACGACATCCTGATAGAGAAGACTATGATATATCTCGATCTTCCAGAAATTGATGCTCTCTTCTCGCTTTTCCCCTTCAAGAAAGTGAAGGAGGTTTGGCTGCAGCACCTCGTTCCTCAGGGCGACTATCTCTATACTCTCAATCGTTTCTTTGCCTGGTATTACTTCCATGCCAAACGTCCTGATCAGTATGTCAAGTCCATGGCAACACGTCACTTTAACAAAATGTTTGCAGCCACTCTATGATGTTTCTGCACAAGATATTGAAGTTTATCTAAAGGAACAACTACAGACGCTTTGAGTTTTCCCCTTCTATGAATCGAATAGCGGCTACAGAGACAGGATAAAGTCGTCCCAATCCCGACTTCCTCCTTTCTTTCCAAAGACTTTTTCATAAAGACGGCTCCTGATGGTCGACATCGAGCTTCGTGATTTGCACAGGAGAATGGCCATGTCGGCAGGAGTGAACCTCGCCCTGATAAGGAGGCATACACGATACTCCAGATCTGAGACTTTGCGCAGGGAATAGAACTTGCCGTAGAAATCGGGCGATATGGCCTTGACCGCCAATTCAAACTCATTCCATTCGTCGGATTTTACCGATTCACCAGTTTGTGCTTTCCTCCTCAACGTCTGGCATATTTCAGAATTGGCATAGGCATCTTCTTCATGCTTTGAGTTCGTGATGGTTGCTTCCTGTGAGGCAGGAATGGTCTCGGGCTTCTCTTCTGCCTGGTCACTATCCTCGCAAGGCTCAGCATGGTCTGTCTGCGGGGAAAGGCTTTCTAACTGCCTGTATACCTTGTTTAATTTTCTTTTGTGAAATAGCCTTGATACAAGTATCACAATCAAGACCACGATAATGCTTACGATAACGATAGAGGTCTTCTCTCCCTTGAACTTTTGTTCTGCCTCCTCTCTGTCATGCTGATTCGCAATGTTCAGGATTGGCTCCACGAGTTTGTCCTGGGAACAAACCGAATCCGTATGATGGTAGAGTTTCATGTATTTGTAGGCAGAGTCTGTCTGTGCTTGTTGGTCGTAGTAGTCGGTCAGAAACTTATACAGGATGAGTTTTGCCACATCGTGCTGACCATGCTCCACCTCGCGCTGATAAAGATAAGCGGAATCCAGACTGCCCTGCAAATAGTATGCCTGTGCCAACAGGGTGTAGGTGACGAGCGAATCGCGACTCTGCATGTTGTACTTCTTGGACAACTGCAGCGTGCCTAGGATGTCGTTATCTGCACTTTGAGCAATGGAGGACTGCAAGACGGCCAGATTGTTGTAGATGATAGCCACCATCTGCGAGTCCAGCACGCTCTCATAACTTAGCGGCTTTGAAGCATAGTAAAGGGCAGAGTCGAGTTCGCCCATCGAGTGATGATAAGCGGAAATGTGGGTACATGCATTAGCAATGGCTCTGTCGTCATGCATCATATTGGCATAATCCAGCACCTTGTAGAAATGAGACCTCGATTGTCGGGCAAGACCAGATTCTATATAGATAAAGCCCAAATAATCTTCCACTACAGCACGCCAATAGGGAGTGATCTCGTCACTTGTCTTGCTGCCATCTTTGGTATTCAGCTCACGGCTGAGGGCGTCAAAAGCATCAAAGGCCTTCTCAACCTCCCCTGTTTTGTATAGGTAGGTGGCTTGCAGAATCCTTTTCATCACGTCCTGCCTGCTGCCAGGAGACGTCTCTATCCGAGACAATACCTCGTCAATCGAATCGTTGATGGCACGGTGCTCGATGTAATATTCCTCTGCACACTGCAACTGCTCATCCACTTGCGATGTGCAAGCAGTGAGCAACAGGATGATGAGGGATAATATGTATTTTATCATGTTTCTGTCAATTACCAACAATTACTTTGATGGCAAAGATAAGACTATTCCTTGAACTGGCAAAACATAATCTCAAAATTCTTCATAATGTCGCTTGAATTTAATGGTTTACTTTCTCGCGTTTTCTTCCTATTTCATTTCAAGTGGTTGGTAATGATGTGCCTTGTCCGGCACATACAGGCCACCTTTGAAGTTATAGGTTCTCGTATATTCTTTGTTGGATATGGTTATAACTGAGAGATCTGAATTGTAGTGTTCCATACTATATCTCCAGGAGTTAAAAAACATGGGGTCATTCGGATACCGGTCGTCTCCAAACAGTTCATTCTTCATTTCCAGGATTTTTTCTCTTGTGGACTTCACATAGGGTTTTACCATAGTCTTCTTATCTTGCATGTAGCTCACATCAGGATAACCCGAAGAATGCGTGATGGGAACGGCCTCCTCATTGATGCTGATGAGCTGGAAGGTGTGGATGCCCTCCTCGTCCGTAGCGTATGTTATCAAGCCTTTCAGTCCATGCAGTTTCCAAGGACCGGCCGTGGTGGGTACATCCTTGGTGTAGCTTACATTCCACTTCTTGCCACGGAACTCACATGTCGCTTTCCGGCTCTGATAGCCGCCTACCATGTCTTTCCCCTTCGCCTTCTTCCATACAGGCATTTCGATGTCTTCCGTCACCTCATACTGACGTGGTACAATCGACTCGATGGTGGTGATCTTGCCTTCGGGATAGCCCACTGTGGTGGTGGCAGCGTGCATCAAGGCCTCGTTGTGCAGGAAAGGCAGAATCTTCATACTGTCCCTGCCGCTCTTCTCGTACTCATAGCGTTCGAGTGTCCATGTCTTCCAAACCTTCTCGCCCACCTGCAGGGCAAGTTGAAGGGAGTCGGTCACGGCATTGCCGTCGGCATCCGATGTGTGGATGGTGTACAGATAGACGGCAGTCAGCTTTGACTGGCACACTGTGTCAAGTGTTTCATGGTGACGATCCAGCACTTGTGCGGACATCATGTTGGCAATAAATGCCAGGATAATTGTGAGTTTTGTTTTCATGATTATTCAAGTTCAAGTGGTTGATAATGAGTTCTTGTCTTTACATACAAGGGCACCGCTATGCCATTGACCATATAGGTGATGTCCGAATCGTTGATCCGAGTGCCGTTTTTCTTTTTGTAGTCTTCCAGTGAGCCGTAGATCTCAACGTGTGTACTGACGTTATCGGTCCTTGTCCAATAGTAGAGCGGATTCTCCACGTAGCGCTTGTCCAGGAAGAGCTTGTTGCGCATCTGTACGAACTTGTCGCGCTTGGTCTTGATGGCGTTGGGGACCTGTGGGTCGGTTATGGCAATGGCCTGCTGTGTAAGCTCAAACATCTCGAAACTGAAGGTGCCCTCTGCCTCCTCTGCCTTGATGATAAGCCCCGGCAGACCACTGAGTTTCCAGGGACCGGCCGTGGTGGGTACATCCTCGGTGTACCAGGCCGCCCAGGTGCGACCTCCGTAAGTGGTCTGTGCTTTGTGGCAAAGGTAATGGGAGATGGTGAGGGTGTCGTCCTGCAAGGTCCACTCCAGGTCGGTGGGCTCAGCATAGCTGTAGTAATAGGCTGGTACGGCCTCAACCACGTCCATCTTCTTTTCGGTCAGATCCGTCATGATAGTTGGGACATGTGCCATACCCTCACGCTGGTACTCGTCGTAGTATTCCTGCGCGTCAATGCCCAGCACCTTGTACTTATGGGTGTAGTAACCCATGGTCTGGCTCACCTTACTGCCCACCAGCAACACGGTGTGCAGGGAGTCGGTCACGGCATTGCCGTCCTTGTCCGTGGTGTGAATCTTGTAGTCATAGCCCACGGTGAAAACGGAACAGTCGATGCTGTCCCTTGTCTGGCAGAACGCTGGGCAAGACAGTAGCAAGCCCGCGATAAATGTGATTCTTCTTTTCATACTATTCGTCGTTTAGGGAGATTATACGGTTATTCGATTTCTGCCGGCAAAAGTACATGAAAAGGGTACAAAACACTGCATTTTCGTGCTTTCTCTTTGTTTTCAAATGATTGAAAGCAGAGTTTTCACGCTGTTTTCGGGCAATTTTTGTATCTTTGTAACCTAAAAGACCGAACAGCGAATCCCCTAAACGACTAAACGACAAATCTCCCAAACGACTAAATACAATGAAACGACTACAGACGTTTGCCCTGTTGCTGACCCTCGCATCGATGGTGCTCATTCCGCAAAGTTGCACCATGGGAGGTGACGACGCGCAGACATATATAGATAAGGTTGA
The DNA here is from genome assembly GCA_045629085.1 of Bacteroidaceae bacterium. Classification (GTDB taxonomy): domain Bacteria; phylum Bacteroidota; class Bacteroidia; order Bacteroidales; family Bacteroidaceae; genus Physcousia. Next base: position 8,382 of record JAZQQO010000006.1, read on the forward strand.
AGCCCAGCTCGAAGACTTCGACCATGCGCCCAACGACTCCCTGGCCCTGCTGGCAGTAGCCTACGCAGAGACGAACGGTACGCCCGAGGAATGTCTGCAGGCATGGCGCCTGGCGGGCAAGATGTACTGCCGAATGGGTGACAACAGCTTCTGGTCTGAGGCCTGCCGCATGGCCGTGGCCAGCATCGACACCACGCAGGCATTCGACACGCTGCTCCTTGCCAACGCCCTGTCGGACTATGCCGAGGTTCTGTTTGAGACATACAGAATGGACCAGGCACGCCAGCAGGCAGCCCGGGCCATACGCCTGACCAAGGAAATGGGGGATTCGGTGCATACCATGTACCTGCGTGCCCTGAACTTTTATTGGTTTCAGGACTTCGAAATGGCTTGGGAGGCCCACGACTACCTCTGGTCGCATGGCCATCGACAGTTGGCAGAGGATTGCATCTTTCCTGCGCTTCTCCATACTGTGGGTGAGGGAGAGTTTCTGAAGCAACTCAACCGATTTGCGCAGTACACGTCGTACAACATCGAGCATCCGCAGTCAGCGAGGGCAAGACTGTTCTGGGGGAAGAAAGCCCAGACGTTCAAGAATATGGGCGATAGGGATTCGTGCCTGTACTATCTCCGAAAATCGGCCGATGCAGACATGCACCGTTACGAGGGTGTAAGCAGTAGCGGCATGTACGAGTTGGCGTATGCTTTCAGGGACTTTGGCCAGCAGGATTCTGCCGATTATTACTTCCAAAGATGTCGGGAAATCGATTCCCACAGTCTTGGCGAGAAAACAGAGAAGCAGGGTATGGAACTCTCACACATCTATCAGTCACTGCGCACCCAGATGGAGCAGGTGAAGCAGGCCGAACGCCAGCTGAGTACCATCGCCTTTGTCATCGTCATCGTTATCGCCATCGTCATCACACTGACTCTCCGTCAGTTCCGCTTGCGCCGACAGCATCGCGAACTCCTGCAGCAGAATGCAGAGTATGCTGCGCTGGTCAGTTCGCTGCGAACAACTCTTGATACGCAAAGGGTAGATACCATCCTGGATGCTCCCATCGTGAAGCGCTTCCACGAACTCTCCTCCCGTGATGCCCATCCCTCCGCTGAGGAATGGCGGCAACTCCAGTCACTGGTGGAGGAGCAATATCCCCAGCTCTTCCCGTCCCTGCAGAAGGAGTACACCCTCACGGAACCCGAGGCACGCATCATCTGCCTCATCGTGGCCAAGTGTGCCCCCTCGCAGATGTCCGTCCTCATGGTCTATACCCGTGGCAGCATCAGCAACCTCCGTCGCCGCCTCTACAGCAAGCTGACCGGCAAGGATGGCAGCGGCGCAGATCTGGACGAAATGGTGAATGGCCTATGCAAATAGATACTAAAAAAGCATCCCGGTGAGGGGATGCTGTATGGGGGACTGCTTCGGATAATTTATGCATCCATAGTCATAGTAAAAAAACTGATTGCATGATAGCTGTTGTTTATTATTTTTCGTCCGCAAAGATATGATTATTCACTGAATCGGCAAAATATAATCGCGGAATTCTTCACTTTTTTTTGAACTTCGTTCGAGCCTGCTTCCATTCGGCATAGCCTTGACTTTGTCGAGCTCTTCGACCTTCAAGCGAGCTTGATGCTCTGCTCTCACTTGCTCGCAGCCTTTTTCGGATTCTTATTCCAATGATACACGAGGTGCAGCATGGCGTAGTGTGGCAGGGAGCGATACCACGTGACAGTGCGGCCTTGGGCATTGACGGCATACTGGGTGTTGGAGAGCTGGTGCAAGAGGTCGAAGGCTTCGATGCGGGCGATGAGCTTGCCTTTCAGTAAGGGCTGCGAGAGGGAGGCGTTGAGCACGAAGTCATCGGTATTGAGGTCGCTGCTGCCATAGCCTCGGCGGCTGTACATAGTGGCCTCGGCTGAGACTGTCATGTTGATGCCGGGGATGGTGTAGCGACCAGAGAGGCCGTACTGATAGTCGAAGGCATTGAGCACGTCGAAGTCAAGCATCTTGCCCTCGCTGTGTCGCCAACGGATGTCGCCCGTAGCACGAAGATTGAGCTTGTTGTGGTCGTACTGAATGTAGGCATTGTCGTGCAGGATAAGCGTATTGACGGTGTTGAGGTGACTCTCGGTTTCGCCTGCTAGCATGGCATGGTCGACGCTGTGATGCAGGCTGGCATCGGCATTGGTCTGGATGCTCCAGTAGTGCTTGCTGTCGAGCGTACGGCTGAAGTCGAAGTTTGCATTGAGCAGATAGGCTCCGCTGACATTCATGGGCTTGTAGGTATAGACACCAGTGGTGGGTGCGTATGCCACCGACTGTGCCACACTGCGATGGTCGTAGTTGAAGGTTGTACCGAGGTGGAGGGACTGCTGATGGCTATGGCCGTTGTGGTTGTAGTAATCGGCAGCGACCTTGGTTGCGGCGTAGTGCTTCAGATCAGGATTGCCAAGGCGAACGATGAGGGGCTGGCTGTCGTCACGCCAACCGAGGCAGTCAAGCAAGCTGACACTTCGTTGGTCAAAGCTGGCACTGACTCGTAGGTCGTGCGTTCCCTCGTTTCTTAACAAACGGTAACTTGCATTGGCATTCAGGAAGAGGGTGTTCTGTGTAGTGAGTGTGTCCAGCGAACCGCGCTGATAGTCTAACTGTTCGTGATGGATAGGGACATTCAGGCTGAACTCCCATGGCGTGTAGGTCATGGGCGGCATGTTGCCGTAAATCTTCATCTTGTGCGTAGCCGTCTTGCTGATAGAGAACCTGGTCGTACCTACAACGTGAGAATTGTGACTATCGTAGGAGTTGCGAGGGTCGCTGATGGCCGTGAGCATGTCCAGTTGGGAGGGGAGCAAGAGGGTATCGGGATGGTAGAGGTAGTCGTGACGATGCTGCATGCTGTAGGTCACGGTTTCTCCTATTCCGACATGCATTCCCTTGCCGATTTTTCTGCCTGTGCTCAGCAAGAGCAGTCCGTTCAAACTGCTGTTCAACAGGTCATCACTGTTGTGGGTGGCCACGGTCTGCTTTGCAGCAAACTGCTTTGTCTCGTAACGATTCGCTTGCTGACTCTCGTCCCGGTCATACGCCAGTACCAGAAAGAAGTCCATGTGCTGTTGCTTCTCCTTGTTGAGGTTGAAGGCTCCTTGCGATTCGGCCTTGATACCCCATGCCTTGCCTTCACTCATGCCGATGCTGCGCTTCGAGGCAACGAGCGTGTCGCTCCACTGGTCGAAGGCAGAATGGAACGAGCCGTCGCGGGTAAGGTGATAGAAGTCCAGATTATGCAGACCCCAGAGGGGAGCCGTCAGGGAGAGGCTGTTATGCAGCTTCAGTTGGTGCGTGCCGCTACGATCCCACGACGAGGAGGTGGACAGGGGCGTGCTGCCTTTCAGAAACTGTTCGCGACGCTGATGCATGTCGGTGATATTCGTGGTGGAAGTGAAGTCGGCGTTGAGTGTCTCCTTCACCCTGTCTGAGTGGTAGAAGAATTCTGCAGCCGCACTGCGTGTGGTGGTCATCGAGCTGGGCATGCGGGCCGGCGACCAGCGGTCGGACTCGCCGATGTGGCGTGTCTCGTTTACATTATTTATATTACCGAAGAGCGCCAGTCGGGTGCGATCGGTGAAGCCGAGCAGGAAGGCACGTGCAAGCCAATGACCAGACCCCCCAGCCCCCTGAAGGGGGAGACAAACTCCTTGAGACAAGCTGCCCTCACTATTGCTTTGAGACAAGCTGCCCTCACTTTGTTTGTCTCCCCCTTTAGGGGGTTGGGGGGTCTGGGTCTTGTAGGAGGCTCCTCCTGCCGCCTCCGCATTGGCGATGTATCCATTGCGGAACTCATCCTTCAGGTTGACGTCCATCACGAACTTCTTGGGGTCCACATCATAGCCCAGTGCCTCGCTCTTGTCCGACCGCTTGTCATAGACCTTGATGTTCTTCACGGTGTAGTAGGGCAGGTTCTCCAGCAGCACCTGCTTCTTGCCACGCATGAAGGACTGCGATCCCAGCAGCAGTTCGTCCACCTTTCGGCCATTGACGAAGATCTCACCCGATTCGTTCATTGTTACGCCTGGCATCTGACGGATGAGGTCGTCCAGCATACTGCCTTCTGGCAGGTTGAAGGCGTCGGCATTGTAGACGATGGTATCGCCCCGATAGAACATCTTGACCCGTGTGGCCTTCACCACCACCTCGTCCATCTGCGTCTCTCTGGCCTTGCGCAGTCCTATGGTGGGTACGTCCACGTTGTCAGCCTTCCCAATGTTCACCCGTTGCCATACATCATTGTAGCCCTTCATCTGTACGTGCCATAACACGGTCTTGGCATCCGTCCGCACCATCGCTGTATAATTTGCAGCCTGGAGTTTCGGCGTCTCATAGAACATTTTGTAAAAACGCGTCACCGTGGCAGAATCCAGCAGCACGGTGCTGTCTGTTCTGCATACGGAGACCTTGGCTTTGGGGAGTGGGGTCTTCAGGAATGCATCCTCCACGTTGCCACTCAAAGTGATCTCTCTCTGCTGTGCTCGTATGCAGATAAACTGCAGACACAGGATTGTAATAGTAAGAATTCGTTTCATTGTTTTTGAGGTTTTGAGGTTTTAAGGTTAGGATGGCGACCTCATAACCTTACAAGCGAAGCGACCATAAAACCTTATAACCTTAATTGATTTCACCGGCAAAGGTACAACCTATCTCACAACGAAACGAAAAAGCGACTTTGCAAAGGGTTTGCAAGGACTTTACAAATGCTTTACACAGAAAAAAGGGCTACTTTCGCACGTTTGCGAAAGTGCAAAAAGTTTGCAAACCCCGTGTAAGTGACTTATAATGTGTCGATAAAGTCATCCCAATCCTTGGCACTGCTCGAACGGCCGAAGACCTTCTTGTACAAGCGGCTTCGAGTGAGGGTGATGGCACTTTGCGACTTGCAGGTAAGGGTGGCTATGTCGGCTGGTTGGACGCGAGCCTTGAGCAGAAGGCAGACGCGCTGTTCCTGTTCAGAGAATGGACGGAGCGACTGGAGCTTGTGCAGGAAGTCGGGAGCCAGCAGGGCCACATGCGCCTCCAGCTCGTCCCAGTCGTGCTGGGTCATAATCTCGCGTGCCTCTATCTTCTTGCGCAGTTGCCGGTAGTAGTCGGTCTGCAGGAAGCGTGTCTCGTTCTGCTCACGTTCCCTGCGTCTCTCCTCCGTGGTCCACTGGCGTTCCGCCTCGAACTGTGCCAGCTTGCGCTCCAAGTGCCGCCTCTGCCTTCTGGAACGCAGGGCATAGCCCACAGCGACCAGCACCACCAGCACGCCCAGAGCGATGCCACCATATACATACTTCTTGCGAGCCTCGGCACGTAGCTTGGCGAGCGAGAGGATAGGCATTATCGGATGCCCCGTCTCGTCCCTGTACTTGAAGTTCTTCGTCTCCTCTTTCACCAGTCGCAGCGTGGACTCATCAAGGCCTGCATAGCGCTTCCACGTCTGCACCTTCTCGGGGAACTTGATCTGTATGACCGAATCGCCTATGAGCCAGTTGGCCCACCTCTGCTCGCCGTATTCTTGATAGACGGAGTCGCACAGGACAAACCTGCCACCATCCACTGCCAGGACGATGTCGATGTCGCCCTCGGGTGGGAACCGCAAGGAGAGGAAAGTGCCATCCTCACGGAATATCTTGACACGGTCAAAGCACTCCGTATATACACTCCCATCTACCCACTCCTCCTGTACGAGTTGCCATGCGCCCACAATGCCTTTGCCAGCCGTAGCGGATCTACTGTCGTCAGTACACTGCGTGGCGAAGATGAGCATACCCACCAGTGCCAGCAACTGGAATACGCCTTTCACGCTGTGTGTAAAGTTTCCGTTCCTCTTCATTTTTATATTCGGTATTTTGCCGCAAAGTTACGTAAAAACTCCCGATTAACGGCAAAATGGACTTTACAAACACTTTACAAGTGCCTTTTTACAAAAAAGCACCTCAAAATTCTTCACTTCTTCTTCGGGTTCTTGTTCCAGTGGTACACAAGGTGCAGCATGGCGTAGTGGGGTAGGGAACGGTACCAGGTGACGGTGCGGCCCTGAGCATTGACGGCATACTGGGTGTTGGAGAGCTGGTGCAAGAGGTCGAAGGCTTCGATGCGGGCTATGAGCTTGCCTTTGAAGAGGGGCTGCGAGAGGGAGGCGTTGAGCACGAAGTCGTCGGTGTTGAGGTTGGACGAGCCATAGCCACGGCGGCTGTACATGTTGGCATCCACGGAGAGGGTGGTCTTCAGTTTGGGGATGGTGTAGCGACCGTTCAAGCCGTACTGATAGTCAAAGGCATTGAGCACGTCGAAGTGGAGCATCTTGCCCTCGCTGTGACGCCAACTGATGCTACCCGTAGCACGCAGGTTCAGCGCATCTTTGTTGTACTGGATGTATGCCTTCTCGCTCACTGTGAGGTTGTTGACGGTGTTGAGATGGCTTGTCGTCTCGCCTGCAAACATCGTGTGGTCGAGGCTGTGGTGCAGTGTGGCATCGGCATTGCTCTGCACCGTCCATCGCTGCTTCTCGTCCAGGAAGCGCGAGTAGTTGAGGGCGTTCAACCAGGTGTAGCCACCATGTATGTTGACGGGCTGATAGGTGTAGACGCTCGTCGAGGGGTTGTAGGTAAGGCTCTGCGAGATGCTGCGCACGCTATAGTTGAAGCTGCTGTTGTAGCTCACCTCCTGACGGTGCGGACCGTTGTGGTTGGCATAGCTGAGGGTGAAAGATGCCGACTGGCGTGCCTTGAGGTTGGCATTACCCAGATTGACCACCAGCGGCTGACTGTCATCGCGATAGGCGATGGTCTGCAACAAGTCCAGCTCATGAGTGGTGAAGCCTGCCGAGACGCGCATCTCGTTGCGCTTGTCCTTATCGAAGAAGAAACGGTCGCTGACGCTGGGATTGAAGTAGACCGTGTTGCGGCGTGCCAGCGTGTCGATGGCTCCTCGCTGATAGTCAAGGCTTTGCTGCTGCAAGGGGACATCGAGGCTGAAACGAAGGCCCTCGGACACAATATTTACACCAGGACTATAGGGCCGGATAATGGACTTTTCGACACTGAGGTGGATGTTCTCGCCATGCTGCGTGTAGCGATAGTTGTAGGAGTTGTGCGGATCGGTAATGGCTGTCAGCGACTCCAGTTGCGAGGGCAGCGCCAGGCTGTCGGCATGGTAGAGGTAGTCGTGCGCCTTCGTGTTCTTGTACGTATATCCAAGGCTGCCGTAGAATCTCCACTTCTTACCCAGGTTACGACGATAGAGCGCACTGACATCCGTTTCATGCTTCACGTCGAAGATGTCATTGGCGTTGCGGGTGATCGACGAGGCTGCATAGCGGTCGATGCGGTGCTCCGAAGCCTGCTCGATGTCATCCCTGTTATAGGAGTAGTAATGAGAAAAGACAATATCTCCGGCTTTCTTCTTTTTGAGCTTCAGTGCGCCACTCGACCTGATAAAACCAAATCTATTCCATCTCTCGTCCATTCCCGAGGTGAGCATGCGGGTCGTAAGCGTGTCGTCGTATTGCTGGAAGTCAGTCTGCGTGAAACCATTCACCTTGAGGGAACCCACTTGGCTCTGCACATCGATGAAGATTGGTTTCGTCATCAAGAAATCCTCTCTCACACTGATCCAGTGCGACTTGTTGTTCGTCGCATTCTGCGTGAGGGACAGCGGTGTCATGCCGTCCAGGAAGGTCTCGCGGCGCGAGTGCATGTCGGTGTGGTTGTCGCTGTGCGTGTATTCGGCATACAGGGTGTTCCTCACGCTGCGATCCTTGTTGGCATAGTCGGCCTCGGCCTTCACAGCCTGTACCGTAGCCATTTGTTTGGGCATCTTCTGTGGCGACCAGTTGCCGCTCTCGCCTATGTGCTGCCTCTCGTCCACATTGTTGGCATTCACCATCACCGAGTAGCGCCACCGTTTGGTGAAGCCCAAGAGGAAGCCACGGGCGAGCCAATGACCAGACCCCCCAGCCCCCTGAAGGGGGAGACAAACTCCTTGAGGCAAGCTGACCCCACTATTGCTTTGAGGCAAGCTGACCCCACTATTGCTTTGAGACAAGCTGCCCCCCCTTTGTTTGTCTCCCCCTTTAGGGGGTTGGGGGGTCTGGGTCTTGTAGGAGGCTCCTCCTGCAACCTCCACGTTGGCGATGTAGCCCACTTGGTACTCCTCCTTCAGGTTGACGTCCATCACATAGCGCTTGGGACCGTCGGTATATCCCAACGCCTCGTCCATGTCCGTCGCCTTTTCGTACACCTTCAGATCCTTCACCGTGTAGTAAGGCAGGTTCTCCAAGAGCACCTTGCGGTTGCCGTGCATGAAGGAGCGCGAACCAAGCAGCAACTCGTCCACCTTGCGTCCGTTGACGAATATCTCGCCATTGTCCTTCAGTTCCACACCTGGCAACTGACGTATCAGTTCGTCAAGCATAGAGCCGTCGGGCAGCTTGAAGGCCGTGGCGTCGTAGACCAGCGTGTCGCCCTTGTAGTACATCTTGATTCGGGTAGCCACTACATCTACCTCCTTGAGTTCGAAGACCTTGAGCATGTCGATGTCGGGCACGTTTACCTCACCATCCTCCTCATCGTCCACACTCACCTTCTTCCATCGGTCGCCATAGCCGCGTGCCATGGTGTGTATGAGGTATTGCTTGTCCTGTGCCTTGATCTCGGCACTGTAGATGTGGCACCACAGCACATTGTTTCCACGGTAGAGCGATGTCATGGGTAGGGAGTCCATGATCTCGGTACTGTCGGTGCGGCATAGTGCCACCTTCAGCCCAGGCACGCCCTGGTGTAGGAAGCCGTCCTGCACCTTGCCCGATATCTTCAGCTTGGGTGTGGGCACGATGCTCAGGTAGTATTTGTTCTTCTTGCGGACAACACGTATGGGACGCTCGCCCACCACGACGTGAAGTGCCTCTTTGAGCGAGACATTCTCAAAGTCGTGGGTGACACGGTAGTCTTTCAGGTCGTCATAGATGAAGTTGATCTGCGTGCCCTCGCATTGGCGCTCCATCAGCAAGAGGACTTCAGAAAGGGGTGCGTCTTGGAACGAGCCCGTGACACGCTGAGCAAGGGTGGGCAGTGCTGCACATAGCATGAGCAAAAGGGATATGATATGTCTTTTCATGTGTCTGCCCTCTCATCACTCTACGTTCAACTTCTTGTCCTTCAACTCCAAGCGGAACTTCTGGAACGTGTTCATGCTCTCTATCACATCCTCCAGCTTGTCCTTCGTGTCGTAGCTGAAGTGCAGACGGATGTGCTTCTGCTCCTCGTCCTTGAACACGATATCCACCTTGTAGGCATTGCAGATGCTGGTGAGGATGTCAGCCAACTCGTGGTTGTCGAAGGTGACTGTGCCCGATGGCTGTGGCACCGAGTCGTTGGGCACTATCATCAGGGATGATGGTCTCACATCAGTCACGACAACAGACTCCGTCTTAGGCTCCCCGCTCCATGGTCGGGTAAAGAAGTGGGTGCGCACGGTGGCGTATGCCAAGCCCGAAAGCATCACTATGCCGAGGAACAGGGCAGCAATCTTGCGCATGAAGGTCAGGCGCACGGGCTTACGATCAAAGTTCACAAGCGGCTTTTGTTCAAACTTCTTCTTATGAGCGTCCATGAAGGTGGCCAACTCAGCCTCTGCATCGGGCATCTGTATCTGCTCGTCCGTCTTGCCATCGCTGAAAGCCTGGCGCAACATTTCAATCTCGTTCTTGTAGTCTTCCATAATGCTTTTTTTATAGGTTTTAAGCGAAGCGACCTACAACCTATTCGCTCTAAATCTCTTTCTTAACGCTTCGAGTCCGCGTGCAAGGTTCTTGTTGAGGGCGGAGAGACTGATGTGCATGGTGTCGGCAGCCTGCTGGTGGGTCAGTCCCTCGTCGTAGCACAATCGTACGGCGCGACTGCTCTGTGGCGTCATCTGGGTGTCGACAAATTCCCTGATGTCCGCCAGTCTCTGCTCCCGCTCCATATAGTCTTCGTCCTCCGGGTGCGGCTCCCGACTATGCTGGTCGCGGTAGCGTTGCTCCACGTCGAACCGTCGGCGCAGGTCGAGGCATCGGTTGCTGACCATCCTATAGAGGTAGCGTGCCACGTCATTGTCTGCCATACCGTTCACGTCCCTCTCCAGGAGGTCGGCAAACGCCTGGCTGACAACATCCTTGGATGCCTCTGGTTCGCGCAGCATCGAGTACGCCACTCTGTACATCCGGGCATACTCGGCGTGCCACAACGTCTTGAATCTTTCTTCCGTCATCTCTCTTTCCTTGCTAGCGTTTTCTATCTATATAACGAACTCGGTGCGAAAAGATACACCTACAAAAATATTTTTTTTAATAAAAATTCGGACGCAGCTGTTTTACATTTTGATTGATGATGCAAAAGTAGACAAAAAAAGCGATATGGGCAAGAAATTGAGTTTGCAAAAAGTTTGCAAAAGTCTCGGACAGCGACCAGGTAATCAGCGAGAAGGAGAAAATAGTATCGCGCGCGCGCACGCGCGCGCTTTTCTAGGAATTTTAAAAAAGCCTCCACCCTCCACAATCTTTGTTACAAACTATTATTCAGTGTATTATATGTGTGGAGGCTACTTTCGAGCCTCCACACTTTTGGCGTTTTTTGGCATTTTTTGTGCAATTTTTGTGCAAAGCATACTCATTTCCCTGCCATAAAATGTTATTTTTTCCATGCTTCAAATCTTGTTTTTCCATGCTTCAATTTACATTTTCCTTCGCATGAATTCTCTACGCCACGCCCGAGACGTATATACGCCACGGCCGTGGCGTATATACGTCACGGCCGTGGCGTACAAGCGTCACGCCCGTGGCGTAGAGAATACTTCCTCCAAAAAAATTATTTCGCCTTGGGCGCAACGTGGAACTTGTACGTCAGCGTGGCCATTACGTAGCTGGGGATGGAGCGCACCCACGTCTCGGTGCGGCCCTGGCTGTTGTAGTCCTGCGTGATGCTGTTGATCTGCTGCAGGATGTCGTAGCCGGTGACTTTCAGCAGGAGCTTCTTCTTCCAGAACGAACGGCTGAGGGAGGCATTCCACACCCAGTCGGAGGTGTTCATGGAGGGGGTGTCGTAGCCCGTACGGAGGTAGAGGCCTAAGTCGGTGACGAACTGGATGTCGAGAGGCAACTGCCACTGACCTCTGAGCACGTACTGATGGTTGAGCGTAGAACGAGTGGTGAAGCCGGGACGCTGGCTGTCATAGCGTGTCCAGTTCCAGGTGCCGGTTAGCGTTATCTGGTTCTGAGTGCTGGGCTTGTACAGTAGTTGCAATGAGGGTGCAACTGTGTGCGAGTTGACCGTACTGTGCTCACCACCAATCAGATCCACGCTGTGGCGATAGGTGTAATTGCCCTTGACCTCGTAGGCGAATGCTTTGTGCAATACGTGCCGATGCAGCCAATACAGATAGGCATTCCAGTTGCCATTGATGTTGGTGGGCTGGTAGGTATAGACACCTGTGACGGGATTGTAGGTATAGCCCGTGGCGATGGCATTCTGCTGGACGTTGAGTGTGGCTCTCAGAATCTCGTAGATGCCATCGGTATTATATTTTCGGTATCGATTGTAGAAGAAGTAGGCAGTAAGTTCATGGTCGTACGAGCGACGAAGATGGGGATTGCCCAGCGTGATGGCCTGTGGATTGTAGGCATCGCGTACAGGCAGCAACATCTGCATGTCGGGGGCTTGGCAACGAAGGGTGTAGATGATATTGTTCCTACGCTCGATATTGAGACCATCATCATTCTTCCTCTTCATCTGATTGTTGAATTCGGCAAACAATTCGGGCATCAGCAGCCTGCGAGTGAAGCTGGTGTCGAGTGCATCACGATGGTATTGCTCGCGCTCGTGCCATATTGCCACGGCCGGAAGCAGGGTGAGTTCATTGCGAAGGTAGCCACGGTTGTGCCTGTATCTCAGGCTGGCAAAGTAGCGGCTTGACAGTTTGCTGTTGTCCTCGATGTACGAGTTCCGGCGGTCGAAGCCTTGCATCAGCAACTGGCGTGTGGAGGGCAATGCTCCCAGGGCCTCGTCTGCCGACCATCCGCTCGTCTGATCGAGTCGGTATCGCTCATGCTCCTTGTGTGCCTGGTTCCAGATGAGGTTGTTTCCAAATCCGGCAGACATTTCGCTGTGAATATTGTACGTGTACGAAACGTGCAGCTCCGCTTGGTTACTATGACTGGGCGACAGATTGTAGCGATGGCGGAAGTCGTTCTGACCCTGTCCCTGGATATAGTCCAACTGGTAGGCGTTGTGCTCTGTGCCACTCTGCTGCTTGTGACTGAATTTGGGAGTGATATACACGCGGTCACCAGAGGCCAATTTCTTGTCGTAGGCAACTTCCTGTTTAAGGCTCCATTCAGTGCCATTCTGCATACTCTCCGAGCGGGTCTTGCTGAGGGTAATGCTTGAGACGCCCGATTGGAACGGATTCTGCATCAGCGTGTCCATTACTGCCACCACATCGCCGTAGGGCGCAGGATCGGCATTGAACTGTGCCGACCGACTGAGGCTATTGCTCTCACGATGGTTGTAGTTGAGTTCAGTAACGAGGCGGAGTGCAAAGGGCTTCTTGAGGACAAAGCGGTTGGTGAGGATGCCTGCAAAATCGTTGCTCAGGCCGGTCTGGTGCTGTCGTGCCCACGTATCGCCATGTGTCAGATAGGTAAGCGATGACTGACGACTCTCCGTCTCCGAACGGGTCCACTTGCTGCTCAGGATGACGTTGTCTTCGTAGCGGTCCTGACGGTCATAGACACTGTACATCAGCGACAGGTAGTTATGACGTTGTAAGCCAGTGGGGCGCATCTGATCTTCCCACTCCTCGAAGTAGTTATAGGCATCGTTGTTGACGTTGTTGGACATGGCCGAGACCATCAGGCGCGACTGCTCGGAGAAGCGGGTAACGAAGGCACGGGCAAGATAACGACCCTGGACCCCCCAACCCCCTAAAGGGGGAGACATTTCTTGGTTGTTAGTGGGCACTCCGCCAGCCATCTCTATCTCGCCCAGCCACCCAATCTTGTATTGCTTCTTGAGTGTCACGTTCAGGGTGTATTCCTTCTCGACAGAATGTGCACCTACGAGACGTGCGCCCAGTTCGTCCTGTTCGAAGACCTTCACCTGATCCACGGTATAGTGAGGCAGGTTCTTCAGCAGCATCTCGGTGCCACCGCTAAGCAAGTCCTTGCCGTCCAATTGCAGCACGTCCACCCTGCGGCCATTCACCTTTATCTCACCGTTGCCGTTGACCTCCACGCCAGGCATCGCCTTCAGCACGTCCTGCAGCATGGAGCCGTCGGGCAGCGTGAAGGCATCGGCATTATAAATGATGGTGTCGCCTCGGTAATACATCTGCACCTTGGTGGCCTGCACCATGACCTCACGCATGCGCTTGCCCTCCACGATGATGTCGCCATCGGGGTCTTCGACATACTGTCTGGTGGGCTTGGGCATCAGACGTTTCACTCGGACAATTTCGTCTATCTGGCTTCTGCGTCCTGTCCTGCCCACATGATAGGGCATGCATACGGGTTCATAGCCATCGTAGCATGTTGTCAGCAGATAATCGCCGGGACGGGCTGGTACGTCGAAGCGATAGTACGTAACATGCGACGCGCCGTTGTGAGTCTGCATGACTGATGGAGGAAACTTCTTCGTCGTGTCACTTGCAACAACCAGCCGTATGTCCTCCTGCTTGTTGATAGCAAGGTCTATCGATGTGAAAGAGTCGATGAATTGGAACGAGAGGGTGACGTTTCGGCCAGTCCATGGTGGAGCCACCACGGTTGTAGTTTCGAGTCGTGTATCGTGTTCCTTGAGCATAATCGTGCCCAGGTCGCTCTGCGTGGGATGCACCCACAACGTGTCGTGTGCCACATGGGTAAAGCGGATGAGCACATCGTCCTCCGTACATGGCACCACGAAGACACCGGCATTGCTGCATGCCGACTCCTGTAATTGCGTGCTATCCTTGGCGTTGTAGAGCGTGACCTTGGCGTAAGGCAGGGGGATGCTGTCCGCGCCCACCACCGTTCCGCGATACTGTATCTGCTGTTTGCGGAGTGCTTCGACATGGATGACATTTTCATTGATGACACAACGTATGGGATAGAAGGCTGTGATCTGCTCGAGTGCCTCGGGGATGGTCTTGTCCACGATGTCGGCAGTTACGATGAAGTTTCCCAAGTCGTCGTTGATGGCGCAAATCAAGTATTCATCCTGCAATAGGGTCAGTTGTTCCAACACTTCAGGCAGGCGCACATCCTTGAAGGATACGGTGATGAGTTGTGCCTTGACCGTGAGGCACAGCAATAAGGTCCAGAGGACGATGACAAATCGTTTCATAGCCTTATTCCTTTATAGTGTTTTCAATGACCAGTTCATCAGCCTCGCGATGAACCTTGATACGCTCGAACCCATTCAACAAGTCCAGCACCTCATCCACAGGATGCTCCTTGTTCCACTTCAGGAGCATACGGATTTCTTTTGCCGACTCGTCCGCAAAGCGAACCTTCAACTTGTAATGACTGGCAATACATGTCACTACGGAGTCGAGCCGAGCGTTCTTGAAGAGGACAGCCCCCTTCCCATCCTCCCCGAGAGGAGGAGTATCATGGTCAGTATGGGCCGCTGATGCCTGGGGGGCCTCCACCTTGGGGGAGCTGGGGAGGGCTTCCCATCCCTTTGTGAAGAATGAGGTTCGCACGGCAGCATAGCTGAAGCCTGTTAGCATAACGGCTGTTACCAGAATAGCTGCAATCTTGCGCAAGGGATAAACGGTTGGTCTCTTGCGTCTTGACTTCACTCTCACCAATTCCTGCTCCACATCGGGCAGTCCAATCTCTTGGTCGGATTTACGGGAAGTGAAGGCTCTCATCACCTCCAGTTCCATATTGTCTTCGGGTTGCTTCATTTTCATTTGTTTCTTTTGTAAAGGGGATTAAAACGCTCTCTCAGCTTGCGCAAGGCTTGAGAGATGTGCTTGTTGATGGCCTGCACGCTGACCCCGAGCTCTGAGGCCGCCTGCTGGTAGGTCTTCTTCTCGTCGAAGCAAAGCGTCAGCACCCTACGCGTCTGGGGCGTCAGCTGTGTCTCGATGAAAGTCAGCACCTCCACAAGCCGATCGTCATCGGCCAGACAAGGAGAGGTGGCAGACTGGACAGCGTGCAGCATCTCCGCTCGCACCTCATTCTCCACTCGCCTGTGTTTCAGTAGGTTCAACGCACGGTTATGCACCATAGCCATGAGATAACCTTCATTGATGGGAGCTGGCAGATGAGGCTTGTCCAGCAGGTCGGCAAACACGCTGCTCACCACATCGCGGCTGTCCTCCTGGTCGTTCAGCATGGAGAAGGCTAGGCGGTACAGCTTGGGATAGGACTGCCGGAAGAGCGTGTCGAACTCCTCGTCTGTCATCTGCCGTTTATGTCTGAAAAGTGCTATCATTTCGAACTTGCTTTTACTCTATAAACAACTGAGCAAACCGATTCATTACCCCAAAGACACATTTTCTTGAAAAAAACAAAAACATGAAAAACGCTCCCACGGATGTGTGAGAGCGTTGCAAAGTTAAGACAATTCCCTGAACCGGCAAAACATAATCACGAAATTCTTCATGGAAGAACTACTTTTGCGATTACTTCTTCGCCTTTGGCGCAACGTGGAACTTGTACGTCAGCGTGGCCATGACGTAGCTGGGAATGGAGCGTACCCACGTCTCGGTGCGGCCCTGGCTGTTGTAGTCCTGCGTGATGCTGTTGATCTGCTGCAGGATGTCGTAGCCGGCGAGGGTGAGCTGCAACTTCTTCTTCCAGAACGAACGGCTGACGGAAGCGTTCCACACCCAGTTAGTGGTGTTCATGGAAGGGGTGTCGTAGCCGGAACGGACGTAGAGCATGAGGTCGGTGGCGAACTGTATCTCGGCAGGGAGCATGTACTGTGCATGGAGGTTGTACTCGTGGTTGAGTGTGGTGCGTGTGGTGAATCCGGCACGTGGGCTCTGGTAGCGCGTCCAGTTCCATCTGCCAATGAGCCATACGCCCTCCCAATCCCAACTATTCTTCATGTAGCGTAGCGTCAGGCTGGGGATGAAGGTGTGGGAGTTGACCTCGCTGCGCTCACCGCCTATCAGATCGATATTGTGGCGGTAAACATAGTTGGCCGATACGCCGTAGCTGAAATTCAAGGACTTACCGAGGTGCTGGCCGTGTCCTACCTTTGCCGCTGCCTCCCAGTTGCCATTGATGTTGGTGGGGCGATAGGTATAGACACCCGTCAGCGGATTGAAACTATAGGCCGTGGCGATGGCATTCTGCTGCCTTCTGTATTCCACGTCGAAGGCCTGACGAGTGATTTCCTCCCACCGCATCGTGTACTTGGCTCTTTCGAAATGGGCAGAGAGCTTATGGTCCTGCTGATGCTTCAACTGATTGCCTCCCAAGGTGATGCGCTGTGGATCGTAGTCATCGCGGATGTTGAGCAGCGACTGGATGTCGGACTGACGGTTGGTGAGGTCGTAGGTCAGCTGTAACGACTTCTCAAATCGGTTTTTGCCATCCAATTCTTTGTGACGTTTCCATTCATAATTGAGCAACGCCTCGGGTAGGATGGAACGGCGTACGTAGCTTGTATCGAGCTGATTACGCTGGTAGTGCTCGTGCTCATAGATGATGTTGACGGGCAGGATGAGCTTCACCTTGTTCTGATTGCCATCACGTTCCTTGCCGTAGCTCAGGGTGAATTTGGGGCGGTTGGAGATGGTGTGGCGGTCCTCAGTGTAGGAGTTGCCGCGGTCGAGTCCCTGCAACAGATGCTCGCGTGTAGAGGGCAGCATGCCTAGTACTTGGTCGGCCGTCCAATCACTCACCTGTTCCAGTCGATAGCGCTCCTGCTCCTTGTGCCTCTGCTCCCAATAGAAATCATAGTTGAACAGCATGCTCAGTCCGCATTTGAGGTTCATGGTGTATTCGTTGTATGAAGAGAAACCATTGTCGTGGCTGGGCGAGAGGTTGTAGCGGTTGCGGAAGTCATTCTTTCCCGTACCCTGCAGATAGTCAAGCTGGTAGATATTGAAGTCCTTGCTCGTCTGATGGTTGTGCACAAAGGCATTCTGCGTGCTGAAGTAGTCGCCAGAGTTGAGTTCCTTGCTGTAGATGACACGCTGAGTGAAACTGTACTCATTACCACGGAGCAGACTCTGCGTTTGTGACTTATCGAGCGTAATCTTCGACACACCAGGCTGTTGGAATGGGTTCTGCATCAGCGAGTCAAGCACGCTGGTCACGTCGCCGTAGGCTGCTGGATCGGCATTGAACTGAGCCGACTGGCTGAGTCCCTGGCTCTCACGGTGGCTGTACTTGGCCCATGTCCAGAGCGTGAGGGAAAAGGGCTTGTTGAGGTAGAACAGGTTGTCGAGATTGGCCTCAAAGTCGTTGGACGTATTGTTTTCGCGACGGCGTGCCCAGGTATCTCCCGACTGGAGGTAGGTCAGTACCGACTGGCGGCTCTCCGTCTCGTGGTGCGACCATTTGGCATGCAGGTAGACCTTCTCGTCGAAGCGCCCCTGTCGGTCATTGACATTGTACATCAGCGAGACATAGTTGCGGCGGTGCAAACCCTCTTCGCTTGTGTTGTCCGACCAGCTCTCGCTACGGTTTGATGCATCGTTGTTGACATTGTTGGACGTGGCTGAGATCATCAGGCGTGACTGCTCGGAGAAGCGGGTCACGAAGGCACGAGCCTGGTAGCGCGCATCATCATGTTTGCCGGTTGGAAGGCCACCTGCTAGTTCGATGTTGCCCAGCCAACCTATCTTATATTGCTTCTTCAGTATGACATTCATGGCGAATTCCTTGTTGATGGACTTGGTACCCACTCGACGGGCCTGCTCCGTGTCCTGCTCGAAGACCTTCACCTTCTCCACCGTGTAGTGGGGCAGGTTCTGCAGGAGCAGTTCGGTATTGCCGTTGAAGAAGTCGCTACCGTCCAGTTGTAGCACGTCTACCTTGCGTCCGTTTACCTTGATCTCACCGCGTGCATTGAGTTCCACGCCGGGCATGGCCTTGAGCAGGTCGTTGAGCATGCTGCCGTCGGGCAGGTTGAAGGCATCAGCATTGTAGACGATGGTGTCGCCATTGTGATACATTTTCACTTTAGTGGCGGTAATCATTACCTCTCGCATACGCTTGCCTTCCACGATGATGTCGCCGTTGGGGTCCTCGACATATTCGACCTCGGGTTTGGTCACCTCACGTCTGACGCGGACAGGATCCACCCGTATCTCAGTGTGTCGTCCCACTCTCTCTACCTGGTAGGGCATTCGGGTCAGTTCGTAACCTTCGGCCTTGATCCATACAATGTAGTCGTCCTTGCGTGCTGGAATCTCGAACTGTAGATAGCAGTGCTCGCTAGCACCTCTGGAAAGGGTTGCGGCCGAGACAAGCGGACATTTCTTAGTGGTGTCGTTGGCATGGCAAAGACCGATGTTTTTTATGTCATTCAGATTGATGTCGTGGCCGGTGAAGGAATCCACAAAGTTGAAGGAGAGCTTTATCATCCTGCCCGTCCAAGGTGGAGCCACCACGGTTGTAGTTTCGAGTCGTGTATCGTGTTCCTTGAGCATAATCGTACCCAGGTCGCTCTCGGTGGGACGCACCCACAGCGTGTCGTGCGCCACATGGGTGAAGCGAATGAGCACATCGTCCTCCGTACAAGGCACCACGAAGACACCGGCATTGCTGCATGCCGACTCCTGCAATTGTGTGCTGTCCATGGCGTTGTAGAGCGTAACCTTGGCGTAAGGCAGGGGGATGCTGTCCGCACCCACCACCGTGCCGCGATACTGTATCTGCTGTTTGCGGAGTGCCTCGACATGGATGATACGGTCTTCGATGACGCAACGTATGGGATAGAAGGCTGTGATTTGCTCCATGGCCTCGGGGATAGTCTTGTCCACGATGTTGGCCGTTATGATGAACTGCTCCAGTTCATTGTTAATGGCCAGTATCTCGTAGTCGTCCTGCAGCAGAGTCAGCTGCTCCAACACCTTGGGCAGAGGCGTGTCGATGAAGTTTGCCGTAACACGTTGGGCCTGGGCTGCCACGCTGAGTAGCAGCACCAAGAGGGAAAGAATCGTACGTCTCATCTGCCTTACTGTTCTGCCTGGGGCTGTTCCACAATCAGGGTGTTCTCATCCCGGCGTATCTGGAAGCGCTCAAAGCCGTTGAGGCGCAAGAGCACCTCGTCCAGGCTGTGTTGCTTGTTCCACTTGAAGAGGAGGCGGATGGAGCGTAGGTCTTCATCTGCAAACCGACTCTCCACCTGATAGTATTGGTCTATCTGCATCAGGATGGAGTCGAGGCGAGCGTCCTGGAAGAGGACAGACCCCCTCCCGACCTCCCCGAGGGGAGGAGTATTTTGGTTTGTATTGACCACTGATGCCTGTAGGTTCTCCTCCTTGGGAGAGTTAGAGGGGGCCTCATCCCATCCCTTCGTGAAGAACGAGGTGCGCACGGTAGCATAGCTCAAACCGGTGAGCATGAGGACGGCCACAAGCATGGCGGCAATCTTGCGCAGGGAGAACCCTACATTCTGCCTTGTGGCAAAAGACTTATTTTCGGTAAAGAGGGTGGAATGTTCCTTCTCGAACTTCTCCCATTCGGCATCCACGTCGGGCATGCCTATCATTTTGTCTATTTCTTCTCTTTTCATCTTTTCTTAGTCGTTTAGGGGACTGGTCGTTTAGGGAAGTCATCGTTTCTTCAACAACTTCCGGAGCTTGGCGAACGAACGCGTCACGTGCTTGTTCACGGCTGCCGTACTGATGCCCAGCATCTCCGCCGTCTCGGCATACGACAGATCCTCATCGTAGCGAAGGGCAAGGATGCGCTGGTCCTGCGGCGAGAGTTCCTCACGGATGAGGCGTCGCAGTTCTGCCATCGATTCGTTGTGCTCCTCTGTTTGTTCGGGTATGTCGACAGCCATATCGGCGGTCAGGGTTACGTGTGGCCGCCTGTCCCTCAACGTATTGAGGCTACGGTTGCGGGTGGAGGCCAGCAGATAGGCCGTCAGCTCCTCGCCCTCAATACGAGGCAGCCGTTGGCATAGCTGCACGAAGACCTGACTGACAGTGTCACGTGCGTCCTCCTCATCCTGCAGAATGAGGTAGGCCACACGGTACATCTGCCGGTAATGGGTCTTATATAGGATTTCGAAATCTTCTTTACAGTAGTTCATTCGCTTCGTCTTTACCTATATAACACACAGATGGCGGATATCAATACCCCCTATGAAAGATATTTTTGAAAAAGATGAAAAGAGTGCCTCTGGCGGCCATGTTTCTTGTGCGATTGATTACTTGAACAGCTTGACACCGAGGCGCAGGAGCACCATCGATGTGTTGCCGTACTGCTGGGTCTCGCTCCAGCCGGTGCTGGAGGTCGAGGCGTTGAATCCGCGACGTGACTTGAGAATGTCGCGCCACTCGAGGGCTGCGGTCACGATGCCGAGGAAGCGGTATTCGAGGCTGGCATTCCAGAGGTATTCGCTACGATTGGCCGATGCGAGTTCGTAGCCAAATCGGCGTGAGTAGTTGAAGTCGCTCTTGAGCTTGATGGTGACCTTGAGAGGCAGGGTGTACTCGACGTTGAGGCTGGCCATGGCCTGCTGACCGCGCGTGGCGGTGGCAATGTAGTCGCTGCGGTTGTGGTCGAGGGTGTACTTGCCCTGTGCGATGAGGGTGAGGTACTTGTTGCCGTAGGTGCCCATGAGGGTGGCGTCGGCGCGCTGCCAGTCGGTAGCGGAGCGTACGGCCTCCGAGGAGCCGAAGTCCTGCACATAGGAGAGGGTGTGGCTGCGCGTGTAGCTGCCGATGGTGGCGAGGGTGACCTCACCGAACTGGCGGGTGAGGAAGAGGTAGGCGCTGGCATCCCAGTTGCCGTTAATGTTGGTGGGCGTGGTGGTGCGCACGCCCGTCTGGCGATCGATGACGGAGAGGGTGGTCTGCTGGTTGGTGGTGCGGTTGTGGTTGGCCGAGATGGTCATGGTGGATCCAAGCTGATACTCGGCACGCATCTGGTGGCGGAAGGCCTCCTTGAGGTGAGGATTGCCCATGCGTATGTTCATGGGGTTGGAGTAGTCGATGTTGGTAGAGATGTCGGTGGGCGAGGGCAGCGAGTTGGCTCCGTTGTAGCTGATGATCAACTTGTTCTTTTTGTCGTTCATCTTCAGCTCCATGCGAGCGTTGGCACGGTACTGCACGGAGGTAAAACGGTTGAAGTCGTGGTGGGTGTACTGTGTGTTGTCGGCAGAGCGCTGGGTGGGTTGTGCCTTGCCTTGGAACTGGAGGAGCAGCACTTTGTCATCGTACTTGAGGTCGAGGGTGGGACCATGCGAGACGTCGCGGTAGCGGTTGTCGTAGTGCAGGGAGTCGATGGGCGAGAGAAGGTTGTCGAGCACGTCGTTGTAGGTCTGCGAGTTGGTGTTGCGACTGTAGGCAAACTCGTAGTTCACACCGAGGTTGGTGTACTGGCCGAAGCGGTGGCGCAGGCGTGCCGTGGCTCCGGCATTGATGTTGCGCGAGGGAGTGTCGATGAGGTGGTTGACCTGGCGCAGGCTGTCGCCCATGAGGTAGAAGCGGCTCTGCGTGGCGTTGGTGTTGGTGGAACTGCCGTCGCTCACACCGAAGGAGCCGTAGAGGCCAAGCTCCGTCTCGCGCTCGTGGCCGAAATATTGCGAGATGCCGCCGCGCCAGTCGAGGCGCTTGGTCTTGGAGCGTGAGTGGCGTGAGGTGGTGGTGCGGCTGATGGCGCTGAGGTTGTTGGAGATGGAGTCGGTGGAGGTGCTCCAGTTCTCGTTCTCATTGAGCGAGAGGTCGATGCGCGTGTTCCAGTAGGTGTTCTTGCCGAAGTGACCGTCGAGCTTGGCATGGCCGGAGTAGGAGTGCGAGCGGCTGCCGCTTGAGGTCTCGGAGGTGGAGTTCTGTGTGTAGTCGGGCAGGAAGGTGCGGTTGTAGCGGCTCGTGCGCGAGGCGTTGTTGCCATAGCCGTAGTTGAAGCCCACGTCGACCTTTGTATTGCCCAACTGATGCTCGTAGGAGAGGCCGGCATTGGTGCGGACATCCCTGTCGACAAAAGCACCAGCCTGGGGGATGGTGGTGTGGTTGAAGAAGAGGCGTGCCTGACCGCCGTTCTTCTTCCATCGGGTGCCGTCGATGTTGACGTTCCAGTGGTTGAACTTGAGCAGGGTGGCGGCAAAGCCAGCATTGCCCGTGTAGACCACGTTCATCGGGTCTTTGGTGTTCATGTCCATGACGAGATGCTGGTCGCTCATGACGTCGAGCGTGTCATCGGGCACCTCGTAGACCTTGAGACTCTTGAGTTTGTCGTGCCGCATGTTTTGCAGGGCAACGCCCATGTCGTGCTTGAAGTAGTCGTCGCCGTTGAGACGTATCTCCTCGATGTCGCGGTTCATGTAGGTGAGCTTGCCACCGATGTACTGCAGTCCAGGGAGGCGTCGCACGAGGTCGAGCAGCACGCTGCCTGAAGGCATCTCATAGGCATCGGCATTGAAGATGACGGTGTCGCCGCGCTGGTACATCTTCTGCAACTCGCCGATGACCTCGGCTTCGGCCATCGTCACGGCATTGCTCTTCAACACGAGCGAGTCGAACTCCACCTGCAAGACCTTCTGCCCGAGCAGTTTCACCTCGTTGGGCGTGAAGACACGGTCGACGCCATCCATACCGATGTAGGAGATCTTGATGTGGAGCTGGTTGCTCTTGAGCTTCTGGCGCAGGAAGATGGGGATGAGGAACTCGCCCTCGTCGTTGGTGACGGCACCGTGTACCTCGCTCGTATCGCCCACGCACTTCACTTGGATGGAAGCACCTTGCAGGGGGTAGGGTGTAGGCTCGAAGTCATCGGTACCGAAGATGCGTCCGTTGACTACGAAGATCTGCTTGGTGAAGAGTGCTATCATAGCCTGTAATTCTGGTTTGCTGGCCCATTCCTGTATCTGGGGTGAGTTGAGCCAGTGGTTGATGTTCTCCTT
Source organism: Bacteroidaceae bacterium (assembly GCA_045629085.1). Taxonomy (GTDB): domain Bacteria; phylum Bacteroidota; class Bacteroidia; order Bacteroidales; family Bacteroidaceae; genus Physcousia. The sequence goes on from JAZQQO010000006.1 coordinate 31,488, forward strand.
CGAGGGTTCCTTCTTCTGCTCCTTCTGGGGATTGTTGTCTGGCTTATTTACCATCACTCGCACTATGGGGCCGTTTAGCTGTGCAAAACCATTGGTAATCATGAAGATGGACACAAACAGCAGCAGGTATCTTAGGACAGATCGTGACATAGGCTTTTTTCTGTAGTTAAGGTTCTTGAATTTTAGAAACCAAAAATGGCATAAAATAGCAAAAAATATTATTGTGCCATTATTGTGCTATTTTTGGTTCCATACTATGGCAACATTTCGGGCTTGGGAGCACGGTAGTTGTCGATGTTGATCTTGAACTTCATCATATCGTCGAGACGGAAACGCATGGGCGTGATGTCGGCAGGGATGGGGCGGTGGGAGAACTGCTGGAAGTAGAGGATGCAGGCATCGTGCCACCACCAGGCATCGCGAGCTTGACGCTGGAAACGCCACAGCATGGACTCGTAGCGGTCGCCGTCGACGTAGGGCTTCATTTGCTGCCAGGTGTTGACGAAACGCTCTGCCTCGCGTGCACCTTCCTCATACTTATAGCAGAGGGTCTGCCAGAGGGTGAGGCCGTTCTGCATGAGGTGATCCCACGAAGCATGGTGGAACCAGAGCAGGAGGTTCTCGGGGCAGGTGTGGATGTTGTTATAGAGCGAGCGAAGGGGCTCGGGGTACTGTGAGACATTGTTGGAGCCATGGGTGGTACGGTCGAAGCCAATGCCCACACTGTCAGCACGATGGTAGTAGCGGGGAAGCCAGTCTTCACGCCATCCCTTGGGGGCACACCAAGGCTCGGGGCCGTAGTGATGGCCACCGGCAAAGATGTGGTGCAGGCCGAGGGGCATCATGTAGCTTACCACCGTCTCGCGGCTGTGCATCATGAGGGCTGCCATGGGATTGACGAAGCGCTCGTCGTTGGTGAAGGTCTGGGCGAGGAACTCACGCACAATCTGCTCGGACGACAGGCTCTGGTTCCATGCCAGACGGCCAAAGGCATACCAGTTGGCTTGAGCCAGGTCGTTGCCGCACCAGTTGCGGTCATCGCCGATGTTCGCCACACCGGATAGTGCAACAGGCATAACGCTGCTTTCGACTTGCGTGTTGTTGTCTACGGTGGCAAAGAATTCCTTCCACATGGGAGCCAGGTAGCAGGTGTGAATGCTGTGACCGGTATACTCCTGCGTGATCTGGAACTCGGGCATGGTGCGCGTCTGCTTCATCGAGAGCAGTAAGGGGCTGACGGCCTCGCGAGGTTGGAAGTCGATGGGTCCGTTTTTGATCTGGATGATGACGTTGTCGCGAAACTGTCCGTCGAAGCGCATGAATTCGTCGTAAGCCTGACTGGCGCGGTCGCCACCACCGGCGTTGTAGACGAAGGCGCGCCACATCACGAGACCACCGTGAGGCTGCAATGCATCGGCCAGCATATTGGCTCCGTCGACGTGGGTGCGGCCATAGTCCATGGGGCCAGGCTCGCCCTCACTGTTGGCTTTGACGAGAAAGCCTCCAAAGTCGGGGATGAGGCGATACACCTCGTCGACCTTCTGCTTCCACCACTTGATGACCTCGGGGTTGAGGGGATCGGCAGTGTCGAGACCGCCGATGGCATGTGGCGAGCCGAAGTTGACGGCCAGATAGACGCGGATGCCGTAGGGACGCAGGATGTTGGCGATAGCGGCCGTCTTGCCAATCATATCGGCAGAGAGCATCATGGGCTTGGCGTTGACGTTGTTGAGCACCGTGGCGTTGATGCCGATGCTGGCATTGGCGCGGGCATACTCGGTGTAGAGCGTCTGCAGGTGGGCAGGCATCTTCTTCTTCGGGGTGGCGGGTATCTCATCCCACTTCCAAAGGCTGGAACCAGCATAGCCGCGCTCGATGGTGCCGTTGGGATTGTCCCAGTGGTTGAGGATGCGGATGTCGTTGGAAGGAGTCTCGGTGAGAGGTGCATCTTCAGATACCTGCGACAGCTGGTCTGTGGCCTGAAGGCGCAGCAAGGTGTAGGCACCGTAGAGCAGGCCTGTGTCGGTGGGCGAACTGATGGTGATGGCACCTGCCTTGCGAGAGAGGGTGAAGGCCTCGGATGAACAGTGAGCGGATTCAGAGGTAGAAGGCGAGGCAGAAAGGGTGGTAGAAGCAGGAGTCGACAAGCGAACCAGACAAACTGGTTCGGAACCATACCAATACTGCGATAGCTCCTCACGGGCTATTGAGAGGGTGGGCGATGGTTTCTTGATGTTCTGTAGCTGCACGACGGCAGGTTGCTCATTGGGTTGGTAGCGGAGCCATAGGGAGTGACCATCCTCGGCGCGGAGGGTGGTGCTGTGGGTGAGTGCTATACTATATATAAATAAGGTATAGACGGCGGTTAGAAGATGCTTCATGGAGCAAAATTGGGGTGTGTTATAACTCGATGGCAGGAATCTCTACCACCATGCCATTGCGACGTACAACAAGCGAGAGGTTGTCGCGCTTGGCTTTCTCGATAAGGCGCGTCTGGGCAAGCAAGATGCCCTTGTCAATGCGACGCGCTAACTCTAATTTTTCGCGATCGTTCATTGTTGCTCCTCCTTATTATATTTACTTAAATACTCGTTGTAAAGCTCCTGATTCGCAATTTGAATCTTCTTGCCCTTCCATCCGCAAGCTATCTTGCTGGCAGGACAGGTGGAGTTGTCGTAGAATGCCCAGTAGTCGACTACGGGCATGTAGAGCTTAAACAGGTTGGAAAGTCCTGCACGGTAACGGCGATAGATGACGTCGAGGGGGATGTTGTGGCCACCCTGGCTGACACGCTTGGCGACACGCTTCACAGCCTGCTCGGGAGTGGAGAGCGAGAAGAAGAGCAGCGTGACAAAATAGCCACGGCGCTGCGCCTGCTGGATGAGCTTGACGTAGGAACGGGTGGAGAGGGTTGTCTCGAAGGCAAAGGTGGTGCCTTCCTTCAAAAGATGGATGATACGGTCGATCATCAGACGGCCTGCCTGAATGGCTACGCCCTCGGGATTGAAGGGGGAGAGGCCTGCTGCAATCTCGTCGGCATTGACGAACTCGCGGCAGTTGAGCATCTCGGGTAGCACGGTGAAGCTGGCCGTGGTCTTGCCGGCTCCATTGCAGCCGGCAATGACGTAGAGGTTCATGGGGGTTGTTTGTTCTGTCATAGTGAGTTCTTTTTCGAGTTATCGAGGTTTCGATTCTTCGGATTATTTTAAGAGGTCGGGGCGCAGGCGCTTGGTGCGCTCCATGCTCTGCTGCAGTTCCCACTCCTTGATCTTGGCTTCGTGGCCAGAGAGGAGGATGTCGGGTACAGAGCCCCAGTTCGTACCGTCAACGCCGGTGTATTCCTTGGGACGTGTATAGACGGGTGCAGCAAGGAGGTTGTCCTGGAAGGAGTCGGAGAGAGCACTCTGCTCATCGCCAATAGCACCGGGGATGATGCGGACAATGGCATCGGCCATGACGGCTGCTGCCAGTTCGCCACCTGTGAGGACGTAGTCGCCGATGCTGACTTCCTTGGTGATGAGCTGCTCGCGGATGCGGTAGTCAATGCCTTTGTAGTGGCCGCAGAGGATGATGATGTTCTTCTTCAGCGAGAGCTCGTTGGCCATAGGCTGCGAGAACTGTTCGCCATCGGGCGAGGTGAAGATGATCTCGTCGTACTCACGCTCAGCCTTGAGGGCGGAGATGCAGCGGTCGATAGGCTCGCACTGCATCACCATGCCGGCAAAGCCGCCAAAAGGATAGTCGTCGACACGGCGCCATCGGTTGGTCGAGTAGTCGCGAAGGTTATGTACGTGTATCTCCACGAGTCCCTTCTTCTGGGCACGTCCGAGGATGCTCTCTTGCGTGAATGGAAGAACGAGCTCGGGGAGTACGGTGATGATGTCTATGCGCATGGGTTACTTAGCATTAGGTTTCTCCAGACCATAGCTCTTCTTCTTGTCCAAGCGGAGCAAGAGTAGAGAAAGCAAGATGGAAATGATGCCAAAGGCGGCAAAGATGGTCATGGAGGTGGTGTAGTCGGTGTTGCCGTCAGCACCTGTGTTGCTTTGGTTGACCTCGCCGATGCTCATGGGAATCAGAGTCAGACCGATGTTCTGGATGAAGAAAATCATGGCGTAGGCCGTGCCTAGAAGCTTCATGGGGATAATCTTGGGGACGCTGGGCCACATGGCACTGGGAACCAACGAGAATGCAAAACCCAGTACAATCATAACCAGTACGGCAAACCACCACACGTTGAGTATGGGCAGTGCAAAGCATACGTGGACGATGGTGAGCAGGACGGAGCCGATAAGCATCAGGATGACACCATGGCCTTTCTTATCATAGATGCCTCCGAAGAGGGGGGTCAAGATCATCGTACCAACGGGAATCAGGCCGGGGATGATACCAGCAAAGTCTGCTTCAACGCCATATTTCATGATCATTAGTTTGGTGGCAAACTTGAGGAAGGGGAATACGCCTCCGTAGAACATCAGGCAAAGCAAGCAGATAATCCAGAAACCAGGATTGCAGACAAGGGTTTTGAGGTCGCTCATCTTGAAGCCTTCTTCGCTGTCTTCTGCCTTCTCACTCTTTACACTTTCATCCAATTTCTTGTCCATCGTACAGTAGTACATGAAGGCCAGCATAGCTGCACAGAGCAATGCAGCGCCCAAACCTACGCTGGTAGAGACACCACCCAGGTGGTTGGCGATGGGCAATGAGAACCACATGGCAAAGAGTGTTCCGAAACGTGCCAAGGCAACCTGCAGACCCATGGCAAGTGCCAACTCATGGCCAGTGAACCACTTCACGATAACCTTGCTGACGGTGATACCTGCAATCTCACAGCCCACACCGTAGATGGCAAAGCCAAGAGCAGCAATGAGGGTAGAGAGGTGGGGGGCATCAATATTGACAATGACAAAATGCATGTGGAAGCACTCTAGGTTAATTTCAAGGTGCAGGTGGAACCACTCCGCGATGGCGTCGGTGGGAATGAAGGTGACTGCATACCACTTGATAAGAGCACCGGCCAGCATCAAGCCTGTTGACATCATACCGGTAAAGCGGATGCCCATCTTGTCGAGGATGATACCACCGAAGAAAAGCATTAGTAGGAAGACGTTGATAAGACCATAGGCTCCAGAGAAGAAACCATACTCGCTGCCGTTCCACTGAAGGTCGCGGTTAAGCATGCCCTCCAAAGGAGACATGACGTCGGTAAAGAAATATCCAAACATCATCGTGGCGCTGACGATGATGAGAGCTGTAAAGCGGGCTTTCTTGCTTTCGCTAAGCTTTTGTCGAATTGCTTGTGTCATATTTTTTTGTTTTTTTGATAAGAGAGGGCGAATTTGTCGATTTTTTCGATTCTTCGATGATTCAATGATTCGGCGATTCGATGATTCGATAATTCGACGATTCAATGATTCGACTGTTCGATAATGTTATTTCAGCCAGCGGTCAAGCCAGCGGAAGAAGGTGCGCTGCCAGAGCAAGCCGTTTTGAGGCTTCAGCACCCAGTGGTTCTCGTCGGGGTAGAGGAGAAGCTGAGCGGGGATGCCACGCATACGGGCGGCATTGAACGCACTCTGTCCTTGGCTGCTGAGGATGCGGTAGTCCTTGTCACCATGGATGCAGAGGATGGGGGTGTCCCAACGGTCAACGTAGAGATGTGGACTCTCGGCAAAGACGTTGTGCTTGCCTGTTTCCTCAATGATCTGGGTTGCCGTGCCTGTGGCTGGCATGGTGGCAGTAGGCTTGTTGCTGGCTGTGATGCCACGATGCCAGGGAGCACCCTTGAGGTCCCAGTTGGCAAACCACATCTCCTCAGTCTCCACGTACTGCTGCTGCGTGTTGAAGATGCCATCGTGGGCAATGAAGCACTTGAAGCGCTTGTCGTGATTGCCTGCCAACCAATATACGCTGTAGCCACCGAAAGAGGCACCTACGCAACCGAGACGGTTGGCGTCGACGTAAGGCTCGGTCTTGATGTCATCGATGGCAGAAAGGTAGTCCTGCATACACTGACCGCTGTAGTCACCACCAATCTGCTCAAGCCATTCCTTGCCAAAGCCGGGCAAGCCTCGGCGGTTGGGAGCAATGATGATGTAGTCGTGAGCCGCCATGATCTGGAAGTTCCAACGGTAGCTCCAGAACTGGCTGACGGGACTCTGAGGACCGCCTTCACAGAAGAGCAGGACGGGATATTTCTTGTTAGCATCGAAGTGGCTGGGATAGATAACCCAGCACAATTCTTCTTTGCCGTCAGTAGTCTTGACCCAACGTTCTTTAACGTCGCCAAAGGCGAGCTGAGAAAGGAGGTGGTCGTTCTCATGCGTAATCTGCTTCACCACGGCCAACTTGTTCTTGACGGGGGTGATGAGATAGAGGTCTGCGGGAGCAGAGATGCTGTGACGCTCCACCACGAGTGACTTGCCGTTGGGCATCATCTGCAGCGATCCATAGTCGTAGTCGCCAGAGGTAATGGCCTTGACCTCACCCTTGAGGTTGGTGGAGTAGACCATCTGACGTGCGTGCCAAACAGCCAGGAAATAGAGTGTCTTGTTGTCGGGAGCCCAGCAGAAACCCTCCACACCAGCATCGAGCGACTCGGTGACGTACTGCTTCTGACCCGTGGTGAGGTCGAGGATGCAGAGGCGGTTGCGGTCTGACTCATAGCCGTCGTGCTCCATGCTCTGCCAGGCAATCATCTTGCCGTCGGGAGAGAACTGAGGATTAATGTCGTAGCCGGCGTTGATGTCAACTTCCTGTTTGTTCTTGCTCTGCTGCTCGAGCGACTCCGTAGCATCAACCTTAGGCTCCTTATAGCCTTCGGGTTTACAGAGGTTCTTTGTCGTGCCACTCTCCACATCATATAGATAGATGTCCGTGTCTGTACTGATGGCGTATGCTACGCCAGTTTTCTTATGGCTGGTGTATGCCACGCTCTTGCTGTCAGGACTCCAGCAGAACTGCTCCGATCCACCGAAGGGCAGTACAGGGCATTCATAGGGTTCGCCTTCGAGGATGTCCTTTGCTTCACCCACCTTCTGCCCGTCAAAAGGAGCCACGAAGATGTGGGGGATGGCGGTGATGTACTGATCCCAGTGCTTGTAGTTCATGTCGTTGATGACCATACCGCTGGCCAGGGGGAGATCCTTCTCCTTAGCCTGGATGCTAGTGGTTTGTGCCACCTCGCGAATCAGTACGACCTGCTTCTCGTTGGGCGAGAACTTGAAACCGCCAATCTCGTCACCCTCGGTGAGTTGCTTGCGGCTTCCGCCCTGCAAGTCCATGCTCCAGAGCTGTCCGCCACTTACGAAAGCGATGCGCTTGCCACCCTCGATGAAGGCGGGTTCGCTCTCACTCTTCTCGCCAGTGGTCAGGAGTCGCTGGTTTTGCCCATCGATGTCGCTCAGGTAAATGACGGTGCGACTCTTGTTCAGTTCTACGCTGTAGTAGCTGACTGTGTAGAGCAACTGCTTGCCGTCAGGGCTTACCTGATAGGCACCGATGCGCCCCATGGCCCAAAGGGCCTCGGGAGTCATTCGGTCGCTTGTAAGTTTTATCTCATGCTTGCCAATAGGTGCAGGCGAGGCTGTCGAAGCGGTTGCCGGTGCGCTGCTGATGGCTGCTGCAAGTGTCATGGCTGTCAGATAGTTCATAAGGCATTACTTTTTGCGTTGTTGCTGCATACGGCGAAGCTGCTCCTGCTGCTCCTGCATGGCCTGCATACGAGCCATCATACCGGTCATCTTCTTAGGATCGTTCTTGTGGGCCTCACGGTAAGCCTCGAGCTGAGCCAGGAGTTTCTTGTCGTCGGTGGTCTTGCGCAGATACCACATGATAAGGATACTGGTCAGACCTGAAAGGAAATAGTAGTAGCAAAGACCACTGGCGTAGTCGTTGAACATGAAGAAGAACATTACGGGCATGATGTACATCATGTAGCGCATCATCTTCATCTGGCTTGCCTGCTCGCTGCTCATCTGGTTCTTCTGCTGGCGCATGCTGATCATCGTGTTGATGATGTTGGTGGCGCAGAACAGAACGCAGAAGATAGAGAGGTGGTCGCCGAGCAGAGGAATGCTGGTGCCCCAGTTGATAACGTCATCGTATGCAGAGAGGTCGTCAGCCCAAAGGAAACTCTGGCCGCGCAGCTGAATGGCGTTGGGTACAAAGTTGAAGAGGGCAATCCAGATGGGCATCTGAATAAGCATGGGCAAACAGCCACCCATAGGCGAAACTCCATATTCCTTGTACAGGCTCATCATCTCCTGCTGCTTCTTCATGGCGTCCTCCTTGTTGGGGTACTTCTGGCTCAGGGCATCAACCTTGGGCTTGAGGACGCGCATGCGGGCGCTGCTCAGGTAGCTCTTGCGGTTGGTGGGGTAGACGATAACCTTGATGAGGATGGTGAGGAGCAAGAGTACGATACCCATGGGCAAGCCCCATCCCGTCAACCAGTCGAAGATGTAGATAATGAAGAAGCGGTTGATCCACTTGAATAAAGGCCATCCGAGATAAACGAGATCCTCGAGGTCGAGGTCTTTCTGGCTGAGGCTGAGTTTGTTGTGGTCCTGCAAGAGGTGGTAGTCATTAGGACCGAGGTAGAGCTGCATCTGGGTGGGCTGCTTACCCGTGGGGTCGAAATGTGTCTGCATCTCTGCGCAATAGAACTTCAGGTTCTCACCCTTCTCGAACGACTCGCTGGTGAGGCGTGCCTTGGTGAAATCCTGATGACCGATAAGCACGCAGCTGAAGAACTGGTTCTTGAAGGCTACCCAGTCAAGGGCGTTCTCGGGCTCCTCGACGTCCTGTCCGATGGCAGAAAGGTTGTCTGTGTCGTCGTCCTTCTCTTTGTAGGTCAGCGTTGCGTAGCGGCCCTCGAAGGTGTGGCCCTTCTCCTGCTGACGGCAGGTGTCGGTCCAGATGATGTTCATCTTACGCTCGTTGATTGAGAGATACTGATCGAGGTTGTTTGCCTGCACGGTAAAGTCGGTCATGTAGCTGTCGCCACGCAGACAGTAGTTGAGGTCGAGTGTACCACCATTGCCGGCTGTCAGTCGCATCGTCACGGAGCTGTCGGTCTGATTCACTGGCTCGAAGTAGTAGTCAGAGCTGATGATGTGCTCGTTCTTGCCCTCAACAGCCAGTACCATGCCGCTGGTCTCGGGGGTGAGCAGCGTAACCTGGCTAACCTTGTCCTGAGCCTTGTAGTCGCCCAGCATCTTCACACCGGTGAGTGTACCGCCCAACGTGCTGAGCGTCACCTCCACGTTCTTGTTCTTCAGCACGATGTCCTTCTCCTCACCGCTTCGGTTCTGGAAGAAAGCCTTGGTGCTGTCGGTGGCAGCCGCAATCTTCAGCGAGTCGTTGATGACGGCCTGCTTGGCTGCGTTGATAGAATCAAGCTGCAACTTCGCTGCAGCTTCTACTCGCGCGATGGAATCCTGTCGTGCAGCCGCCTCCATCTCCTCGCGGCTTGGGCGTCCGAAGTAGGAGAAACCTACCAGTACGGCGCCAATAAGCACAAATCCTGTAATTGTATTTTTATCCATAATATAAAGTTATTTGCTATGGTTTATTAATAAATATTGTATGCGTGCGTACGCAAATTAGCGCGCAAAGATACAAAAAAAAGATGGAATGCCTACTGAGTTAGTGGATTTATTTGTATCTTTGTGCCAAAATCCGAATTATATGAGAAAGATATCATGTATATTGATGTTTGTTTTTGCGATTTATGCATCAGCCCAGCGTAGTTCGGGCCGAACTTCTGTGGCGGGAACAGACTCTTTGACAATACACTGGAAACAGTATGCGGATTCTCTCCAAAACCTACTTGACAAATATGCCAAATACCCAACTGTGACAAGTAGCGCAGTACGTACGGCTATCAATCCTTATCTTTTCCCCATCCTCTCGAGTGCAACGGTTTATTCACTCCCTTTGCAGCAGTCAATGAGATTGGGGAGTGAGGCCTATCGTTACATCTTGTTCGATGCACGTGACAATCAACTCGTGACACTTCAAAGTGAAAATGACTTTCTCTCTAAGATGTACATGCTCTATCCCGGCCTTTTCAAGCAAACGCAAGCCGCGATGATGGAAGAAGGTGCGATGGCAATAGATGTGGATTCTCGCTTGAATACTGATGTCAAGTTGACGGACCAGATTGAACTGACGGATATTGAGCATGGAGTGAGTGACACGATTATGGCCATTACCCGAAGGCCTAATTTCTGGACGTTGAAAGGTAGCTCCTCGCTCCAGTTTACGCAGTCTTATTTCTCTGACAACTGGTTTCAAGGAGGTGAAAACAACTACTCTGCATTGGGACTTTTGACACTTGAAGCAAACTTTGACAATAAGCAGAAGATACAGTGGGAGAATAAGTTAGAGGCGCAGTTGGGTTTCCAGACTGCTAAGAGTGACACTTGCCATACGCTGAAGGTCACGAACAATCTCTTGCGTCTGACCTCAAAGCTCGGATACAAGGTGTCAAAGAAGAACAACAGCTGGTTCTATACCGGACAGTTCCAGACTTACACTCAGCTCTACCCAAACTATCAGACCAATACAAAAAATGTGACAACGGACTTTGCCTCACCTCTATATGCATCGCTCTCGCTTGGTTTGGATTTCAAACTCAATAAGAAGCGTTTCAGCGGCTCTCTACAGATGTCTCCCCTCTCTGTTAATATGCGTTATGTGAATCGTCCCTCCCTGCGTTCCCGCTACAACGACAATGCCGATCAGGCTGTAAAGTGGACTTTCGGTCCCCGCTGCGAAATCAACTATACTTGGAAGATCATTGACAACATTACTTGGCAGGCACGTCTCTTGTGGTTCAGCGACTTTAAATATACGAACATTGAGATGGAGAATACCTTCAGTTTCAGTATCAACAAGTATCTCAACTGTAAGTTCTTCGCCTATCCGAAGTTCCTTGACAATAACAAGCGATACAAGAACGAGCGCGGCTCTTACTGGATGTTCAAGGAATTTCTCAGTTTAGGTGTCAGCTACAGTTGGTAACCTGAGAGTTGAGCTTGCGAAACCTGAATAAAGAAAGCAATAGGGGCCTGCTTCACAGCAGACCCCTATTTTACTTAGGTATTAGTTTTGTTTAAGGTAAAAAGATTGTTTGTTTCAGGATAACGACTGCAAAGGTACTGCGAAAATTGCAAGTCGCCAAATGTTTTTACATGTTATATAACATGTTTTAGCATGATGAGTGGTATTCTGCCATACCACTGATGGGACGCGACAACACTTTTCCCATCACTAAGCCCTCCATTTCAATGGCTTCCCTTAATTCCTCGCCGAAAGTGGCTGTGATGCCGCCAACGAAATGAATGGGTAGTTCCGGACGATCATAGTTGCGAATGTTGCGCTGCAGGAAGCGTCTGAACTCTTCGACAAGCAGATGGTGTATGGCCTTATGGTCACGATGCTTATCCAGGAAGGGTGTCAGCGAAGCAAGGAACATATTGGGTTGAGGCTGACGATACACACGGTTAATGATGTCGGACTGCGAGAGTTGTACCTCGTCAAGGAAAGCCTTCTGCAATTCCTCGGGTAATTGTTTCTTCAGGATGTCGCCCACGAGTCGTTTTCCTAATGATGCTCCGCTTCCTTCATCGCCCAGAATAAAACCTAAGGCAGGTGTCTGTGCCACGATCTTCTCCCCATCAAAAAGGCAAGAGTTACTGCCTGTACCAAGTATGCAGGCGATGCCTTCGCTGTGGCCGCAAAGTGCTAATGCGGCTCCCAGCATGTCGCTCTCAACAACGACCTTGGCGTTGGGGTAGGCACGTTGCAGTAAGTGCTTGACCGTGGTGGAATAGGGTGGAATGCAACCTGCTCCGTAAAAATAAACGCGGTGGATTTCTTCGGGTGTAAAGGGGGTGCCGTGGGTAGAGACCGTCTGTTGATAGAGGCTTTCACGACCACGTTCTATAGCCTTGGCTATGGTTTCTTCGTTATCTCTTATGGGGTTTATACCCAAAGAATTAGTTGGTGTGAGTTGTTGCCCCGCTTCAATGTTTTTCGGCAAGCAGACCCATGTAGTCTTAGTACTTCCGCTGTCGGCAATAAGTGTCATTTCGATGGTTTAGGAGTATAGGTTTGATGAATCTTATTTCTCTTCGCTTGTGTTGGCTTGTCTATCTTTCGGCATTGCGTTGTTAATGGTCTCAAAAGCCTCCTTCAGCGTCTGCAACTCGAACTCATGGCCTTTGCCCTTTGGCTCGATAGGCTTGTGTATTTTGATGGAGAAGGGACTCCAGTTGCCTAAAGGAGCCTTGGCGGTGCGGGGGTAGAAATCGAAAGGACCGTTGATGGTAATGGGTACAACCGGAAGTTGCAACTCGTCAGCCAACTGGAAAGCACCCTTCTTGAAGGGGGTCATCTTGCCGTCAAAAGTACGTGCGCCTTCTGGAAATACCATCAGTGAGATGCCACCTTGTAGTTTCTGTCTTGCCTCGTCGTAAGTGCGCTTGATGGCTTTCGGACCGCTCTTGTCCACAAAGATCTGACCGCCGCTCTCACATGCCTTTCCGATCAGAAGCATCTTTCGAAGCGACTTCTTCATCATCCACCGGAAGTTGTGTCCTAAGAATGCATAGATGAGGAAAATGTCAAAATATCCCTGGTGGTTGGCAACGAAGACGTAACTCGTGTTCTTATCGATGTTGTCTCGTCCTTCCACATGTACGGGAAGGAGATAAGACCTGATTGTGACCCATGACCAGATTTTAGCAGGCCAATAGGCCCAAAACTTGGCGAAGCCTAAGTTGCTGCCTATTATAGTCACGGTAGTCGTTATGACAGTGGTGATCAGGAATAAAGGCAGTGCAAAAATAATCTGATAGAAATAATAGATGTATTTCATGGTTATAAGGTGTTGTTGTTTCGGTTAATTTCTTCTATGTAGGCCAACAGTTCGTCGCGTCCCTGCTTGGAGGTGGCGGATGTGACGAAGTAGGGTGGAAGTTCCTCCCAGTCTTGCAAGAGGCGGTTCAGGTAGAGTTGTATGTTGCCATTCAGTTTGCCGTGGCTCAACTTGTCTGCCTTGGTAAAGATGATGCTGAAGGGTACACCATGTTCTCCTAAGAATTCTATAAATTCAAGGTCGACACGTTGTGGTTCGAGACGTGAATCCACTAGGACAAACAAGTTGGTCATCTGCTCACGTTGCAGCACATAACCAGTAATCATGCGCTTGAGGTTTTCCTGCTCTTTCTTTCCCCTTTTTGCATAACCGTAGCCAGGGAGGTCGACAAGATACCACTCCTTGTTGATGAGAAAATGGTTGATGAGGAGCGTCTTGCCAGGCATGGCTGAGGTCTTGGCCAGCTTGCTGTGGCCCGTGAGCATATTGATGAGACTTGACTTGCCCACATTGCTTCGTCCGATGAAAGCATACTCGGGCAATTGCGTCTTAGGGCATTTCTCTACGGTCGGGCTGCTGATTATGAATTCTGCGCTCTTGATGTCCATTTTTTCTTATCTTTTTTGCAAAGATACTATATTTTTTTAATTTCGATAGTGCCAAATAAAAAATATTTCCTATCTTTGTGTTAAAATTGTATTTTTACGCGGGCTTTATGTTCACTTCGTTTGCATTATTATTGCCTTTTTGCATTTGTGTGTTGGGCGCGTTGTTGTTTTTCTTCAAGCGTCACAAGCATACTTCACAGCAATTGATGCTGGCACTCAATGTGCTTTGTCTTGTCTATTTCTGTGCTGATACCATGCTGCTTGATGGTGATATGGGGTGGTTCTCGACCATTGGTTGTAGCGCTCTGCGTCAGTTTGTGGGGCCCATGTTGTTGCCCTTGCTATTGCTTTTTACACGCAGCATGTTGCGCAGCAACTACTATTCGTGGACTACGGGTTTCTGGTTCATTCCATCCGTGATGCTGGGATCCGTTTGTTTTATCCTGTATTCGCTGATGGGTGTGGACAATGCGGCAGCATATGCTTCGCAGTGCAATTCTCCCGAAGGCATAGAGGGTAGCATCTATGCGGAGGATACGGTCTATCAGCTTCACTATCTTTTTGCACGACAAATATTCATGATCGTGATGCTGATTGAAATGGTGTATGTGATTGGCTATCTCGTGTATCTGATGGTGCATTCAGGCTATACGCCCAAGGCTATGCTGAAGTTACTCCGTACGGGAGGTAGCGTACCTATTGTGAATTTGCTGTTGCCCGTGCTGATTTTCTTCCTTATTATTGCGGGTATCCGTTTGGGCGTTGGGCGTGCATTCCTGTTGTCGCATTTAGGCGTAGCTGCCACGTGCAATTTCCTGATGGCTATGCTTATAATTTGTGTCAACTATCTGACGCTTTACGCCAACCGTTCGCCAGTTACGCTGCGTACGCTGCGCTCTCCGTTGTCATCGGCCGATAGTGCCAAGAAGTATCATTACGGTGCTGAACGCGAGAAGCCTGACACTCCTGTCGAAGGCATGAGTGCCTTGTCGTACGCTGAGTTGGTGGATGGATTTAAAGCGCTTGTGATGGTGGAGCGCATCTTCCTTGAACCCACTGTCAGTGTGGAGGATGTGGCCATGCGTCTGCATAGCAATCGTACGTACGTGTCATGTATGGTGAGCAAGGAGTTTGGTATGAATTTCCGTGACTATCTGGCGTCGTTGCGTGTTGATTATGCGCAGAAGTACATGAAGGCTCATCCTTCGGCCACGCAGGATGAAGTGGCACAAGCTTCTGGTTTTTCGAGTGCTTCGACGTTTAATAAGAAGTTCCGCCAGACGGTGGGTATCTCGCCTCGTCAGTGGCAGATTAATAATTGATGTTATCGCAAGAATTTACGGATAGCATCGACGGTCATTCCACGTCTTTTGGCATATTCCTCTATTTGGTCATCGGCTATCGTGCCGATGTTGAAATGGCATGTGGCGGGGTGAGCCAGCATCAGTCCACTGGTGCTGGCGTGTGGACGCATGGCTCCGTTCTCTGTCAGAGAGATGCCTATCGTCTTGAAGTCTATAATCTTGTCAAGTACGAAGTTAAGGCTTTGGTCGGGTAGGGATGGATAGCCAACGGCAGGACGTTTACCTTGGTATTCCTCTGAGAAAAGTTGGTCTAACGTGAAATGTTCGTTGGGAGCATATCCCCATATTGTCTTGCGTACCATCTCGTGCATTCGTTCTGCCGTGGCTTCTGCCAGTCGGTCAGCCAATGTCTGGTGCAGGAGGTGAAGGTATTCATCCTCAGCATATTGCTCCTCCATCTCGTGATCCACGCTGCAGGCAAAGATACCGAGTTTACTGTAGGCTGAAGAGAAATCTGCAGCGTCAATCTCATCAGTGAATTGAGGAAAAGGCTTGATGAAGTCGCTAAGGCAAAGGCAGTTGCCATGCTCGTTGGGCGACTGCTGGCGTAATAGTGGGATGCGGATGACATTTTCCTTACTCCTAAACGATTCCTTCTTTTTCTCCGTTTCTTCTTCCATGAGAACCACGATGTCATCGTTCTCGCTGTAGGCTGGTAGGATGGCCACGCGCGCATGGCATTGGTAGCGACTGTCAAGTGTGGCGATGAGGCGTTGGGCATCGTCAAAAAGCTTCATGGCCTCACGTGCCTTTGGTTGCTCGTCGGGCGAGAAAGCTTGTAGCCAATTCATCCTGCAAGCATCGCATCCGTGCACCTTGGCAATGCTGCCAAGACGAGCCGGAAATCCCCATGCGTGGAAGAAGTAAAGCCAGTTAATGTAGGGCGCTACTTCGTGAAAGGAGAAGGAAATAGTTTGCATATTATGCATTAAAGGTGAGCGCTTCGCCCTTAACGTCTTCCGCCACCTGCTTGCCATCGTACACTTGTTGTCCGTTGACCCATGTGCCGGCTACGTGCCATTGCAATTTTTCTTCTGTCAGTGGCGACCATGCGCATTTACTCAGTATGTCGTTCTCTTGTATGGTCCAATCCTCCTTTTTCAGCAGGACGAGGTCTGCCTTGTACCCCTCTCTCACGAATCCTCTATTATTAATATGGAAGAGGCGGGCAGGGTTGTGGCACATCATTTCTACCAACCTTTCGTGAGAGATGATACCCTTGTCTGCGAGGGTGAGCATGAGCGGAAGTGAGAACTGTATGAGCGGCATTCCTGACACGGCTTTGGCCGCTCCACCTTGCTTTTCGCTCAGAAGATGTGGCGCATGATCCGTGCCGATAACGTCGATGAGCCCTTGCTGAGCTGCCTTGCATAATGCTTCGCGATCAGCCTCTGACTTGATGGAAGGGTTGCATTTTATGAGCGTACCTAAACGCTTGTAATCCTGTTCGCTAAAGAATAAGTGCTGCGGACATACCTCTGCTGTTATCTTCTTTTCTTCGAGAGGCGTGTCGGTTTGCAGCAGTTCCAGTTCCTTGGCGGTAGTGATGTGTGCGATGTGCAGTCGGGCTCCGGTTTCCTTTGCCAACTTTACGGCAAGGGCAGACGATCGATAGCAAGCCTCGTCGTCGCGTATCCATGGGTGCATCTCGATGGCGGGATCTTCGCCATACTGCTTCTTGGCTTTTGCCATTTGCTCGTTGATGCGGTCGGTGTCCTCGCAATGAGTCATGATGAGGGTAGGACACTCGCTGAAGATGCGACGCAGCGGTTCCTCCTTGTCGACGAGCATTCCACCCGTACTGCTACCCATGAAGAGCTTGAGTGCAGGAATACGTGTGGTGTCGATGTTCTTTATCTCCTCGATGTTGTCGTTGGTGGCACCGAGATAGAAAGCATAGTTAACGTGGCATGTCTCTGCCGCATGCTGCATCTTCTCCTCCCATAATGCCATGGTCGTGGTTTGAGGCACTACGTTTGGCATGTCCATCACGCTCGTTACACCACCCGCAGCAGCAGCCTTCGTCTCGCTTTCCATATCAGCCTTGTGGGTAAGGCCTGGGTCGCGCATGTGAACGTGGTCGTCAATCACACCTGGCATCAGTAGCATGCCAGTGGCATCGACCCCCTTCCTCATTCCCCCGAGGGGGAGGGCAGATAGAACTGATTCCATGGAGGCAGGTTCGTTACTATCGTGATAGATAATTTGTTTTATGATATCATCCTCGATGAGGACGGATGCTCTGCGTTCTGTACCTTCGTTAAGCAGCGTGGCGTTGTATATGAGAGTCTGCATGATTTTTCGCTTTTCACTATTATATAACAATTGTTATATCAACATTGCTCTTATTCCTTGCATTTTGACCGAAGTCAAAAGCCGGGGGTTAGGGGGCTACTTTCGGGTATTTCTTAAACCATCCATCCCAGCGAAGGCGCATCACGCCGAAGACGGCTTCGCTGAAGATGCCGCCGCTCATCTTGCTCGTGCCGAGTTCACGGTTGACGAAGATGACGGGAACCTCCTTGATTTTGAATCCGCACTTATGTGCTGTATATTTCATTTCTATCTGAAACGCATAACCCTTGAAACGCACCTTATCCAACTCGATGGTTTCCAATACCTCACGGCGATAGCACTTGAAGCCTGCAGTCGTGTCGTGCACCTTGAAGCCTGTGACGATGCGTACGTATTTAGATGCAAAGTATGACATCAGGACACGACCCATAGGCCAGTTCACCACATTCACGCCGCTAACGTATCGGCTGCCAACGGCAACGTCGTTGCCTTCGTCGTGACAGGCGGCATAGAGTCGTGGCAGGTCATCGGGTGCGTGGCTGAAGTCGGCATCCATCTCGAAGATGTAGTCGTACTTCTGCTCGATAGCCCACTTGAACCCTGTGATGTACGCCGTGCCGAGTCCCAGTTTGCCACTTCGCTCGATGAGGAAGAGGCGCTCCTTGAGCTCGTCGGTTTGCATCAGTCGTTTCACGATGTCAGCTGTGCCGTCGGGGCTGCCGTCGTCGATGATGAGCACATTGAATTGATGCTCGTATGTCTGCGTGGCCGTCTTGGCGTTGGCGGCGCTGCTGTTGCGCCCCTCTTTCAGGGATGTCACCGCGCGTATGATGGCCTCGATGTTTTCCTTCTCGTTGTAAGTCGGTATGATAACAATGCTGTCACTTCTCATTCTCTCTGAATTTTAGGATTTCCTGTGCCACTTCCTCGTTGTCGTCTGTGAGTGAGAGAATCAGGTTCTTGTATCTGCCGCGTTCCATCATGTCTTGGATGAAAGGATATACGGGAACCTCCTCTGTCCAGAACTTCTTGCCAAGGAAGCACATAGGCGATGCGTAACCGAAGGTGAGGTAGTGGTTTTGCACGGCGTCCTGGAAGATCTCCTGCAACGTGCCGGCGCTGCCAGGTGTGTAGATAATGCCACCAGAGGCCAGCGTCAGGATGCCGTCTTCACGAATACTGTTGTCGAAATACTTTGCAATGCAGGTGGCCATTGGTGTGGAGGGTTCATGGCCATAGAGCCAGGTGGGAATGCCAATGCTGATGTAGTCAGTCTGTGGATATTTCGTCACGACCTGCATAGCGGTGTCCAGCCATGTCTCGTCCTTGAAACTCGGAGCAGTGCGCAGCAGGGTGAGGGCATCCACAAACTCCTCCTCCGTTCGTCCTGCCATCCAGGCTCCCAGGTGTGTGGCTTCCATGGCGCCAGGGCCACCACCGCTGATCATGATGCTGCCAAGCTCTGTCAGGCGCTTGCTGATGCGTGCCACCTGCTCGTACTGATCCTCGGTGCGCAGCAGGCCGTGGCCACCCATCACACCCACGATACGCTTCTCGTCGAATTGTTTCAGTAGAGCATGCAGAGCCGAGCTGATGCAATGGTCGTGCAGGTTGCGTGCCAATGCCTCCTTTATGTTCTCTGCTGTTTTGCCTTGCTCCAGATAGCGGTGATACATGAGGCCGTCGTAGCAGCGATGGTATGTCTCCGGTTGTCCGATCCTATAGCCCTCATAGAGTGATTTGTAAGTGTACAACTGGCTGCGGAAGGGGTCGAAGGTGTCCATCATTGTAGGGAACACCAAGCAGTTCTTGGTGCATCGGTCGAAATAGCCCGGCAACGTGCATCCCAGGAAGATGCAGTCCTCGTATTCATGACTCAGCGTAATGTCCGTCTCTGCCGTCATGTTGACGTTCTTGAAGGCACAACGCTTGATAATCTTCTCTTCGCTGTGGAGTGTCTTGGCAAGTTGCCAATCATCCGTTATTTCATGGTAGTTCTTCATCATAATCGCAAAATTAAGCATTTTTTTTCATATTAAGCACCAACATTGCCTTTTTTTTCTTAATTTTGCCCAAAGATTTGATTACCTACTACCTATGAAACGTTTTCTGCAACTATCTCTCCTATGCCTTTTGCTGCTGTCCTGCAAGCAGACTTCAGAGGAGCGTCACATTGAATACGTCACTCCCGTGGCCGACCACGATACACCTGTTGACTCATTGATGATCGAGTTGGAGGAGTTGATGCAGCAGTATGCAGCCATCCTGAGCCGCAGTGAACAGGGTGAGGACATGGGTGCTCATTTTCGGGCCATTCAATCCCGAATCCTTGACTTTGGTTTCAAGATGGAGATGATGATGCATGACATGAGCGAAGAGGACATGACTCGCTTCACGGAGTTTTACGACGACTGCATAAGGCGTATGGGAATGGGAGCGGATGTCGACGATCCTAACATCGGAGTCGTCCTTGACGATACTCTCTTCATTCCCTGACACTCCTTGTGATTCCTTCTTTACTTCACCATGATGGAGTTGCTGACGCTACGCTCCTGACCCTGACTGGAAGGGGTGTTCAGAATACCTTCTTGAGGAACCCAAAGGGTGGACGAGCCGCCACCATCGAGATTGAGTGCTGAATCCATCTTGAGGATGCGCAACAGATGTGCAAACTGTGGGATGCTGACTCCCACGGCGCGACTGGGGGCACGACCGTCCACGACAATGAAGTATGCGTGATTCCCCTTGAGAGCAATGCCACTGCGGGGATGGTTCTCCATCACGTGAGATTGGGAGTGTAAGGGAACCTCGTGTCCGTTCTGCAGCATTAAAGGGCCGCACACCATCACGTCACAGTGAGCCAAATCGCCCGTAGCCACACTGTCGGGATAGAGTATCCGTTCCTGTTCCACGTCCCAGGGAATGATCCTGGCGTGCCGTCCTCTAGTTACGAGGGCTCCATTGCTCAGTTGATCCATCGAACCACCGGTAAAATCCATTGCACGTCCGTCACAAGCCATCAGGCACACCGACCTTCCTTCTGGCTTCATCTCAAAGTAGGTGCCATTGACCGCTGCCTTAGCTCCATTCTTCTGGGAGATTTGCGAGGTGAGTTCCCGACCATGGTGATCCTGCACTTTCAAGGAGTGTCGTCTCAAGCGAACCTCAATCATGTAAATATCCTGAGGACCACCATACAGATTGCTGAATTGTGCGTGCATGGTCTTCACGCCCCGGTGCTTTTTCACGTGCCATTTGGCGTTGGTCACCGTAATACTGTCGCTTGTTGTCTGAGCCGATGTACTGAAGGCATACATGGCTGTCAGTGTCAGGATTATTGCTCTTAAGTTCATCGATGTGATTTGGTGTAATGCTATATTTCTTTACCTATATGAAAGTACTTTGCAAAGTTACGCTTAAAAATTGGTATATGCAACAAAAGCATTCACTTTTTTCAATCCATTTTATGTGGCACTGCTGGTGCATCCCTTTCTTTTTCCCAAAAGTGTGTAAATCAGCATTACTGTATTGACAATAAAAGTGTTATGCAGGAAGTATTCTCTACGCCACGGCCGTGACGTATATACGCCACGGCCGTGGCGTATATACGTCTCGAGCGTGGCGTACAAACGCCTCGGGCGTGGCGTAGAGAATTCCTGCGTAGGGAAATGGAAATTGATGCATGGGAAAAACAAGATTGAAGGCGGGAAAAACAAGATTGAAGGTGGGAAAAACAAGATTTTATGGTAGGGAAATGAGTATGCTTTGTGCGAAAAATAGCAGGAAAATGGGCAAAAAGTGGCAAAAACGTGGAGGCTTGAAAGTAGCCTCCACACATATAATGCACTGAATGATAGTTTGTAATAAAGATTGTGGAGGGTGGAGGCTTTTTTAAAATTCCTAGGAAATGCGCGCGCGTGCGCGCGCGTAACATAACTCCATATTCCGGATGAACCACCAAAATAACACCCTAAAAAATCTCCCCACATTTCCATGCGAATAGTTGTGGGGAGAAAATACTTTCTTTGTCGAAGTTTCTGGAGAGGCTAGAGGTTCTTGCTTAGTTCTGCTTTTAGGGCTTTGATTTCTTCTTGCTGGGTGTTGTAGGAATTGAGGGCTCGCTGCTTCAGATCTTCGTAGGCGTTTTTCCATTTTGTGGCTTCGGCTAGGGCTTGGGTCAGCTGCTGTATGAGGATGGGACGCTCGGCTTCGAGCTGCTTCAGACGCTCGTCCTGCTGGCTGCGATAGCCGGTGCGGGCTTTGTACATCCTTTCTTTTATGCCTCCCTCAGTCACGAACTCTGTTTCCAGTTTCTCTAGAAAACTCATCATCATACGGTCTATCATGTGACAGAGAGTGAGGGCATAGTTACAGAGTTCCTCGTCATTCCATTGATTTAGAAATGGTTCATACTCCTCAAGGGTGTTGTGTTGACGGCAATAGCTCAGCATGTCGTCGTAGCGAGTGGTATTCCCGTCGTAATAACTCTCCGGAATGGTTCGCGTTTCGCCATCTTTTAGTTTGGGAGGTAAGCCCCAGAACTTCAGGTGGCGTGATTTCAAGTAGTCCTCGAAATCCTGTTGTAGTTCCTGCAACGAGGAACGTGCCACGTTGAGCAGTTTCAGTTGCATCTCGGTGGAAGTGACACCATCGGCAAGTCCCTCAACGATGTTCTGCTTACAAGAGCGTGCCGCCTGAATGACCTGATCACGGGTACGGTCTTTATAAAGATGAATATACCTCTCGCAGAACACAAAAGCCATCTGATAGATAACATCCGACTTTTGGAAGAAATAGAGGTTTTGCCAGTGTACCTGCTTCTTCAAGACCCTGGGGATATGAGGAGTTTGGGGCATAGTTTTTTTTGTTTTTGGGAGAGGCTAGAAGTTCTAGAAGTTTCTAGAGGTTCTAGACTTTCTAGAGTTTCTAGAGTTCCTAGAGATTCTAGACTTTCTAGACATTCTAGATTCCCTAGATTTTCTAGAGATTCTACAACTTGTTTCTTATTTCTCGAAGTTTCTGGAGGCGAAGGGTAGGGCGATGC
Source organism: Bacteroidaceae bacterium (assembly GCA_045629085.1). GTDB lineage: Bacteria > Bacteroidota > Bacteroidia > Bacteroidales > Bacteroidaceae > Physcousia. The sequence goes on from JAZQQO010000006.1 coordinate 53,685, forward strand.
GGAGGGCTTGATGCCAATATTCCCAGTTGTGAATGCCGTTGCGGATGATGAGCTCGTCCTTGACGCGCTTGTCACGCATGAGCTGGTGCATTTTGACGTTGAGGTCGAAGAGGAAGTCGTCGTCACCGCAGTCGATGTACCACTTCACGGTGCGCATCTTGTCTAGCGTCTCCTTGTCAGCGTTCTCGATGAACTTGAGGGCAGAATGATCTTTCACGGCCTGCGATACGAGCCATGTCTTGTCCTTGTCGCCATCGGCACCCTGTCGGCCACCATCACTCTCCAGCCACGCACTCATGGCGTAGCACGATGAGAACTTGTCGGGATGACGCTGGCAGTACACCATGCTGCCACCACCGCCCATCGACAAACCCATCACGGCACGGTGTCCCTTGTCGCCTACGCAGCGGTATTTCTTTTCGACCTGAGGCATGAACTCGTTGAAGAAGAAGTCCTCGTAGTTCCAACCAGGCATGTTGAAATAGCCGTTCCAGGTGTTGCGCGTGTCAGGGCCTCCGGCATTGGGCATCACGATGACCGTAGGCACGGCCTCACCTGAACCCATCAGTTCATCGGCCACCATCTGCATGTTGCCCTTGTCGCGCCATGCACGATAGTCGTCCGTGAATCCGTGCAGCAGATACACCACGGGATACTGCTGCTGGCTTCGCTCGAAGCCGTCGGGCAGATACACATTATACTTTACTGTGGCGCCCAGCACCTCACTCTTCACGCTGTCCGTGACAACTCTGCCTGCCCATGTGGGAAGGCTGAGCATGGATAGAAGCATTACGCTTAGCAGTTTTTTCATAGTATAAAGATTAATGATTACATGGCAAATGCGTTGAAACCACCATCGACCACGGCAACGGTGCCGGTCACGAAGGCTGCTGCGTCGCTGATGAGGTAGTGGATGGTGCCACAAAGTTCCTCGGGCGAACCGAAGCGGCCGAAGGGCGTCTGGCGGATGACGTCAGCACCACGCTCTGTAAGTGAGCCGTCGGGGTTGGTCAGCAGGGCACGGTTCTGATTAGTCAGGAAGAAGCCCGGTGCGATGGCGTTGACACGAATCTTGTTGGTAAACTTCTTGGCTACCTCCGTTGCCATGAAGGCAGTGAAGTTACTGATGCCAGCCTTAGCTGCAGCATAGCCAGCCACGCGAGTCATGGGGCGGAAAGCAGCCATCGAACTGAAGTTGACAATAGCGCCTTGGCCAGCCTCTACCATAGGCTTGAGGAATACTTGAGTGGGGATAACCGTACCCGTGAGGTTGAGGCTCAGCACCTTCTCGAAATCTTCCACCTTGAGGTCGAAGAACGTACCCGTAGGTGCGATGGTGGCACCAGGCATGTTACCGCCGGCAGCATTCAGCAGTGCGTCCACACGTCCGTAGCGCTCCACGATCTTGTCGCACACCAGCTGCACAGCCTCTTCATTCATCACGTCGCAGGGCAGGAACCATGCCTCGCCACCTTCTTTAGCAATGCTGTCTGCAATTTCATTACCCGTCTGCTCATTGCGTCCCAGCAAAACCACCTTGCAGCCTTCCTTTGCCAGATACTCAGCGATGCTGCGTCCCAATACACCTGTGCCGCCCGTGATGACGACCACTTTACCGTCAATATTAAATAATGAGTTCATAATATTACATGTTTTTCAGTTACTTTCTGCAAAGTTAGCACATTTCCTTCGTATAAACAAGCAATGGAAAGGATATTTTTGTATCTTTGCAACAGATAAACGATTATGACCATGGCACACAAAGGATTATTGAAGTACACACTGGTAGCGATTGCGCTGCTTGGTAACATGGAGATGAAGGCACAGAAGAACTCCATCCCCTACGTCTATGATAAGGAAAATACGGGAATCGGAACGGCACAGCCCAGAATGGATGCCTTGGCCGAACTGCCTGCGATTGAGAAACTGCCCGATGCCCTGAAGTGGGCTTCGCGTAAGGGTAGGGTAAAGCGTTTCAAGGATTGGGAACAGCGTCGCAATGAGATCCTCTCCATGCTGCAGTATTATGAGATAGGTGAGAAACCCATGGTGAGCCGTGAACAGATGAAGGCACGCATGGATGGCGATACGCTGATTGTCGACATAACAAACCATGGTGAGACTTTGACGATACGTGCCACTATCAAGTATCCTAAGGATGCCACAGGCCCCGTTCCTGCCGTCATCGGTGTAGGTTTTGGCAGTGGCAGTTTGCCTCCCGACCTCTTTGAGAGCCGTGGCATAGCCATGATAGCCTATAACTTCACACAAGTGATGAGCCACACCCAGAAGCGCGGCACCGAGCCCTACAACCGCATCTATCCTGACTTGCAGCATGTGGGTTCCTATTCGGCTTGGCCATGGGGTGTGAGCCGTATCATTGATGCCTTGGAAATGCTTGGCGATGAGTGCCGTATCGATACAAAGCATCTTGCCGTGACAGGTTGCTCCTTTGCCGGAAAGATGGCCCTCTTCTCGGGTGCTCTCGACGAGCGCATTGCCCTTACCATCGCACAGGAACCCGGTGGCGGTGGTGCGGCCGCCTGGCGTGTCTCTGAGACGTTGGGCAATGTGGAGACCTTAGGCCGTACCAATTACTCTTGGTTCATGGAGAGCATGAAGGCCTTCGAACTGGACAATGTGAAGCGTCTGCCCATCGACCATCACGAGTTGTGCGCCCTCATCCTTCCACGTGCCTTGCTTGTGCTGGGCAATCCCGACTACGAGTGGTTGGCCGACGAGTCGGGTTACGTCTCATGCCAGGCAGCGCGCGAGGTATGGCAGCACTTTGGCATTGCCGACCGCATGGGCTTCTCCTTCCAGGATGGTCATGGCCATTGCCAGTTGCCCAAGGAGCAGCGCCCTGAAGTCGAGGCTTTCATCGACCGTTTCCTTTTGGGTAAGAACGTAGATACCAACGTCACGAAAGCCCCTATGTTTGAGAAGGTGGATTACAAGAAATGGTTTTAAGGTTATGAGGTTTTAAGGTTGTGAGGTTTTAAGGTTGTGAGGTTTTAAGGTAACTAAGTTAAGGTAATCCTACATTCTTACGACCTCATAACCCTAAAACCTCATAACCTTACAACCTCATTCTTAGTCCTCCATAAGTTTGCGGTAGCGGACACGCTTGGGTTCCTCAATGCCGAGGCGCTTGCACTTGTTCACTTCGTATTCGGAGTAGGTGCCCTCGAAGAAGAATACCTTGCCATCGCCCTCGTAGGCGAGGATGTGGGTGCAGATGCGGTCGAGGAACCAGCGGTCGTGGCTGATGACTACGGCACAGCCGGCAAAACTCTCAAGACCCTCCTCCAAGGCACGTAAGGTATTGACATCGATGTCGTTGGTAGGCTCATCGAGCAGGAGTACGTTACCTTCTTGCTTCAAGGCCATAGCCAGGTGAAGACGGTTTCGCTCACCACCAGAGAGCACTCCGCACTTCTTCTCCTGATCGGCACCGCTGAAGTTGAAGCGGCTCAGGTAGGCACGGGCATTGATGTCGCGGCCACCCATGCGGATGAGCTCATTACCTTGGCTCACAACCTGATACACACTCTGGTCGGCAATGATGTCCTTATGCTGCTGATCCACATAGCTGAGCTTCACGGTATCGCCCACTTCGAAGGTACCGGCATCGGCTGTCTCCAAACCCATGATGAGGCGGAACAGCGTGGTTTTACCAGCTCCGTTGGGGCCAATTACACCCACGATGCCACCCTGAGGCAGCGAGAAGTTCAATCCGTCGAACAAGAGTTTGTCGCCATACGCCTTCTTGACGTCGTGTGCCTCGATGACTTTCTGACCCAGACGGGGTCCGTTGGGAATGTACAGCTCCAGTTTCTCCTCGCGCTCCTTCTGGTCCTCGTTCAGCATGCGCTCGTAGTTGTTCAGACGAGCCTTACCCTTGGCTTGACGAGCCTTGGGAGCCATACGCACCCACTCCAACTCGCGCTCCAGTGTCTTGCGACGCTTCGATGCCGACTTCTCCTCCTGTGCCATGCGCTTGGTCTTCTGGTCGAGCCATGAAGAGTAGTTGCCCTCCCAGGGAATACCCTCACCACGGTCGAGCTCGAGGATCCATCCTGCTACGTCGTCGAGGAAGTAGCGGTCGTGCGTAACGGCGATGACCGTACCCTCATATTGGTTAAGGTGCTGCTCCAACCAGTCGATGCTCTCTGCGTCAAGGTGGTTGGTGGGCTCATCGAGCAGCAGCACGTCAGGCTTCTGCAGCAGTAGGCGACACAAGGCTACGCGGCGGCGCTCACCACCCGAGAGCACGCCACACTTCTGATCGGCAGGAGGACAACGCAGCGCGTCCATAGCACGCTCCAGACGGCTATCGAGGTTCCACGCATCGGTAGCATCGATGATGTCCTGCAACTCTGCCTGACGAGTGAAGAGTTGGTTCATCTTGTCCTCATCTTCGTAGTATTCGGGCAGGCCGAATTTCTGGTTTATTTCTTCGTACTCGGCCAGCGCATCCACCACGCTCTGCACGCCCTCCTTCACGGTGTCGAGCACCGTCTTGTCGTCATCGAGCTGAGGCTCCTGAGGCAGGTAGCCCACGGTGTAGCCAGGTGAGAACACCACTTGTCCCTGGTAGTTCTGATCCAAGCCAGCGATGATCTTCATCAGCGTTGACTTACCCGCACCGTTAAGACCGATGATACCGATCTTTGCTCCATAGAAGAAACTTAGGTAGATGTTCTTAAGTACTTGTTTCTGATTCTGCTGTATGGTCTTGCTAACGCCGACCATCGAAAAGATAATCTTCTTATCGTCCATAGTGTTGAAGACCCTCTCCGCCCTTCGGGCACCTCCCCCGTGGAAGGGGAGGGATTAGATAGGGGAAGGTGGATAGGGGGTACTTTAATTAAATTAATACTCTAATTGTCTATTCTCTTGTTCCCTTATTCTTGAGAGGGGCTGCTATCTCATGTTCAAATCTCTCTACCTCCACCTTCTTCTCTTCGTCCGAGAGGGTAGGGCAAAGTCGGTCAATGGCATTGCGGAAAGCCTCCACAGCGCGCATTTTCGTTATCTGCTGTCCAGCCTTCATGCCACTTGCATAAGGCGTATGCGGCAGTAGGCTTCTGTTGAAATTTCCATCACTCATAGTGCAAAAGTAGCATTTTTTTCGCATATTTCGGCTTATTATATAAAAAAATGTGTATTTTTGCAGACGAAATGGAAAACAAGTCCCGTATACTCTTCTTTTTTCTGCTTTGCATGCCGCTTTTTGTGATGGCAAAGGCAAAGCAGGTTTGGGTGATTGATGCAGGTCATGGTGGCCGCGACGTAGGTTGCGAAGGTTCACGTGCCAAGGAGAAAGACATCACGCTCAAGGTGGCTCTGCGTGTGGCGGAACTGGTGCGTAACAACATCCCCGGTGTCAAGGTGGTCATGACGCGCGATACCGACCGCTTTCTCTCGCTTGAGCAGCGCTGCACCGTGGCCAACAACGCCGGTGCCAGCCTTTTCCTTAGCATTCATGTCAATGCCGCTCCCGAGGTGAACAACATCCGTGGCACCGAGACCTACTACGGCCCCATCGGCGCTACTTCGGATGCCAGCATCGAGTCGGCACGCAAGCGCTATCAGCAGAAGAGCGAGTTGCTGGCTTGGATGATGCAGAAGTATTACGGACTCGTCGGGCGCCCCATCAGTCGTGGCGTCAAGCGTGAGCGCTACTACGTGGTACTCCATACCAAGATGCCAGCCATCCTCACCGAGATAGGTTTCATTAGCACTCCCAGCGAGCAGGATTACATGACCAGCAAGTCGGGACAGGAGGAGATAGCCCAGTGCATCTACCGTGGCCTGAAGGATTATAAGGAGACCGTCGACGGCAGTCGCGAGAAGCGTGTCCTGGCAGAGATGCGCCGCACGGGTGGACGTGCCAGCGGTTCCGTACCGGCAGGCAAGGCCAATGCCTCCGCAACTGATTTGGCGAAGAATGATGCTAAGCAAAATGCTGAGAAACAAGAGGAAGCCATCTCCTCTGCTGATTCCGCTGCCCTTGCCGAAGCCAATGCTAAGGCCGAGGCTGCCGTGGTGCTCGACCCCAACCTCGAACCCGAGCTTGACAGCGAGGAACTCAGTTTCTCTATCCAGATCTTTGCCCTCAAGACGAAACTCAAGGAGAAAGACCATCACCTGAAGGGCCTCAAGGACGTCAAGATCATGGAGAAGGATGGCAAGTACAAATATCTCTATGGCGCCACGTCCGACTATCCCACCGCCCGCAAGACCCTCCTCGAGGTGCGCAAGCTCTTCCCCGATGCCTTCCTCGTAGCCTTCCTCGGCCAGCGTCAGATTTCCACCTCCGATGCTCAGGAACTCTACATCAAGAAGAAGTAAGCTTGGAAAAATAGATAAATAGTGGAGGCGCCTCTCATAATGAGAAGCGCCTCCATTATTGAATTATGTTGTGAAGGAGTGAGTTTTACTTCACTACCTTCTTGCCATTAACGATGAAGATACCCTTGACAGCCTTGTCGAACTTGCGGCCACTGAGGTCGAAGATGCCCTTGTCGGCACGCTGGCCAGCGATGATGGGAGCCTGGATGCCAACGGCAATGTTCTCGGGCACCTTGCTGCTCTCGTAGTAGAGGGTGAAGTTGTCGAGTTTGAACCAACCGGCAGCCTGCTCGGTGCGGGGCTCAGCCGACCAGCCATCCAGATTGTCGGTGCGGAAACCGATGGTAGCCTCACCGCTCTCATCTACACCAAAGTGCAGCTCAAGGGTGCGAAGCAGGATGTCGTTGTAGTCAGCACTGTGGTTT
>JAZQQO010000007.1:0-48822 GCA_045629085.1 Bacteroidaceae bacterium
AAAACAAGTCGCATAAAGGCTTTCGTCTTCAGATTCATCTCCGTACCAGCCAAGTGGATTATGACTGCAAGGCGATATGTGCTGAATATCTACACGGAGAACGGCGCTTATGTCAAGCCATTCAAAACGGAATTTGGTTAATACTGCTTTCTTTACGGTTAAAATCTGCGTATTACCTCAAGTCGCATCGTGGGGTAAGGGAATGGTGACTACATATTGATGTTGTGCTGTGGCTTTTTACTGAAAGTAGCTGCTAACGACTCTTCAAATCTACCCTTAATCGTGCATTGGATGATAGTTGCGGATTTGAGGTATACGTCAAAGTTTATCATATCGGCCAGTCAGACGGCTGAGGTAATGGGATCGGGCGACATGCCCCCTGCTGGCCACTCCCGCCCTGGTGGCCATGATGGAGAATGCGGCCATGCTCGCGGCCCGTCCCCTCTTGCAAGAAGGCGAGACAACGGTGGGTGGCAGCATCAATGTGCAGCACTTGAAGCCTTCGCCCATTGGTGCCGAGGTGGAGGCAACGGCTACACTTGTTCAACACGAGGGTCGTAAGTTCGTCTTCAGCATCGAAGCCCGTCAGGGCGAGGTGCTGGTGGGTACGGCCGAGCATGTCCGTTTCAGCGTGAACAGAGATCGCTTTTTGGATAAACTCTAACGAGCTGATAACAGCATAAAAACGATGCGCACAACCTGTGATAGGGCTGTGCGCATTGTTTTCTGTCCCGGTGACGGGTGTGAGGAGATGCTTATCGTATCACCTTCTTGCCGTTGGCAATATAGAATCCCTTGACAGGGCGGCTTTGCAGTACACGTCCGCAGAGGTCATAGAGCATGGTCGGGGTGGTCTTGGCAATGGTGTTTCCGATGCCATCGGTAAAATCTTGTATGCTCTTCACTGCCTTGAAGCCAAGATTATTGAACACCTCATTGCCGGTCAACCAATCATCCACGTACAGGGTGGCCTCGGCTACATCGTCCTTGCAGAATGCTTTTTCGCTTATTTCGGGTTCGCCATCGCAGTAGATAACTACGTTGCGGAAGGGCTTGTAGGCGGCTGTATTTTCGGCTCCCTTGCTGCGGCATCCCTCCTCGGCCCAGTTGCTGAAGGCAAAATCGCCGATACTATGGATGTTGCCATTGAGCACCACATCGGTCAGTGCAGCACAGCCGGCAAAAGTGCCCTCGTAAATGTGACCTATTCCGCTTGCCGTCTGCAGCGAGGTGATGGGGGCGTTCTGCATAGCCCAAGCATTGATGAAGGTCACGGGCATCTCTTCTTCCACTCCGTTGGGACGGATGGCCTCGGGGATGACAAGTGTGGCTGGCAGGGTGCTGGTGTAGCCTGAGATGCCGGCATGCGTACCCTCTTCATTACCCTCGTCGTCGGCAAGCCAGTAACTGTATTTCACACCTTCGATGATGGCTTTGTGATTGTTCTCGGGATTAGCGCCGTCCAAGGGCTTTACCTCGGCAAAGCCCAGCGTGGTGTAGGTGTCGTTCGACTCCAATCCGGGGAAGACGAAAAGTGTGGCACCGGCAATGTCTTCGGCATTGAAGGCATCGGCATCAATGACAGGAGGCTCGATGGCATAGATCATGAAGCCCTCGCTGAAGGTGCTCCAGCTGCGTGCACTGCCTTCCTCAGCCCAGGCCGAGAAGGCAAACTTGCCAATGCTGCCCAAGTCGTCAGCCAGCAGTTCCACCTTCTTCAGCGCCCAGCATGAAGCGAAGCATCCTTCGGGAATCTGCTTTACACCAGCGGGGATGCTGATGCTGTCAAGAGCTGTGTTGTGGAAAGCCCACGAGGCGATGCTGCCCAGATTGCTGCCTTCGGCAAAGGTCACGCTTTTCAGGTTGTAGCAGCCCGAGAAGGCAGAGCCTAGAATCTCGTATACGCTATTGGGGATGGTAACCTTGACCAGCGCCGTGTTGTTGGCAAATGCATTGGCATCGATGTAGGTGACGTGGTAGTCCTCCTCGTTGACCGTGATGACTTTGGGTATGTTTATCACACTCTCCTCCTCTGTGCCCACAGCCTTATGTCCGCTGATGAGTCCTGCGGTGTGGTTCTCGGGCCAAAGGGCGTATTCCAGTCCTTGTGCATCGGTGTAGTTCTGGTTCTCATCACCTTTGATGATGTCCTCTTCGTCGTCGCCGATGGCTTCGCCTACGTAGGTCACGGTGAAATCGTCGGCATAGCAGTAGCGTTCGGTGCTGCTGGCCACAGTGCCGAGGCCGAATTCCAGAACGTCTTTTGCATCGGTTGTGACACTCCATGTCCCGTTCTCGCCAGCTTTGATGGGTGTTTTCTTCTTATTGGCCCATAGGAAGAATCCGTCTTGGTTGGCATGTGCGCGACAGGTGATGGTGTAGCGGCCATTGGGCACGGTAGCACTTGCCGAGATGATGTTACCCTCGTCGGCCGAGGCGTTCCAAAGTTCGAGGGTGTAGGTGCCTTGCACCACATCGGCACTGGCCCACGACGAGATGTTGTTAGGCCACATGGTGGTCCATGACTGCCCCTGTGTCCAACCTGTCAGGTCGCCCGTCTCAAAGTCCAGGTTTTGGAAATAGTCGCTGGGCTTGAAGTCACCCTCCTCGGTGCCTTCGCTCAGGAAACTGCTCAATACACTTATAGGCGACACACCAGTGGGAGTGGTGATAAGGCTGTGGGTCGAGGCACTGCTGCACTTCCAGAATCCACGGTTGAAGGTGTAATCCCATACCGATTGTCCATGTCCCGGACCGCACTCTTCGGGCATCCAGTAGTACAGACCCGTTACATTGTCGTGTTTCTTCAGTCGGTTGGTCAGTTCGCTCAGGAATGAGTACTGTCCCACGGCTGTGTAAGGCCACGTCTGTGTGAAGTCGTATTTAGTGGTGTGTTGGCCTTCGTTGTAGTAGCCGGTTTCCACTATCTGCACCTCCTTTTCGGGGAAGTCGCTCTTCAGTGTGGTCAGTACGGAACTGAGCGAGAGCAGGTCTCCATGTTCTGTGGGGTAGTAGGATAGGCCAATGACATCGTAGTTGTTCATGCCTGCCGTGCGCAGATGTTTGTAGAAGTTGTCGCTATTGCTTGTCATGCCCGACAGTTCGGTGTGCAGTACAATCTTCACCTCTGTGCTGTCCTGCTTGCAGGCGTGGAAAGCCTTGTGCACGCCCTGTGCGGCATTGTCCAGGATGGCAGCTGTGCGAGGCCATGCCGAGTGGGCTGTGTAGGTGCTGTTCCATGTTGTGCAATAGCCCGCAGCCGTGTATTCGTTGGCGTTGGTGGGGTACTTTCCATCGGAGGTGTCCCACAGCAATCCATAGGTTATCTCATTGCCGATCTGCACGTAGTCGGGTTTCGCCCCAGCCTCGATAAGAGCCTGTACCGTTTCGTGTGTGTAGGTGTATACGCTCTGGCAAAGTCCTGCCGTGGTGTGGTCGGTCCATGCTGCAGGAATGCGTTGGTTTCCGGGATCGGCCCATGTGTCGCTGTAGTGCAGATCGAGCATGAATGTCATGCCGGCATCCTTGATGCGCTTGCCTAGTTTCTTGACATAGTCAAGGTCCTGACAAGTGCTCTTGTAGGCATCTTGTGAGGGATCGACGAACAGACGCACGCGTACGGCGTTCCATCCGCATTTCTCTTTTACATAGGTGATAAGGTCGCCGGTGGGCTGACCCTTGGCGTCGAGCCACTGGTCGCCAGCAGCCTCGTAGGCGGGCACTAGCGATAGGTCGCCACCCACCAGCTTGTCAGCATTTGCCGATGTACTTCCTAGTGCGAGAAGCATACTAAGGAGTAAGTTTTTCATCATTGAATGTAGGTTTTCTGGTTTGATATAGTTGTTTGTATTAGATGTTATTTGTTGATGAGGAAGATGGCGGGCACCTTGCTCAGATCGGGCAGTTGCTGTTTCTTCCACTTCTCGATGGTTAGGGTGCGTATCCACTCATCGGGCGTGGTGATGCCTGCAGCGATGCACATACGTGTCTGTGGGCGAAGAGAGGCCAGCAGTGATTGGAACATCTTCAGGTTGCGGTAGGGCGTCTCGATGAAAAGCTGCGTCTGCCCCTCGTTCCATGCTCGTGCTTCCAGCATCTTGAGTTTCTTACTGCGGTCGGCAGGGTCGACAGGCAGATAGCCGTTGAAGGCAAACGACTGTCCGCCCAAACCGCTGCTCATCACGGCCAGTATCATGCTCGAAGGGCCGACAAGAGGGATAACCTGCAAGCCTTCGCGTTGAGCAATGGCCACCACATCTGCACCCGGGTCGGCCACAGCAGGACATCCTGCCTCGCTGATGACGCCTATCGATTCGCCCTTGCGCAGAGGTTCGAGATACTGGCTGAACTGCTTGCTGTCGGCATGCTTGCCCATCTCCATGAACGTACTGTCATCGATGGGAAACTCACGGTCCACCTTGCGCAGGAAGCGGCGAGCCGAACGGATGTCCTCCACGATGAAGTGACGGATCTGCATGATGACGTCATGGTTGTACGAGGGTAGTACTTGCTCTATGCTGGTGTCACCCAGTGTGACGGGTATTAAGTATAATGCACAATTCATAATTAACAATAGCAATTAACAATTAACAATTAGGCTGCGCGATGTATTCCACATCCCCTGTCCCCATTCTAAATCCTCCCCATTATGGGGGAGGTGCCGCCTTGGCGGCGGAGAGGGTCTTTTTCTCAAAACTGCACCGTGGCCATAAGGCCGCAGGCATCGGTGCCGAAGGTGGCAGGAGAGATACTGATATCGGTGTGCTTGATGAACGGACGTGTGTAGATGAAGGCACAGCCGGCACCGATGGCGGCTCCGCCCAATACGTCCCACCAGTCGTGGCGCTTGGCGTGTACGCGTCCCCATGCCACATAGGTTGACAGCGCATAGGCTGGCACGCCCCATTTCCAACCATATCGGCGCATCAGAAACGAAGCTCCGTCGAAGGCTACTGCAGTATGCGTGCTGGGGAAGGCATGATGCCCCGTTCCATCGGGCCGATCCTTCTTGATGCAAGCCTCAAGCCCGTAGTTCACTGCCAGTGTGGTGGCCGTACTGAGTCCGAGTTGTAGGATACCTTTCTTGTCGTGTTCCACAATGGCCTTGATGAGACCTGTAGCAGTAGGGGCAAGGCACAGCACGTCTGTGCTACGTTCCACAAACTTGCTTTGTGCGAATGTGGAGAGCGGAATGAGCAAGGCGAATAACGCCAAGAGTGCGTATTTGTGTTTTGACCGCTTATGTTCCAATTCTGATTTGTTGATCATGTGTTATCAATTCTTAATTCATAATAGATTATGGATGTTCCCATTCTTAATCCTCCCCATTACGGGGGAGGTGGCGCGAAGCGACGGAGAGGGTCTGCTAGTGTTTCAGTACTCGTCTAGTGTGTCAATATACTTCTTTAAGCGTCGGTAGAAGGGATGATGGCAAAGTGTCTGATCATCACCTATGATAAGCAGCTTCATCCGGGCACGTGTGATGGCTACGTTCATGCGGCGAAGGTCGCGCAGGAAACCCACTTGTCCGTCCTCGTTGGAGCGCACCATGGAGATGACGATGACGTCACGTTCCTGCCCTTGGAATCCATCCACCGTATTGACGGAGATAAGCGAGCGGAGCGGTTTGAAGAACGCATTACGCTTGATGAGTTGTCGCAACAATCGCACCTGCCCACGGTAGGGCGAGATGAGGCCTACGTCGATGCGGTCGTGCAGGATGCGGTCCTTGCCAATCTTCTCGAAGTACTGTTGCAATACGCGCACCGTCAGTTCTGCCTCCTCTTCATTTACTCTCGTTGTGCCGTCTTCATTCTCTGTAAATTCTCCTTCACTATTTATCCACTCGATAGCTGTGTCCCAGTCTAATATGCCACGATACTTCACACTGGGGTGGCTCACCAACTGTTCGTCGTAGAACTCGTGGTTGGGAAACTGCATGATGGCATCGCACATACGGTACTGCACTTTCAGCAGTGACACGCATCGAGGCTGGTTCTTCACGATATGCTCCATGAGCGTCTTGTCCAGTCCGCCCTTGATGGCATCGTTGCACTTGAGGGTGGGAGGTAACTGCTTGTGGTCGCCTGCCAGTATGAAACGGTTGGCCTTCGGTATGGCTATCCAGCAAGCCGCCTCAAAGGCCTGTGCTGCCTCATCGATGAAGAGGGTACCGAAACGGCGACCCATGAGCAGTCGGTGGGCAGAGCCCGTGAGGGTGCAGGCGATGACGCGAGCCTCGTTGAAGAGCTGCTCCTGAATGCTCAGTTCCAGCTCGGTGGCACGGTCCTTCAGTCGGCTCACCTTCTGCTGGAATGATTCGGTGTTGCCATGCTTGCGCTGGGCATAGAGGTCGCGAATGGCTTTGCGAATAGCCCATAGCTGGCTGTATTGCGGATGACTCTCGAAACGGCGCTCGTACGTCTGTGCCAACATACGGTCAGTCACTCGGGTAGGGTTGCCGATGCGCAGGACGTTCACGCCACGGTCGCACAGCTTCTCGGCTATCCAATCCACCGCCATATTACTCTGGGCGCACACCAACACCTGTGTTTCGCGATGCAAGGTCTCATAGATAGCTTCCACCAGCGTTGTTGTCTTGCCCGTGCCTGGAGGGCCGTGTACCACAGCCACATCCTTTGCCCACAGCACCTCGTTGACGGCCTGCTCCTGCGAGGGGTTGAGCCACGGGAAGCGTTGCGCCATGAAGGTGTATTTGTGGATGGGAGCAGCCGTGTGACAGATGTCGCGCAGTTCGGCCAGTCGGTTGCCCTTGGCAGAGATGACACGGTCCAGTGCTTCGAACATCAGGCGGTAGGTTGTCTCGTCGAGTGCCAGTTGGATGCCCAGTCGGTCAGCATTCTGCACCTGCAGCACAGCATCCTGCGAGGGTACTGTCACCACGATGCGGTCGCCCTCCACATAGCTCACCTGTGCGCTGAACTTCATGTAGTGCAGCAGGCCCGAAGCCTCCTCGGTGAAGAAGCACACCGGCTTGCCCGGCTCGAAGTTATGCTCCTCGTCCAGATTCTCGGTGCGGCTCAGTTCTATGGCCAATTGATCGAGCGAGTTATAGTACGAGCGTCCCACACGCAAGGGAAACCAGCAGATGCCCTGCCTCACCTTGCGCCCAATGCTCGTTGCCTCCGTCTGTCGTTGAAATTGCTCCTTTTCGTATGCAAACTCACGTTGCAGCAGCAGTCTATGCTCTTCCAGTGCCTGTATCATTGGTCATTTCTATCCTTTCATGCAGATGCAAAGGTACTGCTTTTTCTGCAACCCTCCAAATGAAATGCCTAAATTTCTTTGGAAATAAATTTGCGTGTTTAGGGAAAGAATCTTTTGTCGAATCTTTCTCTCGCGCGCGCACACGCGCGCATTTCCTAGAAAGTTTAAACAAGCCTCCACCCTCCACAATCTTTATTACAAACTATCATTCAGTGCATTATATGTGTGGAGGCTACTTCCAAGCCTCCACGTTTTTGCCGTTTTTAGGCATATTTCCTGCATTTTTATGACAAATTTCAACTTTCGCTTGTTGAAAAAGGTGATAGATTATGGGTTATAGATATATTACAAATAGCCTCATTAATAAGTCCATCTACATTATTTGCAAGCAGGCAAATGTATAATATCTATAACCAATAACCTGTTCCCCTACCTTCAATTCTTGTTTCCCCATGCTTCAATTTCCATTTTCCTTCGCATGAATTCTCTACGCCACGCCCGACGCGTTTGTACGCCACGGCCGAGACGTATATACGCCACGGCCGTGGCGTACAAACGTCACGGCCGTGGCGTAGAGAATTCTTCCTCCATAACATTTTTATTGTCAACACGGTAATGCCGATTTGCATGGTTTAGGAAAAAATAGCCCCCCTAACCCCCGGCTTTTGGTTTCGGTCAAAATGCAGGGAATAAGAATGAGGGGGGCAAACTTGCTGACCATATGCGGAAGAATTAACGTCTCGAAATTTGCGTAAAATTAGCGTCTCGAATTAGCGTTTGCGGTAGCCCATATCTTCTCTGCCTTGATTCTTTCGGCCTCGCCGACGCAAATCCGTTGACGTAAATTAATCTCCCGATGCCAATCTGCCTCTCCCGATGCAAAATCTGCTGGTGCAGATGTGATTTTGTGGCATGTTCCTTTTGAATTAAAAATAAAATGTGTATCTTTGCAATGTCGCAAGCCTATCCGTCTGTCGATGCCGCCGAGCGAGGTGGGGTAGGAGGGATGTGCGGAGCCGACCTTTTTTGGTAATAATAACAACGTTCTGTGTTATCGAATCAACCAGGAACCTAGGAAATTCTTAACTTGATTCAAAAAGTAACGAAGTACAGAAGTAATATGAACGTCTGCGCAATAGCGTGGGCGAGCTTATCTGTATTTCGTGGGCAATTCCTAGGGCCTCTGGTTGGAGATAAGATTGCGTCCGCGCTTTCTTTGTCTCTCACTTTGGCTGATTTTGTTTTCGAATAACTAAGCACATTATTTTAAATACCAATTATCTAGATGTTGGGAACTGGAATTTCTCAACATACATATAATTTTGCAAAATTAACTAAATAACTAAATACAATGAAAAAGATTTCTCAGATTAATTGGAAACGCTATAAAGAAAGCGAGGAAGGAAAGAGTGTCATTTCGCTTTTTGAAAGATTGTCGTCAGAAGAATTTTCTACTGATGAAATGATTGAGTTGATTAGAAGGTTTAATCCTCAATTCATGCATAATACTTCTGATAAGGAAACAGAGTATTTGAAGGAGTCCTTAGAATATCATGACAACAATATTGGGCAACTGTTGTCAGGAGAAGATTTCGCTTTTGAGTCTATTGATGATTTTATCAATTTTTATCCTCAATATATGTTTGTGGAAATGGCAGAAGATGAAGATAAATCATTGAATGACATTAAGCAGTCATCCTTCAAGATATTGCTTTCTGAGAACCTCGCCATCTCAATGATGATGTATGCTTACCTGCCAGAATTCTATATCCCTAATCTGTTTGTAATGCAGTTCACTTTCTTAAAGAAGATTGCCGACAAGTATGAGATTGAACTACCTCCAGTTCCCAAAAGGTCTGATTATAGGGCAAGGTGTCTTTACTATTTGGATATTTGTATTGCATTGCACAATTTCTCCTGTGAGAATGAATTTGAAAGTAAAGCAGAATTGTGTGCCTTCTTGTATGATTATGAGATGTCATTGATACGTGAAGAAATGGAAAGCTGCGAGATGAGAGATGTTCCCAATATACCCACCCAAGCATGGATACTTACAGGTAAAATGAGCGAAGGTGAGAAGAATATGAGTTATGGATTTTGGCAAGCAAGTCCGTTTACACAGAAAGGTGACTTGATGCTCTTTTATGAGAAGTCTCCAGTTATGAAGCTCAACAGCATTTGGACAGCACAAGAGGATGGTGTTGTCGATCCTTTCTTCTACTACTATTCTAATACCTACATTGGTAGTCGCATAGACATTCCTGAAAATATGGCTTTGACTTACAAGGACTTTAAAGGTAGCGAGTATTTCAAAGTGGAGAATCGTGGAACAAAAGGTAACTATGTGAGCAAGAACTTTCAGGATGTGAGTGGATGGGAAGTTACAAGTGCCGACTATAAAGAAATTAAGCGTATGCTTGAGGCTAAAGGCTATGATACAAGTAAATTGCCTAATCTGTTCATTCCAGAAGCCTTGACTGATCTTGAGATAAATGATGAACATGATGTTGAAGAGAAGTTGATAGTTCCAACATTAAAGCAGATGGGATGGAGCCAAGGTGTTGATTATCTACGACAAGTTGTTTTGCATTTAGGACGAGAGGATAAAGGACGTACGGACTTCTCTTTGTTCCCATATGGAGACGGCCAGAAGAAGGCAAAGGTGGTTATAGAGGCAAAGCATAATATCAAAAATAAGCAAGAGTTTGAAGAGGCTTATGAACAAGCGGAATCTTATGCTGTCATGCAAAGAGCCACTCTTTTCTTTGTCATAGATAGTAAGACCATTCACCCTTATGTGAGAAATGGCGAAGAATTTGAAAAAGCTGATTGTGGAATTATGCGATGGAGTACTATTTATGATAATAATGATGGGAGTGAATTCTTGAAATTAAAGCGCCTAATCAATTTCCACAGGTAATAACTATTCGTAATTTAGAAATAGGAGAAATAATATAGTTATATTAAAATTAATTTACATACTATTATGGCAAGAAGTCCTATCATAAAGAAACAGGTAATACTCCGCGAACAGTTATGGGGTACTCTTCAAGGAGATGTAATAGAGAAGCTTAGGCTCGTTATTGAAGGGAATAAAAATGAGTTTGTGCAACGTTCTGACATGGCATGTAAAAGTCTTAAGGTGACTGAGAATACGATGCCCGATGTATATGCCCTCTTTCAAGAGGTTAAAGTGAATTTGGATTTTGCAGATGATGTAGAACTTTACATTCAGGCAGATCCTTTGGTTAATGCTTATTCGTATAAGTCCGAAACTTCCGAAAAACCTCACATCATCATTATAACATCAGCCCTCTACAACTTGATGGATGAGATAGAACTGATGAATATCATCGGACACGAAATTGGCCATATTATTAACGAAGATAGTACTATCTCAAAACTATACAATTTCGTTTATAGTGAGGTTGAAGACGAAGATATACCTGAAATTATAAGAACACGTTATTTGCAATATTGCCAGCTTGCGGAATATGCCGCAGACAGATATGGCTATCTAGGTTGCAAGGATCTGAATGCGTGTATATCAGCTTTCTATAAGTTGAATTCTGGTTTGGATATAAAGAAGATGAATGTCAACGTGGATAGTCTGACCGATGAAAACTTTAATAATATCAACTTTCTTTTAGAAAGTGGGGCTGTGACGAGTAGTGACCATCCGTTGACCCCTTATCGCGTACAGGCCATAGTTGAATATGCTAAGGCAAAATCTGTGAAGGCAATGGAAGAGAATCTGGAAATGCTTTACTCTGCTATCCCTGGGTTATTGCATTCGGAGTCGGATCAAAAAATGGCCCTTCTTCTTGCCTCTGCTGGTGTAAAGTTGGCCGTAGTAGATGGTAAGATAGACAAAACAGAGAAAGGTATTATTATTGATAACGTTGCTAAATACGAACTTGAGGCATCTAAGTTATTGAAAAGTGTAATGAAGGGTGATGTAGATGCGATTATGACCGAATCGTTTGAATATATAAAAGAGCACACCCCAGAAAAGATAGAAGAGTTAGTTCCGTACTTTGTCGAAATTGCTTTTGCCGATGGAATTATATTGCATGAGGAAATAGATCACATGCTAAAATTCTGCGAAACTTTCAATATTGGTTCTGATGCTGTGTTCTTTACCATTGCTCAGTATATTAAAGATAACTACAACACACTGGCAGAAGCTCTATAACAACATGAAAGAGAAGGTGGGGGTGAGTCAACTTTGACACACCCTCTTACTTGTTTTATTGCTTCTCTATCAGATAGGCTTTGTATGCCTCGAGAATCTCTTCCGACATCATATCGCCCAAGGGCACAAAGATGAATTCATCGCCTTCATGAAGTAGGCGGTACACATCCTCCCCCATGGGGTAAACAAAGCGATTGCGAATCCATGTGCCTAAGCCGAAATGGAAGTCCGTCAGGTCTTCTGCTTCGAGCAGTTCCTTTCGTCCCGAGGGCCCCAGGTGGCGGTCTATCATCTTAAAGAGTTCTTCCTTCGATTGTGGTACTTTGTAGTTTGCCATAGCAGTGATACTTAATGATTGTCACTGCAAAGGTAAACATTTTCATGGATAAATCAAAACGCCACCCTAGAATTTTGCAGATATCTGCAGAAACGAACTATGGCTTGACGTGATGAGTGGTTGCTGTAGCAATAACTGGTGGACGGTTGGGGGCAGAATCTTTACGGGGTAAAATTAATTTTCACATGGGAATTTGTTTTTCCCATGTTTTATCTTAACTTTGCAGCAGAAAACCAAAAACAGTTATATCTATGAGTAATATTTTCGTATTTGAGTTCTCCGTTATGGATGACAATGAGTTCGTTTACACTGATGGTGTGGCAATGACTTACAGCGAAGAAGACATCAAGAAGTTTGCCGAGATTCTGAAGGGAAAGGGTGAAGAGTATAAGGCTGACGATCTGCCTCTTGACGTCCAGCAGCCCATCATTGAGGCTATTCTCGACCAATATGCCGAGAAACTGGAAGATGAAGAGGGTATCGACCTTCAGGAGGCAGGATTCTATCTCATAGGCCCCATTCCCGTGAATCTGCGTCACGCATGCAACGTGATCAATGGTGTTGTAGAGAAAGATGACGAGTTTGACTACAGTTTTGACCCCGCCAAGGATTTGCTCGAGGACTACGGACTCATCTCATGCACGGTGAAATACACCGTTCGTCACGACGGAAAGGAGTACCACGAGACATGTGATTACGGCATGCACGCCAAGATTGCGTACGCTATGTTCCACTTGGCACCTGAGAAGCCTGTGGGCATCAGTGACTTTGACTACTTCAAGGAGATAGCTCCTGAGATGTATGACTATGTGGCATACGACATCAATGTATGGAACAACAACAAGCATCTACGCGAATGGGGTGTATGTGAGGATATCGAACTCATTGACTTCCCTGTTGAAATCTACGAGTTATAAATAAATATGAAGAATTTTTCTGCATAGGAAATGAATTTTCCCATGTTATGTATTACCTTTGCAATACGTAAGAACAAAAACTCATAAATTATGAAAACTATTATTCTATTCTGGAACCCTTCTATCAGCAATTTCAAGAAGAAGGACTACGACAAATACGTTGAAATGGCCAAGGATCCTGAGCGTTTCCTCGACGAAGATGAGGTACTGGGGTTCAACTGGGCGGTATGGGAGAATGACAAGGCAGACTATGGCGACCGCTGCTTCATGATGAAGGTGGGCGATGAGACTCCAGGCATTGTCTTCGAAGGAAATCTTGCATCGTTTCCCTATCATGGAGATGATTGGGCAGGACGTGGCAGGAATGTTTGTTATTGCGACATCGACTTGGGATTTATGTGCCAATCTGACAAGCCTCTCCTCACCCAAGAGCAACTCGAAGAGGCAATACCAGGATTCTGCTGGGGCGGTGGACACAGCGGGCGCTATCTTACTGACGAAGAGGGAGAGAAGCTTGAAATGATGTGGCAGGAAGCATTGTACAAGGCCAACCCCAATGAACGTTTCCATGGTATCTCAGAACTTGGCAGCGAGGCAGCTGGGGTGATCTGTAAGCAGTTGGATGGCAAGAAGTGTGCTGCATGTGGTTATGACAACGAGGCTATGAATGGTGACGACCATAAGCCTTTCCTCTTTTGGCCAAGTAAGGAGGAACGAATGGCCGAGGATGACTGCAGATTAAAGCATATATACTTCCTTTGTCATAATTGCGAGAATCAGAACGAAGGATATCTGCGCAAGTTATTAGGCTTGCCTTTGCCCTTTGCAGACGAACGGTTCGACCATTTCTTCTGGAGCGAGAAACTGCAGCTATTCTTGCGTGTAGATGAGTATAACAACCACTTCACCAAGAAAGATGGTGAAGAGGAGCAGGGGCCGATTGCCATGCCGCGCAATGAGAACTATCAGCCAGATGCATATATCCGAAAGGGTGAGTTCAGGGAAATTTCGCGTGAGAAGTATTACAAATAATCCTATTTACCGACTATGAACGATAATTTTGAGAATCACCGGTTGCGCTCGCTGCTGTGGATTGTGAAGCAACTGGAGGAGCGGCCGCAGTCGCTCAGCGAACTGAATCAACGATGGTTGCGCGATGTGGGATTGAGTGGCGGAAATGAGATTGAGCGACGCACCTTCAGCAACTACGTTCATGCCATTGACGACTTGTTGGGCATCAGTATTGAGTGCAACCGCAAGAATCACTATCGCTATGAGATAGTAGGACGCGAACGAAGCAGCCTGTCACGCTGGATGTTGACAAACTTCGAACAGCAACTGGCACTTGAACGCGGATTCGAACTGCACGATCGTATACTGATGGAGGAGGCGCCACGGGGGCAAGAAGTCCTAAGGCTGATGGTGGATGCCATGACAATGAATCGCGTGGTGCGTTTCACCTTCCTTGATTTCAACGCGGACGAGCCCTTCGAGGTTGTGGGAGCGCCGTATGCACTGAAGATGTATCAGCAACGGTGGTACGTGGTCATCAAGGACGAATATGGTCTCACGCCATTCTCGCTTGACCGCATCACGCAGATAGAGCTCTGCAACGAGACATTCGAGATGGATCCTACATTCGATGTCCAGGAGTATTTCCGATATAGCTTTGGCGTGCGTGTCGTAGAGGATGCCGAGCCTTGCCGTGTACTGCTGAAGGTCAGAGACGTGCAGTGCGACTACCTGCGCTATCTTCCGCTGCATCAATCGCAGAAGGAGGTTGAGCGATGCAAAGGTTATAGCATCTTTGAACTGACCGTAGTGCCGACCATTGAGCTAACCATGAAACTACTCTCTTTGGGGCAGCTGGTCGAGGTGCTCGAACCTGCCATCCTGCGTGATACGATGGCAGAGGAGGCAGAACAGCTCTACCGGGTGTATCATTAAGTTGTACTCTGCAACTCTTATTAAGTAAAAACGGATGGCGATGAACTATCCGTTTTTTTGTGTGTACAACAAAGTAAAGGAGATGACGCAACGACATGGCAGTAAAATCTTACCAATTGTCACATCATCTCACGAGAGAAAAGAGATAGCATGAAGTTCGGCGTATTAATTTACGCAACAGTCTCATGTCTACCTCCTTTCTGCCTTTGTGATAAAAGCCCATGAGACTATACCTATGGACTTTCTTTGATCAAGAAGTGGCAACCTTTGGTGACATCCAGTTTATGCACGCATTCTGATCAGAATCAAAGATTTACTGATAAACGTCTACTGAAACGAACTTTGGCTTGCCATTCTTCCATTCGAAGATGACAACGGCTTTCATGTTGCACTTCTGACCCAACGAGTTCTCAGACTTGAAGGTGACGCCCATGCCATGGTATCCGTTCTCGTAGAAGAACCTTACGGCATCCTGGTTGTACAGTTTGGGGAACACGCATGTACTAGGGTATTTGCACTTCTTCTTGATGAGCTCCTTGGCATACATGTAGGCTGTAGACTTCTCGCTGCTTGACAGTTCATTGCTCTTTGACGTGCTGACGATAACTGACGTTGTGGCCTGCTCTGTGATGATTTCTGCCCCAGCTGGCACAAATAGTAAAGAGGCCATGGATAATAATAGAATTCTTTTCATCATGTTGTTGGGTTTAATGATTATTATCATATTGTGTATCTTGAAATGTCTTTTTATTATAATGCAAGATGGGGTGAGAGGTCCCTGTAATATTTTTATCATAACTAATTATCCAGTGATCATCATCCGCCCGTTCAAACATCTCCATTGTTAGTTCCTCAATACCTACTTCCTGCGCGTAGAAGAACCATTTATTCAGTTCCTCGGGTGCATTTGCGGAATTATTGAGGCGATCTTCAAAACAAATCCATGCGTCGTTTGTTCCAATGGTTTCACACAGCCATGAAAGCCAGATAGGGAAAGCATATCCACTCATCTTCACTATTTTAATTGGCCAATGGAGTGCATAGTCATTAAAGTTGGTTTCTACAGCCCAGTATCCATCTTTAAGTTCCATCCAAAATGCCCATGGAGCATTTTCGCCGAAAGTAACTGTAATGTCATGATACCCCCACTCCTCACCATCTTCCAGAATAGCAAAGTCATCGCCAAATGGCTGTTTCTTCCACGATTCAGATAGTTTGTCAAGGATTCCTTTTGCATAATTCAAAGCTTCCTGGCGATTTTGCATGTTGTGAAAATCGTGTGGAATAAGAACATTCACATAACGTCCCATATATAGTTAGTTTATCTATGTTTTAACTTAATATCTTTTGCAATATCAAAAGGAGAAAAGAGATAGCACGAGGACTTGGCAGTAAACTCTCGCCTACGTATCATGCCTACCTCCTTTCTTCCTAAGAGACTGGCACATAATGGTTGGCTAAGGAGTTGAACCTTGCAATATGTGACCTTTCGGCTACCTCGCTACCGATGCGACCATCAACCATTATGTCGCCAGCCTATGAAAAGTTTCTTATCCGTTTTTCCCAATAACAGGTTTATAGTTCAAAGAAAAAGCAGCAGGCATCCATCCACTGCCACCCAAGCACGCAGTATTTATCGAGACTTCTCTCACTATGGTGGCCCGATAACCGATGGGCCGGTTAAGCAGGCACATGCTTGAGCTTTTGACTTATGTGAACATTGCGGTCGGCAGAATCGAACTGCTACAAATAGCTTGGTAGCCATCAACCTTTACCTACATCGTTAATCTAACCACAATGTTCGTGAGCAACAGGGGCCAAGCGTAAACTTTCAAGGACTGTTTGCTCGTTTCGAATGCAAAGGTAAGACGAGGGTTGGGAAATTCCGCTTCCCATCTAAAATAGAAACAGCAAAATCCACCCTGCTCACATCGAGTGGGGTGGATTCGTTATTTCAAAAAACAGAAAATTGTAGGCTGATGGTATGGGGCGACAATACCGTTGGTCAGATGCTGTCCTCTGCTACCATGTGGTTTACCGGTTCATCCTGAGTGGGGTAGTGTTGCACGTTGCTTCGAGTGGGCATGATGATGTCATCGCCCAATACAGATGCCATCTTTGCAATTGTCGCAATGGTAAGGTTATGCGTACCGCTTAGCCATCGGCTCACCTCGGTCTCTGTCTTGCCCATAGCTCGTGCCAAGTCACGTTGCTTCATTCCTTTTTCTTCCATCAGTTTGTACACACGATTTGCTATGGTTACACAGAGGTCAACTTGTTTGTTGACTTCCGGTGCTGTGTTTTGACGGATGTTATCCATGATGCAGTTTGTCTTCATAGTTGTTCCTCCTCTATCTCTTCATCGTTTATGGTTAGAATGAGTGGCCCATTAAGTCTGGTGCCCTGTATAGTCACTATGCGTTGATTTTCTAGTCGTTTGATTTGGATGTCAATCTTTTGCAGCGTTTCTACACATTTTTTGAGGTGTGGGTTTTCCTGATATGTCCTTGTTGTCTTGACACCACCATTGCCAAGAATCAGTACCTTATGACTGAGGTTCAAACAATAGAGTCTCAGGTTTGTAGTGTCTATGTGAGAAGGTAACGCCATCACTCGGTCGTGCATTGTACCTTCATATCGGAAATATCTATCCTCTACGCCGCTTTGCTTAATTATGTCAATGCGTCTGATCAGAATTTGAACATCAAGTGCATAAGTGTCTTTGTGGGCAAGAAGGAATTTCTCAAATTCAGTATATTCCTCTCCCTCAAAGCGAGGTGAGTAGAGACTAACCTTGTCACCACTCTCAAGCAACTCTATTAGTATATTTTTCTCCATAAACCGTGTGTTTAGCTGCAAAGATAAACTTAAAAGTTGATTTCTGCAAATTTTGCTTGAGGAAAATGTACTTTTATGTTGAATTTGATCCCTTCGCCTGCTACTGAGCCATTTTATGGTGGAGAGAAGGATAACTGACGTAGGATGGCTTCAGGGTATTTTCAAAAAAGTTTTTTTATTTCTTTTCTTAGTCATTGCTTGCTTATGTCGCAGATAACTATTATCTTTGCACTATGCATCACGAAATGGGTGCATGATAAACGAAACAAACCATGGCACAGATAGCAGAATATATTGACAGGATAGAGATTGATGCCTTGTGGAACGGACGCCGACACATCGTGTGGGACCTGAAGCCTGGCATCAACATACTAAGCGGTGTGAACGGAGTGGGCAAGAGTACCATTCTGCGCAAGGTGGTGGAACGACTGCTGCAGACGCGCAAGATGGATCGTGAGGCTTCGGGCGTGAAGCTGACGTTCTATCCAGAGGAGGGCGATACGGTACGTTTCGACGTGATACGTAGTTTCGACCGACCAGTGGTGCGAGGCGAGGTGTTGGAGCAGATTGTTGACATCAAGATTTCGAGCGAATTGGACTTGCAACTCTATCAGCTGCAGCGCCGTTACCTTGATTATCAGGTGAATGCGAGCAATCGTATCGTGGAACTCTTTACGAAGGGGGATCCCGACGCCCACCAGAAGGCACAGGAGATAGCGGGCGAGAAGGCGCACTTCCATGACCTGGTAGATGACCTGTTCTCGGAAACGGGAAAGAAGATTGACCGTGAGAGCAACGAGATATTCTTTTGGCAAAAAGATGAACACCTCTCGCCCTATAAGTTGTCGAGCGGCGAGAAGCAGATGCTCATCATCCTGCTCACCACGTTGGTGGAGAACAAGCTGCCGTATGTGCTCTTTATGGACGAGCCGGAGATAAGTCTGCACATCGATTGGCAGCAACGGCTCGTAGGATTGGTGCGCGACTTGAACCCGAATGCTCAGCTCATCCTCACTACGCACTCGCCTGCCGTCATCATGGACGGATGGACTGACTGTGTGACGGACGTGGAGGATATTGTCGTGGAGGATTGCTGATGGCAAGGCGACTGACAGATAACATAAGTTCATCCTATATTGAGGCGGCGAACCGACTCAAACCGAAGAGGAAGGCACAGCGTGTGGTGGCATACGTGGAGAGTTACGACGACGTGCTGTTCTGGCGAAGCGTGCTGGAGGAGTTTGAGAGTCCGAAGCTGCATTTTGAGGTTATGCTGCCGTCGCGCAGTTCGTTGGCCAAAGGTAAGAAACTCGCTATGGCCAACGTGGGAGTGTCGAAAGCTCAGACTACAAATAATTCGACAGCACTTCAATCAGCAAATGTAACTAAAGAAGCTCCCTCCCCACTCGGCACGTACATGATAGCCTGCGTGGATGCTGACTACGACTACCTGATGCAGCGTTGCACGGAGAACTCGCGCAAGATGCTGGACAGCCCGTATATATTCCATACATACGTCTATGCCATAGAGAGTTACCAATGCTATGCGCCAAGCCTACACTCATCGTGCGTTATGGCCACACTCAACGATAGGGAGGTGGTCGATCTGGAGGAATTCATGCGTCAGTTCTCGGTGGTGATATGGCCTTTGCTGGTGTGGAGCATTTGGTTGTATAGGCATGACCATTACAAGCAGTTTTCCATCATGGACATGGCAAACGAGATCGGTTTCCATGACATCAACGTGTATCACCCGGAAGAGACGATAGAATACGTGCGCCGCCATACCAACAAGACTGTGGCATGGATGCAGCGTACCTTCCCGCAAGCCAAAAAGGACTACGAACCACTGAAGCAGGAACTGCAGACGCTGGGTGTAACGCCAGAGACGGCTTACCTCTACATACAAGGCCATACGCTGTTTGACAACGTGGTGCTGCCCCTGCTCAGTCCCATCTGTACGGTGTTGCGCCGCGAACGCGAGAATGAGATCAAGCGTCTGGCTTGCCATGAGAAGCAGCGGCAGAATGAGTTGTCGTGCTATCAGCACAGCGTGTCGCCTATCGACGTGATGCTCAAAAAGAACACAACCTTCCGCAACTCCGCGCCCTATCAGCAACTGAGGGAGGACTTGAGGAAATTTGTCAACTCGCTAACCTGCAGTATTCATGCAGTAATTGACAATTAGCCTGAGATTATAATAATCCAGGCTAAAGCGGGAAGATCAATAACGTGATAATGATATTGGTGGCCAGGATGATGAAGTTCATGGGCAGACCAATCCGCATAAAATCAGTGAAACGGTAGCCACCGGGGATGTAGACCATCAGATGGGTGGGCGAACCGATAGGAGTGGCGAAACTTGATGATACGCTTATCATCAATCCCATACAGAATGTGAGGGGATTGACGCCCATTGTCATGGCCATTTTGATGGCTACGGGTGCGAGTATGGCACCACAGGCTGTGTTGGAGACAAACTCTGTAAGGAACGTGCCTGCCGTACAGAGCAGGATGAAGGCTACCAAGGCATTGCTGCCGCATAGGGCAGACATGTTATCGGCCAGCAGTTGGGCCAGTCCTGTGTGATCGATGGCCTTACCCAATGCTACTGAACAAGCAAAGACCATCAATACGTCCCAGTTGACGCTTTTCTTAGCCTGGCTCGTTGAGCAGCAGCGAGTGAGCAGCATCAGTAGTGCGGCAATAAATGTGCAGTGGAGCAGGGGCAGGACGTTGAAGGCTGAGAGCAGCACCATAGCCAGCATGATGAGCGATGATGTCAGCGTGTATCCGCCACCTTTGGTCTGTTCGTCAAGGTCGGATGAGGCATGTTTCATACCATAACGGCGTCCCAGGGCTTCCACCTCGTCGCGCTTGCCGGTTAGCAATAGTGTATCGCCACCCAGCAGGAACACCTCATCAGCTTCCGTGCGTGCCATTTGGTCGATGTGTTCCACCTCGCCGTCAAAGTGCACGATACCGATCAGGTTGCACTCCTTGAGTGTACTCAGCATGTCGAGGTCGCCTAATGTCTGGCCTGGCAGATGGCTGTCCTTTGTAACGTAGAGATAGTGTACGGCACTGCTCAGATGTCCCGTTAGTTCCTCTTCTGGCGACTTGCGAACAGGCAGCAGTTTCTGTAAGGCAATGATGCTCAGTATTCCTACGGCAAGGCATGACAAACCCACGAGTGCGGTGGAAAAGATTCCCAGTTGCTGGCCTGTGCTGTCGGTATAAAACGTTGAGATGATGAGGTTTGGAGGTGTGCCGATAAGCGTGCAGACACCACCCATGCCTGCTGCATAACTGAGGGGGATGAGCAGTTTGGAAGGGGCGGTTTTGAGTTTTGTGGCCCATATCTTTACCACCTTGATGAACAGAGCCACGACGGTGGTATTGGTCAGGAAGGCGCTCAATACGGCAACAGGCACCATGAGGCGGACGATGGCCTTGCCGTAGGACGAGGGGGTGCCGAGCAAATGGTTGACTATCCAATGCAGCACACCCGTCGCATCGAGTCCCGCCACCACGACAAAGAGGGCTCCCACCACTACGACCGTGGTGGAACTGAATCCGCTTAGTGCCTCGTCGGTGGGTAGGCATCCTGTCACCATGAGCAGGGCCACTACACCGAGAAATACCACGTCAGCAGGTATCTTTGTCTTCACCATTGTGACAAACATACCGATTACCAGCACGATGGTGAGCCAAGCGTGCCAATCCAGTCCAAATAGTTCCATTGTTCTTTTATTAGAAAGGAGTTAACGGGTGGTGTGCAGATTGTCTTGTTTAGATCTTGTTATACACCTTGATGTATTCCACCTTGCTGTTGAAGCGGCCACAGGCCTTGAGGGGGAATGAGAGGGTGCGGATTACGTTGTAGGGCTTCTTGTCGGCAGCCAGTCGCTCGTCGGGGCCCAACTTCTGGAAGAGTTTGCCGTCCACATAAAGCGAGGTGGCCTTGTTGGTGCACTCGATGCGTAGCAAGTGCTTTTCGCCGGGTCGTAGGGCGTAGTCGAAACTGAAGAGATAGCCGTCGCGTGCAAAACCGATGCGGCCGGTGATGGGGTCGGCGAGGTAGAACTCTGCATCATCGTTGCGGGTCAGTATGGCACCCTTGTCTTCCTTCTCGCCAGTGACGAGTATCTCTACAGCTTTGTCGTAGCCGAGGCTGTAGAAATAGCGGCCGCCCTCCACGTCGTTGTTGAACGTCTCGTTGGTAAAGAACAGATTATCGTCGGGCTGAAACTCGTAGGCTGTCAGCGAGCCCTCGGCATCTGTGTTAGTCAGTTCGCCTATGCGGTGGCCTGCATAGTCATGTACCTTAGCAGCCTTTGCGTTCCACTGCTCGAAGGGCATATCCTGAACGGTGCTGCTCCAGCACTTCTCGGCTATGACTTGCATGGCGGGACGTACGCGGTGGAAGATGTCGAAGCAGCTGATGCCGTTGCCGCACACATCGTTCCAAACGGCAAACATGCCGCCCTCGATCTGTGGGTCGTGCTCGGGGAACTGCTTGCCGTTGATGTTGGCTGGCGTCCATTTGTTGTAGAGCATGTCGGTATACAGATAGTCGTAGTAATAACCGGCGGCGGGCACGATGTATACCCATCCGTCAGGGATGCTTACCATCTGATAGCCAAGCTGCTTCATGGAGTCGGGCTCAGCAAATCCGTTGCTCCACATGTCCATCAGCACACCGTCGACGTCGACGGGTGTCTCACCCTTCGACCAAGTGAGTGAGCCCCATACGACGGGCTGCTTTTTGTACTGCTTCATGAGGCGGATGTAGTGGTTGGTGAACTCGCGGAACTTCTCCGTTGTCTCCTGCTTCTTGTTGCTGTACTCGTCCGTGCCTATGTGAACACGAGGACCAGCAAACACGGGGTCGGGTCCACCGAGATACTCGCTGTAGAGCGAGTCGAGGAAGGGCACTACGCCAGGATGGAAGAGATCGAGATGGTCCACACCAAACTCCTCGTTGCCATATTCGGGACGGAAATGGGTGAACGCCAGTGAGTGGGCAGGAGCGTCAATCTCAGGGATGATCTCTACACCCTGCTCCTCGGCCCAGAGCACGAACTCGCGGAACTCCTCCTTCGTATAGTATCCGTCGCGTGCCGTGAGGTCGGGGAAGAGCTCGCTCTCCAGACGGAAGGCAGCGTATGTCTCATCCCAGTTGTTGTGGGCGTATTTCTTGAAACCATTGTCGTTGAGGTGAACCTGCAGGGTGTTCATCTTCAGGGCCGACATGCAGCGTACCGTTTCATAGAGGTAGCTCATGGGAATGTACTTGCGTCCGCAGTCGATCATGAAGCCGCGCAGTTTGTATTCGGGTACATCAATGGTGGAACCGCAAGGCACCTTGCCGTCCTGTACCATCTGTATGAGGCTCTGTACTGCCCACATGATACCCCTCGGTGTCTGTGCCTTGGCCACGATGCCCTTCTGAGTGATGCGCAGTTCGTAGCCCTCGTCGCCCAACGACTTCTGCTTGACAAGTTGCAGCACAAGGTTCCGGCTTTTGAGCTTAGCGGATGCATCGACTTCGGGAGTGACGGCGTTGTCGGATATCTGGTTGATGTAGTTGGCCATCAACTCGCATGCAGGGTACAACGTACTGTCGGTACATACGGGTGTTACCCCGTTGAGTTCGTAACTGCCATTCACTGCCTTCCAGTTGTGCAGGGCAGGAATGACGAAGGGTTTCTGGGTTGACTGGGCCTGAGCTATCAGGCAAACCATCATGGCAAGTGATAGAAATATTCGCTTCATATCTTTATTATTAATGTGTTTTGGGAGCAAAGATACGAATTAGCGAGCAAAATAGCAAATTTCTTGCTGTTTATTCTATAAACTCTTTCTGTATTGACATACGGCTATGACAAGCCATGCTAACATGAGAAGCTGTATCATGATGCTGATACCGCCAAAAAGGAAGGCACAGATGGCTGCCGAAAAGCCGCTGAGGAAGTGCATGGCCTTGGTGGAACTAATCTCTTCGCCGAGCATGAAACTGAGGAGGCTGGCCAGTGCAATGGCAAAGCGGCTGTTGGTGATATACGAGCCAGCCTTCTTGAGCAAGGTGGAGGGGCTTGCGAAACTTACTACGTTTTGAGCGGCTACGTTCTTCATCTCGATTGTTACCATATTCTTCATAATCTTGTTGTTTTTGGGCAGACAATGCTGCGCGTTACACTTTGTTTTTCGTTTCTGAGTGCAAAATTAGACGGGGGGTGTTGCTGAATACGGTAAACCTATGGAAGATAAAGAAAAAAACGAAAAAAAAGTTCGTTTTGCAATGTCGATATTGCAAAACGAACGCATAAGTGGGTAAAATCGATAATTTTCAGTGTTTTTTCTCTTCGTTAGATGATGCTGTTGCCCTTTACATGCCCAAGGTCATGTCATTTGTTGGAATTAATGGTTTCGAAAACAACATGTAGGTTCTCAATGCCGGAACGCTGGGTAAGCCATTCGGTGAGGCGTTGGTTGTCATCCTTCTTGATGCTGGCGCTCAGCCCCACCAAGGCGATAGTCTGCGCTTGTGTGGTGTCAGCCATGGCTTGTGTGCCGAGAGCCATCACAATGCTTTGCACTTGTGGATAGAGTATCTGAAGTTCGGGCAGCAATTCGGCCGCCCTGTCGGAGGTGGCGGTATAAGGCTGCAGTTCGTGCTCCAGTTCCGTGACATGCATGTTTTGTTGCGTAATGATGACCTTTTCCTGCTGTATCTCCATCGTGTTGGCCTGGATCATGTTGTAGAACTCCTCGGTGTCGAAGTTGCTCGTGCCTTGTACCACGTGCATTTCCACACCTTCAAGATGGTGTTGAGGTAGCAGGTCACGCACGGCCTGCAGAGAGACGGAGTCTACTTCGCTGCCGATGAGCACGACGCTGAAGGAACGGTTCTTGTAATCTGTGCGGTGCGACACGACTTGTGCGTGCTCAAAATGCATCTCTTGCTGGATAAACTTGTTGACACGCTGTTCGAAATAGTTTTGGCGTACCATACCGAAGGTTAGGATGGTGGCTGGGATGATGGTGAGCAACACCAGCGTGTAGATGATGCGCTTCACACGTCGTTCGCGGTTGCGGTCGATGAAGGTATTCTTGTGAAAACGCATGATGAACGCTGCTCCCACTAATGTGGAGAAGGCGATGAAGATGGTGTTGATGACGAAGAGGAAGAGGGCTCCGGCTGCGTATGCCCAGTTGCCAATGGCGATGCCGAATCCTACGGTACAGAGTGGGGGCATCAGGGCTGTGGCGATGGCAACACCAGGAATGACATTGCCCGTACGCTGGCTGCGACTGCTCAAGGCAATGATGCCAGCCAAGCCACCGCATAGGGCGATGAGTACGTCGTAGATGGTGGGTGAAGTGCGTGCCAACAACTCACTTTGTGCCTCTGCCATAGGGGTGATGAGGAAATAGATGGTTGCTGTGCTGACGCTGAACAATGTGGCGACAATGTAGTTACGCCAACTGCGTTTCAGCAGTTTGAAGTCATAGATGCCGGCGCCCAATCCCATGCCGATGATGGGACCCATGAGCGGTGAGATGAGCATGGCACCAATGATGACCGCAGCCGAGTTGGTGTTCAGTCCAAGTGATGCGACGAAGATGGCCAGCACGAGAATCCATAGTTTGGCTCCTCGAAACTCTACACCACTCCTGATGCCCTCAATCACTTCTTCTTCGTTGGCTGCATCCTCACCAAGGCGCAAAAGATGGCCCAGTCTCATGCGTATGTATTGATAAATACCTTTTTCCATATTCCTATTATATAATAATGTGTTATTTCAATGCTGTTGATGTATTATTTCAGTTTGTTTCCTTTGTAGTTGCGGATCATGTCAAGCAGGGGGTCGTCCATGCCAAAGGTTAACTGATTGCCACCGCCTGGGCGATGGGCGAGGTTCCATACCAATACTACGGCAGCCCCGTTCTGCAGGTATACGTCGAACTTCTTTTGCATGTCTTCCACACGACGTTCACGAGTAGTCGTTTTGTTGCCGCCCACCTCAATGCCAGTCTCACCCACTATAATGGGTTTGTTGAACGATGCCAATATGTCGCGACAGTTTTTGAAGTGCGGTGACTCTATCATGTGTGAGTCCTGATAGTCGTAGTCATACTCGTGTATGTTGCCCACATCGATGTGCGGGCAGTCATGCAGTTTCTTGAAACCTTCCTCGCCGTATGCCCAGGTTGGGAATGTGCCACTCTCGGTCAGGTGGTTGGGATCGTGCTGTTTGATGATGGCTGCTATCGAGTGCAGGAATTCGCGTATCAATTCCACGTCCACGTCACCGGGTTCGTTGATGATTTCCCACATGGCGATGGTCGGTTCGTCCTTATAGCGTGTCACCGTCTTGATGACGTGTGGCAGGTATTCTGTCTTGTAGCCGCCACGATACCAAGCCTCAGTCTTACCGCTGCCGTCGCCGTTGCGGGCTCCGTCGTGATGCCCACAACTACTACGCCCATCTCCTAATGAGAGGATGAGTTTGATGTGGTGACGTTTAGCGCAACTGATGATTGCATCGGTCTGCGTGTCATTGCCAGGGAAGGCCCATGTGCGAACGATGACGTTTCTTGGCAGCGAGGCGAAGAGTGAATCCATTTCTTTGGGCGTGAACAATTCATAGTTGTTTCCGCAACCCGTGAGTTGGAAACTATTGAACGAGGCACACTGATATGGCTTGCCGTTGAGCATGAGTTGTGTGCCCTGACGATATAGGAAGTCCTTCTTGTATGGCTTGCGAACTTTGCTTTGTGCTTTGTCAATAGTTGTGTATTCTTGTAACAGTTCCAGCATCTTCCTGTCAAGTTTGTGCCCATGGAAGTCCTCGTACTCCACATCCTTGCGTCCGCTATCCAGTATGCCAAACGAACCGCGTAGGTTCCAGAGTGTCCAACCAAGCTTCATCTCGCGGAAAATCTCGAGTTGGTCACGCAGCCATGCCATTGCGACGGAGTGGGGTGTTTCGTTGTGCGATCCGAACTCTCCGATGAAAAGCGCATGGTGTCCGCGATCTAACATAGGCTGCCACGTCTCGTTTAGATGGTGGCGAATCCACTCCTTGTCGTAGGTGGTGCCGTCGGCGTGCAACGGCCAGGTGAGCCGTTCGCGAGGCAGTCGCATTCTGCCTTGCTCATCGAAAAGCCATTTTACCCACGTGGCGTTATAGTGTGAGATGTACATGGGTTGGTAGCCGCGTCCGCATTGCATCAGGTTATCGATGTCGTTCACATTCATGAGGGGTTGCTCACCCCACTTGATGCCGTCTATCATAATCAGTCGTTTCGGGCTCACCTTACGTATGTCTGTCACAAGTCGTCGTACCACACGTTCGTAGTTCTCGGCAGGTATGTCGCCCACTTCGTTGAGGAGATTAAAACTCAGCCATTTGCTGCTGACGTTCTTGTAGCGCTTGGCTAAAACGGTCCATTGGTAGGCACATCCATCCAGTGCACTCTGTTCCTTGAAGAGATCCTCCGGCTCTGCTGGTGGATTGACACAGTAGCCTGGTGCACGGTGCAAGTTGATGCATACGTGAATCTTGTGTTTCTGTCCCCATGCCACGCAGCGGTCAATGTCTTGCAATACTTTTTCGTCCATGTGATAGTAGTCGCCCGGTTTACTCCATGCCCAATATGATATAGGTACGCGCACGAAATTGAATCCCCATTCGTGCATCCACTCAAACTCCTCCTCACGGAATGGTTCTGTCCATTCGCCATTAAAGTAGTTGAGGAGATTAAATCCATGCCATTGTGAGGCCACCTTGTTCAGGTCGCGTGCGAAGGAAGAGGAGGGCATGATGCTCCATATCATTAGAAGTACCAATATCTTAGATAGTCTTTTCATAGTATTTTCTTGTTTTGTGTGCAAAGATACATAGTTTTTCTGACATTCCTTCCTTCTGAATTGTGAAATTTTCCAAAAATAAGGTCCTTTATGTCTCGTACTTTTTGTTTTTTCTGCGATTTTACTTATCTTTGCACTGTTAAAACTAAATTTATTTATATTAACTAACTAAAAATAATATAATTATGGCAAAATGGATTTGTCCCGTATGCGGTTATGTTCACGAGGGTGAGACCGCTCCCGAGAAGTGCCCCCAGTGCAAGGTTCCTGGCAGCAAGTTTAAGATGTTGGAGGAGAACAAGGGCCTTCAGTTTGTTACCGAGCATGAGCTGGGTGTGGCTAATATGATTCCCGAAGGTGCTGATGGCGACTTCGTTCGTCAGGGGTTGAAGGACCACTTCATGGGTGAGTGCACCGAGGTAGGTATGTATCTGGCTATGAGCCGTCAGGCTGATCGCGAGGGCTATCCCGAGGTTGCTGAGGCTTTCAAGCGCTACGCTTTCGAGGAGGCTGAGCACGCTGCTCGCTTTGCAGAGATGCTGGGTGAGGTTGTTTGGGATACCAAGACCAATGTTGAGAAGCGTATGCTGGCAGAGGAAGGTGCTTGCGCAGGCAAGATGGAGATTGCTAAGATTGCTAAGCAACTCAACCTCGACGCTATTCACGACTCAGTTCACGAGATGGCGAAGGATGAGGCTCGCCATGGTGCAGGCTTCCAGGGCCTCTTCAACCGCTACTTCAAGAAGTAATTGTTGATACCTTATTCTAACAAGAAAAGCAGAGGCAAGCGTCTCTGCTTTTCTTGTAGCCTTTGGTAATATTAAACTCAATATCCAAATGAAAAAGTTATTTTTATTGCTGCTGACAGCAGTGTGTTTCGGATCATGCTCTTCAAAGAAGGGGGCAGAAGAAACGAATGAGAGTGTTAATGAAATGAAGAAGACGCTCGTACTCTATTACTCACAGACGGGCGCTACAAAGGCTGTGGCTGAAGAGATTCAGCAACAACTCGGGGCGGACATCGAACTTATCGAGGTGGAGGTGCCATACGATGGCGACTTCCAGGCTACGATAGCACGATGCCAGCAGGAGAAAGAGGCTGGCGAATTGCCAAAGATGAAGCCTCTCAAGTCTAACGTGAGTGATTACGACGTCGTGTTCCTGGGGTATCCGGTTTGGTTCGGCACGTATGCTTCTCCTGTAGCTGCGCTTCTGGCTTCCGAGAAGTTTGCAGGAAAGAAGGTCATCACATTCTGCACCTTCGGCAGCGGTGGACTTCAGTCAAGCACGAAGGATGTCAAGGAGGCTTTGCCCGAAGCAGAAGTCATAGAAGGCTATGGTGTGCGTAATGCCAGAATCTCTGCCATCCACGATGAGGTGAGTCGTTTCCTCATCGAAGGAGGTTACAAGGAGGGTGAGATAGAGGCGCTCCCTGCCTTCATGGAGCATAAGCCTGTGACGGATGCTGACGTCGAGGTGTTCAACCAGGCATGTGGCGACTATCAGTTCCCTCTAGGCACTCCGGTGGATGTGGCTATCCGCGAGACGGCCAACAGTACCGACTACGAATTCTCTGCGAAGAGTCAGAATCCAACAGGCGAGGAGACGATGGCAACCATCTATGTTACCGTGGGTAAGGCTGAGGGTGCAAAGCCAGAGTTTACGCAGGTGGTCAGATGATAACAACTAAATAAAAAATGAACCGCTGGGGTCGCCCCAGCGGTTCATTTTTTTTACAAACTAATTTGTTTCTTTATGCCGTTGCCGGTCACGATGAGTGTGGCCTTCCCGCCTTTGGCTTTAGCGCGAACTACAGCCATGGCCATGCCCTTGTAGGTCTTGCGGGTTGAGGCAGTATAGGACACCGTGTCCTTGAGGTCGGCAGAGCCCGTAGCCAGCAGCGTGGCAGCTCCCTTCACTTCGAAGCGCAGTTCCTGCTCAGCGTCCTGCACACGGATTCCTTCCTTGTCCACCAGTTCCACGGTGACAAAACATACGTCCTCCTCACCGGCAGTCAGCTTGTTGCCATCGCTGGTGAGACGGATGGCAGCGGCCTTGCCCGAGGTGCGAAGAATCTGTGTCTCCACCTCGACGCCCTGCTCGTTCACGCCCACAGCCTTCAGTGTTCCAGGCTGATATGGGATGCCAATGGTAGCCTTGAATTGCTCCTTGCGTGAGGTGGAACGCTCTGCCACCATCTTGTCATTGAGGTACAGGCGCACCTTCGGATAGCGAGAATAAATCTCTACCTCGATGTTCTTGCCTTCGTGACCCTTCCAGTTCCAACTTTCCCATGTGGGCCATACCGACCACATCGTTTCCTTCACCTTGCCGTAGTAACCGTCGGGCTCCTTCACAGCCATGTAGAGTTTGGTGCGCTCGGGGCAATAAAGCAGCTCGCGATAGTGCGAGATAGGTTTGCGCCAACCCACGATGTCGATGTCGCCGCAGTAGGCGCCATGCCAGGGGAACTGTAGTTTCATCCAGGGTTCACCGTCCGTCTCGCCTTCGTAGAAGAAGCGGCCGATGCCAGACTCGCCCAGATAGTCGAGGGCTGTCCATACGATGTCACCGATGAGATAGGGGTTGTCGTTGACCATCTCCCAGTTGCTGAAGGCATCGCGAGGATAACTCTCCGTCTGCCACATCACACGCTCCGGCACACGCTCATGGTCGCTCTTTGCCTTGTGCATCATGTAGTTGAAACCCGTGATGTCGAGCACGGCAGCATGCGGATCGTATATCTCCCATTCGGGATCCCAGGCGCAGAGAGCCTCCGTCACGGGACGTGTCTTGTCATGCTTCAGGATGGCATTCTTCAAGCGCTGTGCAGTCGTTACTGTGCTGATCTGCTTGCGTTCAATGATCTCATTACCAATACTCCAACTGATGATGCTGGGATGGTTGCGGTCGCGAAGTACCATGGCTGCTACGTCATCGCTACTCTCCTTGTTGAAGCGAAGGTGGTAGTCGAATGCGTTCTTCTGTGTGGCCCATCCGTCGAATGCCTCGTCGATGACCATCAGACCTAGTTCATCGCAAGCACGCAGGAAATCCTCTGAGGGAGGGTTGTGGCTTGTGCGAACCAGATTGAAGCCTGCATCCTTCATCAGTTTTACCTTTCTGTATTCTGCGTTGCGGTAGGAGGCTGCACCCAGCACACCATTGTCGTGGTGAGCACATCCGCCATAGATGAGCGTCTGCTCACCGTTGATGCGCAGTCCGTTCTGTGCGTCGTATTCGATTGTGCGTACGCCGAAGGTTTCCGTCTTGCTGTCAATTACTTTGCCGTCCTCCACGATCTCCACCTTGGCCTCATAGAGGCTAGGCGTTGCGCAGCTCCAGAGTTTAGGATTCTTGATGATGAGTTGCTGTGTTGTCTTGTCGTATACGCTGTTGGGTGAAACCGTGATGACAGGACTTTCCGTCTGGATGTTCTCTGATGGTATAGAGACTCTTACTGTGATGTTCTTTGATGTTGTGCTCTCGTTCTTCAGATCCGTCTTTACCAGTACGACGGCCTCTTCCTTACTCACCTTCGGCGTTGTGACTGCTACGCCCCACAGGTCGATGTGCACGGGGTCGCACACCGTGAGTTTCACCTTACGGTAGAGACCAGAGCCAGAGTACCAGCGGCTGTTCTTTTGTTTCGAGTTGTCCACACGCACGGCCACGACGTTCTGTCCCTGTTTCAGTTGCTTGGTGATGTCGACGATGAAGGGCGTATAGCCATAGAAATGAGCGCCAACGGAATCACCGTTCACATAGACTTTTGTATCCATGTACGAACCGTCGAATGTCAGTTTGACGCGCTTGCCTGCCCATTCTGCCGGCATGTTGAACGTCTTGCGATACCAACCCGTTCCTGCGGGCAGATAGGCACTCTCGTTGCCCATGTCAGCATCCTTCTTGAAGTCGCTCTCTATGCTCCAGTCGTGGGGTAGGGTGACGCTGCGCCACGCCTTGTCGTCGAAGTTACTGTTCTTGGCCTCAACTTTGTCCTGCAGGTTGAAGCGCCAGTCGGTGTTCCAGTTTTGCTCCATGCGTTGTGCCATAGCCACAGAACTGGCCATGAGCGCCGCGATGAATGTGCTGTAAAGTCTTGTTTTCATAGGTATGTAATAATGATGATACGTATATTATGCTCTGCAAATTTACACATTTTTTATGGTAAACAGCACTTTTGGCGGAGAAAAATGTACTATTTGTGCTATGAAGCCACGTTTGTACGTCTGCGAGGAATAAGAAAAACAGGATAAAGCCCCTTTTGACGTTGGCGAACGCACTCTGCGCAGATGATGACTATGGCAAGTGTAATGGCTTGTCCTGCTCCAAAAGCAAGCCAGCTTCCCTTCATGAAATAGAAGCAGACGACCGGCATGAGTGCCTGGCTTATGGACAGGAACAAAGCTATCCGGTTATGCCGATAGAACTGATATACAGGCATGAGATTGAACAGCACGGCCTGAAGCACAATGTTCACCGTAAAGGCTGGCAGTGCCACCTCTATCTGAGCCAGATAATCAGGCTGACCGACACCCAGCAACAATGCCACCCATTTGGGGCTTGCCACGACAAAGGGCACAAACAAAAGCAAACAGCCAAACAGGAACAGGTAAGCCTTCTTCATAAGTGCCAGCATGGCCTTGTGGTGTTTCATTCCTATGAGCTTTGCCCCGAGAGGCTGAATAGTGCGCAGGGTGCCGTTCAGTATGATCATGGAGAACAACACTACCTGCATACACACCGCCAAGGTTATGACTCCGGCATCGCCCATAAACCTGAATGCAATGGTGTTGCTCACCACCATTTGTACCGACAATAGAGAGGTGCTGAAGAAGATCGGAAGTCCCAGGCTGAGCAGCCTGCTCACCATGCCCTCTCTCAGAGTTGGTCGGCACATGCGCAGACTGTCTTTCTTGCGGAAATGAATCAGCATGATCAGGATGGAAAGTATAATCATACAGAGTGTTGCGTAGGCAGCACCAGCTATTCCCATGCCGAAGAACTTCATGAATACAACGTCGAGGGAGATGTTCAGGATGTTGCCTATTATCACCCCGGCAGTCACCAGTGAGGGCGAACCATCCACCGTAATAAACTGTTGTATGGTGAGCATGAGCAGCGAGGGCAGAATGCTGTTGATGGTCACCAGCAGATAGTCGTCGACCAATGGCCGGAGCGTATCTGAGGAACAAAGGATGTGGGAGATTCTGTCAAAGAAAACATGGCCTGACACGGTGAACACGATGCCAAACGCCAACGTTACCCATACACACAGGCTAAAGTAGTTGTTGGCCTGCCGTCGGTCCTTGTTGCCCAAAGCCATGCCAGTCAGCATCGAAGCACTGGCAACGTACAGCATGGTAAAGGCATAGACGGCCTGAATCATCGGTTTGCACAAATTCACAGCAGCCAATGCCTCACCCCCCATGATATGCCCCACGACAGTGGCATCAGCGATGCTTGCCAGCTGAGTAGCTGCAACTGTCATCACTGATGCCAATAGGTATTTTAGGAAATCCTTTCTTATGATTTCTGACGCTCGCATTTGGAGGCTTTGTATTCGTTGTATTTCATATATACGATAGGTACCAACCCTATGCCATCCATGACGACAGGCTCATCGGATGCCACCCATCCCTGATGCCTGTACTTATCCATGGCCGAAGGATGGGCCAGTCCCCAAATAGGTCCGAATCCCAGACGTTCCTTCTTCAGAAAATTGAACATGAAGGATGAGATGCCCTTGCCTTGCATCTCGGGCAGCACATAATTGACTGTCATGTAGTTACTCTCCTGGCGCACTCCCGTCACTCCTACGAGTCTGTCTCCATGAAATGCCCCATAGAGCAGCATTCCCTCGGTGTATTTAGGGTGGTGGAATGCGTCTGTCACCATCTTCTTTAGTTCCTCAGGCTCATCGCCGTGACAGGTCAGATATACATGGCTGCACAGTTCCATGGCTTGCAGATATTCAGACACTTCTAATTGCCTTACACTATATTCTGTATTCATAATTCTATGGAGTAATTAGGTGCATTACTTGACATATTGCCTGATTACCGGGACTTCAACACTCAGGGCATCCTCGTTCATCATGTTGTCATGCTCCTGCATGATGTCGATGACGTGCAGTTTCTCTGCGCTGACATATTCCTCAAAACCACCAGCTCGTTTCTTCGTCATCTTGTTGAAGTATTCCATGTTCTCTGCCGACAGATTAGGAGAGTGGGTGATGGCCTTGAAATACACCACCTCACCATCGTACTTGCGTGGTCTGTACTGCATCATATCACGGTTTACCTGTAGCGAATTGCTAACCATGGCGTTGAGCAGTCCGCGACGCAACAGATCCTCGAACAGCGGACTGTTCTGGAAATAGTCGCGC
The DNA here is from genome assembly GCA_045629085.1 of Bacteroidaceae bacterium. Classification (GTDB taxonomy): domain Bacteria; phylum Bacteroidota; class Bacteroidia; order Bacteroidales; family Bacteroidaceae; genus Physcousia. The sequence continues at coordinate 33,733 of JAZQQO010000007.1, forward strand.
ATCATTTCGCCCGTCTTGGCAGTGAAGCGTTTTTTCAGTGTCTTGTTCTTTACGCTATGTGCATCGAACAGGATCAGCGTATCGACCTTCTCGCCCATCTCGCGTAGCTGGCAAGCCATCTCGTAGGCAATCATGCCGCCATAGCACCATCCACCCAGGTAGTATGGGCCGTGATGCTGATGCTGGCGCAGCACATCCACATATTTGCTGGCAATAGCAGGTATGCCATGCAGCACGTCATTCTGATGATAAATGTTATATTGGTCGAGGATTGAGAACGAATAGTCATCCTTAATCTTCTCGGCCAACGAAGCGTATGCCTCACTGCCTGTGTTGCCCGTATGAACGAAGACGAGGTGTTTCTTGTCCTCATGCTCACTGTAGGTGAAGAAGTTGTCCTCCCTGTCATCGGATTTATGCTCAGGCGACGTGAGATGGCCTTCTGTCGTTCCCACGATTTCGGTGCTCCAGCATTCACGCTCCGACTCTTCGGTGGTCTGTTCATACATCGTCAGCAGGTCGCTCCATGTGTTGAGCGAAGACTCCTCTCTGCCCTTTGACAGTTCGCCAAAGAGCTCGCCTATCCAGGAGCCGATACGCCAATCCTCGGCTATGATGGCATGATAGACAACCAGGAGGTATGACGTCGTCGCAGAGGCACGTCCCAGCACAAAGTGCATCAGCGGTTTCGTCTGCAACTCAAGGGCACCTACACGCAGGTCGGCACGTAGGCTTTCCATCTTACCTATAGCATCGGGTTCTTCGGAGAGATCCACATAATGAAGAGGTATCACGCGACCAGACAGACTTACGGCGAATGGTGTGTCCACGTTGGCATATACAATGCTTCGCGTCAGTTCCTCGTGGCGCAGGCTCCAGGCGTCAATGGCCTCGCGCAGCTGCCCTTCGGTAACATCGGTGTCGATGTCAAAGATGATGCCTCTTCTATCTACCTCGCTGTCTGGCGACAGGATATAGTGGTTCAGCATGCGCGTCTGTGCTGGCAGTAGGGGATGCTTCTGCTCTATGAACTCACTTCTTGAGTAGAAGTCGGCAGCCAGGGCAATGTCTCGTACCGTGTTCTGACGCAATACCTGCCCCATGGATATTTCCAATCCCTTGTTGCGCAACAGGGTGACCAGCTTGATAGCCTTGACCGATGTTCCGCCCAGATAGGTAAAGCCATCCGTAGCACTTACCGGGCTCTCAAGTCCCAGCGTCTCGGCAAAGCACTCTGCAATCTTCTCCTCAAGCGTTCCGCGAGGAGCAACAAACTCCTCATCCCCTGCCGCAGCGGAAAGTACGGGTTGGGGTAGGGCCTTGCGGTCCACCTTTTGATTCACATTGAGCGGGATGGTGTCAATCTGCATGGTCACGGCAGGCACCATGTAGGCGGGTTTCAGCCCTGCGATGAAGGCATTGAGCTGCTCGATATCCACTGGCTGAGCCGAAACGATATAGGCTGCAATAAACTTGCCTCCCTGAGGATCGTCAAAGGCCTGTACCGTCACATCGTCAATGCCATGGTATGAGCGTATCACAGCCTCCACCTCCTTCAGTTCGATGCGGAATCCACGCACCTTGACCTGTCCGTCCTTTCTTCCCACAAACTCTATATTGCCGTCCCTGCGATAGCGCACGATGTCGCCCGAATGGTAGGCACGCCTTCCTTTCCACTCGAAGAACGACTCCGCAGTCTTGTCAGGAAGGTTCAGATAGCCGCGTCCCACCTGCTCGCCCACGATGATGAGCTCACCCACAGCACCCAGTGGCTGACGATGCAGGTGCTTGTCCACGACATAGCAGTCCAGGGCATCCACGGGTTTTCCGATTGGAATGTTCTTCTCCGCATGACTGACAGCCATAGTGGTGCTGAAGATTGTACACTCCGTAGGGCCGTAGCCATTGTGGAAGGTGTAGCTCTGGTCAGGCTCCACGCTCACCAGTTTCTCGCCACCCACAGACAGGTGCCGCAGCGAATCGTTCTTCACACCTTGCAGGAACTGTACGCCCACCTGCGTGGTCATGAATGAATGTGTTATGCCGCTTTCACAGAAGTAGCGGTTCAGCTCTACCAAGTCCAGTCGCATTTCCTCTGGCACAATGTAGACTGCAGCGCCGGTGGTGAGGGCAGGATACAAATCCATCATGCAGGCATCAAATCCGAATGATGCGTATGCTGCTACACGGTCGTTGGCTGTAAGGCCATAGTAACGCTTGTACCAACTGCAGAATGCCACCAGATTCCGGTGCTCCAGCATAACACCCTTTGGCGTGCCTGTCGATCCTGATGTGTAGAGCAGGATGAAAAGGTTGTGAGCCTCGGGGAGTGGCATACTGCATGATACCGCCCCTGACGCTATGGCTGGAATGTCGCTTGTCAGCAGTTCCTCTCCCTGATACTGATCAATAATCGGACGCAAGTCGTTGTCGGCTATGAGCAGTGAGGCCTGGGCATCCTGAATCATGAAGTTCAGGCGTTCCGCTGGATAGCTCGGGTCGAGCGGCTGATAGGCACAACCGGCCTTGAGCGCAGCCAGCGCAGCGACAACCATATTCTCGTTTCTGTGGATGAGGATGCTCACCACTTTCTCTTGCTTATCCGAAACTGCTGACACCCGTCCGTGGATATAGGCAGCCAGGGCATCCGTAGCGCAATCCAGCTCCCCGTACGTCAGGCTCTTCTCCTTGAACACTACTGCCACGTGGTCTGGATGTTCGGCCGCTGCCTTGCGGAACAATGATACGATGGTCTCATCGATAGGAGTATAGGGTGCCACCTTGGCATTGAAACTGTCAAGCACCCCGTTGACTTGCTCGTCGGTCAGCATCAGGTCGGAGAGCTTCCCGGTGCGCAGCAACCCCTTCGCTGCCATACATAAGGCACTGAGCAGGCTCTCCATCATCTGCTGCGAATAGAGCGAGGTGTCATAGTCCACATGCAAGCGGCCCATGCCGTTTTCGTCACCTGTCACATAGATGTACAGTGGGAACTTGGCGCGGTTCAGTTCCAGGTTCTCAATCGTTATGGCCTGATCATGCACCTGATAGTTGCTGATGACGTTGACCTGGTATGCAAACACCACATCTGCCCGGAAGCCGTAGTCGCGACTCACGGCGGCAAACGGATAGTTTTCATGGCGCAGGGTCTCCGTGAATTCCTGATGTGTGCGCTTTATGAACTCCGTCGCCGTGAGGTCAGGATTCACGTCGGATACCAGTCCTAATGTATTGACAAACATACCCATGGTATTCATGGTGCGAAGATTGCTTCTGCCATTCGAGATGGTGCAGAGGCTGACCTGCTGCTCGCCTGTGTAACAGCTTGTCACACAGTAGGTGGCAGCCAAGAGTACAGCACTTGGATTCACGCCGATGGTATGACTGAATGCCGTGATTTCTGCCAAGGACAGGTCGGCTGCAAGTTGTCCGCAAAGGTGCTCGTCATTGCTGTCATAGATGTCGGGCAAAGGCGTAGATATCTCTTCTATTCCACCCAGCTGCTGGTCAAAGTACACCTTGTCGGCATCGCTGATGGTCTGCTCGTTGGCAAACTGGAAGTAAGGGTACTGTTCCTGTTCCACACTGCCACCGTTCAGCAATTCGCACAGCTGTCGGGTAAAGAGGTCGATAGAAGCGCCGTCTGCCACCAGGTGGTGAACGTCGATGAGCAGTGCCTTGTCCTTTACGAAGGTAAATCTCACGAGCGGTCCCTGAGCCAGATCGAACGGACGTACGAAATGCTTCTTCAACGTTTCCAAGTCCTGACTCTCTGCCACCTCAATGTCAATCTGCATGTCGGGCACAAAACGCTGCACGGCATCACCGTTCGCATTGCTTGTAAAGCGGGCCTTGAGTTGGGGGTGTGCATCTACCAGTGTGCGCAGTGCCTTCTTCACGGCATCTGCCTCTATGCCCGCAGGCAGACTTATCATGAAGGGTACATTATATATAGTACTGTCGGGGGCAGCCAGGCACTCCGTATAGACTCCTATCTGCGAGTGAGTCAGCGGAGCTTCCGTTTCGGCATTGAGCGTATAGGGCTTGGCTTGCTGGGCTTGAGCGACCGGAGCAACGCCTTCGCCACTCATCCACACGGCGAGTAGCTCATTCTCTATACTCTGTATAGTACCTGTTGTCATCAGGTTCTTGCTGTCAATCTGTATGCCGAATCGCTTGTAGATTTGTGCTGCCAAACGGATGGCGGAGATGGACGACAGGCCGAAATACTGCAGTTGGTCGGTTATCGAGAAACTGTCGTTGTGCAGGATGTCTGCCACTATCGACTTGATGGCCTCTTCCAGCACATTGAGCGGTGCGGCGGGCGCTTCGGTGGCAGTCTTCTGAACCTCTGGCTTGGGTAAGGCCTTCTTGTCCACCTTCTGATTGACGGTGAGCGGAATCTTCTCAATCTGCATGGTCACCGCAGGCACCATGTAGGGAGGCTTCTGCGATGAGATGAAGGCATTGAGGGCCATCGTGTCAATCGTTTCGGAGGATACGACGTATGCCGCAATGAACTTGCCTCCCTCGGGATAGTCGAAAGCTTGCACGGTAACGTCAATCACGCCGGGATACTGACGGATGACGGCCTCCACCTCCTTGAGTTCGATGCGGAAACCGCGAATCTTCACCTGTCCGTCCTTGCGTCCCACAAACTCTATGTTTCCATCGTTGCGATAGCGCACGATGTCGCCCGAATGATAGGCTCGGCGACCTTCCCACTCAAAGAAAGCCTCGGCGGTCTTGTCGGGACGGTTCAGATAGCCACGGCTCACCTGAGGACCGACGATGACGAGTTCACCGGCAGCACCAGGGGGCAAGCGGTGACCGGCCTTGTTGATGATGTAAACGGAGCAAGAGGGCAGGGGTTTGCCGATGGGGATGTTGCTGTGCCACTGCTTGACGGGATAGAGCGACGTTCCGCAGGTCGTCTCGCTGGGGCCATAGCCATTGTGTATGGCATAGGAAAGCGCCTCGGGATGGACGGCACGCAATTTCTCTCCGCCCATGACCAGGTGCTGCAGGCTGGCCGACTGTGGGTAAGCCTCCAGGAACTGTACACCCACCTGCGTTGTCATGAAGCAATGGGTCACTCCCTGCTGCTCGAAACACTCGTGCAGGGCGGCAAGGTCCAGGCGCTTGTCTTCGGGGATAACCACCAGGGTGGCACCACAGGTCAGCGTGCAGAAGATGTCCATCATGTTGGCATCGAAACCAAACGATGCGTATGCGGCTATCTTACTGTCCGCATTGACCGACAGATAATCATAGAATGAGTACCCGAAGGCGATGAGGTTGCGGTGCTCTATCATTACCCCTTTGGGTACGCCCGTACTTCCACTGGTGTAAAGCAGCGTCAGAAGCGAGTCGGGACGGATGTCGACGGCTGGCATTTCTGCACATTCGCCCTCCATGATGGCAGGCAGGGCGGAGGTGAGCAATGTCTCACCCTCATATTCATTAAGGACGGGGCGCAGGTCGTCGTCGGCGATAAGCAGGCAGGCATCGGCATCCTTGATCATGAAGTTCAGTCGGTCGGTAGGGTAGCTCGGGTCGAGCGGCTGGTAGGCACAGCCTGCCTTGAGCGTGGCAAGCGATGCGATAAACATATACTCGTTTCGATGAATGAGTATGCTCACTACCTTCTCGCGCTGCACATCACGGGTAAGTGTAAAGAGATAGGCAGAAAGTCTATCGGTCAACTTGTCCAGCTGAGCGTAGGTATAGGTCTTGTCGTCGATGACGGCAGCCACATGGTCGGGATACTGGCTGGCTGCCTTGCGGAAGAGCGAGACGATGGTCTCATCCCCCGACGGGTGGTAGGTCTCGTGGTTGAACGTGTCAAGCAATGCCGTCTGCTCTTCGTTTATCAGTTCTATTTCGCAGAGACGTTCATGGCTGACCATGCCTTTTACGATCATGGCAAAAGTCTCTGCCATGTGACGGATGAAGGTCTCGGTATAAAGATTCTGCGGATATTCCACCTCCATCAGATAGTGGTCGGGCAATCTTCTCAACTGGAACGAAAGCCCTACACCTGGTTCATGGTTGCGCAGGTCTTCCTTCTGCTGTTCCTTACCATCGAGCATGATGCCCGCACCTGCCAGGTGTCCTTGGTAGGCAAAGCAGACCTGACTGGTTATCTCGCAATCGCTGCAAACCTCCCCATACGAATAATAGGAACGCTGCAACACCTCTTGCTGCTGCCTGTCGGTGGTCTTGACGAGGTCGGCCACCAGCTCAACATCCACCTTGCTGACACGCACCGGCAGGGTCTTCACCATCATGGAGAAGGTGTGGCAGGAGCGCTTGTCGCGTCCGTTGTTGATGGTGGAGAATACTACCTCATCCTCGGCTGTGTAGGCTTGTAGTTCATAGCCAAAAGCCGTATTGAAGAGTGCCGAGCGACTCACCCCCTGCTGCTCGCAGAAGGTCTTTACTTCGTCGTAGGGTATGTCCACAGGAATGGCTATCCTGCGGAACGCATGGGGTGCATCCTCGTCATAAACGTCTGGCAAAGGCTCGCTGCTGGCCTCCACGCCTCCAAATGTCTGGGTGTACCATTCCCTGGCCTCCAGCAGGTTTTCGGGAGTGCGCAGCTTGTCCTCGTCCACTGCCACATCGCCTCCACAGACGTCCTCGGGCACGATGGCCTCACCAGCGTATGCACGCATCAGTTCGTCACGGAACACATAGCGTCCGCTACCATCCATGATGATGTGGCTGAAGGAAAAATACAGGTAGGCAGCCTCTGCTGTCTTGTATATCTCCAGGCGAAACAGATCGCCGCCATCCAGATTCAGGGGAGTAAGGAGCGATGCCCGCACCTTGTCTATATTGTCAACTGGGATGATTGCCGGCACAAAAACGTCGCCGTCGTTCACGGTTATCACAGGCTCACCGTCTGCTCCACGAATAATACGTCCCTTTATATATGGATGTGCCTCTACTACGGCTGTCAAGGCCTGCTGCAGACGTTTCAGATCTATTCCGTCATCCATTCTGTATAGGAAGCGCAAGTCGTAGTCCTCTCCCTCCTTCCGGTTTGCGTCAGCCAGAAAAATGCCCAGCTGTGTCTGCGACAAAGGATAAGTTCTCATTGCCATATCTCTATTTACTTAAACACCTTTTCCGGAGAATGGAGCTCCAGTTCCTTCAGCATTTCAAATTCCTTTTCCAAGACAGATGCCTCGTCGTGCCACATATAGATGAGGCCACCCACATTGCTGAGGTCTATCGTCTCGGTGTATGACTTGGGCACCACGAGCCCCTTGTGGCTGTGGTAGCTCTGCATCTGTGTAATGACGCCGAGCAATGGAGCCTCGGTGGCATCTACAGGTTTTACGACATGCACGAAATTGTAACAGCCATTGCTGATCCTGCGGTATGCCTTCACGCCAGGCAAGAGAGTGTCCTCGGCGGAACGTCCGTCGGAAGAGACGTGAATGTCCTGGCCCAGGAATGCACGCACGGCTATGTCGCTTTCGTGAATGCCCAGCACCTTGTCCTGCCAGTCGGCAGGCTGATGAGCTCCTGCCAGTCGACCGTTCACCTCAATCAGCACCGGCCCGTCCTCGTCCACCATGATTTCCGTGTGGACGGCACCCATCGTGACCCCTATGGCCTTGAGCAGCTTGGTGGCATAATCTATGATGGGCAGATAGGCTTCATCCAGCGGATTCAGCTGGAAGGAACGGATGTAGACCGGGCGACGGTCGCCATGCTGCACTTTGTCATAGCGCGCCAGGTTTGTGATGACCAGTTCCTCACCTTGATGCACGGTGTTGACATAGTATTCGGTACCCACGATCATCTCCTGTATGAGAACCGATGGTGGGTTGTTACCTTCCTTGGCAGATTGTTGCAGATCGGCACTCAGGGCTTCGACCAACATCTCGTCGTTGTGGCAAGCACAAACACCCACCGAGCCGCCACCGCAGAGGGGCTTCACGATGGCAGACTTTCCCTTCAGGGTGTCGTGGAAATAGGCAAGGCCTTCTTCCACGCTGTTCACCACCTGACCGTGTATGTATCGGATGCCAGCCTCCTTCAGGGCTTCGTGCATCATGTCTTTCTTGCACATGTAGGGCAGGCGCTCCACCTTGTTGCCCGGCAAACCCAAGTCCTGAGCCAGGCGTGTCGTCAACTCTATACCGAGGTCTCCACCGGCAATGATGGCTTTGGGAGCCATCTTTCGCACCAGCTCCAGCGTGTCAGCATAGTCCTCACATCCCTGCACGATGGCGGGGCGCTCACCAGGTATGTTGTCATACTCCAAATCAAACTTCTTTCGGTAAATCTCTCGCTTGCTCTCTGGGCACCATGGCTCAAGCAAAATTGGCTCATAGCCAGCCTGGCGTATATCTGCCATCAAGTTTACACTCGATGAGATACAGAACACTACAACAATTTTTTCCATATTCTATTTTTGTGTTTATCATTTCGTTTCGGTTACTGAGGGCAAAGATACAGATTTTTTCTGTAATACCGATGTTTTTTCTGAAGTTTTTGATGCTCAGGTGGCAAATTGTACGTTTAAAGCCGAAATAGTACTGATGCGATAATATTAATGTTCTAAGGAATAGACGATGAAATGTGAAATCTTAGCGGCTCTGCGGCTTTGCGTTTAAACCCTCACGCGCGTGCGCACATTTCCTAGAAATTTCAAAACAGCCTCCACCCTCCACAAATCTCATTATCCTTTGTGTATCTTGTAGATACGAGTGTGGAGGCTATGCGCAAGCCTCCACGTTTTTGGCCTTTTTTAGCCGATTTTGTGTATAAATTGCATCACAGCATGGCAAAAAACCTGTCGCAATATTGCAGAAATCCTGTCGCAATATTGCAAAAATCCTGTCGTTGCGGCATCGAAATCTTGCCGTAGCGGGACTCATATTTTGCCGCTGCGGCTGTGATGTTTTGTCCGTAGGAAAATGTTTTCCTTACGCAGCGGAGGAAAGGTGTCCTCTGCCGCAAGGGAAAGATGTCCTCTGCTACAGGGGAACCCTGTCCTCTGCATGGAGGTTTTCTGAAAGATGCGTGGGTGCTTTCTGGAAGATGCGTGGGTACATTATGGTTACTGCTGCGGCAATGCAAAGGGAGCCGCCCTAGTACATTGGCCACTCGTCGCAGTCCTTGTAGCCAGTAAACGGGTCGGCGGTGATGCCCACCTCGGCAAAGACGCTGCGGATGTATTGCTGCTCTTCGGGCGAGATGGGGCGACTGCCGTTGAAGCGCTCGTAGTAAGGGTTCTTGCCGAAGTAAAGTCCCAGCACAGCGCGTACGTGGTCGGCTTGTACCTTGCTGCAGTGGTTGTCCATGAAGTGCTTGAAGTTGTATGCGTTACGCACCTTTCGTGCGGGAGCATACCATTGGCAATCGCTCTGCCCCGTAGTGAGTTGCGGGTTGATGATCTGTATGAATTTATCGGTCGGTTCCGCCTCGCGGATTCCGAGTGCTCGCAGGCAGCTGTCTTGCATCGTGCAGTCGTGGCGCGTGCAGAGAGGGTGGTTCTTGTACAGGTCTTTCATCGCTTCATGTTTTGCTTTGCAAAGATACTACTTTTTTGCGTAATATCCTATTTTCTGCAACTATATTTGCAATAACTTAAACAGTAAAGTTTCAAAACTCGAAGCATAAAGGCAAGCAATGTACGCTTCATAAAGCGTAAAAGGATTAATTTTTCATAATGGTACGTACCATTGTTTTTTTAATAGCAGAAACCGAAGCGCATCGCCCCCACAAGGCGGTGCGTTGTCGTACCGTTGATGTAGTGCAGGGCTGGCTTCAGGTAGACGTACTTGCCGATGGGAATCTGGCAGGTCAACTCGGTGGCGAACTCATGGTGATGGGTGTCGTCTGCAAGACCACCGAAATCAGCATAATCCGTGAAGAGGCCAATCTCAATCTTGCGAACGGTCAGCTTGCCTCCGATGCCAGCAAAGTGGGGGCAGATTGAGGAAGTGGTGGGGCTGTAGGCGTAGCATCCTATCAGTTGAAGACTGCAACTGGCGTTGCTGAATGCCTGCTGCTCGGCGTATGCCCATAGGGTGGGTGAGTCCTTATAGAGGCTACCGCCCAGGAAGTAACTGCTACCCTCGTGCTTGTATTCGGCTTGCGCCATGCAGAAGAGGCCCGACATCATGGGGTCAATGCGGAAAAGACTCTCGCCCTTGCCGAAGCGATAGCGGCCCTCGCCGTTGTAGATTGTTGCCTTGGCTCCCCAGTGGCGGCTGTCGTACTCATAGTGAAGCGCCATGGCAGCATAGGGGTAGGTGGCAATGGGGAAGTTGGCCGAAAGGGTAGGATAGATGCCGCACGAACTGTTGGCAAAGAAGGCCGTGAGGGGGGAGGCGAAATAGTCCTCGCCCGTGTTGCGTACACCGAAGAAGAGGGTGTGCGAATTGCGTCGGGTGGGTAGTTCGTACGTTAACCCTGCCACGGCCAGCGTTAGGGGAATCTGCTCGGGCGAAACAAGATTGGAGAACACTTGCAGGTCGGGCACGATGTGGTCATTTGTGCGGAGGGCCGTCAGTGTGGCGACATCAAGATGTAGTCGGTCGGTGACGTTCAGTCGTCCGTCCAGTCGCAGTAGGTTTACGAAGTTGAAACCCTTGCCGAAATCCGTCTGCAACTCACCCGTATAGTCAATGCCATACTCGAAGCGCGTCAACGTACTGTCGCGCTCCTCTGCCTGTGCCGAGATGGTCAGCGTTAAGGTCAGTAGGGTAATGATATTGTAGAGATGTTTTCTCATACTTGTTGATTTAGCGGTTGCAAAGGTACGTTTTTTCTCCCGTTTTTGCAAGCCAGTGAGGAAATCTACCTACAAATGATGACTGGCTCCGTGTATGAAATCTTCCTTGTCAGAGAGAAATACTCATTTTTTGTTATTGCATATCTCGCAGAAAGGTGCTAACTTTGCAGCCGAGAAACAGAACATAAAATCGTACGACGATGAAGAAAATGAAACTCTATGAGGCTGACGACAAGATGATGTCGCTCATTCGCGATAACTACAACGTACTGCAGGCACTAGGTGCCTTTGGCATCAACCTTGGCTTTGGCGACAAGACCGTGTGTGAGGTTTGTGCGGCACAGCATGTCGACACCCATACCTTCCTCATGGTGGTCAACTTCATCATCAACGGCTACCGCCACCAAGGGCCCGATGAGCATATCAGCGTGCCCACGTTGATGCTCTATCTGCGTGCCTCGCACGAGTATTTCCTCGGTTTCCAACTCCCTTTCATCCGCCGCGAACTTGAGGATGCTCTGAGCGATGACGATGGTATGCGCCACCTCATCCTCCGCATCTACGATGAGTATGCACGTGCCATCCTGCAGCACATGAAGTATGAGGAGAGGACGCTCTTCCCCTACGTTGAGGCGCTGCTCGCAGGTCGGAAGTTGCAGGACTACGATGTCGATACCTTTTCGAAGCATCATAGCGACACAACCTCCAAGCTCCTTGAGCTGAAAAGCATCATCATCAAGTATCTGCCGTCCAACGAACTGACCAACAACAAGCTCACTGCCACCCTCTATGATATATATAATAATGAGGAATGGTTGAAGTTGCACTCCAATGTCGAGGATGAGATCTTCATTCCCGCCATCCGTGAACTGGAACGTCAGACGCGTCAGCCGGATGAGGTCTCGGCCAAGTTGACGCACATGATCAGCAAGACGCCCGAAGGCTCCTCCGCCCTCTCCGAGCGTGAGAAGGAGGTCATCATCTGTCTCGTGCAGGGCCTGTCTAACAAGGAGATTGCCGAGCAGCTCTTCATCTCCCTCAACACCGTCCTGACGCACCGTCGCAACATTGCCCGTAAGTTGCAGATTCACTCGCCTGCGGGATTGACCATCTTTGCCATCGTCAACAACCTGATCGACATCACCAAAGTAAAGCTGTAGGGGGGAGAGGGATGATAGAATAGCATAGGGCGTGCCAAGAGATTGGCACGCCCTATTGGGTGTAATTCGATGGCTCGAGTATTCGATGATTCGAATAGTCGATGGTTCGAATAATCGATGGTTCGAATAATCGATGGCTCGAGTAGTCGATAGTTCGAGTAATCGACGGTTCGATTTGTTATGTTTATTTCTTCTCCTCTTCCCAGCGGAAGACGGCACCGTTCTTGCGGGCTGGGTCAGCACCCTTGTAATCCATGGAGTAGGGGCTGCCGGTAGTGGGCGACTTGCCGATGTAGGTGTGGGTGCGGGTACTCATGAGCATGAACTCCTTATTCAGATAATCCTGCCACATGAACTCCTCGGCGAGAGAGGCATCGCGCGTCAGGCGCACGTCGCCAGGCAGACCCGTTCCGCTGACGAAGACGTAGCGACCGTCCTCACACTGCAGGGTCACCTTACCTTGTCCACGGTCGATGAGATGGAAGAGCGTTTCCTTCGAATGGTTCTTAGCATCGATGTCGTACATCAGACCATGAGGCTGGGCGTGCATGGGACGCTCGGTGGCGAGGTTGATGATGCGGAACGTCTTGCCATAGGGGATGTTCTGGCTGCGGTCGGCATCCCACTCCTCGCAGAGGAAGTTGTCGAACTCTGCCATACCGCCGTTGTGCCCCTCCTTGTTGAAGGCAAAGAGCGATACGCGAACGCCCTGGAAGGTGACGAGCTGGTAGGAGAGAGGCATCTTCTCCTTCATCGTGGTAAAGTGTTCGGCATCGGTAGAGAAGGCCATGTCCATGAGGTTGTTATCGAAGTCGCCCGTCATCTGCAACCACACCTTACCACCCTTGACGAGGTTAGTGATGTCGAAATCCACAGTGTCGTTGTTGAGTTGTTCGAAGCAGCGGAGTGTGAGTTTCTTGCCTTCCTTCACTACTCCAATCCATGAACAGGGAATGTTGATGTTGCCGAGACCTGCCACGTCGCCGTCCTTCATCTTGCCCGTGTAGAGTTCTACGGTGTACTGTGTGCGAGGACCTATGGCGCGCTGTGTGAGACTGTTACGTGCCCACATCAGCTGGTCGGCAGGCATCGTGTTGAGCTGCAGGCGACCACCCTTGAGGCGCCACATCTTCTCGTCGGGATTGTGGTTCCACTGCCATACACGTCCCAGTTGCTTGCCGTCGAAATTCTCATTACGCTCATAGGGGGCATGGGGCTTGATGTCGGCAGTACCAGGAATGTCGGGCTTCGTCCAAGTGCGGGGTGCGCGACCCAGGTTGCCTTCAAGACCAATCATAGGCCAACCATCCTTCCATGTGATGGGAGCCAGAGTGGTGGTGCGGCCGATAGAGTGGAAGTCCTGCATCAGGAGGGCATACCATTCGCCCTTCTGTGTCTGTACAATACCTCCTTGATGGATGTTGGTGCAAGCCGTGGCGTTGACGTCCTCAAAACCAATCTTGAACTTTGTGCCGTCGGGCATGATGCGGCCACGCCATTCGGTCAGGCCCACGGCATGGTAGCCGAAGTTCTCGTCGGCCGTGATGACACACGTCTCGTAAGGTCCCCAGATGCTCTTCGAACGTGAGCAGAGGGTGCGGCCATTAGGGCGGTAGTCGGTGGAGATGAGGTAGTACATGCCGTTGATTTTATACATGTGATGCCCCTCGCCTACGGCAGAACCATTGGGAATGATGATGCGGTCGGTCTCTTCGATGGGGCCGCTCATGTCGGGCTTCAACTCGGTGCAATGTACCTCACCATATCCATGGATGGCGTATATCTTGCCATCGTCATCGAAGAGCACGCTCAGGTCATATATCTTGCCTTGCATGTTGTGGTGCGTCCAGGGACCATGTATGTCCTTGGCTGTGTAACATTGCAAACCCTTGTGGTTGACATTGCTGTAGACGTAGAACTGTCCGTTGGCGTATCGGATGCAGGGTGCCCAAATGCCTTCACCATAGGTCTCCTTACCATCTTTGAGAGAGAAAGCAGGATCGTCGAAGTCGAAGCGGTCGAAACAGTAGGAGATGTTCTCCCAATTGACGAGATCCTTGCTGTGCAGGATGACGAGGCCAGGCACACAGTGCATAGTGGTTCCGGCCAGGTAGTAGTCGTCACCGACGCGAAGGATGTCGGGGTCGCTGAACTCGTCATAGAAGAGCGGATTGGTAAATGTGCCGTTTCCGTTGTCGGCTGTCCATGAAGGCATGGCGTCCTGTGCCGAGACCGTGCTAGCCATTGCTGCGAATGCAGCAGAAAACAATAGTTTTTTGATCATGATTATTTAGATAAGTAGTTATAATTTTCAATCTCTTAATTTCTTAATCACCTTTGCAGGATTGCCCGCTATGACGCAGTTCGGTTCAACATTCTTCACCACCACACTGCCGGCACCGATGGTGACGTTGTCTCCAATGGTGACGCCAGGCAGGATGGTGGTCGAACCACCGATCCACACGTTATGGCCGATGGTCACGGGACGTGCCCATTCCTGGCGTGTGTTGCGCTCCACTGGGTCGGTGCTGTGGCAGGCCGTGTAGATGCTCACATTGGGGCCGATGAAGCAGTCGTCGCCGATGGTAACAAATGCCTCGTCGAGCACTGTCCAGTTGAAGTTGGCAAAGAAGCGCTTGCCCACACGAATATGCTTGCCGTAGTCACAATAAAAGGGCTGGTTGATGAAGGTGTCATCGTCGCTCTCACCCAGTATCTCCTGCAGCATCTTGTTGCGTTCCTTGATGAGCGTGGGACGGAGTTGGTTATACTCCCATATCTTGTCTTTCGTCTCGTTAAGTTCGCGTATCAAGTCCGGGTCGCAGGCATAGTACACCTCGCCTCGGAGCATTTTTTCTTTTTCTGTCATTATTGTGATACGTTTTGTTTTTTTACCTTTCTCATAGTATACATATTATATATATTGTTTTTGCAAAGTTAATCTTTTCGTGCGAATTCGTGGCATAATCACACATGAAAAGTCGTGAATTGTAGAAAAAAGCATAAAAAGTGGCTGTCTTAAATGATTTAAATGTATTTCTGCAATAAAATCTGCCCTAATTAACTGAAACATGCGCAACATCAGGGACTTTAGAGAGTAACCATTAACAAAACTGGGTCAAAAGTGACTTTCTCGTATTGTCGAAAAATAGTCCTTTTCCCGAAAACATT
>JAZQQO010000008.1:0-89449 GCA_045629085.1 Bacteroidaceae bacterium
TGGAAACGCTGTCGCCGTCGCCCCAGACATATCGCTGATACCGCCACAACATTGTTTCCGTTAACTAATACTATTTGGAATCAGCCAGACACATTGTTTCCACATTCGCTCCGTACCGCCAGGACACAGAAACAGCGTTCCCTGCACCATTCCGTATGGAGTAATGCAAGAAACGCTGTTTCTGCCATCTTCCTCTTTGGATTTATGCAATCATCGTGCCACAAATCCTTCACGCACTTTTCCGTGGCAATAATGACACCGTTTCTTGTCTCAAACCGACAAGAATTGCCACAATGTCAGCCGTATTCTGCCATTTTAATGGCAATATAGCGTTAAATTTCATGTTTTTTCGCTTCATGAAGCCCATAAACCGTTGAAAATCCATATTTTTTTAGTAATTTTGCACCTGCATTCGCATCATAGCGTTTGCAGACATAATTTGGAAGTGCATTCCATACTTTGTTCTACCTTGTGAAACTTCGACAACTTCACGCAAAAGCATCAGGACAAGTAGAGGAAGTACTCCCTTGGCTCTGTAATATCACTACCCGATATACAGTCAAGGTGAGGCTTTATCTATCTTGTTTGTTGCTTGGGCAGTCGAAGGCCTCACAGGTGAATGAGATACGATGGGGTCTCACTTCTTTTTAAATAAAAAGTATAAAAAATTTGAAAACTACAATGAAAAAGTCCATATTATTTTTTGTTTTTGCCATTGCAACCTCTATAAATTCATTGGCTCAAAGAGTAAATGTTCCAAATATTGGTGAGAAAATTTTATTTTATCCAGTTAGTGATGAATTCAAGTCTCTCTACAGTGGATTTGACTGCTTCTATGATGCTAATGCATATGCACAAGGTATATTAACAGAAAAAGCAAAATTTCGACTTAATAAAAACAAAGATAACCTAACTCCTTTTAGCGAGATAGAAGGACACACATTCTTCGTAACTGATACCTTGAATTATACTATGTCAAAGAATAGTAAAGATGCAAGATATTTGGTGTTCCTCAATAGAGAAGATAATATGCAAATTATTTTGTCTATTCCAATTTACAAAGACAAAAAAATCAGTGAATTGACATCGTCTATGAGCTACAATATTTATACTAGGTCTATTCAGAATATGCATACTGGCACAGTAAGAACGATTACAAGTTGGTACAACTCCACACTTGCCAACAATATTTGCATCCCATTTATTAATATAAGCAAATTAGATAGTATCAAACATGAGAGCGTTGACGTTACCTATTTTAGGAATGATGACATCCGTAAACAATACATAAATAAAAGACACACTGATGAGAATACTGTGGAAAACAAATATATTGAGTATGTTTCCTATGCGACAAATCTTTTGGGTAAAGAATTAAAGAAAGAAACAACAAAATTCAATCATGTTGTTTTGGTAAAGGATGTTGTATTTTGTGATGTAAAAGGACTTGCCTTCAAACAACTTGCTATGAAGGTATCTATTAATGGTGACACTTATTTTATTCCTTATGAGAGTTTTATTTCAACAGGAAGTTACGACTTTAATTATTTATACAGTTTCAATACGAATTACATAAAGGAAAGTTCTGTTTATGAAAAATTAATTTGGAATATCTCAGAACCATACAGATCTCTCAAAAAAGGTGATAATGTATATTATGGCTTGAATGGTCATTTTATTGAAAGACTGAATATGGAAGAACTTCAAGATGGTTATTATGCTTTTGAACGATTCTATGTGCGACCTGGTATTTATGGCTATGATATGATGGCTGCATTTAGAGATAAGACGGATAAATTGTACAATGTTGATGCAGGTACAAAATGGTATAAAAGCAATAGTTATAGTGCCCCATCAACATTTGTAAGTGCTTTTTATATCCAATCAGAAGCAGATAGCATTCTTGAAGCAAACCGTAAAAAAGCATTGGAAGACTCTTTGTTACAAGTTCAACAAGAAAAAGAGAATGCAGAATTTATGACCATGGTAACGAAAAAATATGGTTCTCAGTATACTTCTTATTACAATGACTTAGGTAAATATAGCAAAGAAAAGTTCAGAACTGCAACAAAGAAATGGGGGGCTAAGATAGCCAAGGATATTTGTGAAGGTGTCGTAAGGCTTGGATGGGATAGAGATAAGTGTAGGATGTCCTGGGGTGATCCACTAGACATCAATACTTCTATTGGTTCTTGGGGAAGGCACGAGCAATGGTGCTATCGCAGTAGTTATTTATACTTTGAAAATGATAAACTAACGTCTATACAGAATTGATGTTCAAATATTTTAATGTATTCCGCAAGTCATGAAATGCAGCTTTGAAAATATAAAGAAGATGGTAGAGGAATTAAACCTTACCAACGATAAAAATTGGCAAGTTAGTTATAGCGTGAGAACTAGAGATAAAGAGGAACATCCTTTTATCATGGTCTACGTAAATGAACATCCATATTTCTACTTTAACGATGAAATAAATGGTCTTTCAAAATGCTTGTATTTTCCAGGAGAGCAGAGAGTGGCATACTCTATCTGCAGAATAAGCAATAATTCTTTTCGTATCGTAAGTTATGGAAAAAAAGTAGAAGAAAAAATATTTGATAGTGCTGAAGATCTTTTTGATATGGTCTTTGGATATACACAAGGTTTAGACGTGAAGAAAGACATTGTAGCTGACTGTATTAACAGAATCACAAAAGGAAACCTATACACTGAGGATATTGGCTACGACCCTTATACCGAACAATTTTATATCATAAGTTGGTCTAATAGTCAATTCGGGGAAGAGTGGAATATCATAAGATCTTATTTTAGAAGAAAGCCTACCCAAATTGGTGATTATGCCAAATACATGTCTTTGTCAACGCTTGTTGAAATATTAAAAACGGGCAACCTAAGAATGTTTTCACCATCTGCAATGAATGATAGGGAAGAGATAAAACCGAATCTAGATTCTACACAGAATCCAGACTTTGTAATGGAACACTCTCGTTTTTATAAAGCAAACCATCGCTTTATCACAAGTTTTACATCACTTGTTGATGATTTAACCATGTGGAGGTTATACGGAGATGATGCAAAAGGGGTATGTGTATTGTTTCGTCCAAACTTTGACAAGATGAAGGAATATTACTATTTACATTCTACAGAATATGAAGGAGAAAACTCTATATTAGCAAGAGACATAAAATCGATAGATAACGAATTAGCAAAATATGGAATAAAGTTCTCATTCCTTTCATACAATCGCATTTGGCAATATTTTATGAAACCTAAAGCTTTTTCTGTTGAAGAAGAGACCAGGTTCATGATTAGTTGTCAAGAAACAGATTGGACTATCGGTACAAATGGAGTGATTACAACATATTTTGACCTTCCAATAAATGTAGATGATTCACCACTAACTATTACACAAATCATTTTAGGTCCCAACATCAAAGAATGTAATACGAATATGCATCAGTTGCAATTATTAGCAGAAGCGAAAGGTATATATATTCATTTCGGAGTCAAGAATAGTTGCCACAATTGTTATCTATGACATGAAAGTACCTTACGGTTATTAGAATTCAAAAGAAAACTGTGTAAGAGCTGCAAAACCATTCTCCTCGCGAACAGAATTTGCGAGGAAGTGTCATGGCGCATATGAGAAGTGTCTGGAAAACCATTGGGATGTGGCTTTCGAACACATGAAAGAGAAAAACAATTACATCTACAACTATACATACGAATATTGTGCTATGGTTGCGCTAAGATGTAGCACGCAAGCACAGATGGAGCGTGAATATCCAAGTGTATATCGTTATGCCGCAAGGAAGAAGATTCTCAAAGAAATCTTTATACATACCAAAAAGAAGTCTGTTACTTATGAACAGGCAAAGGAAGCTGCTTTACAATGTCATTTCAAGCAGGAATTTATGTTCCGTTTTCCTCGAGAACATAGATATGCTTATAATCACAAGTTCTTAGATGAGATTTGTACTCATATGATACCTATGCATGACCTGACAAAACGAGGTATCTATGCGTTTGAGTTTGAGGACAAATGTGTCTATGTTGGATTAACTTGTAGTTTCGAAAGGAGAAAAGACGAACATCTAACTCAAGATAATTCTGCTGTCTATAAACACATTGAGGAGACTTCGTCGCAACCTACAATGGTGATTAAGTCTGACTATATCGATTTCTTCAAAGCCAAAGAATTAGAAGGTATTATATTGAGAGATTACACCGAAAAAGGGTGGAAAGCACTCAATAGGACAGGAACAGGTGGTTTGGGAACCAATAGTCGTATTGGAATTCTTCTGCAGAAATGTTCATCAAGAGCGAAGTATTGTACCGACTTCAAGGAAATGTCAATGAGGTTTCCTAATGCTTATTCTATTTGCGAAAGATACGATTGGCTTGAATATTTGGACGAATATCTTGGTTCTATAGAATCTGGCCAGTTTACATTAAGTAAGAATGCAAGCAAGAGAACGCCAAAGAAAAAACTTAGTGTAAATTTCCCAGACCGTCTGAAAGGAAAACATATAGCATTTAGATATACAGACAAAGAGTTGGAAAAAGAAATAAGAAAATACAAGAACAAAACTCAATTAAAAAATAAGAATAACTCTGCCTTTCATCAAGCTAAGAATAGAGGATTGTTGGAGGTTGTTATCCCCAACAATGCCAATGAAGTTAGTAATGAGCAATTAAAGCAAGAAGCACAAATGTATTCTTCTAGAAAAGAACTTCAAGAAAATAATAATGCGCATTATCAACTTGCTATGAAACGTCACATTCTTGACGAAATATGTGCACATATGCCGTTTAATGGTTATAAAGATGAGCGAACCATGTTGGCTCATATGAATAATAAAACAGAAGCACAAAAGAAAGGTTTGTATTGGACGGAAGAAACTATTCTCCTACGAATAAAAGAAGGTAATTTCGAATCTATAACAGATTTCATGAATAGTGAATCAGGTGCTTATGATGCTGCTAGAGACCTAAAGATTATGGATAAAGTCAAAGAATTGTTGCCTTTGAAAATTAAATACTGGTCAGATGACGATTTACAAGATGAAGCATTGAAGTACGATACAAGGAATGATTTTAGAATAGGGGCTACTGGGGCTTATAGTGCTGCGTCAAAAAGGAAAATCCTAGATAAAATATGCTCTCATATGCATGGTAGGAGGAGTTGGAAAAACATTGATGATATTCGTAAAGAAGCACTCAAATATGATTTGATTAGCGATTTCATATCAAAATCTCCAGGAGCTTATAATGCAGCAAGAAAGTTAGAAATTGTTGATGAAGTGTGCAAGCACATGTGCAATCGAAAATAAACAACAACTCCTTGCTGTGACAGATGTTCCTTCTCCGTTGGTATCGTGTCTATTCTGTCAAGGAAGCCATTCGGATTCTCCTTGATCTTGTGGTCACGATAGGCGGTGTGGAGCATAACAAAAATCGCACAATGCTACAAATTCGGATAAATTTATGACACATAGATTTTTCGTACCGTTGTTTCCTTGGCGTATTTGCAATCAGCAAGAAAGTTGGTCGCAAATACGCCATTCTCGTGATTTTTGCAAAAGATTGACTATCAATACTTAGCAAATCGCCTCAATTTTACGACCTCGCAAAAGCATAGGTTTTGCCCTGTCAAAGTTATCATATTTACTTCGTTGACATGACTACCACAAAACCATGGCAGAGCATATCAACAACGACTTTGATTCGCTCTACCCTACCCTTATCCGATATTACAACATCACATTGCAAAGCCAAGAACAAGTATCGTCTATCACATCACTTCGTAACAAGTATTACCAGGAAACAGGCTTCATGCTTCACGAGGACATCGCTCCTTATGGCAAGCTAACCATCAACGGTTTTCGTTATAAACTGAACAAGTTGCTATATCCATCACTGGCAGCATAAAAAATAACGCCCTACATATCCAATAAGAGCAGTACCGAAACGAAATCGATACTGCTCTTATACTATCCAGAAAATCAAATTATTTCAAATACTCATAGATAAATAATGGAAAAGAGTTAAGCACAGCAACACTTTCACATTTTTCTACGTATTGCCGTCTCTGACTATTAAATATTGATAATTGGTTGATTGCGAATTTTTCTAAAGGAATAGTATTAAATTAGTTCTGGATAATCAACTTCATGGATGAATCATCAAGAGCAACATGATGAGCAAACGATATTGAGTGTCCGTCAGAAATGACAGATACATCAACGCCACGACGTACCAGCTCACCAATAAGAGCTTGGTCGTGAGCGGCACGTGCAGAAGACCAGCCATGGTTTCCAACCTGTGCATTAAATGAATTTACCAAATCAGGTAATGATGATGACGAAAAGTAGAATTGGCATGTATGCGATTGCACAGAGTCATCAAGCAAGGAATTATAAATAGAATGTAAACACGCTCTAACCTTATTATAATCAGGTAACAAATCGAGTGTGTCTTCGTTCATATAAACACCCTTGTTAAGCTCTACCATTATGGATGAATAATAAAACTTACATTCAGGAGATATGGAATTTGAATACGGATCGTTAATCCTCACTCTAAAACCGTAAGACTCAAATGTGGTAACGAATAGTTTTATTGTGTCATCATCAGGTTTACTCCAATCGTTATTATATCCAATGCAAACATCAATCTTATCAGAAAGAGATGACGGAAATGAATGACAATCTATTAATAAAGATTGTGATGTTAGGGCATTACGCAACTGCTGGATATGCGAGTTGTAATAATGCATCAACAATGACTCCTCATTGTTATGAAGTGTCCGCTGATGCTTTTCAAAAGATTTGTAGATTATGCCCTGTCCTACTTCTTCAAGAGGATCGTCAAGTAATCTTTCCGTATCTATAACAAAACGTGAAAGACTAGATCTTACCATCTTAATATTTGGATGGTTACATCTGAATAGATAGTCGGTATACCAATCTGTCCATTTCTTGACTTTAGAGAAAAATTCAGGTTCTAATGTCCAATTAGAATCGCATAGTCCCTCAATAGAAGAATGAGGAACATTTAGCACAATGGAGTTGTACTTCTTCATGTTCTTTATTTTTAATTGTTATACAATTCACATCGTTTTACCACCGTGGCAGAACTAAGCTCGGTTGGCGAATTCGCTAAAAGCGACTGCTCTTGATGTTTCGAATGCAAAGGTACACAAAAAAATATTCAAAAACAAAAATATGGAATGATTTTTGTCTACTTCTTTATCAGATTCCAGGAATCTGTGCTACAGGACACAAAGATTTTCTGTGCAACATTTTTTTACTTTACTACGCATTCCCTAAGACTGCTAGGAGTGTGATTTTTCCGCTGATGGCGGAAAAATAAATCATGCAGCGACATTTTATTTTCCGCCGATAGCGGAAAAACAAAATACCGAGCGTCATTTGTGCAACACATCGCCAGAACCGCCAGGGGAATGCAAACGCACCCCCCAGTAGGACCAAAGTTACTATGCCCATGTAACATTTATATCAAAGAGAAGTTACGAAAAAAAGTTTTAAAACGCCCAAAAAGCCCAAGGGTTCCAACAAACACCATCTATTCCACTAATACTTAATAAGATACTAACGTCGCCCCCCCGTCGAACCATAAAGAGGGGTTCGACGTAGGGTTCGACGGGCATAATAAACTAATTACCAATCGTTTAACCCACACAAATCGGAACCCTTGAGCCATTTTGGGCTGAAAAAAAAAATGTACCTAATTGTATATCGCATCCATAAAGAAAAAGAGAATCTCGTAAGATTCTCTTCTTTGTAGCGCCTACGGGAATCGAACCCGTGTTCCATGCGTGAGAGGCATGTGTCCTAGCCGCTAGACGAAAGCGCCATTTGTTCGATGTTTATACTCTTTGAACAGTCGAGTGTTTTGTAGCGCCTACGGGAATCGAACCCGTGTTCCATGCGTGAGAGGCATGTGTCCTAGCCGCTAGACGAAAGCGCCGGCTGCATCTGATTGAGACTTTAGCGGAAGCTGGGGGATTCGAACCCCCGGTACGGTAACCCGTACGTCAGTTTAGCAAACTGGTGGTTTCAGCCACTCACCCAAACTTCCTCGTTTCGCACTAAATTTACTGCTTTGTAGCAGGCATCTCTCTCAAATGCGTTGCAAAGGTAGATGTTTTTTTTCATTCTTGCAAATGTTTTGGAAACTTTTTTGTAACTTTGTGCAAAATTATTGAAATATGGAGGCAAAATTGCAAGAAACGACACATTCAACAGCCGATTTGAGCGAAGAGGACATCATGGAGGGAACATACCTGAGGGACATGCCTAAGGGGTGCAAATTGATCGTGACACCCAAGGCGTGCGATGCTCGTGGCGAGTTATGCTTCATGGAGGGAAATGGACACATACCGTTCCCTATCGCGCGCGTCTTTTTCTTATATAATATACCAGAGGGAGCCACGCGAGGCGACCACTCACACAACACATGCGTCGAAGTGGTCTTCCCGGTGCACGGTGAATTCACGATGACGGTGGACAATGGGAAGAAGCGTGCCTCGATTAGAATGACGAAGCCTCACATCGGCATACTGATTCCGCCAGGAGTATGGTGTAAGCTCACGGATTTCGAGAAAGGCACGGTATGTGCCGTCGTGGCATCGCATAAATACGATGCCAGCGGATACACACTATCCTACGAGGAATACATAAAGGGAATTAATCCTTGAAACGGTCACCCCAACAGCGCAACATACGCTCCTTGAGCTTGTCCTCCTGAGGATTAGGTTGAGGATGCCAGAAACGCTCATGACGAAGGGCATCGGGCAAGAATTGCTGCTCTACAAAATGATCCTTATAGTCATGGGCGTACTTGTATCCAGCACTGTAGCCCAGTTCCTCCATCAACTGCGTGGGCGCATTACGCAAGTGAAGGGGTACTGGTTGGTTGCCCGACTGACGCACCTTCTGCAGAGCCGTATTGATGGCCATGTAGGAGGAGTTACTCTTAGGTGAAGTGGCAAGGTAGACTGTGGCTTCGGCCAAAGGGATGCGACCTTCCGGCCAACCTATCTTCATCACGGCATCGAAGGCCGCATTGGCAAGCAGCAAAGCATTAGGGTTAGCAAGTCCTATGTCCTCACTGGCAGAGATGACAAGACGGCGGGCAATGAAGGCAGGATCCTCACCACCTTCGATCATGCGCGCCAACCAATAGATAGCGCCATCAGGATCGCTACCACGTATGCTCTTGATAAAGGCAGAGATGATGTCATAGTGCATCTCACCATCCTTGTCATACGCCAAGGGGTTCTGCTGTAAGCGTTCAGACACGATGGCGTCGGTAATCACTACGGGGCCATTGGCAGGTGCGGCTTCATAGATCAGTTCGAGGATGTTGAGCAACTTACGGGCATCACCACCACTATAACGCATCAATGCAGAAGTCTCCTGAACGTCGTATTGACGTTTGCTGAGTTCCACATCCTTCTCTATGACACGGTAGACCAGCTGCATCAAATCGTCCTTCTCAAGCGACTTCAGCACATACACCTGACAGCGTGAGAGCAAAGGACGTATCACCTCGAAACTTGGATTCTCGGTAGTTGCTCCGATGAGGGTAACTACGCCTTGCTCCACGGCACCAAGGAGTGAATCCTGTTGGCTCTTGCTGAAGCGGTGTATCTCATCGATAAAGAGGATCGGGCTAGGCGAATCAAAGAAGCGCGACTGCTTGGCTTTCTCAATCACATCACGCACATCCTTCACACCGCTCGTCACGGCAGAGAGCGTGTAGAACGGTGTCTTGAGTTGATGTGCGATAATGGTGGCAAGGGTAGTCTTTCCAACTCCCGGAGGTCCCCACAAGATGAAACTACTTAACTTTCCGCCATCGATCATGCGACGTAAGACTGCACCCTCACCTACAAGATGCTGCTGTCCGATGTAATCATCAAGCGTCGTTGGACGCATTCTTTCTGCCAATGGAGCCATATCCAACTACCTATTTTTATTATTTGCATGCAAAATTAAGAAAAAAGTGTAAAAAAACCACAAAAAGAAAGAAATAATTCGTAAATTTGCACAAATTTTCAGCAGGTATTTAAGAAACAAAAACATTGTCATAAGATTATGGCCAACGAAAACGACACATTCGAGAAAGACTATCGTCAATTTGCCGATAACTTGCCCTTTATGTATGCCAGATACAAAGTCATTCGTGACGAGAACGGATTTATCACCGACTCATACTGCACTGACGCTAACAGTTTCTTCCGCGATTACTACAAGAGCGTCGATCCCATTGGAAAACGCAGAAGCGAGCTGCTGAAGGAATCTAATCCCTTCTGGATTCATCATGCCACACGCTGTCTCACTAAGCAAGCCACAGAAATCTGGCAATACAACGGCACCTCATTGGGTGAACTGAATGTCGTCATGAAGCCCATAGACGAGGACACGCTGGACGTTTACACCATCAATATGGACGCAGACCGACGCATGGAGCATGAACGCCGTATGGAGTACCACGAGATCATGAAGGCAAAGTACCTCTGTGGTGTGAAGATATGGCACTGGCGTCTCGACGAAGACAAGATCTACTCCAAGGAGACCCTCTATGGCGAAGATGAGGACTTCAACGACTTCGACGAAAAGAGAGGATACCTCATGTGGAAGTCTGAGGTCATCTTGGGCAGAGTGAAGGATCCCGCTGAGAGAAAGGCATTTGACGAGATGATTGAAAGCCTGAAGGCAGGACAACGAGAACGTGGCGACATCTACGTCCACATGCACGCAGGTGGACAGATGGTTCTCGTCATCGTCATGATGATGGTAGAAGAATTCGACAGAGCAGGCAATGCCATCTCCATCATGGGATGCACACGAATTGCCTCTATACAATAAAGAGAACAGATTTAAGAAATATACGCCATAGCAAAGTGATACTATCCATCCTTATCCCATCGTACAATTACGATTGTAGGCCTTTGCTGCAGACACTTATGCCGCAAATGCCCGAGGAGGCAGAAATCATCGTAGGGGACGATTACAGTACGGACGCAGCCTTAGTTGCGTCCGTACGTGATTTTTGTGAGGCGCACCATGTTAGTTACGTACGTACAGACAGGAATCGCGGAAGTGCAGCCACAAGAAACCTGCTCTGCCGAGAGGCGCATGGCAAATGGCTGCTTTACATAGATTGTGACACCATTGTCAAGGATGCCTATTTCATTAAGAAATATTTGGAAAGCCGAGAGGAAGGAACAGTGTGCTGCGGCACGATTCTCCATCCCGACACACTCCCCTCACCCACTCAGTCGTTACGATGGAGATACGAAAAACAGATGGAGAAGCGCTTCACAGCCGAACAGCGAAACGCACATCCATACGCGCACTTCCGTACCTCACACTTCATGATTCCCCACACGCTTATGCTGCAGAACCCATTCGACGAGTCTATAAGGCGTTCGGGTTACGAGGATCTGCTTTTCGGAAGACGCCTCGAGCAAAATGGCATCAAGGTACACCACACTGACATCACTGCCCTAAACGGAGACATCGAGAGAAACGACATCTTCTTGCGTAAAACAGAGCAGCAACTGCACACATTGTGGCAGATGCGAGAGGAACTAGCAGAGTACTCTACCCTTCTAAAATGCCTGCAACGCATCAAAGGCTACCATCTGACATGGGCATTACGCCTCGCTTATAAGCTTACGCGCCCTATCCTACGCCGCAACCTTTTAGGCTCCCACCCCAGCATCAAGATCTTCCAATTCTACAAACTGGGATACTATGTAGAAAGAGAGGGGAAAAAGGAGTAAAAGGGAAGTGAAAATAATAAAGGCCGTGTCTCGCGACACAGCCTTCACACAGAATTCAATAGGTATTAGTTTTTAAGGTAAAAAGATTGTTTTATAAATCAAATGCAAAGTTCGTCATAATTTACGACATTCGCAAACATTTTTTTATGTTCTTTAGCATATTTTTAGGTATTTGCCTTATTCTATGTCAAAAAAAGTGTGACAGAGCTAAAAATGCAGCCCCAAGCCTATGCCATCTCAATTATTTTTCGTACTTTTGCATTAATATTTATAAATAAGGTAATAGTACGTATAAAATGGCAACTACCGAAAACGCAACGACAGAGAAGAAAAGCTTGAACTTTATCGAGCATATAGTGGAAAAGGACCTGGCAGAAGGAAAGAATGGAGGCCGACTGCAGACACGTTTCCCACCCGAACCCAACGGATACCTGCACATCGGACATGCCAAGGCCATCGCAATGGACTTCGGTATCGCCAAGAAATATGGTGGCGTGTGCAACCTGCGAATGGACGACACCAACCCTCAGAAGGAGGACACGGAATACGTGGAGGCTATTGAGCGCGACATCAAGTGGCTGGGCTACGATTGGGGCAAGGTGTGCTACGCCAGCGACTACTTCCAGGGTCTCTGGGATTTTGCTGAGTGGTGCATCATGCAGGGCAGAGCATACGTTGACGAGCAGACGAGTGAGGAGATTGCTGCACAGAAGGGCACTCCCACAGAGCCCGGTGTGAACAGTCCCTACCGTGATCGTCCTGCTGAAGAGTCACTGAAGCTGTTCCGCGAGATGAACAGTGGCAACGTGGAGCCCGGCAAAATGATTCTGCGTGCCAAGATCGACATGAGTTCGAGCAACATGCACTTCCGCGATCCCATCATGTACCGCGTACTGAACCTGCCCCACTGGCGTACCGGCAACAAGTGGAACGCTTACCCCATGTACGACTTCACACACGGACAGAGCGACTACCTGGAGGGCGTCACCCACTCCATCTGCACGCTTGAGTTCGTTCCCCACCACGAGCTCTACGATCTCTTCGTGACTTGGATCAAGGAGTGGCGTGGTGACGAAGGCGACATAGAGGACAACCGTCCTCGTCAGTTTGAGTTCAACAAGCTCAACCTGAACTACACACTGATGTCAAAACGTAACCTGCTCATCCTCACTAAGGAGGGCATCGTAAACGGATGGGACGACCCCCGTATGCCAACTATCTGTGGTATCCGCCGTCGTGGCTACAGTCCTCAGGCCATCCTTAACTTCATCGACAAGATTGGCTACACCACTTTCGATGCGCTCAACGACATCAAACTCATGGAGGCTGCTTGCCGCGAGGATCTCAACACACGTGCCATCCGCGTAAGTGCTGTGGTGGATCCCGTCAAGCTGGTGCTCGACAACTATCCCGCCGACCAGGTGGAGGAGATGGTAGCCATCAACAATCCCGAATTGAAGGACGAAGAGGGCAAGATCATCGAGGAAGGCAACACACATATCATCAAGTTCAGCCGTGAGCTCTACATCGAGCGTTCTGACTTCCAAGAGGATGGCGGCAAGAAGTTCATGCGCCTAGGCCCTGGTAAAGAGGTACGTCTGAAGAACGGCTACATCATTGCCTGCAGCGATGAAAAGGACGCAGAGGGCAACTACAAGTGCGTAGAGAAGGACGCTGAGGGCAACATCACCTGCATCCATGCCACCTACGATCCTGAGACACGCAGTGGTCTGCCCGGTGCAGACCGCAAGATCAAGGGTAAGACACTACACTGGGTAAGCTGCCAGCACAGCATCACCTGTGAAGTGCGCGATTACAACTGTCTGTGGACATGCGAGAATCCTCGCGATGCCATCAAGCAGTACGAGAAGGACAATGGCGTACGTGGTATCGACGCCATGCGCCCCTTCCTCAATCCCGACTCTCTGCGTGTCAACAAGAACGCTTACATCGAGGAGTATGCTGCCACACTGCCCGCACTCAGCTACCTGCAGTTCCAGCGCATCGGCTACTACAATGTCGACACCGACTCTACTCCCGAGAACCCCATCTTCAATAAGACCGTAGGACTGAAAGGATAATTAGAATTTGAGAAGCGAAGATCTTTCATATTTCGAAGAAGAAGAGTTCAAGGAAGCTCTTGCACAATACGAGTCTGCCCTCAGTGAGGGCAGACAAGTTTATATGGATGCCGACGAACTGACCGACATCGCGGAATACTACATGGTAAACGAGCGCGAGCCGGATGCCACGGAGTGCATCAATCTCGCCGTGCAGCTACATCCCGACGCCATCGACCCACAGGTTTTCCTATCGCGACAGCAGATGTTTCATGGCAACATGAAAGCGGCACGACGCATCGCAAAAGCCATTGACGATCAGAACGATCGCGAGGTGCAGTTCCTTTGGGCAGAGATTCTCATCAAGGAGGGACGGCAGGAGGAGGCCTATCACAGACTGCAGGCATACTATGAGACGCTGGAGGAGGACAAGGACCTCTTCCTCTACGATGCTGCAGGTGTGTTCATGGACTACGACGAATGGGAGACGGCCACGCTTTGGGCCAAGCAGCTAAAGAAGGAGTTCCCCAAGTTCAAGAAAACAGACATACTGCTGAGCGACATCATGGTATGTTGCGGAAAGGTCAGTGAAGCCGTCACCTTGCTTGACGACATCCTGAGTCAAGAGCCCTTCAACAAGGAGGCATGGAACCTCATGGCAGAAGCACAAAGCGGACAGGAGCACTACAGCGAGGCACTGGAGGCCATCGAGTATCTCCTCGCGCTCGACGAAAAGAATGAGCAAGCCAAGCTCATCCGTGCCAACTGTCTCTTCCATCTTAACCGCATGGCAGAAGCTTTCCTACAGTACGAGGACTACCTCAAGAGGAATCCTGAGGACGTTTCAGCCATCTTCTTCGCCTCCGTCACGTTGTCAAATCTCGGGTTCTACGAAGACTCCTACGAGATGCTGTCGAAAGCCTATGAACTGACAACAGAAGACTCTCCCGAACGATCACGCATCTACTTGCAGTACAGTTTCTTGGCGAGCAAGACGAAAGGACTACGCGAAGCACTTGACTACCTTGACAAGTGCTATGAGGCAGAGGGGCGCAAGCAGGACAGCGACTATTTCCTGCTCCAAGGACAGTACCATTTGGAGAACGGCAAGCCGTATATGGCCGAAGATCTTTTTCAGACCGCGCTAGACATGAGCGACGACCAACAGACCACCAAGCTCATGATAGCCATCACCTTTGCAGAGAATGACGAATTCGAGACGGCAACCGACATCCTAGAGAAACTCATGGACAGCGACATGCCAGAGAAGGAGGCCCGTTGCCTACCCTACCTTGCCTACAGCACACACTTCATTGCAATCCACCCCATGCGCAAGGTATACTTTCAGCAGGCCATGACGTACAATCCCGAACTTACCAGATCTCTTTTTGCCATCATTAACCCCAACAAACCGCTTGAGGAACACGAAAAGTGAACCGCTGGGCATGAGATAACAGGGTACCATCGATTCGAACCTAAGGATTAAACAAAAGACCATTGTTTAGGTCTAACTCCAAGAACTTAAACAATGGTCTATCTATTTTATTTTCAGGAATTTATCACTCCCATTCTATCGTTGCTGGTGGCTTAGAGGAAATGTCGTAGCAAACGCGGTTAACACCCTTCACTTTGTTGATGATGTCGGTTGAAACCTTGGCCATAAAGTCGTAGGGCAAGTGTGCCCAGTCTGCTGTCATGGCATCGGTTGAGGTAACGGCACGAAGGGCAACGGGGTTCTCGTAGGTGCGCTCATCACCCATGACACCTACTGAGCGAACCTCGCTGAGGAGTATGGCACCGGCCTGCCAGATCTGATCGTAGAGCGAGACCTCAATCTCACCGTTCTCCATGTTGGCGGGAACACCAGCAGCCAAGACACGGCGTGCCTCCTCACCAGAGAGTTTCACCTTGTACTCGCGAAGACCACGGATATAGATGTCGTCGGCATCCTGCAGGACGCGTACCTTCTCGCGCGTAATGGCACCAAGGATACGTACTGCCAGACCGGGACCGGGGAAGGGATGGCGCGTGATGAGATGTTCGGGCATACCGAGCGATCGACCTACGCGGCGTACCTCGTCCTTGAACAGCCACTTGAGGGGCTCACAGAGGCTGAGGTGCATCTCCTCGGGCAGACCACCCACGTTGTGATGGCTCTTGATAACCTTACCCGTGATGTTGAGCGACTCGATACGGTCGGGGTAGATGGTGCCTTGTGCGAGCCAGCGTACCTCGCTGTCACCCTCCTTGCTCTCGGCGATGATGCGCTTTGCTTCTGCATCGAACACTTCCACAAAGTCGCGACCGATGATCTTACGCTTCTTCTCGGGCTCTGTCACGCCATCGAGGTCGCCGAGGAACTTGTCGCTTGCATCAACGCCAACGACGTTGAGGCCGAGGCACTCGTAGTCCTTCATCACGTCTACAAACTCGTTCTTACGCAGCATACCGTGATCGACGAAGATACAGGTGAGCTGCTTGCCAATGGCACGGTTGAGCAATACGGCTGCCACAGAGCTGTCGACACCACCTGAGAGGCCAAGGATGACACGATCCGTGCCGATCTGCTCACGCAGCTCCTTGACGGTAGTCTCGATGTAGTTGGCAGCACTCCAGTCCTGACGTCCACCGCAGATGTCGACAACGAAGTTCTTGAGCAGAAGAGTGCCTTGAATGCTGTGGAACACCTCGGGATGGAACTGCACACCCATGACAGGGCAGTGCCCATCATACTGACCCATCAACGCAGCATCGGGACAGTAGTAAGCTGCGTTCTCCACTGTCTCGGTAGAAGCCACAACAGAGGCTCCTGTGGGGATGGCTGTGATGGTGTCGCCGTGGCTCATCCACACCTGACTGTTGTCGTCGAAGCCATGGAAGAGGGGGCACTCCTTATGGATGGTTGTGAGGTTCTGACGGCCATACTCACGGCTGCCAGCGGGCTCTACGTTACCGCCGTTGTTATAGGCGATGAACTGTGCGCCGTAGCAGATGCCCAGTACGGGCAGAGAACCAACAAACTGGGTGAGATCGACCTTGAAGGCCTCTGGGTCATACACACTGAACGGACTGCCCGCCAGGATCACACCGATGACGCTCTTGTCGCCTACGGGGAACTTGTTATAAGGCAGAATCTCGCAGAAAGTATCCAGCTCGCGCAGACGACGCGCAATGAGCTGCGTGGTCTGACTGCCGAAGTCGAGGATGATGATTTTCTGTTGCATATTCTATATTTGAGGTTATGAGGTTTTGGGGTTATGAGGTTTTGAGGTTATAAGGTTATGAGGTTGCAAAGATACGAACTTTTCTTCAAAAAAAGAGAAAATAATCCGGCAATTTTTGCAAAACATTCATTTTGTCAGAGATTGATGCTTGCAATGAAGGCTTCTGCCTGTTCAAGCGTGTCGAGCTTACCAACATCCATGAGGCGAAGGTCAGGCTGGATGTAGCCACGGATGGCAACGCGATCGCAGATGCTGAGGTAGAAGTCGATGATGCTGAACTTATCGGGGAAGCTGTCCATGAGTTTGATGAGACGGGTGTCCATCATGTGGATGCCGGCAAAGGCATAGAGCGAGTAGGCACGTGGATTTTCGTGCACTGCGGGATAAGGACTCTTTACCTCACCGGTCTTGATGTTGGTCCACCCCATCAGTCGCATCTCGGAGTCGAAGATGAGGTAGCGCTGCGTGTCACGCTCGCTGACGAGCAACTGTGCATCGTTCGTGATACCTGCCTGCCAGAAGGACTGGAGGTCGCAGTTAGAGAGGATGTCGACGTTGTGGATGAGGAAGTGGTCGGCATACCGGAGCAAGGATGCGGCGTGCTTGATGCCACCACCCGTCTCGAGCAGCTGGGCGCGCTCGTCGGAGAACGAGATATGGAATGCATCGCTCTGCATCATAGCGGCATGACACCAAAACTCAATCATGTCGGCAAAGTGGTGCACATTAATAATGAACTCATCAAAACCAGCCTTGGCAAGCTTCTCAAGAACGTGCTGCAATAAAGGCTTATTCGACACAGGCACAAGCGCCTTAGGCATAGTGTCAGTAAGTGGCTTCAATCTCGTCCCTAAGCCAGCAGCAAAGATAAAGGCGATCATAGTACAGGGAGGATTTTAGAGATATGTTGTTCACGATGAGAAATATGCACCTCGATACCGAACTTACGATGTATGTGCTCAGCAAGATGCTGCGCACTGTACACGCTACGATGCTGACCACCGGTGCAACCGAACGAGAACATCAGGTGGGTGAAGCCACGCTGCATGTAACGCTTGACGTGGGCATCAGCCAGTTTGTAGACGCTATCGAGGAAGGTCAGGATCTCGCCATCGTCCTCCAAGAAACGGATAACCGGCTCATCGAGGCCTGTGAGCTGCTTGTAGGGTTCGTATCGACCGGGGTTGTGCGTGCTGCGACAGTCGAAGACGTAGCCACCGCCATTGCCGCTCTCGTCCTGAGGGATACCCTTGCGGTAGGAGAAGCTGTAGACATCGACCACGAGAGGTCCCTTGCCATCGTACTTGGAGAAAGTGGCAGGACCATCTGCAGGATGAGGATTGTAGGGATTGGTGTCGGTGGTACGATAGCCATCGGCACGCTCCACGGGCTTCTCGGGCTGCGGGACAAACTGAGGCAGGTTCACCAGATCGGTAAGTACCTCTTTGAGGTAGGGATAGGGACATCCGTTTTCCTCCTGAAGGAGTTTGCGAAGGTTCTGCATAGCATAGGGAATGCTCTCAAGGAAGTGCTTCTTACGCTCGAAATAACCACGGAAACCGTAGGCTCCGAGCACCTGTAGGAGGCGGAAGAGCACGAAGAGCTGCAGACGCTGACGGAACTGCTGTTCGTTGATTTCCGTGTACTGTTTCAGGGCGTCGACATACTCGTCAATAAGTTCACGGCGCAGCTCGTCGCTGTACTGCGCAGAGGCTTGCCACAGGAAGCTTGCCAGGTCGTACTGCACAGGGCCACGACGACCTCCCTGGAAGTCGATGAAGTAGGGATTGCCCTCAGCATCGAGCATAACGTTGCGTGCCTGAAAATCACGATAGAGGAAGGACTCAGAGCTGTCGCTGACGATATCCTTGGCCAGGAGTTGGAAGGAGGCTTCGAGCTTCAGTTCGTGGAAGTCGAGACCCGTAGCCTTCAGGAAGCAGTACTTGAAGTAGTTGAGGTCGAAGAGCACGTTCGTCTGATCCATCTCAGCCTGTGGATAGCAATGCGAGAAGTCCAATCCACGTGCGCCACGCAGCTGCAAGTTGGGCAACTGACGGATAGTGCGACGCAGCAGTTCTTTCTCATGCTGCGTATAGCGTCCTCCTGCCTCACGACCAGCCTTGAGGGCATCGAAGAGCGACGTGCTGCCCAAGTCGGTCTGCAGATAGCGCAAGCCATCCTCGCTGACCTTGAGCACCTCGGGCACGGGCAACTGGCGACGCGTGAAATGGTCTGCCAGATAGCAGAAGGCGTGGTTCTCGTCGCGACTCGTACCCACTACTCCCACCACCGTCTTGCCGTCCTCGCCCGTAAGGCGATAGTACTGACGGTTGCTGCCACTGCCGGTTATCTCGACGATACGGACAGGCTTTGCATCTGTGTATTCCTTATATAATTCTATTAACTTCTGCATAAGTAATCGTGAGAAATTATTACTCCTTGTTCTTCCAGATGGCAATCACCTTACGATGCACAGCCACAATGTTGATGATGCTGACCACCACAAAGAGAGCGAGTCCCAAAAGGATAGCGGGCAGGAGGCCACTCGTATCCATCTCAGGGAAGACGCTCCACAGCATGTCGAGGTAGTAGCCACGCACCATGGCCAGAAGCATAAGCGAGATGACCAACACGAGGGCATTCATACCGATGGTGAGCAGCTGATAGGGAAGGCTGACCTTGGCTGGAGAATAGCCAATGAGGAGGAGGTTCTGCAGTTTCTGCGTGTTCTTCTGCACCAGCAGGTAGATGCTGAGCATGAGGATGTAGAACGACAGGAGACTGATGAGCAGACCGACACCCATGACTATGCCGCTCACGATGCGCAGGAAGAACATCGTCTTGCCGGCATCGAGCTTGTCCTCGGCAATCTCGTAGCCCTGATCGCCGAAGTACTGCATGATCTGCTCGTCGGCAGGGTTCTTCACCTCCACAATAAGACGTGTGGGCGAAGCGTCCTCATTGGGCGCGAACTTGGCATTGCTCCAACGGATAAATTCCTCGGGAGCGAGAATAGTGTTCAGACGATTGCTGAAGCCTACTACCCTACCGTTGACGTGCTGCTCCATGCCGTTGCCACGCATCACGATGACCATCTGCACCATACCGGCAAGGTCCTCGGTGATCTTGGGAAGCGACTGCGAGGGAGCGAAACCGAAGTTATAGATGGCCAGATAGGAACGAGGAAGAACAATAGGCACGATGGCCTCATTCTCATCGAAATGCCACTGGTCGGACTTCACATCGACAAACTCGCTCGGCACAGACTCAAAGAACATGTCGGTGCTGAAAGCTGGTTGTCCGCTCATACCGAAGGCTGCTGCCACGTGATACTGCGTAGCTGTGAAACCGCCCACTCCATTGGTGAAGGGCTGTGAGGCGATGTCGGCTATCTCGTCCTCACTGAAGATAGAAGTGGAACCGCTAAGGCCGCCTATCGTCGAGATAGCCTTGGAGACGATGAGATAGTCATTCTTGATGAAGCTGTCCTCCTGTGAGAAAGCTGGCTTGACGTCCTGATAGAACTGTACGGAGAGTAGGACGATGAGCATACCGAGCAGGTTGGCAAAGAAGAAACCAACGAGCTGCCCGATGCTGATATGCTGACGCAAGAGTTTCCAAACGAGTCTCATTTTTCAGATTGAATATTGAAGATTGAAAATTGAAAAACTATAGCTTTAGCACCTTGTCATACTGCAACTCCATGTGCTTACCAATGCTCGTCACAATGACACCTGCACCCTGCGACTTGGCCTCCTGCATCATGATATCCGCCATGATGCGGCTGTTCGTCTCATCGAGATGACTGATGGGTTCGTCAGCTAGAATGAAGTCGAAGGGCTGCACGAGGGCACGTATCATGGCTACACGTTGCTGCTGACCGAAACTCATCTTACCGATCTTCTGGTCGAGTTTGTCGCCAATGCCGAGGGCATCAAACCACTCCAAGATCTGCTTCTTCGGCTTGAAGCCCGTCAGGTTGTTCTTGATCTCCACGTTCTCAAGAGCAGTAAGCTCGGGGAAGAGACGAAGCTCCTGGAAAACGTGGCTCAGCGACGTCTGACGCAACTGCACCCACTTGCCGGTGCTATACTGCTTGATATCGTCGTTGTCGAAGAGTATCTTACCTTCGAAATCATGACGATAGCCAATAATGTAGCTGCACATTGAACTCTTACCCGTACCGCTGTTAGCCTCGACGAGGTAGAGCTGTCCACGCTCAAAGACTGCTTGGGTCTTCCAGATATCGCTTACGATGTCGGTGCGATGGAGGAAGACCTTGGGCAGTGCGTCCTGTAATGTAATACAATCCATACGGTTTACTTGAACATAGCCTTCACAAAGTCCTCGCCGTCCTTTACCGAGAGACGGAGCTCCAGATGAGTAGGCTCGGTGGCAATCATGGTGAGACGATCGAGCTTTGACAAGCGATTGGCAAAGAGCGTGGCGTATGTACGGAATTCAGGTTCCTGCATCATCAGGCTCTTCACGGGAGCGAGATCCATCGTAAAATAGAAATAAGAGTTGGTGATCTCATCCTTGATATCCTCCAAACCGCTCTCGATCTCTTTACCAACCTTAGCAGTGAGGTCGTTGCTTGTTGCGACGTAGAAGTTATTGTCCTTCTTTCCTACAAAGAAGGGATTGTTGCCGTTGGAGATACAATATGCATCGGGGCCTACCTTGAGGGACTGAATAGCTGAACTGAGATCCATGTCGTCATCACCCTGCATCGTTACGAGGCTAATGAGATTCTCAACGTCCAGATTATTGGTCTCTGCCATAAACATGAATCCACCATGATTGGGATCCACGGTAGGCATACAGAATGTGATATCGCCATTCAGGCTGCTGAGGATGTTGAAGATAGACGTCACAGGACCTTCCAGCAACTTGGCAGCCTCAGACGACTTGATGGCATCGACAAACTTGCTGCCTTGGATGTTAGCAGCAGCCCAAATGAAAGGCTTCTCACAAACTGAAGAGACGTACTTACCACTGATCTTGGTCATATAAGCACTGTTCTTCTCATACAATTCCTTAGCCTCGTCACTGTTGGGACAAATGTCTGCCGCAAGCACAGCGTTCTGCTTCTCCACATCGAAAGTCATCAGCAGATCGAAGTCCATTGCTTTAGCGCTTTGACCGGCCATTGCCATAGCCACATTAGCACCCTTAACCTGCATGGGAGAGAAGATCAAAGCGACAGGTTTCTTGGCACCCATAAGATTGTCGTAACGCTTGGTAGAGAGGATGCTCTCGTTAGCGTCCTGCTCCAAAAGGTTGAGGATGATCTTGCGAGTGTTCATGCCAGCGCCGCTCAAGGCAAGCAGACGTTCATCGTCGTATGCCACGACGATATCACTCATCTCAAACCAGTTGTAGCCTTGCCTCTCCTTAGTCTTGCTGCCTGCGGTCGTACCAATGATTGATGACAGTGCTTCTGCATCTTCCATCTTAGCCACGACACCAAAAGTACCATTCTCTAGAGCAAAGCCGTAGATAGGCTTATCGAAGTCGACACCGATATTGATCTTGCCATCACTGGAGCCTGTCATCATAGTCAGTAAGGGAGAGATGTCGATGTCATGCTTGTCGAGGAAAGACTTGCCGTCAACACGCCATACAGCCACGGCATCCTTGGGAATCACTGAGCAATACTGCTCCTTCTTGCCACCACAGCACAGGAGGCACAATACGATTACTATCACTACGGCTGCTACGCCGCCGATGATAAACATTTTCTTCTTATTCATATCTTTAAAAGGTTATGAGGTTTAAATCTGTTTTTTGAGTTGCATGATGTGGACGGCAACGAGGGCTGCAGTTTCTGTTCGCAGACGACTTGTACCGAGGCTTACCGGGGTGTAGCCGTGTTGTATGGCCAGACATACCTCGTCGATGCTGAAGTCGCCCTCAGGGCCGATGAGCACGGTGCAGTCGCCTTCAGCATTCACAACGTCCTTGAGATGCGGTTTCTCGCATGAGGAAGTACATAATTTCTCAGCGATATCCTCGGCATCGTAGCAGTGACAGATGAACTTTTGTCCCTCTCTCTCTTGCTCCACGAACTTACGGAAGGTAATCATCTCATTGACCACGGGCTTCCATGCCTTGTGGCTCTGCTTCATGGCCGAGACGACAATCTTCTCCACACGGTCGGTCTTGAGCACACGGCGCTCACTGAACTGACAATCCAGAAAACTGAACTCATCGGCTCCAATCTCGGTAGCCTTTTCTACAAACCACTCCGTGCGGTCGTTCAGTTTGGTAGGAGCCATGGCAAGATGCACGCGTCCGTGCCAGGCACATGGCTGCTCCTGCTTCTCAATGATCTTAAATAGGCATCGATGTCCCGTAGCAGTCGTGATCTCTGCACGATAGTAGCTGCCCTGACCATCCATCAGATTAAGTTCATCGCCCACGCCCAAGCGCAGCACACGTAAGGCATGCTGTGCCTCGTCTTGAGGCAGTTCACCCTTTTGCACATCATGCGTATAGAAAAAACGAAGTTCTTTTGCCATGAATTTAATTACTTGGTCAAGTTTCGCATGTGCTTAACTTTTAGGTTCTAGGTTTTAGGTTATAGATTTTATACTTCTGTTTGCTTGTATATTTTGCTGAAGAATTATTGGCTTGTATTTGTAATATATCAATAACCTTTTCAACTAGTTGAATTACTTATTTTCGTGCTTATAACGGAAGAGAATGGTAAAGGCAATCAGCACGACTAGAGCATAACCAGCAAATATGTACCAGCAAGTGCTCCATCCTTCTGCTGTTTGAAGCGGAGTGGCATTCTGTAAGTCATTTACATACTTGTTGATAACTTCCTGAGCTGAAAGAGTACCAATCGTTGCACCCAAACCGTTCGTCATCATCATGAAAAGCCCTTGCGCACTATTACGGATGCTGAGGTCTGTCTCCTTGTCGACAAAGAGCGAACCACTGATATTGAAGAAGTCAAAGGCAACACCGTAGACAATCATACTTAGAATGAAAAGCCAGACTCCGGAACCAGGATTACCTGCACCAAAGAAGCCGAAACGCAGCACCCAACCCAGCATGGCAATCATCATCACACGCTTGATGCCGAACTTGCGCAAACAGAAGGGAATGAGAAGGATACAAAGTGTCTCGCTAATCTGACTCAACGAGATAAGCATGTTGGCATGCTGTACACCAAAGGTATCAGCATACTCTGTTATTCCACCAAAAGACTGTATGAAAGGACCCGCAAAACCATTGGTAATCTGCAAACAAACGCCCAGCATGAACGAGAAGATGAAGAACAATGCCATGCGATAGTTCTTAAAGAGTGTAAATGCCTTAAGGCCAAGGGATTCAACAATACCTTTGCCCGTAGATTTGCTAAGCGGACAGGCTGGCATAGTCAGCGCATAAAGGGCCAGAATGACGGAGAGAATACCACTCCAGCCGAACTGTAAACTGCTGTTCTGCATACCACCAAGGTCTACGATCCACATGCTAACAATGAAACCGACAGTACCGAAAACACGAATGGGCGGGAAAGCCTTAACGGTATCCAGCCCTGCCTTATCAAGTACTGTATACGCTACGCTATTAGTCAATGCAATGGTAGGCATGAAGAAAGCCACGCTACATGTGTAAAGGGTAAAGAGGGGGCCAAAGGCTACATCGTCGCCAGCAGACATGCCATAGGCACAAGCACCTATCATGAACAATCCTGCAAGCAGATGACAAAGAGAAAGCAATTTCTGTGCGGGTACCCAACGGTCGGCAACAATACCCATCAACGCAGGCATACATAGTGACACAAAACCTTGCACACTATAGAACCAACCAATATTTGTAGCCATACCCACTCCGGCCAGATAGCTACCCATACTCGTCAGGTATGCACCCCAAACAGCAAACTCAAGAAAGTTGAGAATTGTTAACTTAGGGCATTGGACAAATGCAATCTTAAAAAATTCTATTAAACTTTTAACAGGTAGTATAAAATACATAATATAAATTTATTTGATTTATACATAAAAATTAGTTCTTATTCCACATACAGCACCAATCCCTTCAGGTACTCACCTTCGGGATGATAGATATTAATAGGGTGGTCAGCGGGTTGATGCAGTTGGTGCAAGATGCGCACACGACGGTTGGCAATGGCAGCTGCTGTGAAGACAGCACGTCGGAAGTCGTCCTTATTTACTGCCTGCGAACAGCTGAAGGTGAAGAGTATTCCACCGGGCTTTATCTTCTCAAATGCCTTTTGATTGATCTTCGTGTAGCCCTTGAGTGCATGGCGCAAGGCATCCTTGTGCTTGGCAAAGGCAGGAGGGTCGAGAATGATGAGGTCGTAGTTGTCACCCATCTCGTCGAGATACTTGAACGCATCGGCTGCGTATGCCTTATGACGCTCATCGCCGGGAAAATTCAACTCGATGTTGGCGTTTACCAGATCTACAGCCTTAGCGCTACTATCCACGGAATGCACCAGTTTGGCTCCGCCCCGCATGGCATACACACTGAAGCCACCCGTGTAGCAGAACATATTCAGTACACTCCTACCCTTAGAATAGTGTTCGAGGAGAGAGCGGTTATCGCGCTGATCGACAAAGAATCCCGTTTTCTGTCCCTTCAGCCAGTCGATGTGGAACTTCAGACCATTCTCCACGGCGACATTGTCCGTACCGTTGCCCAGCAAGAAACCATTCTCCTGACCCAGTGCAGCCTTGAAGGGAAGTGTCGTCTCGCTCTTGTAGAAGATGTTCTTCAGACCATCGCCCAAGACGGCCTTCAAAGCCTTGGCAACCTCCTCACGACATACGTGCATACCGACGCTGTGTGCCTGCATCACAGCAGTCTCACCGTAGACGTCAACCACCAATCCTGGGAGATTGTCGCCTTCGCCATGCACCAGTCGGTAGGTGTTGTTATTGGGATTGTCTGCCACACCGATGGCCAGACGCGTGTTGTAGGCCTGCTGTATCTTGTTCGTCCAGAAGTCATCATCGATGGCCTCACCCTCGAAAGTCAGCACACGCACGGCAATACTGCCAATCTGCCAATGTCCGACGGCAATCAGCTCGCCCTCGGCGGTATATACCTCTACGATGTCTCCCTCGTTGAGCTCACCCTCCGTGTGATGAATGGCTCCGGAAAAAACCCAAGGATGAAAGCGTCTGAGGCTCTCCTCCTTACCTCTTTTCAAATATATTTTCTTCATTGCTTCAATTTTCAATTTACTATCTATTCAGCACACCAAATCCTCGTCGTCCACTTCCTCCACATGATAGGTAATATAGTCACCCGTCTGCTTCAGTCGCATCAGTTCCTCGTACATCTTCACA
Source organism: Bacteroidaceae bacterium (assembly GCA_045629085.1). GTDB lineage: Bacteria > Bacteroidota > Bacteroidia > Bacteroidales > Bacteroidaceae > Physcousia. The sequence continues at coordinate 26,435 of JAZQQO010000008.1, forward strand.
CATGCCCAGGCATCTGTCGCAGCATAACGCTGCTGTCCTTCGGAAAGGGAGTCTGCCTCCCAATTGGTGAGACGCTGCGATTTCGAGATCTTCTCGCCGAAGATGTTGGCGTAGAGCTTCTGCAGGCTCAAGTCGTCAATGCCAAACTTACCAACCATCTTCTGCAGTTCCAGGAAATGCCCTGTATGGAAACTACGGCGGCGTTTCAGCATTCTAAGGTCATCGTGCCAAGAAAGGCCCACCTTCGTCACGGTGCGATCGGAGAGCAAGCGGATTACAGAGTCAGGCATACCAATATGGTTCAGGCGAAACAGGAAACAGGTATCCCTCGTGCTGACTTGCAGCAGCGCCACCTTGTTCATCTTCCCACCCTTCTGGAAATTGGGTTTTGTCTCTGTATCGAAGCCAAGGATGTCCTGCTGCAACAAGTAGTCCACGGCCTTATCGGCTTCCTCCTCGCTGATCACCACGATCACCCTCCCGGGGAATGATGTCACGGGCAGTTCGTTTATCTTTGCTTTGTCAAATTTATTCTGTAGGATCTTCATCATCGTTGTTCTTTATAGCATACTTGATGCGGTGCAGTCGACGCTGAGCATCCACCAGACTCTCACCCCAGTAGAGCTCGAAACTGTCGCGCAGCGACCACAAGGCATCCTGCATACAATCCTCCAAACCACCCTGATACGTAGCCAGGAAATTACGCACTGGCTGATAGACGTCAGCCAGATTCTCCGAGATACGCTTCCACTGCGTATCGTCCGTCTGCATCATCTCGTCATAGACGACATCCAGATACTCGTCGTCGTTGCCTAACACCGCAGCCATGCTGCAACGCACGTACTCGTAGTCCTGCTCCGTTACCTGATCGTCGGGCAGGAACGAACCGTCACTATCCACCGTGGGCAGCATCTCAGCCTTGAGGTACAACAGGGGGATGAGTTTCAGCAATGTCTCGGTCAAATCCTTGCGTGAATACTCACTGCACTGCTCCAAGAGTGCGCAAAACTGCACAGCCACCTGAGTGAACTCCAGAACATCGTGCTGATAAACTATCTTCTCCGAAGAGTGTTCCATTAGTGCGCAATTATCTTAATGTATACTAAATTGAATGACAAAGTTACAAAAAAGTTCCATAAAACACCATCTAATCCATTTTTTTTTGCTACTTTTGTACGCTAAAAACGCAAATACAACGTATGGCAACAACAAATTCAGATAAGAAAAAGAATACAACAACAAAGAAGGTTGTTCCCAGCAACAAGCCCAAGAAGGCTGCTGCGACATCCAATAGCTCGTCACCGAAATGGCTTGATTTCAATGAGTCGGAGGAGGAGAAGAGCACACGCAACGACTATCTCTGCTTCGGCGGCGGTGGCCTCCTCTGTCTGTTCTCCATTTTCGCATTCCTCTCCATCATCAGCTATATCTTCACGGGTACAGAGGACTTCCGCTACGTCACTGAGCCAGACTTCGTGCAGAGCGGCAATTTCATGGGACATTTCGGTGCCCGTGTGGCCTATTTCTTCGTGACTAAGAACTTTGGCTACGCGTCCATATTTATTACGGTGTTCCTCTTTGTCTCTGGTCTGCGCATCATGTTCCTATGCGAGCGCAAGGACGACAAGGTTAAGAAGAAAACAAAGAAATCGAAAGCCGCCGAAAAGGTTACCGGCAAGGATGCAGCAGACGAGGCCGACAGTATGCCCGAGAAGGAAAACCCTGTCTTTAAGATACGTCTCTGGAAGTGGTTTATCAACTGCGGTATCCTGACCATCTGGTTCTCGTGCTTCCTGGCCAGCATCTCACAAGACATCTTCGGTGAGATGATGATTTATCCCGGCGGAAAGACGGGTACGGGTTGGATACTCCACCTCGACGAGGCCATCGGTCCCTTCTTCCGCTACATCGTTTTGATTATCATAGCCATAGCATACCTCTGCTACCTCAGCAGCGAAACCATCCGTATCATCCGTCGATGGGTGCGCAAGCCCGTAGAGATAATACACGACAAAATGAGCAAAGGCGAGAATGAGGACAATGACGAGAACGATGACAACGAGGGAGACGATAATGACGGCATCATCATCGACCCCGATACGGGCGAGGTAATCCACACGGACAAGGAAAACATTGTGCAGTTCATCGACTCGGAGAGCGGACAGCTCATATCGTCATCCACCGACGACAACGGCGAACTGACGTGGGAGTTCCGTGGTGGAGAGGATGGTCCCGACCATCCGCAACCCGCTGACACATCGCTCGAAAAGGAAATTGACAAGAACACGGCTACCACCATCGTCTTTAGCGTCGAAGGACAGACCGAGGAGCCTAAGGCAGAGCAAGCCGAGGAAGGCAAGCAGCTCGACCTCTTTGAGGGAGAAAACTTCGGCGTATCTGCCGGCATGGAGGAGGAGAAAGCTACCGAGGAAGAAGCTGAAACAGGCGTCGAGACCTCTCCCGACATGCTCGTCACCATCGGCGAAGCCAACGAGGAAGCTGAGCTGACCGAGGAAGGCGCTCTGGAGCCCTACGACCCGAAGCTCGACCTGGAGAACTATCGCTACCCTATTCTCGACCTTCTGAAGAAGTACGACATCGACACGCGTGCCATCGACATGGAGGAGCAGAATATGAATAAGAATAAGATCATCACGGTTCTGCGTAACTTTGGTGTAGAGATATCAAGCATCAAGGCCACAGTTGGTCCTACGATCACGCTATATGAGATTACGCCTGCACCGGGTGTGCGTATCGGTAAGATTCGTAATCTTGAGGATGACATCGCGCTTAGTTTGGCAGCTCTTGGCATCCGTATCATTGCTCCCATTCCTGGCAAGGGAACCATCGGTATTGAGGTACCCAACGCCAAACCACAGATTGTGTCGATGGAGAGCGTCATCAACTCGAAGAAGTTCCAGGAGTCGGAGATGGAACTGCCCATGGCACTGGGTAAGACTATCACCAACGAGATCTTCATGGCCGATTTGGCCAAGATGCCCCATCTGCTTGTAGCTGGTGCTACGGGTCAGGGTAAGTCGGTCGGACTGAATGCCATCATCACCTCACTGCTCTACAAGAAGCATCCTGCTGAACTTAAAATAGTCATGGTTGACCCCAAGAAAGTGGAGTTCAGCGTCTACTCGCCCCTCGTCAACCACTTCTTGGCTCAGGTGGAGGGTACTGAGGACACCGACGAGCCTATCATCACGGATGTTAATAAGGTGATCCAGACACTCAAGAGCCTCTGCCTCGAGATGGACACCCGCTACGACCTGCTCAAGAAGGCTCGTGCGCGCAACCTCAAGGAATACAACGAGAAGTTTAAGTCGCGTCAGCTCAATCCCAACAACGGCCATAAGTTCATGCCGTACATCGTGGTCATCATCGACGAGTTTGGTGACCTCATCATGACGGCAGGCAAGGAGATTGAGCTGCCCATCGCACGTATCGCACAGTTGGCACGTGCCGTCGGCATCCACATGATCATCGCCACACAGCGTCCTACGACGAACATCATCACGGGTACCATCAAGGCGAACTTCCCCGCCCGCATCGCTTTCAAGGTAAGTTCCATGATCGACTCACGCACCATCCTCGACCGTCCCGGAGCCAACCAGCTCGTCGGTAAGGGTGACATGCTCTTCCTCGCCGGCAACGAACCCGTGCGTGTGCAGTGTGCATTTGTCGACACGCCTGAGGTGGAGCGTATCAACAACTTTGTGGCTTGTCAGCAGAGCTTCCTCAACCCCTTCCCCCTCCCCTACGTGGAGGCAGAAGGTGCCGATGGCGATGCTCCCGATGTCGACATGAACCATCTCGACCCAATGTTTGAGGAGGTAGCCCGCCTGGTGGTCAGCACGCAGCAGGGCAGCACCTCAATGATACAGCGCAAGTTCTCCATCGGCTACAACCGTGCCGGTCGTCTGATGGATCAGCTCGAAGTAGCCGGCATCGTCGGTCCTGCTCACGGCTCCAAGCCTCGCGAGGTGCTCTGCCAGAGCGACATCGACCTGCAGAACAAGCTCATGGACTTGTATTAATTAATGGAACTATAATTGTTCACTTACTTAAATAATGATGAAGAAAATAGCAATGCTGCTTTTTGCAGGCCTCCTCTCCTTCCCCGCCATGGCGCAGAAGGATGCCAAGGCCAAAAAAGTACTCGACGCTACGGCCAGTAAGCTGTCGGCGATGAAGGGTATTAAGGCGAACTTCGAGATCACCAGTTTCAACGGTACTGCCGAGCAGGGCAGCTCCACTGGCACGATGTATCTCGATGGTAAGCGCTACCGCATGGAGAGCCCAGAGCTCATCACATGGTTCGACGGTAAGACGCAATGGGCCTATATCCCCGAGAACGATGAGGTCAATGTGTCCACTCCCACCAAGGAGGAGCAACAAGCCGCCAATCCCTACGCGTTCGTGGCGCTCTACAAGAAGGGCTACAACTACACCATGACCCCGACTACCTACAACGGTAAGACGGTCAACGAGGTACGACTGACCGCCGAGAGTAGCAGTGCGGACATCCAGGAGGCTCGTGTGGTCATCTCCACCGACAACGTCCCCTACAGCATCCGCATACGTCAGGGCAAGGCAAACTGGACACGCATCCGCATTTCCAGCCTCGCGGGCAAGCAGAAGTTCAACAAGGACACCTTCACCTTTCCCAAGGACCAGTATCCCTCTGCCGAAATCATTGACTTAAGATAATAGAACGCAAAGGCGCTAAGACGCAAAACATTAGTTATCAAGAAGAACAAAATCTTTGCGGCTCCGCGCCTTTGCGTTTACAAAAATAGTTTTAACCTAATATACTACCTATGCAACATCACAAGATTATCATCCTCGGCAGTGGTCCTGCCGGATATACAGCGGCAATCTATGCCGGACGTGCTAACCTCTCACCCGTCCTCCTCGAAGGACTGCAGCCCGGTGGACAACTCACCATCACCACCGAAGTAGAGAACTATCCCGGCTTTTCCGAAGGCATAGACGCCAACGAACTGATGGATCAGATGCGTCAGCAGGCAGAGCGTTTCGGAACCACCATCCTGAGCAACATCTGTGTAAAGTGCGACCTCAGCAAGGCTCCCTATCACATCTGGCTCGACGACGACACGGAGATGACCTGCGACTCGCTGGTCATTGCCACAGGTGCCACGGCTAAGTATCTCGGCCTCGACGATGAGAAGAAGTACATGGGACAGGGCGTCAGCGCCTGTGCCACCTGCGACGGATTCTTCTACCGCAAGAAGGTGGTGGCTGTTGTCGGCGGTGGCGACACGGCTTGCGAAGAGGCTAACTACCTCGCAGGCTTGGCTTCAAAGGTCTATCTCATCGTGCGTAAGGACCACCTACGCGCCTCACAAATCATGCAGGAACGTGTCCTCAACAATCCCAAGATCGAGGTGCTCTTCCTGACCAACACCCTCGGCCTCTACGGCGAGAATGGCGTGGAGGGTGCACACCTTATATATAATAGAGGTGGCGCTGATGAGCGTGAGTACGACCTCCCCATCGACGGTTTCTTCCTCGCCATTGGCCACAAGCCCAACAGCGAGACCTTCCTTCCCTGGGTGAAGATTGACGAGAACGGCTACATCATGACCGAGGGTGATTCTCCCCGCACCGGCATTCCTGGTGTATACGCTGCCGGCGACGTAGCCGATCCCCATTACCGTCAGGCCATCATCGCTGCCGCCAGCGGCGCCAAGGCTGCGATGGAGGCTGAGAAGTATCTCGCATAGGCACACACACTGACATAACGCAAGCGATCCACTGGAATAAGTAATTTACTCCAGTGGATCGCAGCGTTTGAACCTAATGGATCGAATGCAAAAAATGCATGGATGGCGCATGAAAAACCTATGGATGGCGCATGTCGATCCAATGGTTCGAAGCCCTTTGGATGTTCTCTTTGGCAACCTCAGGACTCATCAGAATAGAGAGAGAACGGTTGTCTCCCTCATTAATGCCAACAACGTTTGAGAACCCTGCTGCAAGCAACGCATCGGTATCATGTATCTGTCCAGACATCAGGACAACGGGAACACCCTTGCGCTTTGCACGCTGCAACACGCCCTGCGGCACCTTGCCCATCAACGTCTGACAGTCACTACTGCCTTCACCCGTAATGACACAATCTGCCCCCTCAAGAACCTCATCGAAACGCAAGGCATCCAGTACCACTTCTATGCCGGACTTCAGTTTTGCCTTGAGATGGGTCAGCAAGGCATAGCCCAAACCGCCTGCTGCTCCAGCACCGGGATGCAAGGCGTCCTCTGGTGTGGCCAAGCCCAAACGCTCGCTCTCTGCGGCAAAGTCACGCAACTGCTGATCGAGCCACTCCACCTGCTCGGGTGTTGCTCCTTTCTGCGGAGCAAAGACGTAGGCTGCACCATTAGAACCATAGAGCGGATTGGTGACATCGCAAGCCACGGTGAGAGGAGGAAGCGCCTTGCTACTAAGACTTAAACACTCGAGCATGCCTTTGCCTCCATCGCAGGTAGCCGAGCCACCTATACCTAACACTATATGCGTTGCTCCCCTTTCCACAGCATCGAGCATCATCTCGCCGAGACCGTATGTAGTGGTCTTGGTCGGGTCACGCTGTTCAAGAGGAACGAGCGGAAGACCACATGCAGCAGCCATCTCCATAAATGCCGTCATTCCGTCGGCACTGATGGCATACGTTGCGTCAACTGGTTCCATCAAAGGACCATGCACACGAATGCAGACCTCCTGTAAGCAAAGAGAACGAAGGGTGAGACTTGCCACCAAGCCTTCTCCACCATCACTCAGGGGAAGACAGACTACCTCAGCATCGGGATATCGAGACAAAACTCCCTGCCGTGCAGCCTCGCAGGCTTCCACGGCAGGGAGACATCCCTTGAACGAGTCAAAGGCTACAATAATCTTCATTACCAGATAGTAACACGCTGTTCCTTTGGAATGAACATAGGATCCTGCTCAGTGATGTGGAAAGCATCGTACCAAGCATCGATGTGAGGCAACTGACCGTTGACACGCCACATACCCAACTGATGAGGATCGTTCTTCACACGGCGACGAATCTCTTCCTCACGGATGTTCTGGCCCCACACGTTAGCATAGGCCAGGAAGAAACGCTGCTCAGCAGAGAAACCGTCGATGGTGTCGAGAGGAGCAGTCTTGGTAGCGTTCTTGAAAGCCTGGAAGCTTACCATCAAACCACCATGGTCAGCCATGTTCTCACCCAGTGTGAGTGAACCGTTGGCATAGAGATCAGGCAACACCTTGATGCTGTCGTGGAAGACGCGCATCACCTGAATGCGCTCAGTGAAGCGCTCAGTGTCCTCGGGCTTCCACCACTCACGCAGGTTACCTTCCTTGTCATATTTAGAACCCTGATCGTCGAAGCCGTGGGTCATCTCATGACCAATAACCACACCGATGGCACCATAGTTGAAGGCATCGTCAGCAGCCATGTCGAAGAAGGGAGGCTGCAGGATACCTGCGGGGAAGCAGATCTCGTTGGTGGTGGGGTTATAGTAAGCATTGACGGTTTGGGGAGTCATGTGCCACTCATCCTTGTCGACAGGCTTATTGAGCTTCTCATTGATCATCTCCTGAATCTCCCATTCGTTACAAGCCAGTATATTATTCAGATAGCTCTTGCCAATCTTCAAGGTGCTGTAGTCCTTCCACTTGTTGGGATAGCCCACCTTCACGTAGAAGGCATCCAGCTTCTCGTGAGCCACCTTCTTGGTCTCGTCGGTCATCCACTCCTGCACGTCGATACGCTCGCCAAGAGCCACCTGCAGATTAGCTACCAGCTTCTCCATACGCTCCTTAGCAGCGGGCGGGAAGAAACGAGCCACATAGAGCTGACCAAGAGCTTCGCCCAAGCCACCCTCCACACTGGCTACGGCACGCTTCCAACGGGGCTTGTCCTCGGTCTTACCGCTCATGGTGGTACCATAGAAACCGAAGTTGAGGGCACGAGCCTCATCGTCGATGTAGCTGGCCGCCATGTTAATAGCATGCCACAGATAGTAGTTCTGCAGAGCCTCCTGCTTCTCCTCCTTCAGTACCTTCTCCACCTCGTGGATGGCCTCAGGCTGACCGAGGATTACATTCTCAATCTCGTTGTAACGATCGGTGAAAATACCAAAATAGCCGTCCCAGTCAATGCCACCGAACTGCTCCTTCAACTCGCTATAGCTGAGCTTGTTGTAGTTAGCCTCAGGATCGCGAAGCTCGGTCATGCTCTTGCTTGCCTTGGCCAGACGAGTCTCAATGCGCATCACATCCTGCATGATACGCTGTGCATCAGCCTCAGAAAAACCGCTATGCTTGCACAACTCCACAACATACTGCTTGTAAGCCTCGCGGATCTTCGTGGTAGCCTCATCGGTGTCCAGATAATATTCCTTCTGACCCAATGTCATACCACCCTGCATGATGTTCACGATATTGTTCTTGCTGTCCTTCTCATCCGCACCGATGTAGATGCCGAAGAATCCAGGCACACCTTGACGCTGCATACGAGGCCAAACATCCTTCAACCAGTTAGCAGTGATATCTTCGCTCGTCTGATAGCCATCGCAAGCCAGGAAAGCCATCAAGGCCATAGGACCATCCTCCTGCAAGTATGCACTGTCCATTGCACTGTTGTAGAGGTCAGCAATCTTCTGTTCGATGCTACCCTCCTCGTTCTTCAGCGCTGCCACACTATCGATGATGGCACGCAGGTTCTTGTTGTTGTTCTCCTGCAGCACATCGAATGAGCCGTAGCGGCTGTACTCTGCCGTAAGGGGATTGGCCTTCTGCCAACCGCCAGTGGCAAACATGTAGAAATCACTACCGGGCAGATAAGTACTGTCCAGATTGTTGAGGTCGATGCCGGATGTCAGCTGGCCATCCTCGACCTTGCCAGTGGAGCATGCAGTCATCGCTGCTGCTGCCACGATTGTCATCATACTTTTCAGTTTCATATTCTTTTTAAATTTCAATCTTAAATCACCCCAACGCCTCAACTGCTTCTGCCCATTCGTCCTCTGCTTCTGAGAGCTGAGCCTTCAGTTTAGCGTATTTCTCATAGAGCGCTGTGTCGGTGCTGCCTTCAGGCGTAGCCAACTGAGCCTCAACGATCTTCACGGCAGCTTCAAGTTCTGCCACACGTTCCTCAGCATCTGCGACGGCTTTCTCAAGTTTCTTGAGTTGACGCGCCTGCGCCTTTTGTTCTTCGTAGCTCAAGCGTGCCTCCGTCTTTCCTTGTGTAGAAGATGCCGATACAGGCGTTGAAGCTGACTGTGAGACATTGAGTGACGCATCAGTCTGTGCGTGAAGACGCAGCCAGTCATAAATGCCGCCCAAGTGCTCACGAACTTTACCACCGCCGAACTCATAGATACGCTCCACCAGTCCATCGAGGAAGTCACGGTCGTGGCTGACCACAATGACCGTGCCGTCGAAATCGCGTATGGCCTCCTTGAGGACATCCTTTGAACGAAGATCGAGATGGTTGGTAGGCCCATCGAGAATGAGCAGGTTGACGGGTTCGAGCAGCAGTTTGATCATAGCCAGGCGCGTACGCTCGCCGCCACTCAACACCTTTACCTTCTTTTCGCTTGCCTCGCCTCCAAACATGAAGGCACCCAGGATGTCGCGTATCTTGGTACGTATGTCGCCACGAGCCACACGGTCGATGGTGTCGAACACGGTCAACTCGCCATCCAACAGTTGAGCCTGGTTCTGCGCGAAATAGCCTATCTGTACGTTATGACCCACCTTACAGCCACGACCTTCACCACCATAGCTACCACCGTCGTATGCCTGCATAATCAGTTTGACCATAGTGGACTTACCTTCTCCGTTTCGGCCAACGAAAGCCACCTTCTCACCACGCTTCACAGTTAGATTTACACCCGAGAATATCAGTGGATTAGAAGCGCCTCTACTTTTGTCCGTCGATGAAAATTCGGAGGTATTGGGAGAGTTCACATACCGCCACTCCGCTTCATCGCAAATCACGGGATAGTCACCGCTTCTTTGAGAACAAGTAAACTTCAGATGCAATGCACTGTTGTCTACCTCATCTACTTCGATGGGCACGATTTTCTCCAACTGACGGATGCGCTGCTGCACCTGTATGGCCTTGGTGGCCTGATAGCGGAAGCGGTCAATGAAAGCCTGCGTCTCGGCAATCTCCTTCTGCTGATTCTCATAGGCACGGAGCTGCTGTTCGCGTCGTTCCTGACGCAAGAGCAGGTACTGATCGTACTTCACCTTGTAGTCGTAGACCTTTCCACAAGAAATCTCCAGTGTACGAGTCGTTACATTATTAATAAACGCGCGGTCATGGCTGACAAGCACCACGCTACCGGCACGCGTCTGCAGGAACTGCTCCAGCCACTGAATGGACTCGATGTCGAGGTGGTTGGTAGGCTCGTCGAGCAGGAGCACATCGGGATGTTGCAACAAGAGCTTGGCCAGTTCGATACGCATACGCCATCCTCCCGAGAACTCGCTCGTAGGACGATCGAAGTCCGTGCGTTCAAAACCCAAGCCCTGCAGCGTACGTTCCAACTCTGCCTGATAGTCGTTGCCACCCATCATGTGGAAACGCTCATTGAGATGAGTATATCTGTCCACGAGTTGCATGTACGATTCGCTCTCATAGTCAGTGCGGTTCATCATCTCCTCGTTGAGCTTGTCCAGCTGCGCCTGCATCTCATGGATATGGGCAAAAGCCTTCTCGGTCTCCTCACGCACGGTCTGTCCGTCGCTCAGCACCATCACCTGTGGCAGATATGCCACGGTGGCCTCACGAGGAATGGACACACCACCGCCCGTGGGCTGCTGCAAGCCAGCGATGATCTTGAGCATCGTACTCTTACCTGCGCCATTCTTACCCATCAATGCCACTCGTTCGCGATCATTGACCACGAACGAGACATCATTAAAAAGAGGTCTGGCAGAAAATTCTACCGATAAATTATCTACAGAAAACATATACGTCTTTTTTCAGGAGACGCTGCGTCTTTTTCAAAATCACGCTGCGTCTTTTTTAAAAACACGTAGCGTCTTTCCCAAAAAGACGCTACGTCTCTCTAAAAGCATTGCTTAGACCAACACGGCAGCTACGACCTCCTCAGGAGTAAGCAAAAGCTGTTCGCCCGTCGTCATGTTCTTGAGCGTAAGCTTGCCTTCCTGCATCTCTGTCTCACCGACGATGGCCACGAAGGGAATCTGCTTTTGGTTGGCATATTGCATCTGCTTCTTCATTTTCACGCTGTCGGGATAGATTTCGCAGCAGATACCTGCCTTACGGGCAGCTGCCAATACGGGCAGACAGTAGGCTGCCTCTGACTCGCCGAAGTTGACGAACAGCAGACGGGTGGCAGATACCACGCTCTCGGGATAGAGGTCCAACTGATTGAGCACGTCGAAGATACGATCCGCACCAAACGAGATGCCCACACCCGAAATGCCGGGCATACCGAAGATGCCGGTCAGGTTGTCGTAGCGGCCACCACCGGTGATACTGCCAATTTCGACATCCAGCGCCTTCACCTCGAAGATACAACCAGTGTAGTAGTTGAGACCACGTGCCAAGGTGAGGTCAAGCTCCAGAGAGCAAGAGTCGCTCGCAGGCACAATCTTATTGTATGTATTCAGTACGAATTCTACTTCGTCGATACCCTTCAAGCCGGTCTCGCTCTCGGCCAGGACGGTGCGCATGGTAGCCAGCTTCTCGTCGTTGCTGCCAGAGAGTTTGATGATGGGCTGAAGTTTCTCAATCTGCTCTTCGCTCAGACCATTCTCACGCAACTCGGCATTCACGTTATCGAGACCTATCTTGTCGAGCTTATCGATAGCCACGGTGATGTCCACAATCTTGTCGGCAGCACCCAACACCTCTGCAATACCTGTCAAGATCTTGCGGTTGTTGATCTTAATACACACACGCACACCAAAGCGACGGAACACCTCCGTAACGATCTGCATCAATTCTACCTCGTTGAGCAGCGAATCACTACCCACCACGTCGGCATCACACTGATAGAACTCGCGATAGCGTCCCTTCTGAGGACGGTCAGCACGCCATACGGGCTGAATCTGATAGCGGCGGAACGGCAAGGTCAGTTCCTCGCGATGCTGCACCACGTAGCGGGCAAAAGGCACGGTGAGGTCATAGCGCAAACCCTTCTCGCAGAGTTGCGCTGCCAACTGGTTTGTCGACTTCTGATGGATGTCGTCATCCGACACACCACGCAGGAAATCGCCACTGTTTAGTATCTTGAAGAGCAACTTGTCGCCCTCCTCACCATACTTACCCATCAGGGTGGAGAGATTCTCCATGGCAGGGGTCTCTATCTGCTGAAAACCGTACAGAGCGTACACGCTGCGAATGGTATCGAAAATGTAGTTGCGCTTAGCCATCTCGACAGGCGAGAAGTCGCGCGTTCCTTTAGGAATACTTGGCTTCATAAATATATAATGTAATACGTTTAGTTTCTTTCGGGCGCAAAATTACAAAAAAACCTCCAAATAGCAAACAATTATGAATTATGAATTATGAATTATGAATTATTTTAGTACCTTTGCGCTTCAAAACAAGAATTAGATATGAATTTCTTTAGGAGATCACAAAATAAGAGCGCCAAAGAGCCCTCACAAAACGACAGTCTCAACAGTGCTTCTGCTGAGGTGCAGGACAACGCTAATGCTTCATCCAATGAGGCATCTGTCACCATTGGTCAGGAGACAGATACACCAGATGGCTTTGGCCATGCCGGCTCTAAAGCCCAGACAAACAGCAAGCCTGCCATCAGCCCCAACGACCCAGTCTTTCAGCAGATGGTACGAGAGGAAGCTAAGCGTCTGCGTGTCAACGAGCAGTTGCTCTCCGCACCCCACCTGGCACGCATTGAGGATGCGCTGCGCCTGAACGAGACAAAGATGGAGAACATCGAGGAAAACCTCAACCGCACACGCAAGCAGCAGGAACGTGTACGCAGATACCAAGAGCTATCTTTGGAACTTTACGAGCAGAAGAATCATCTCTACGATGTCAACAAGCAGTTGGCTGCCAACATCAAAGAGCGAGAAGACCTTGACCGCTTCGAGGAGTTCGAGAACGTGCAAGGACAGTTCCAGAGACTCAGCATGTTAGAGTCATTGAGACACGAGCAGAAGCAACGCCTGAGCGAACTGACGCGTGACCTGGACGCGACCAACAAGATCCTCGACGACGAAAGCAAGCGTCTACAGCAGCAACAGGACGAGATGCAGGATGCGGCACGCCGTCTCGTCAGCGGACTTGATGCTGTCACCGAGGCTCAGCAGATAGAAGGACGATCGAGTTACATGTCGATCCTGGAACGCAGGATTTCCGAGCGTCTCACCTCACAAACCAGCATCCAAACGGCGTTGGAGAAAGAGATGGAGGAACACCGACGCAACATGGAGAATCTCAACGCCAAAATGGAGACACTCCGCACCCGCAAGCAGTCGTTGGCACCCCACCACCGCATGGCTATCCATGGCGAATTAGTCTTAGAAAGACTGACGCACCTCGCCACGCTTGAGACGGAACTCGAGAAGGCAGAACAACAGGAGAAGATAAGCCTGCGCAAACAGTCGGACGAAAACGACATGCTGGAGCGTGTATACACTGACTACCTGCAAATTGAGCAGGACCGTAAAGCGCTCAACGACGAACTGCACGTCCACCGTGAGAACAACCACGGCCTCGACAGCTACCGTCTGCAGGAACGTGCCATGCAGCTCAAACTGCGACGCGAGATGCTGCTGAGCGCACAATCGCTATGGGTGCGCATTGCCAATGGCTACATTATGATTGAGGAAATCATGCAGAGAATCAATTCGCTACGCCTCAAGCAGGAGAACCTGACCAACAACGTCAACAACCTGAGCAAGGAACTGAGCGTGTTACGACGCACCTGCAAAGAGAAGGAGTACACCTTTACCCTCAGCAAGAGCCAGAACGTGATACAACTACGCAGCGACCTCAAGGAGGGAACGAGCTGTACTGTCTGTGGTGCCACACACCATCCCTACCACAGCGACACCATGCTTGAGCAGAACAAACTGATCGGCGAACTCAAGATGGAGTACGAAGCCATGGCAACAGAGCAGAGAGCCAAGGAGCAGACACTGCGCGAATTGGAGTTGGAGGCAAGTGCCGTCACAGCCGCCAAGGAAGAGGCAGAGAACACGCTCATCACCCTTCGTGCCTTGCAGAACGGATACATACAGGACTGGCAGATGTTTGCCCACCTCGACCGCACCTTCCAGACGTGCGACTCCTCTGTTAATGCTCCTGCACGTACGGCCATGCTCCGACAGCTCATCGAGAACATCGGTACGGAAGTGGATCAGGCTCAGAAGGAACTGGACACGTTCAACTTCCACCAGAAGCGCATCAACGAACTGACAGAGCAGATTGCCATCAAGGAACAGAAGAAAAACGAACTTATCACTCGCCTCAACGAGGTGAATACGGGTTGCCAGGTTATGGCCGGACATTTGGACCGTGTACAGACCCACAAGCAGACGGTAAGAGACAACTACAGCCGCCTGTATGAGGATGTCGACAAGATGATCACCATACCGGATTGGAAGAACATCTGGAACCGCAGCCACGAGGCTCTATTGATGCGCATTCAGGAGATTGTCAAGGAATGGAATGAGTTGACTATGCAACTGGCAAGCATCGACAATGAGCGCGCGCTGAAGGAGTTGAAACTTACCTATCTGCAACAGACTCACCAGACACTGCTCACCCTCATCAGCCAGTTGGTCGACGACAGGCAGGAGTGCCACGACAGAATCGACGAGGACAGACAGAACCTGGAGAAACTCATTGGCAAGGAGTCATCGAAGCAGCGTCTGCAGATGCTCATCAATGACTACAAGAACGCTCGCACACTCCTCGACGAGCAGCGCGAGAAGACACACCAGTGCGAACTGAGAAAGAGTAAAAATGCAGGCAGACAGACGGAGAATGTCGAAGCAGGAAACCTGACTGATGAACGTGCCATGAACGAGCGACAGGGAGTTGACCTATGGATGCGCAAGTATAATGCAAACCACCCTCCCGTACAATATAATGAATTGGAAGAAATGTTTGCGAATGACCGTAACTGGAACGACATCCGCGCCCGCCTCCGTTCCGTCCAGATGGAGTCACTGCTCACACAAGCCCGCGTAGACAAACTCGGCAGTCAGTTGGTTTCACTGCAAGCCGAGGGAACACTCAACGGAACGGATACTGACCTGATACAAAATCAGTTGGCGGGACAGATCGAAACATTAGAAGGCCGCAGACGAGAGACCATGATGCAAATCGCAACACTAACGCAACAGCTCAATGCGCACAAAAAAGCAGAAATATCCATCAAAGAAGAGAAAATGAAAGAAAAATAGTGCATATTTCGTGCTTATTTACTTTTTTTGATTAAATTTTCGGACATAATGTTCTCAATTTCACATTTTTTGCTTATCTTTGCACCGCGATCAAACTAAAACCAACAAATTGCACTATGAGCAAATACAACATTACTGACAAAACAGAAAAGAATGCAGCTTATCGCACGCTTGTAAAAGCAGAATTGGTAGACGAACTCTATGAGAAAATTGTTAATGCACTATTTATTCAAAAGAAGTATCGCGATTGCACCTACTCTGCCAAGAAATTAGCAGATGAAATTGGAACCAACACACGTTACATCAGTGCCGTGGTGAATTTGCGTTTCCACCAGAACTACTCTTGTCTCGTCAACGAATATCGCATCAAGGAGGCTATGTACATGTTGGTTGACAAGCGATATGATGACTACACGATGGAGGAGATTTCCAAAACCGTCGGATTTGCAAACAGACAATCATTCTACGCTGCGTTCTTCCGCATCCAGGGTTGCAGCCCAAGAGCTTACAAGAAGGCGCACCAAGTTTCAAAAAATAAAAAATAAGTGAACAACATTGAGAAAGTCTTGACGCAAGACAACACTTTCAAATACCAAGACGAGCGTTTCGCAGACCTTCAACTATTGAGATACAGGGTTGATGGTTTCGAAACGCTCTCTTTGCGTCAACAAACGCTTATATGGCATCTGAATGAAGCTGCCTTATGGGGCCGCGATATCCTTTGGGATCAAAACGGCAAGTACAACCTGGCCATTCGCCACTGGTTAGAGCACATCTACCTGCACTTCCCTGGCGAACGTGACACCGAGGAATTCAAGGCCTTTGAGGTTTTCCTGAAGCGCATCTGGTTCTCCAACGGCATTCACCACCACTATGCCACGGACAAGTTCATTCCCGAGTTCTCACGCGATTACCTCCTATATCTACATCAGGAGACGCAGAATCATGTACCGTTCTCTACGCTCAGCGAAGAGAACCTCTCCCGTCTTCTCGACATCATCTTCGACCCCGCCCTCTATCCCAAGCGCGTAAACCAGGCCCAAGGCGAAGATCTGCTCCTCACGTCTGCTTGCAACTACTATGAGGAGGGCATCACCCAGCAGGAGGCTGAGGACTTCTACAACCGCCAGAAGGAGGAGTTCCTGCAGAAGGCCGATGCAGCAGATGTCAACCGTCCCATCATGTTCGGCATGAACAGCCAACTGGTTAGAAACAGCGATGGCACCTTGCGCGAGGAAGTATGGAAAGAGGATGGCATGTACGGCAAATACATCCGTCACATCGTCCACCACCTCGAAGCTGCCATTCCCTTCGCCGAGAGCGAGAAGCAACAGGACGTCATCCGTACGTTAGTGGAGTTCTACCGCACCGGCGACCTCAAGACTTTCGACCAATACACCATCCAGTGGGTGCAGGACACCGAAGGCATGGTTGACTTCACCAACGGTTTTACCGAGGTATACGGTGACCCCCTTGGATTGAAAGCTTCATGGGAAGGCTACGCCAACTTCACCGACACTGAGGCTACCAGCCGCACTGAGCGTATGAGTCGCGAGGCACAATGGTTTGAGGATCATTCCCCCGTCGATCCACGTTTCAAGAAGTCTGAGTGCCGCGGTGTGACTGCCAAGGTCATCAAGGCAGCCATCTTAGGCGGTGACCTCTATCCCAGCAGTGCCATTGGTATCAACCTGCCCAACAGCAACTGGGTACGTGCCGAATACGGTAGCAAGAGTGTCACCATCGGTAACCTCACACACGCCTACGACGAAGCCGCCAAAGGCAATGGATTCCGTGAGGAGTTCGTCATCGACGAAGCCACACGCCAGCTCATCGACCAGTACGGCAACCTCTGCGACGACCTCCACACCGACCTTCATGAGTGTTTAGGCCACGGCAGTGGCAAACTGCTACCCGGAGTTGATCCAGATGCCTTGAAGGCCTATGGCAGCACCATCGAGGAGGCTCGTGCCGACCTCTTTGCCCTCTACTATCTTGCTGACCCCAAATTAGTAGAACTCCAGCTCACGCCCAACGAGGAAGCCTACAAGTCCTCCTATTACACCTACCTGATGAATGGCCTCATGACGCAGCTCGTACGCATCGAGCCCGGCAACAACATCGAAGAGGCTCACATGCGCAACCGTGCCCTCATCTCGCATTGGGTACTTACCCACTACCCCACTGCCATCGAACTGGTTAATAAAGGGAAAACCTTCCTCCGCGTCAACGACTACATCCTCCTCCGTTCTGCCTTTGGCGAGCTCCTTGCCGAGGTACAGCGCATCAAGAGCGAGGGCGACTACGAGGCTGCCATGCGCCTTGTGGAGAACTATGGCGTTCGTGTCGACAGCAACCTGCACGACGAGGTGCTCTCGCGCTACAAAGCACTCAACCTTGCCCCTTACAAGGGCTTCATCAACCCTCGCTACGAAGTTGAGCGTGATGCAGATGGCCTTATCACCTGCGTCACACCTCATTACGACGAATCATTTGCAGAGCAGATGTTAAGATATAGTAGAGAATATGGACAATGAATTAATAAAGGACATCAAGAAAGAGCTGCGTGCCAGCATGAACGGCATTGCCTCGGCAAAGATGCGTGAGGCAGGTATGCCCTTCAAACTCATCTTTGGCGTAGAACTGCCTCGCCTGCAGAGTATCGCCAAGGAGTTCGAACCCGACCACCAGTTGGCGCAGCAATTATGGAACGAGAACATACGCGAGAGCAAGCTTCTGGCAACGATGCTCATGCCCACCGACAACTTCTACCCCGAGATAGCCGACATCTGGGTCGACGAGATCCCGACGGCAGAAGTGGCACAGGTAGCCACCATGTATCTCTTCTCTCGCCTACCCTATGCACCTTCTAAGGCTTTCGAATGGATAGCCAACGAGGATGAGATGCGTCAACTCTGTGGTTATCTTGTCATCATGCGCCTGCTCATGCAAGGAGCAGAGTTCAACGAGCACTCTCTCGAAGAGCTAAAAGACCAGATGCAATCTGTGCCTCAGAATGCACCTCTCGCCCTGCGGAAAACAATTCTTGCCTTGGAAAATAAAATTTCGGAACAGAACGCATAAGGTTACAATTTTTTTTTGTATCTTTGCCACAGAATATGTAAAAACTCAAACGTACAATATGAAACCAGGAAAAGTAGACGCCTTGCTCGGCATCGTGTTCGGTGACGAGGGTAAAGGAAAAGTAGTAGATGTATTTACTCCTAAATACGACGTGGTAGCACGCTTCGCCGGTGGTCCTAACGCAGGTCACACCATCATCTTCGAAGGCAAGAAGTTCGTGCTCCGCAGCATTCCTTCTGGTATCTTCGACGAAGGAAAGCTTAACATCATCGGTAATGGTTGCGTCATCGCTCCCGACCTCTTCATGGCTGAGGCAAAGGAACTTGAGGAGGCAGGCTATGACCTACGCAGCCGCTTGCACATCAGCAAACGTGCTCACCTCATCCTTCCCACACACCGCGTGTTGGACCGCGCTTATGAGGCCGCCAAGGGTAAGAGCAAGGTCGGCACGACCGGTAAGGGCATTGGCCCCACCTACAGCGACAAGGCTAGCCGTATCAGCTTGCGTGTCGGCGACATCTTGGAGAACTTCGACCAGAAGTATGCTGCGCTGAAGGCTCGTCACGAGCAGATCCTGAGCGACCTCCACTACACCGACTACGACATCACCGAGGAAGAGAAGAAGTGGATGGAGGGCATCCAGTACATGAGTACCTTCGCCCTAACCGACACTGAGATTGAGATTAACAAGTATTTGCGCGAGGGCAAGAGCGTGTTGGCAGAGGGTGCACAGGGCACCATGCTCGACATCGACCACGGCACCTATCCCTTCGTCAGCTCTTCAAGCACTGTCTGCGGTGGCGTCTGCACCGGTTTGGGTGTAGCTCCCCTGAGCATCGGCGAGGTATTCGGTATCTTCAAGGCTTACAGTACCCGTGTTGGTAGCGGTCCCTTCCCCGTTGAACTCTTCGACGAGACTGGCGACAAGATCCGCGAGATTGGTCACGAGTACGGTGCAGTAACAGGTCGTAACCGCCGTTGCGGTTGGGTTGACCTCGTTGCTCTCAAATATGCTATTATGATCAACGGTGTTACCCAGCTCATCATGATGAAGGGCGATGTGCTCGACACCTTCGATACCATCCGTGTCTGTGTAGCTTATGAGAAGGACGGTGTCACTACCACCGACATGCCTTACGAGACCGAAGGTTGGAAGGCTGTCTACAAGGACATCCCCGGTTGGAAGACCGACCTTACTGGCATCACCAGCGAGGCAGAGTTCCCCGCAGCCTTTGCTTCGTACATCGACTACTTGGAGAAGGAACTCGAGACTCCTATCACCATCGTCAGCGTAGGTCCCGACCGCGCACAGACCATCGAGCGCAAGAAGTAATTCTAACAAAATAATAGACGCAGATTACACAGATTTCACGGATTTTATCCTTTTAATAAGGCCAACGAAAACAAAGAATTTTCATTATTTTCTTAATTTTCGTTTTAATAAAAATCCGTAAAATCTGTGTAATCTGCGTTTAATATATCTGTACGCTACAACCGATCTTTATCTAAGCACTACTTAATCAGGCGGAACATATCTGCTACAACCTGCTTGTCAGCACCTAGTTGCAGTGCTTGTTGCAAATCCTGACGTGCAAGCTTCTTCTTCCTCATCTTCGTGTAGCAATCGGCACGTGAGAGCAGGAAGTCAGGATTATTGGGGTCGAGCGAGATGGCCTTATCGAAATCATAGAGTGCCGCCTCGTATCGCTTTTCATCCAACTCCATACCACCACGGATTACGTAATTCGTACCATGAGTAGGAAAAAGTTGTATCAGGTTATTCACCTGTTCCATCGCTTCTCGTGGCCGACTGTCCTTGCTGTTCAGGATGCAAAGTCCCTGTAAGGCATCCTCACGCACTGGTTGTACTTTCAGCAAATGCTCATAATCGAAGCGCGCCTTCTTGTAATCGCGACGACGGGAATAGAGATAGGCACGGAAGAAGAGTGCCTCGGGATGGTCAGCATTATTGTCAAGCACTGATGTGTAGTCAGCTATAGCACGGTCATCGTTGCCCAGTCGGAAATACAGAGAAGCACGATCAAGCAACAAGTCCTGCGTGTTAGGCGCGATGTTCAACCCCAACGAATAGCTTTCCAATGCTTCGTGGTCACGCCCTGTACGTTCTTGTATCTGTCCGATGTGGCGAAACAGCAACGCATTACTCTTCAATGCAGGACTTATCATCATGGCTTCGCGAAATGAAGCCTCTGCCTGCACAAGACTATCGTGTTCCAACTGCGACAAACCACGCTCCACACACGATTGATAGGTTTGGGCATGCGTGCACATGCAACAACACATAAAAGCGACCCCTACCCCAACCCTCCCCGAGGGGAGGGAGAGGGCACGGAGACCTCGCTTAATGTATGCTATGCTATGGGCAAAATGTACGAAGTGATTCATCTATATGTTACAGGCAATACGACCGGTTTGTACCCACCATCATCTAACTATTTCCTCCCCTCGCGGAGGGTTAGGGAGGGGGGCGGTCAGCTCTTATTTATTCTTAATATACTCTACGATCCACTGACCTACCTCTTTGGTGCCATACTTCTCGCCACCCTCAACCTGGATCTCAGGAGTACGGACGTTAGCATCCAAGCTTGCATTGACAGCCTCGCGGATGAGTTTGCCTTCTTCCTTCAGATCGAAGTACTCATACAGCATAGCTACTGAGAGGATCTGTGCCAAGGGGTTAGCGATGTTCAAACCCTTACCCTGAGGCCAGCTACCGTGTATAGGCTCGAAAACGGGAGTATGCTCACCTGTTGAAGCGCTGGGCAGCAAGCCCATTGAACCGGTAATTACACTACCCTCGTCGGTAAGGATATCACCGAAGGTGTTCTCGGTTACCATCACGTCGAAGAAACGAGGATCCTGAATCATGCGCATAGCAGCGTTGTCGACATACATAAAGTCGGTGGTCACGTCGGGATACTCACCCATCATTTCCTGTGCCACCTTGCGCCACAGACGACTGCTTGCCAACACATTAGCCTTATCAACAACGGTGAGGTGCTTACGACGCTGACGAGCGTACTGGTAAGCCACGCGCAGGATGCGCTCTACCTCAGGACGGCTGTAGTAGTTGGTATCGAGAGCATCCTCTACACCCTCAGCATTGACCGTGGGTTCCTGCTTCTTACCGAAGTACATACCACCGGTCAACTCACGGATGCAGATGAAGTCAGCACCACGTACCATCTCGTCCTTCAGGGGTGACTTGTGGATCAGGCACTCAAAGGTCTCAACAGGACGGATGTTGGCATACAAGCCCAGCTTCTTGCGCATAGCCAGAAGACCCTGCTCGGGACGAACCTTTGCGCTGGGATTGTTGTCAAACTTAGGATCACCCACACTGGCGAAGAGCACAGCATCAGCCTCCATACAAGCCTGGAAGGTCTCTTCGGGGAAGGGATCGCCTACCTCGTCGATAGCATGTGCACCGCACAAAGCCTCCTTGTAACTAACCTCGTGGCCGAACTTCTCTGCTACTGCGCTCATTACAGCCACACCTTGTTCCATAATCTCTGGTCCGATACCATCACCGGCCAGAACTGCAATCTTCATTTTCATATCTTTCTTCTATTAAATTAAGCATTTTGATTGTTGCCTTGATAGCCGCTTCGGTCTGATCGGCATCAAGACCGCGTGTGCGATACGTCTTTCCCTCGAACTCCCAGGTGATGGAAGTCTGTACCAAGGCATCGGTACGTCCACCGGGAGGAATGGTGACAATATAATTAGCCAACCAGGGGAATTGGCGTGAAAGCCTGTTGCGATATATATGACGAACGGCACGCACAAAGGCATCATACTGACCGTCACCGGTAGCAGATTCCTCGTATTCCTGTCCGTGTATCTCCAACTTCACGACCGCTTGAGGATGTAGGCCGTATGCCGTGCTGACCATGTATGAAAGCAGTTTGATGCTCTCGGTAGGCGTACTGTGATGCAGCACGTCTGCAATGATGTAGGGCAGATCATCCATCGTCACATGCTCCTTCTTATCACCCATCTCGTTGATACGCTTCGTCACACGTCGCATATCATTGTCACTCAGGCTGATGCCCAAGATCTTTAGGTTCTGCTCGATATTGGCCTTGCCGGACATCTTGCCCAGCGCATACTCGCGATTACGGCCGAAACGCTCTGGCAACAAAGGATTTACGTAGAGCTTACCCTTCTTATCGCCATCGGCATGTACACCCGCCGTCTGTGTAAATACGTTCTCACCCACGATGGGCGTGTTCGAACCCGTAGCAATGCCGCTATAACTCTCAACGATACGCGAGATGGCATTGATGGACTCCTCCTTCACCTGCACCTCCTTGCCAGAGGCCATATCGTTCAGCACAGCCACAACGCTCGAAAGGGAAGCATTACCAGCCCTCTCGCCTAGTCCGTTTACCGTGGTGTGTATGCCATGTACGCCTGCTTCTACTGCTGCCAGCACATTGGCCACAGCTAAGTCATAGTCGTTGTGTGCGTGAAAATCAAAAATAATGTCGGGATAGCGCTTCACCATCTGGCTTACGAACTCACGCGTCTGCTTGGGCGTGAGTATGCCCAACGTATCGGGCAACATAATGCGGTTTATATGAGTGCGTTCCCACCCCTGACACATACTGTCGTCGTCAGGCGTCTCCCAAAACGTCTTGGTGAGTGGTTTCAGATAATCCAACATGCCAAAGACGTACTCGGGCGATTCCTGAATGCCGTTCGACCAATCCTCAAGATATAGGTTGACGTACAAGCCAGCCTTATATGCCATCACGACATTGTCATAGACATCCTTCCAGTGCTCCTCGGGCGTCTTACCTAACTGACCACGGCAGTGCTTCTCCGAACCTTTTGCCAAGAGATTGATGACATGACCACCAGCAGTCTTGATCCATTCGATTGATGCACCATTGTCGCAGAAACCAAGTACCTCCACACTTCGCTCACGCCAAGGGGCATACTTATTCACCCAATCGCATATCATAGAGACGCTCTCAAACTCGCCCTTGCTGACGCGTGCCGAGCCCACCTCAATACGATTGACACCCACCTCCTCAAGCAGTCGGCGTGCCATGTCCAACTTCTCGGAAGCACTGAAGGCGACACCAGAGGTCTGCTCTCCGTCACGGAGAGTGGTGTCCATTATCACTATCACGGTTTTATCCGTCATTCGCTTTCTTTTTACCTTATTTATATATTTTACTGACGGAGAGGAGCCGATTCCCACGCCTCAATCTTATCCTGATTCTCGAGCAGGAAGTCGATGTCGTCGAGGGCATTCATGAGACAGTATTTCTTGTATGAGTTTATTTCGAATGATTCGCTGTGACCTGTCGTCAGATTGGTTACCATCTGTGCGGGCACGTCCACCTTAACCTCAGCATTGGGATTAGCAGCGATGGTATCGAACAGTTCCTGCTGGAAGGCCTCACTCACGATGACGGGCAACACGAAGCAGTTGAGCAGGTTGTTGCGGTGGATATCAGCAAACGAGCTGCTGATCACCACGCGAACACCATATCCGGCAATAGCCCAGGCAGCATGTTCACGGCTTGAACCGCTACCCCAGTTCTTACCACCCACGATAATCTCATGCACACCCTCGCGAGGAGCCTCAGAAAACTCAGGCTTGTTCATTACGAAGTCGGCAACGGGCTTTCCGTCAGCATCATAGCGCAGGTCGTGCATAAACGCCTCACCATAGAACTTAGGATCGCGCGTAGTGAATGCCAGATAGCGTGCGGGAATAATATTATCGGTATTATTGTTGTCGATAGCAATGGGAATGCAGGTCGACTGTATCTTATCAAATTTTTGCTTTGCCATAGTTGTTTCAGATTTTACGAGGGTCAGTGATTACGCCAGTGATGGCACTTGCTGCAACGGTAAGAGGACTTGCCAGAACGGTGCGAGCACCGGGGCCCTGACGGCCTACGAAGTTGCGGTTCGAGGTTGAGATGCTCAACTTACCAGCAGGAACCTTATCGGGATTCATAGCCAGACAGGCCGAGCATGAGGGCAAACGAAGCTCAAAGCCAGCTTCCCCGAGAATCTTGTCGATACCCTCGTCGATGATCTGCTGGCGCACCAACCATGAGCCAGGCACCAACCAAGCCACTACATTATCGGCCTTCTTCTTGCCCTTCACGACAGAGGCAAAGGCACGGAAGTCCTCAATACGGCCATTGGTACAAGCACCCAGGAAACAGTAGTCAACGGGCGTGCCCTCCAGTTTCTGACCGGGTTGGAACTGCATGTAATCCAACTGCGACATCAACTGCTGTTGCTCGTTCTCGTCCATACCGTCGAGCGTGGGGATAGTACCATCAACGGCAATACCTGCACCGGGGTTAGTACCGAAGGTGATACGGGGAGCAATGTCCTCGGCACGGTAGGTCACCTCCTTGTCGAACACTGCATCCTCGTCGCTTTTCAGCGTCTTCCAATAGGCAACTGCCTTGTCCCACTCTTCACCCTTAGGAGCATATTCACGGCCTTTCAGATACTCAAACGTCGTTTCATCGGGAGCGATGATGCCGGCACGGCTACCCATCTCAATAGAAAGATTTGACAGTGTGAGACGTCCCTCCATGCTCATATTACGGATGGTGCTTCCAGCATACTCCACAGCATAGCCCGTAGCACCGCTCGTGGTCATCTGTGCCATGATGTAGAGTGCCACATCCTTAGCGGTAGTACCCTTTGGCAGTTCGCCTTCCACGTTGATACGCATCGTCTTGGGCTTTGACTGCAGGATACACTGGCTGGCCAGTACCTGAGCCACCTCGCTCGTACCGATACCCATGGCGATAGCACCTACGGCACCGTGGGTAGAGGTGTGCGAGTCGCCACACACGATGGTCATGCCGGGCAGGCTCAATGCCTTCTCAGGACCCACGACATGGATGATACCATTATCCTTCGTTCCCATGGCAAAGTGCTTGATGCCAAACTCCTCGCAGTTCTTGGCCAGCGTCTCCACTTGCTTACGACCAATGGGATCATTGATAACCTCCTGCTGGTCGCTGGGTGTGTTATGGTCGGGCATTGCCACCACGTGGTCGGGACGGAACACCTTAATATTCTTGTCGCGCAATGTGTCGAATGCCTGAGGACTGGTTACCTCATGGGCATACAAACGGTCGATGTATAACTGGGTGGGACCGTCCTCCACGTTCTGAATCACGTGAGCGTCCCAAATTTTGTCAAATAAAGAAGAGCCTCTTCCATCAACAGACCCTCTCCGTCCGCCCTTGGCGGCCACCTCCCCCATAATGGGGAGGGTTTGGTTTGTATTGCTACTCATTTTATTATATATGTTATATTATTCAATTCATCTATTATTGTATTCACCACATGAACAGTATCAAACAATACCTCTTCGTTCTTGAAGCGCATCACCTTATAGCCAAGTCTCTCCAATGCCTCCGTACGATACACATCATACTCCATTTGCTCTTCCGTATAATGGTATGCACCATCTACCTCTATAATAAGTTTCTTTTCCAGACAGACAAAGTCGGCTATATAATCGTAGATAACATGCTGCCTTCTAAACCTAACACCAAGATTTATTCCATTAATCATGCTCCAAAGTGCATTCTCCGCTTCTGTAGGATGCTTACGGTTCTCTCTTGCAAACTCTTTCAACAAGGAGTATCTGTCAGGGCTGGCTGTTTTGAAGAAGGAGAAGGAAGACAAAGACCCTCTCCGTCCGCCCTTGGCGGACACCTCCCCCATGATGGGGAGGACTTGGTTTGTATTGTCACTCATACTCCTAGGCTACAACGCTGGTTGTTCATCAACACCATTCACAACATCCCTTTCTTATCCGCAAACTCTCTCTACCACATTATGTCTCACGCATCATCCGCAAACTCTCTCTAAACTTCACCACCCTTCGGTAAACATGTCCAGAATGTTGGACCAAGGTACGCAAGACGTCGTTACTATAAAATCCCTCCCCATTATGGGGGAGGTGCCGGCTTTGCCGGCGGAGAGGGTCTTTTTTTACTTCTTAAACTTATTAATACAATCAATATAAGCCTCTACGCTGGCGGTCACGATGTCAGTGTTGGCACCGAAGCCGTAGTAGACACGGTTGTCGTACTCCACCTGCATGTGAACCTTGCCCATATCGTCAGAGCCCTTTGAGATCGCCTGAATGGTGAACTCCTTCAGCGTCATCTGACGCTTGATGATGTTCTTCAACGCCTTGATGGCTGCATCTACAGGACCGTTACCACTGGCACTGGCCTCGAACTTCTCGCCAGCCAGATCCAGACCAATGCATGCCACACTCTTCACACCCATACCTGTAGTCACCTGCAGATAGTCGAGCTTGATGCCCTGAGTTTCTGCACGCTCAGCACCAGCCAATACGAGGATGTCGTCGTCCGTCACCTCCTTCTTCTTGTCAGCCAGCTTCAGGAACTCCTGATAGAGTGCGTCGAGCTTATCGCCCTCAACCTCTACGCCGTTGATACTCAGGCGATGCTTCAAGGCAGCACGACCCGAGCGTGCAGTCAGTACGATAGCGTTGTCGTCGATACCCACTTCCTTGGGATCCATAATCTCGTAGGTGCTGACATTCTTCAGCACGCCATCCTGATGGATACCGCTCGAGTGAGCAAAGGCATTCTTTCCCACGATGGCCTTGTTAGGCTGCACGGGCATATTCATCAACGAACTTACCATGCGGCTCGTAGGATAGATCTTCTGCGTATTGATGTTTGTCTCGATGCCCAGGTCGGGATGAGTCTTGAAAATCATGGCAACCTCCTCCAACGAAGTGTTACCAGCACGCTCACCGATACCGTTGATGGTCACCTCCACCTGACGTGCACCAGCCAACACACCACTCACGGTGTTGGCCGTAGCCATGCCGAGGTCGTTGTGACAGTGGGTAGAGAGGATGGACTTGCCAGCGGCAAAGGCATCAACGTGCTCATAGAGATACTTAATCTTGTCGAAGTACTCGTTGGGCACACGGAAACCTGTAGTATCGGGGATGTTACATACCGTAGCACCAGCCTTCGTCACGGCGTCGATGACACGAGCCAAATACTCATTGTCCGTACGGCCAGCATCCTCGGCATAGAACTCCACGTCCTCCACGTACTTCTTGGCATACTTTACGGCAGCCACAGCACGCTCGATAATCTCCTCGCGGTTCGAGTTGAACTTAAACTTGATATGGCTGTCGCTTGTGCCAATACCGGTATGGATACGCTTGTGCTTGGCATACTGCAACGCCTCTGCAGCCACGTCGATATCCTTCTGCACGGCACGTGTCAGGGCACAGATGGTAGGCCATGTCACGGCCTTACTGATTTCAATCACTGAGTTGAAGTCACCAGGTGACGAAATGGGGAAGCCGGCCTCGATGACGTCCACACCGAGCGCCTCAAGCTGACGCGCCACCTGTATCTTCTCTACCGTGTTCAACTGACAGCCGGGCACTTGCTCGCCGTCACGCAGGGTAGTGTCAAAAATAAAAAGTCTGTCACTCATATCTTTTTACGCTTAAATTCGAGCCGCAAAGTTACAAATAAAAAGAAAATCACGCAAATTATTTGCAATCTTAATTGCTGCACAAACGGAAAAAGAGCATTTTGCAACTATTCGCGTTCGGATTTATCACGCTTTATTTGTCAATATGAGCAGATTTTGGTAACTTTGCACGGATTTTAGGAAGACGCAGCATGATTTTGAAAAAGACGCAGCATGATTTTGAAAAAGACGCAGCATGATTTTGGAAAAGACGCAGCATGATTTTGAAAAAGACGCAGCATGAAGGTTTATATTGAGGACAACATCGAGGCTATCGACGAGGAAGCCACCAACCAACTCATCGCGACACTACCAGAATGGCGCAAGGAGGTGGCACTCCGGTACAAGTTTCTCGCCGGACGGCGCGAGAGTGCCTTAGCCTACGACCTACTGTGCCGTGCACTCCGCGAGCAGTATGCCATCACCACCCCACCTCGTTTTCTTATTGGCGAACATGGCAAACCCACACTCGCCGAGCATCCTCACATCCACTTCAGCCTCAGTCATTGTCAAAACGCTGTACTATGCGCCATCGCAGACGCACCCGTTGGTGCCGACGTTGAGCGTTTTCGCCCCGTAAAAGACACCTTGATGCGCTACACGATGAACGAGGAAGAAATCGAACAAATCCATAGCAGCCACAATCCCGAATTGGCGTTTACCCGACTATGGACAGCCAAGGAGGCCGTGGTTAAACTAAGTGGTGAAGGGTTACATAGTGAAATACCTGGCATTCTTACAAATATAGAAGAACAGAACATCATCGTGCAATCCATCGTAAACGAAGAGAAAGCCTACGCCTACAGCATAGCCACCTACAAGGGCATCTAACATTCTTTTTTAGAATTTCTCCGAATGAAGCACGGCCTTACCATACTCCTTTTCCTTCTCCTCCACGGACTCGCCGCAAAGGCGCAGTCGCCCATGGATTGGCAGGAGTTCGTAGAGTATGTACAGCAGTTTGCCGACTATTCGTCGTCCGACGACGAGCAAACGGAGGAGGCTGCTTGGATGGAGCATTTGGATGACCTCTACGAACTCACGCAGCATCCCTTCAACATCAATGTAGCCACCAAGCAGCAACTTCTCTCCCTACCGTTTCTCAGCGACCAGCAAGTCGACGACATCCGCACCTACATCGAGCGCTATCACGGCATGAAGACGCTTTACGAGTTGCGTCTCGTCCGTTCCTTGCGCGAGTTCGAGATTCGCATCCTGCCCCTCTTCGTCTTCCCAGGTCCCACGAAGGATTTCCTCCCCAAGAAACTCTCGCTCTCCGACATGCTTTCCCAGCATCGCCACGAACTGCTCACGCGCTTCGACATCCCGCTCTATCACCGTGACGGATACCTCCACGACGGAGGCTATCGCGGTTCACGTTATTATAATAAGGTGAGATATTCCTTCACCGCCACGCAGCACATCCAGGCATCTTTCCAAACCGAGCGAGATGCCGGCGAGCGAGGCATTGACAGTTACGGCGGCCAACTGATACTGAGAGACCTTGGCCACCTATCCACCCTGGTGGCTGGCGACTTCAAGGCTGGCTTTGGCGAGGGATTAACCATGAACCAAAGCTTCAGCATGGGCAAGGGCTCGCCACTCTCACGACCGAGCCAGGGCTTGCGCGCCAAGAACGGTACCGACGAGGTGAACTTCATGCGTGGCGTGGGGGCCACGATGCGATGGGGTGACTTCAGCGTCAGTGCATTTGTCAGCCGACGCAAATGGGACGCTACGCTCAATGCTGACTCTACCGTCAAGACCATCCTCACCTCCGGCTACCATCGTACCCCCAGCGAGTGGAAGCGCAAGAACAACATGCATGCCACCGTCATGGGTGGCAACTTAGCTTGGAACAAGCAGGGCTTCCACCTGGGCGCCACAGGCTATTTCCTGCACACTTCCCTACCCCTCGAGCCAGGCAGTCAGGAGTATCGTCGCATCTATCCCACCGGTCAGAACTTCGGCGTGGCCAGCCTCTGCTATGGTTACGAATCCTACCGATGGCTCTTCCGTGGCGAGACGGCCTACAGCACCGAGCAGGGCGGACTTGCCACGATCAATGCCGTTAGTTGGCGCACCAACAGCCGCTACCAGTTCATGCTCTCACAGCGTTATTACGGCAAGCATTACTACAGTTTCTTTGCCTCGGCCATGGGTGAGAACTCCAAGGTGCAGAACGAGACGGGAGCCACGCTGCGCCTCGATGCCAAACCCGTTGATGGATTGCAACTGATTGCCTACGCCGACGTCTTCTACAACCCCTGGCCACGCTACGGCATATCCCACAGCAGCATGGGCACGGAGGCCTCCCTGCAGATGCAGTACGACTTCAACCGCCGCAACACGCTCTCGGCACGCTACAGTTTCAAGAACAAGGAGTACGCCTACGCCTCCCGTCAGACCCACCACCGACTTCGCCTGCAATACACCCTCACCCCATCCGACCGTTGGCGTTGGCAAACCACAGCGATGCTGCACGCCTTGCGCGGCAGCACGGGAGCGGCCATCGGCGAGGCCGTCCGTTTCACACCAGGAAAGACCTTTCCGCTACGCACCACCCTCTCTGCCATCTATTTCCATACCACCGACTACAACAGCCGCGTCAGCCTTTACGAGACCAACGTCGCAGGGTCTCTCTCCCTCCCCAGCTTCTTTGGTCACGGCATTCGCCTGGCCGGTTCACTGCAATATCCCCTGTGGCGCGACCGCCTCCGCCTCGAGTTGAAATACGGCTTCTCCGCCTTCTTCGACCGCGACGAGCAATCGTCTGGCCTGCAAACCATCTACAGCGCTTACAAGAACGACATCATCCTCCAACTGCGCCTCCGCATTTAATTTTTGGCAATGATATACTTTTTGACACAGATTACGCAGATTTCACAGATTTTTATTTTAGCAGAAATAGAATCCGTCAAATCGTGTCAAAATGGAAATAATCTGTGAAATCTGCTTAATCTGTGTCAAAATATCATTCTGTGCCTAATCGTATATTGTTTCCTAATTTTTTGCAGAAAAAGACGTACGTTGTTATAATTATTTCGTACCTTTGCATCAAAATACAAATCGTAAATACTAAAACAGTTAACAGAAATGAGACTTCGTCACATCCTTGCTCTCCTGATACTCCTCATCAGTTTCAATCACGCACATGCCGTGTTGAAGGAGAAAGACCTTACCCACACGCTCGGCGTACTCAAGGCTGAGTTGAAGGCCGACCACGAAAAGCAGAAGCAGTTCATGCAGCGCTACGAGACGATGAATGCCGAGCAGCATGCTCAGCTCATCAGCTACATGAAGCGCAGCGAGCAGATAGGCCTTATCCTCTATTCACAGAAGGCAGACTTCACGTTCGACATGGCTTACGCTTGCCAGGAAGCCACGCACATGTTCCGCGAACTGAAGATGAACACCGTGCCCTACGACCGCATCCGCGCTCGCGTCACACAGGAGATTGAACGCTACACCGAGCTCATCGCTCTGCTCAAGCAGATGCCGCCTGCCATACGTGAGGCCAAGGACTCCATCAGCCAGATCGACTCACTGGCCATCAGCGAGGCAGACAGCCTGGCGGCCCACAACGTACGACCTCTTAATCAGAAGGAGGACGAGGTCGAGCAACAGCCCTTCTTCCTGCAAGGCGAGGAACTCAAGGATCGTCTTGAATGTCTCTATTACGCCGAGGAACTGCTCGGCAACCTCGAGTTCTTCATCACGAACCTCACACAGGAACAGAGTTACTACGACCAAGTGTCCGAGCGAGCACAGAAACTCAACGACTTTGCACAGTCCCGCTACCAGATACTGCAGCAGAGCATCTTCCGCGACGGAGGCAAGAACTATTTCGCCATACTCTTCTCCCTGCCGCGACAATGGGCACAGGTAAAGAACGACATGATCAACAAGTACAAGCCGCTGGCCGAAGATGGTAGCGGCGTCAGTGAGTGGCGAGGCATGTACGTCCTCTTCATCAGTATCTTCATGATTGTCTACATCGCCCTCGCCGTCCTGATAAGCAACATCATAATGCGATGGCTGATGCCCAAGCGCTTCCGCACCGCGGAGTTCAAGCAGAAACGTCAGATGTTCATCAACGTCCTCGGCGTGGCGCTCTTCGCCATCTTCGCCACCGTGGCGCGTACCTTCACCGACCGCAACATCGTCCTGATGGGAACCTCCCTGATGATCACCTTTGCATGGCTCATCGAGGCCATCTTCCTCTCGCTCCTCATACGTCTTGAAGGCAAGCAGATGAAAGACGGAGCCAAGATTTACATGCCGTTCATCTGCATGGCGCTCATTGTCATCGTGTTCCGTATCGTCCTCATCCCCAACACGCTTGTCAACCTCATCTATCCCCCAATTCTGCTCCTCTTCACCATTTGGCAGATGCGCATTCTCAAGCGTCACAAGCAAGGACTGCCCCACAGCGACATGTTCTACTCCAGCATTTCGCTCCTCACCATGATCATCGCCACCTGTGCCTCATGGGTGGGCTACACGCTCCTGGCCGTCGAAATCATGATGTGGTGGATGTTCCAACTCACGGCCATCCAGAGCATCACCTGCTTCTACGACCTGCTCAAGATGTACGAGTCGCGCCGCCTCATCTATCGCCTGAAGCCCGAACTGCGCGACATGGAGCATCAGGGCCTTGACACCTCCGAGCAGAGGGAGAAACTCGTCGCACAGATCCTGCACGGCGACCACATCTCCAAGACGTGGCTTTATGACTTCGTCCACAAGGCAGCCATACCCATCATCTCCATTCTCTCCGTTCTCTTCAGCATCTACTGGGCAGCCGAAATCTTCGAGATGACGAGCATCTGCATCAAGGTCTTCACATACAACTTCATCGACCAGCAAGGCATCGTCAGCCTCTCCATCTTTAAGATCAGCATCGTAGCCGTCTTCTATTTCCTCTTCCGCTACATCAACTACGTACTGCGTTCGCTCTACCACCACGTACGTCGCCGCACCTTGGGCGACAGCACAGAGGACTACAACGCCACTTTGGCCAACAACATCATTGCCATCCTCGTGTGGGGTGCCTACTTCATCTTCACCCTCGTCCTGCTCAAGGTGCCCAGCAGCGGCATCAGCATCGTCACCGCAGGTCTTGCCACCGGTATGGGTTTTGCCATGAAGGACCTCCTCGAGAACTTCTTCTATGGCATCTCACTCATGTCGGGACGTGTCCGCGTGGGCGACTACATCGAGTGCGACGGTGTGCGTGGTCGTGTCGAGAAGATCACCTACCAGAGCACCATGATCTACACCATGGACGGCTGCGTCATAGCCTTTCTCAACACCTCGCTTTTCAGCAAGAACTTCAAGAACCTTACCCGCAACCACCAGTACGAGTTGGTTAAGATACCCGTCGGCGTGGCCTACGGTAGCAACGTGCAACAGGTGCGTGACATCTTGCAGCAAGCACTCAATCCTCTTTGCGAGGAGGAGACACGTTCAGGCAAACGCATCATTGATGAAAACACGTCTATCACCATCGCCTTCAGCAACTTCGGCGATAACAGCGTTGACCTCCTCGTCTGCCTCTGGATCCTCGTAGAGGAATCGATTCCCGTCACCGGTCGTGCTAAGGAAATCATCTACAACACCCTCAACGCTCACGACATCAGCATCCCCTTCCCCCAGCGCGACATCTACATCCACAAGATGCCATAGTCTGGGTTGTCATAATGCCTGGCTAATTGACGTATAGAAATCTGTGATTTGCTTGATTGCACGGGTGCAGACAGGGCAAAAGTCCTGCACCTCGTTCACCTTCATGCGGCATTCCTGCGCAGGGCGATAGCAGCCGTGCGTCGTATAGCCGGCACCCTCAAACACGCCAACCACACTCACACAAGCGTTCAGGCGTGCCATAGCCTCCTTGTCATCGGGAGAGATGGTACGGTAGTCGGGCACTTTCGGATCTAATGGCGTAGGAATAGGCGTCTTCTTGGGCATCAGGTCAGCCCACTTGCTCTTGAAGTCATGCAGCGTCGTGATGTTCGGCTCCCAAGGCTCCGTGTCGGCAGGATACCATTCGCTGTCCATGTCATCGTAGGCATACTCATCAGCCAAACCACCATAGCTGTGGCCAAACTCGTGCACAAAGACCTGCTTGAAGGTGGGATGGTCCGAAGAACTGCACAGCAGTTGGTTGTAGATGCCACCACCGCCGTAGGTATTGGTGTTCACCAGGACAAGAATATGCTCGAAAGGCACACCGCTCAACACGTCATACAGCCGATGCATGGACTGCGTCGTCAGGTAACGCTGTGAGTAGAACGTGTCGTAATGCGTGCCGACAGCCGTAGTGCTCCATATCTTCTCATGAGGAACGGAAGGGCCACTTGTCAGGGAGGGAGCTGCCACAGCCACCACATTGAAACGATCCTTCAGGCTGGCAAAAGGCTCACGCTCAAACAAGGCATCCACGGCTCGTTCACAATCCGCATAGAACTTTCCCATCTGTGCCTCAGTATAGCCCTCAGCCACGATGGCAAGATCCACACACCCCGTCAGGTCTACCCCATCGCTCGGGTCGTACGGCGTTGGAATATAGCGTCTTGACTTTGTCGACTGAGAACTCCTACTACCTACCCTGCCACCTTTCCACACATAATGGTAAGGAGCACCTGCCATACCGATGGGCCGGATAAGGATGTCTGTCGGATCCACCGTATGCGTCATTTCACACATCACCTTTTGGTGATTATCCGTCAGCGTTACCGTCACATCCACCTTACGCTTCGGGAAAGGCAGATTATAACTTGTCTCAAAGGAGCGCTTCGTCGTCTTGGCATCATCCTCCAGCAACCACTCTTGGAAGAGTGTAGAGAATGACCACACGTATATCACCTTTTTCGTTTCAAAGTCACGAACCGTAATTTGTCCGTTACCCTTCAGCGGAAGCTCCGTAAGTCGTCCCTTGCGACCAGCCCATTTCTCCTGTCGGTACAGCCCATGAAGAAATATCTCCTGATGCATGGCATCACCTCCCATCACATAGTCAACGCGAAGGGTATTATCCTCAAACCACTCATCAAACTGTTGTGCAAGAGCCATCATCGGCAAGCAAAGACACACGGAAAGCAAAAGCAGATATTTCTTCATAATTATTTTACGCTTAGATTTTTACTTCCGCAAAATTACAACATTTTTTTGAATTAACACACAAATGCCACACAAAATTCATCATTCGCCCCACCAATCATCTACGACGGTGGAAACTTCAGTAAGTTGAAAGCACCAAAACACCTGTAGTGGAATTATAGAATGAATCGCTGGGGTCTGACCCCAACGATTCACTGTGCCTTGTCCCCATTCTGGCTCCCCTCCCTTTTGGGGGAGGGGGTGGTGGAGCGGCCGACTACTCATGCTCATTGCTACCGCCGCTGCCGCCGCTCGTACCGCTGGCGCGCTGCTCAGCCTTCTCCTTGAGGTGCTCAGCCTGCTTCTCGAGCGTCTCCACCTCGTTGAACTTGGCTTCCGCAATCAGGTTCTGCAACGACTTGCCAGGCGTGAAGCGCACGTTGACCTGACGGATGTTGGCAGCCGTAAAGACGGGCTTCTTGCCAGTGTCCTCATCTTCCACGCTCTCGCAAACTCCCTCACTATCAAGCACTACGGCAAGGGAGCCCAGAGAGCCAATTCTGAGGTTTAGCCCGTCCAAGAGGCAATGCCGAGCGCACGTCACCATGTCCTTGAGGATACCCTCGATGGTACCGGCCGAGAAGGGTGAGTAATGTCCCGTCATGTGCTGCGCCAGCTCCTCGAGGTCGATGGTCTTACGCGACTGCGCTACGGCATAGGTCTTGACAGGCTCCGTGGGATCCTGCAAGTTCTTGCGGGTGGTTTTACTAAAATTCAACATTGTTGTTGAGTGGCCTGTCGACGAATGTCGAATCAGGACTTTTCAAAAGGTTGTGTTTTATTTTGTGTGTTTGTGTAATTGTCCGGCAGCTTCATGGCCTTGTGGAATCACCTCTCCACCGCCTTTCTTTTACTTTGCAAAGTTACGAAATTAATTTCATATATGCAAATATATCAGTAATTTATTTCGCATAATTTAGCGTTTTTCTTTATATTTTTTTCGTCTACCTCTGAATCGTTGGGGTCTGACCCCATCGATTCATTTTCCGTGCCCGTGAGGCATCGTCCAGGGACTCGCTGCGGCTCCGGCACTGGCTCGGTGCGGGCCGAGATGGGAGTCGCAGCGGGACGAAGAGGGTTATTCCTTGAGCAGTACGTCAGCGATGTCGGTGTTGGGTGGATAACGCTCCAGTTCGCTGCGGATGTCGAAGTCAAGATCCTTTAGCTTGAGGGCTAATCTATACCAATGGACGAATTCTCCACTATCGGGATAGATAACGACATGTCGACCAATGAGCACAGAGAGTTTTTCTGCATTGAGCTGCTTGCATCCACCTGATGCCACCCACACCTTGTCGGGCTGTAGGAGTGAGCATACGAGGGCACTCTTCTCGCTCTCCACGAGTGCAACGTCGCGGTCAGGATAACGGGCAAGCAGATGCTCGCCGAAGAGGCATTGGTGTAGTTTGTAATCGTTGGCTACATCCTCGCAGCTGCCCAAAAGGTTGTGCATCCAGTTGGGATAACCCTGGCGGTGACCATCGTCACCATACTTCATCACCTTGCCCGAGCGCACTTCGCCCTCCTTGGTGATTTGCCAGAAGATGACGCGACCATCAGCCAAAGCTCCAAGATGGTAGTCCTCGTATACGCGTTTAGCCTCACTGCGAGGGATGCCTCGCTTGTCTGCCACGCCGATGAGCCAGCGCATGAATACGCTTTGCCATGAGTGATAATGTTCGACGTATGCCCACGTGATGGTGTCGTAGTGGTCGGATGGCTCTGCTGGCTTTTCCATGACAGGTACATCTTTCTTTACTTCTTTACCTACATCGAGCCCCACCTTTGCCCAGTTCTCAGGCAGAGAGTGCTTGTCCTTCCAGCTGTCGCACTTCTCAGGATGTTGCTTGAAGTATTCTCCAGGTTTTAACTCATAGCCGCAACGGTTGAGATGGTCGCACTTGCCGCACTCATCGGCAATTTCCTCACCGGTCTGGTTATATATGTATCGACGAAAGCTCTTATCGTGGCAATGAGGGCAGATGTATTTGTACTGGCGTCCGCGACGGCAATCTAATGAATATCTATACTGTGTCATATTGTCTTTAAGTTTTCTCAACGGGAATTCTCACGAATGAGAATCCCCGTATCTAATTACACATTAGTAAGATGAATGGACGGAAAACCGCTGTTTTCTCATTTCTCCTTATTTTTCATCTTGGCGTAGCACATCTTGCCATCGACTCGCCTGTTCTTGAGTTTGCGCAGCACCTTACCACTGCCCTTGCTCATGTTGTCAAGCACACGATAGCATGTCTTCTCGCTCTTGTTGTAACCCATCTCCTGCGCCTTGGCAAAGAACTCTATGTGGCAGAACTCGTCGTTCATCTCCCTGAGCACCTTGTCTTGCCAACGCCACTGTTCCATATTCTTGACACCAGGAGTGATGCTCTTCATCTTTGAGGATGCGAACATCATGGTGTGCTCGAAGAGTGTAGTGGCAATGTGTTTGGAGGCTGTAAAGTCCGTGTCGTTGCAGACAACCTTTTGCACATTTTCCACATCAGCATATTTCTGCAGGAAAGCCGATTTGTCAGCCTTGTACTCATCCCATAGACGAAGCATGGTTAGCACACAGGCGAAACGTAACTGATGAAAACCAAAGCGCAACTCTACTGAGGATAGTTCGGGAGCTGACGTGATGACATCGTCGAACAGCTTAGCCCATACGTCTTCTACCGTCGCCCATTGTCCGTCAGTAAAGGTAATCAGCCATTTGTAGTCCTTGAACAGACTCCACATCTGGAGTACCTCCTTGCCGATAGACTTGTAGTACTCACTGTAGTCCACCGCATCCTCCTTTGGTTTCTGTACAATATACTTTTCTGCTCCCGAAGTCTGATAGATAGGGAAACGCGAACCATATCCCGTTTCAAAGGTAAAGATGAAACAGTGTGTCTGGTCAGGCGTGCCTGACCCAAGAAAAGATACAATCGGATAATAGATGACAATAGGTTCTCCATCAATGGTGTGGTTCTTATCAACCTTTTCGTTGACGAGAGCCTTGTTGAAAAGATCGTCCATCTGTCCGTAGTCCTGTCGATTTGCAGAATTGAATGAGTTGAGCTCAGTAGTATTGACCAGCGAGCCGTATTGCTCATTAGCCTTGATGCTGCGGAGCAACTGAGACTTTGACGAATTGGCAGACAACACCAACACTGCGAACTTAGGCTCATCGCCAGGCATGAGATCGCAATTAATATCACGATTTTCCTTCTTGGCAGCCTGTTTCTCACGCTCCCAATTGGCTTCGGCAATCATCCACTCCTTACGTCTTTCTCTATATTCCTCGATGATGTACTCATTGACGTATTCCAACGGGTAGATTGCAAACTTCATGATACTCTTGTCACTGGCAGAGAATCCGCTTATGATGAGCGATGGATTGATGCTGTGTCGGCGAGGTCCGTAGTCAAAACGCGCCGTAGGAAAGCACATACCCAATCCCACCAGTAGTGATAGCAGCAGGATGTCACGAGCTCGCTCACTGAAGAGATCTGTATTCTCATCGTAAACACACATGAGCTCGCCGATTAGCGATGGCAAGTCCTTGTAGGTCGCTGCAGGCAGTGGCTTACAAGCTTTGCGGATAATGTCGTTAGCATTTGCTTGTGTAACGACGTTTTGTGTGGCTTCGCTATACTGATGATTAGCGTTGCCCTTAAAATTATTGTCTTTTGTGAGATCCATAATTTTATTGTAATTAGAATTAAGAAATGAGAAAAGCGGCCTCTCAGTTCGTTGTAACCCTGATGATAATTACCTTGTTGCGGGTTTTCTCATCTGTGAGAAATCTCACTGAGAAAAGGCCGGCTAATCTCGTTTTCTGCCTCCAGGCTCAAGTTGGGCGCGGAGAAACGCCGCAACTTTATTATAGAGCCATCATTCACCGCATCCGTGTTTCGAACCACAGCAGCCGGCTAAGCCTCTCAGTCGCTGCCCTCGCGTATATATAATAATGTGTACCCTCTCGAGATTTGCCAATGGCCAGGTATTCATATCATACACAGTTGAGAGCAAACGTCTGATTGACGAGTGCAAAGGTACTACATTTTTTAATTATAACAAAGTTTTAATGCATTAATTTGCAGCACGTTACACACACTACGAAAAATGCCAAAATCGGCATGTTTTATAACAAAAGCGTCCGATTTCGAGAGTCAAGAGGAAGGTTTTTGGAAAAAACATGCCGCTTACATACCTAAATACAGTTTCAAGATGCCTGTTTTCGTATGTAAGCGGCGTGTTTGGGGGGAAGAATATTCCGTTTTTTTTTGTGTTTTTATGAAATTTTATGTAGAAAATCTTCCTTTTTGTAGTTATTCATCAAACCGTCGAGTGTATCTTGTATCTTTTTTATGCCACCCTTTGTGATCTTTGCTCCCTTATCGGGATTTATAATTTTGTTCAGATCTACAATTTTGTTTGTATCGATTTTGTCGGATTCAACAAGTATTGAGTAGTGAGATGTGGAATTGTTGAATTTAGACCTGTCTAGATTCCATTCAACAGAAGTAAGCATGCGCTCAAATTCTGTAGCATTGAATGCAAACTTATTATTCTTACTACCACCCTTTAGTATTCCATGGTATTTTGCAAAGATGGCAAGTGCAATATATTCGTAGTTATATGTCATGTTTTGCTCAATGTCAGCAGCAATCTCTTTTAGCTTGTCAATGATTACAATGTATCGCTCGTTGTCTATTTCTACTTCTTCGTGAAAGATTTTGCGGGTATGTTCGTTCCAAAGCTCATCAGTTATGCGTGGTGTTTTCAGTTGTTGTTTTTTCTGGTAAAGATATACAAGTGTTGCCATCTTGCATGCTAGTTCTATTGCCTTTTCTTCACAACCTTCGTCACACAGGGTATAGACATATCTTCCAAAACTTTCATAATTTAATTTTAAGTAAGTAGAGATTTTTTGCACATAATAACCATGGGTTGACCATGGGTTGCGTCTTATTTCATTGTAGTTTATAAAAGAATCGATGACTGTAGAGCCATATTCATCTGCCAGTTCTTTATCTTTATCATATATTGCCTTGTCGTACATCTCTTCTTTTAGTGATTGGGTATAGCGTCCCATTTCTTTGGATACGTTTTCCAGTGTACTCATAAGTTCGTCATGACATTTATGTAGGAAGGATATGGTAAACTCTTCGAACATAAAGTCGTGAATTAAGTTGGCTCTACGTGTGTCTCTAAGTGTTCCTATGGCATTTTTCAACTTAAATAAGCAATGGCCCATTATATTGCATGCTAATTTCCTCTTAACATTTATGTCGTTCCAAGATTCGGGAATAGACAAGCCGTCAATTGCCTTCATCTTTTGGGTGATATAGTCGTATGTTTGATCTATGTGGCTTTTGTAATCTCTCTTAATAAGGCTTTGTTTCTGTATTGAATCTAAATGTTCAAAACCAAGCTCATTGGTGTCATCTAGAATATCTCTAGTTCGCTTCCAGTTTCTATTACGTCTGGCGGACCAGATTTCTGAGTAAGACACATTAGGTCTTAATAATATTTCAATAGATTGTGGAGAGAGCGCTTTGCTGTTGTAACAGTCATTAAAGTCATAGAATTTTGCTTTCTGTAAGAAACTATCGATTTTGTCGTACCAATAAGCGCAATCGACATCATTATCGAATTCCATACACGCATATCTTTGATGCAGTATACTAGCCCGGTTAATGAGTTTTTCCGCGAAAATACATTCTGAAAGGATTGCATAAGCTATTCCTTCGCGGCCTTGTATGACCGCCATTTCAAAATATATTTCACCAAGTTTGTCTATTCTCTCTAATGATTCTAACAATTCTGATTTTTGTTTCATGCTTTTTGCTCTTTTATGTGAGTGAAATTACTGCAAATATACGAAAA
Organism: Bacteroidaceae bacterium; assembly: GCA_045629085.1. GTDB lineage: Bacteria > Bacteroidota > Bacteroidia > Bacteroidales > Bacteroidaceae > Physcousia. Next base: position 67,562 of record JAZQQO010000008.1, read on the forward strand.
AAAAAACGAATCATAGCCGTTTTCTTCTTAAATAAGTAACTGTGCAAAAAGAATTAATGATAAAACAATGACCCCTGGAAGTCACTTAACACTTCCAAGGGCCATAAATTATGTATCAGGGGAGGTGGTAGGATGCACGGAGCACCCTACTCCACCATCCGGAGGATCAGCGTACCATCACCTTGCGGCCGTGGGTGATGTAGAGGCCGGGCTTCAGGCCCTGCAGGTTGTCGCCAGGACGACGCACCATGACTCCGCTGGCATTGTAGATGCCTGAGGGGTTGGGCACCATGTCCAAGGGCAGACGGACAGCGGTGGTGCCGTCAATACCGAGGTACAACTTGGCCTGCATTACTTCATCCACATGTATGTAACCGCGGTAACGACCGGTGGTGACACTGGCAGCTTGGTCAACGAAGTAGAACATGTCGCTGCTGAGGTAGTAGTTGCCATCCTCAGTGTCGATGGGGCGCTGAGTGTATGTGCCCACATACGTGATGCCATCATATACATCGGCAGGTTCGCCATCGGCTTCCTTCAACTCGGTGAGACCGAGAGTGTACAGCAGCTGAGGCGTGCTGCCATCAGCATAGAGGCTGCTGGCCAGGCGACCGGGCTGAATCAGGTACGGTACGTTGGCCTGCATGTTCTCCACCAGACCGAACATGGCTACACCGTCCTCGATACCGGTGAGACGCAGCACACGCGTGCCGTCACCAAACACGGCATTGGGATCGTTGACATCACAGGGCAGACAGATGGTATTCCAGCAGCCCTTGCGGAAGCTGCGATAGAAGGATACCGACGACTGACGGCCATCCCACTGGGGCTGATGCACATAGTCGACGAGCTCGCTGAGCATCACATCCTGAGGACGGAGGTCGGCAAAGACAGCCTCAACCTGTGTGATGCCCTCCACACGCAGGGTGTAGGGCTCGGTGGTCTCCACCATTTCGCCATTGACTCGGTAACCCACCAGGGCAAAGCCCTCGGCTGCATGGGCATCCAGCACAAGTTCGGTTCCGTAGTCGTAGATGCCGGACTTGGCGGCAAGGCTACCCTGCTGGCTATCGCATGCAATGGTGACACTGTAGGGGATGGGCTGGAACACGGCATAGATGCGTTGTGTGCGGTCCATCTCCACCTCTATCTGAGGATCTGTAGAGAACTGCTCCAGCAACTGCTGGCTGAAGGACGGCGCGGATGATCCGGCACGAGCACGCACACTATGCTTGTTGCTGCCCGACAACAGGGGCAGGTATGCCCAGTACTGGAAGGCATAGCCCTGCATGGGCTTCGCTGTCAGCGTCAGGGTCTGTCCGAACTGGAGGTCGCCATCAACGTCGCCGGTCGAGCTCTCGACACCGCCACACTGCAGATTGGGCCAGATGCCTACATTGTAATGTACCAGTCCGTCCTTGAAGAGCATCCAGCGTATCTGCTTACCCTCACGACCGAGGAAGCCCTCTTGATCGGTGATGCTGTCGGTATTCACCGTCAGGTGGTAGTAACCGTTCTGGGTGAGAGCGCTGGCATCGATGACGAAGGTGCGCTGGCTGGTGCCATCCTGACGTGTGATGGGCAGCGGGGTGTCCAGAATCTCACCCTCGTAGCGCAGCACAAGGTCGCTGCGGCTGAAGGTGGTGTGGTCGATATCCTTGTTGAACGTGACGGTGAACTGCTCCACGGGTGCCTCTATCATCTTGTTCTCTATGTTGGCAGGCTCCAATTTCTCCACCTCCAGGATCTTCTCGGGCATGGGTTCGAACTCCACGATATAGTGACGGGTCTCGGGGCCTGCAGTGAGGTCCACGATGTGCAGACGGTAATCCAGCAGCGGATCCATGCCATCCTGCATAGTGTAGTCCGACGTCCAGAAGTTATCGGGGTCGAGTTCCTGGTTGGTATCCTCATTATGGAGATAGAGGATGCGCGAATAGGCTCCGCCGGGGTTGGCCACTGAGGTGTAGAACCACTGCTTCTGGGGTACCGTCACGGTGATACGATATCGGTTGCCCTCCAGCTTCTCCACCTCGGTCACACCGGTCAGTGTCTGCAGATCCTCGTCGGTACCATCAGACAGATAGATGTGGTCGGGTTCGCTGTGGCCGTCCTCATAGTCGTTGGTCACCCATGCGCGGTAGGTCTTGTCGCCCACCACGGCATTGACGCTGTGGATGAGTTCGTGTATGGTGACACGGTCAAGGAGCGAGAGGTCGGGGTTACCATAGTCGGTGACGTGTGTGTAACGCACATTATAGTCGGTGAAGTGACCCATCAGGTTGCACGTCAGGTCCCATGTTGCATACGAGCATGTTCCGGCCGGTATGGTGCCGATGGGGGTAGCAATGGTGCTGTCCAGGGGCAGTGCCTTCTCGCCTCCATTGATGCTGGAGCTGACGATGGCAAAGTCGGCCAACAGTCCCTTCTCGTTGCTGACGATGGTTGGCTGCTGGGTGAGCATCTTCACATTGTTGGCATCGCCTCGGCCCTTGTTGTGGATGAGCACGGTGAACTCGGCAGGTACCACAGGCTCCACCTCTTCGGTGAGAGGATTATCACCCATCACGTCGCGCTGCATGAAGTAGGTCAGATCCAACTCGGGTGAAGGCTTCACCTGCAGGCTCACGGGATAGAGCGAGCGTACCTGGTTGTCCTGTCCATCATTGAAGTAGAGCGTACCGCCGAAGCTGTAGGTAGTGAGCGTGTCGGGGGCTGCATACTTGGTGGGTATGAACAGGATGGTAGCCACACCAGTGGCACCGCCATCCAGCGTCCATGGGCCATCCAGATCGCCCTGGAATCCTGTGATGGACTCGAAGTTGATCTGCATCTCGTGCGATGTGGCTACATGACCCAACAGGTCGGTAGCCGTCACCTTGAGGTCGATGTCGGTGAGACGGTTATTGGTACCATTCTCCATGGTGAGTGTACCACGGAAGGCCTGACGTGTGAGCACCAGCTTCTGGCTGATCTCCAGCTTCACGGTGGCACAGGTGTTCTTGGATTCCTTCTCGAAGAACTCATTCTTGTCCTTGTTGGCACTGATGCAGAGTTCCTTCCAGTTGACGAATCCTTGCTTCACCATGGAGGCCTCGCAGCTGTCCATCTTCAGGGTCAGACTATCCAGCACAGCCGTGCGGGTATAGTTGTCATCCACGGGCTGCAAGCCATCGCCGATGCGGCAGTCGTTCTGCCAACGCTGCACGTAGGTGCGCAGGTTGAAGTCTTGATACTGAGCCAATCCGTTGGGCATCATACCCGTGAGGGCTGCGTGTCGGTAGAAGTGGCTAGGTGCCCTGTGCTGAGCAGCCGAACGAGTGACAACGGCAGTGTTCCATGTATTGTCGAACAGCTCGCCATAGTTGACAGGGATGTCCTTCTCGGGATCGATATCGTAGAGGGTACCATCGAGGTAACACTCCTGCAGATACTGGTCGATGCAGCCAATGGCCTGGATGAAGTCATCATCTAGCTGCCATGTGGCCTCGGGTGCACCCACCCACTCCTGGAATTTGTTCACGATGCAGGTCTGATACTCCCACATGGTACCGGCCTTGACGAAATACGAGCGTACGAGGTCGGGCATCTCCTGCGAGTCGGTGCCGCTGGCAGTGACATTGCGACGGTCGGCCTGCACCTTCTTATGCTTTGAGGCTTGGTAGTCTGCCTCCTTCTTGCACTTTATCATATTGCCGACCACGTTGGCTGCGGCGGCGGCTCCAGAACCACCGGGCACCTTGCTTGCTGCCTTTCCAGCGGCTGCATTCCTGATGGATTTGGCAGCATCCACGGCACACTCCGATAGGCTCAGACCCGTACCACGCTTGATGGCACTCTTGACACAGTCTGGGGGTGAGACATCCACGGGCAGACACTCGAGCATGACACAGAGGAAATACATCATATACTCGAAATTGACACCCGAACCGGATGCACCATAGGTGGGCACATCGAAGTTACCGGGCGTACCGGGACCTCCTGTACCGCCGGTGCTGAAGCCTGCGCTGCCATTGCCAGAACCCACGCAGTTGCTGCGATTGAAGCGTGCCTGACACACATCGGCCAGCCATGCATACTTGCTCTTGTCGCCACAGGGCCATCCCCATCCGGCACTGGCCTTGATGGTACATGGGATGCCGCCACCGCCTCCATTGGAGCCGTTGCCGCCGTCACCGCCGTTATTTCCGTTACTGCCGTTACCGGAACCAGAACCGCCACTACTACCCGAGCCACCGCCCGAGCTGGAGCCGCCGTTACTGCCGCTGCCGCCACTGGTACCACCGTTCGAGCCGCTGCCGCCGTTCGAACCGGTACCAGAACCGCCGTTGTTGCCACCGTTGTCGCCACCGGAACCACCGCTCGAGCCGCCACCGCCGGGATTGTTGGGATTGTTGGGATCATCGCCCGATGGAGATGAGACATCACGTGTTATGAGTATGGGTATCACGTAGCTGGTCTCAGCAGGCATCACCACACCGGTGGTGGGCACCAAGGGCGTAAAGGTAAAGCCGGAAACCTCCTGCAAGTGGTACTGCACATCCTGTGCAGCGATGAGTCCGCGGTTCCACAGCACCACGTTGATGAGCATGGTTTCACCCTCACTCATCAGGTCCAGGGGTATGGTGTCGGGCATCTCCATCGTCACCACGGGTACAGGCACCCGGGTCTCGTAGTTGAGCGATGTGGTGATGTCATATACATCCTCCACCTCGGTCTCCTCCACATTCCAGCTGACGCTGATGGCCTGGTAACTGATGGTGGCCACATGCTCGGTGGTAACACCTGGACTGACTATCAGGTTCTGGCGGTACGAGTCGTGCTTGGAGGCCGTCACATACAGCTGATATACGCCCTCGTCTATGTCGTCGAACTGGATGGAGCCGTCCTGCCCCGTCAGGTCGCTGGCTACCACAGCACCGGTATTATAGTCGGTGAGGCGAACCTGTGCACCACTCACATAGGGATGCTCGCCATCGCGGTTGCCGTAGATGGTATTCTCGTCCTGCACGCGCACCAGCAGGTTGCCCTTCAGGTCGCTAACCACCTTCACGTTGAAGGGGATTGACAGGCCTGTACCGCTCTCGCAGTTGATGGCAATGTTGCCCTTCTGAATCAGGTTGACATCATACTGGCTACCATTGAAACGGAGCATGATAGTGGCACTGTCGCCCGTAGCCATCGAAGGCATCTCGGCCGGTGTGGCCAGCGAGATGAACGACGAAAGTCCCTGAGGCAGACTGACGGTGACACGGCCCGTAGGCTCCAATCCCATGTTGGTAATGACCAGGGGATAGAGACGTGGGCGATCGTGGTTCACCGTGGTATTGATGCTGTTGGCATCGGCCACCAGACGAGCCTGATGCACACTGGTGAAGTTGTAGGTGGTGACATCCAACTTGGCACCCTCGTCACTGACGAAGTGCAGCACCACCTCATCCCACTTGATACCATTGGTGCGGGCCTGGACCGTGATAGCCATGTCCACCGTGGTGGTGCCATTGGCAGGCAGTTCCTGCACAGTGGGCACAAAGAACTGGTAGGCACCCGTCTCGTCGGTATAGGTACATTTTATATTATGTAGGGCAATGCCGCTGAGGTTCTTGAGCGAAAGTTTGCCTACATAGGGTTCATTCACGAAGAGCTGATGCTTGATGTAATCGTCGGTGGTGCGAGCCAGGCCCAAAACGTCGAAGTTACTGCCTGTGCGCACATTCTCGCCGGGATAGCAGGCTCCGTAGGTGTAGGTTCCACCCATACCCTGTGGCACCACATAGGTAGTGGTGAAACGTCCCTGCTGGTCGGTCTGCACGGATATGGGAGTACGTGCATTGGCATACAGCAGATACACCTCCACATCCACACCGGCAGCCGTATGTCCCTGCTTGTCGGTGGCCGTACCCGTAATGGTCACGGTATCGCCCATCAGATACTGCGTGCGCTCGGTACTTACCTGGAAGGCATACTGTGCGGCAAACGTGATGGGACAAGTGGCAGTATTGTTGAGATACTGCAGCTCGCTGATGCGGCGGGCGGCATTCACCGATGCCGTCAGTTCATACTGGCCGGGCACCTGTGCACCGCCGAACTCCATCACCAGGCTATCGGTTGCGGCTACAGGGATGGCACGCATGGTGACGGTCTCGACCAGCGTCTTGCCATTCATGGTCAGCACTACCGGCGTACCTATGGGCAGTGGGGCTGCACCCACGTTCTCCACAGCCACAGCCACACGCACACGGTCGCCCACGCTGTACTGGGCGGCGGCCACGCTAATGCCACGCACATGGGCATCGGGCAGCGTCTGGTCGCTGATGAGCACCCAGGCCGAACCACGGCTGTAACCCTCGGCTACGGCCTCGATGGTGACGGTGCGGTTACCCTCCTGCGTGGCATTGCTCTGGGCCACAAAAGGCACCTGCACGCTCTGCTGCCCTGCCGGTATGGTCACCGTGGCAGGGAAGGTCACGTTCTGGGCCTGGCACACGAGCTGCACGGTCAGGGGTTGGGTCGTCTCGTTGTTACGGCTGATGGTGAGGGTGGTACCCTCGGCATTACCCTCCAGAATGGTATTTCGCGATGCGGCTATGGCCAGTGCCGGTCCGTCGTTGTCGGTGATGGTGATGGGCAACGTCACGGTCGATTGCTTGTTGCCGATGGCATCGCAGCCACAGTCTGTAATATATACCGAGGCTGTCACACGCACCTGGCGGTCGCCATCCACTCGCTGGTTGTCGCGCACGCCGATGGGGAAGGTGATGCTGGTGGTTCCGGCAGGCATGGTGAGCGTACCGGTATAATAGAGTTGCCCATCGCTGTCATCGGTCAGCTTGATGGTTATCTTGCTGTCGGTGATCTCGCTGCGGGTGATAGTACCGTATATGGCATTGCTTCCTGCGGCCTCGCTCACGGTGGTGGGCGTCATGGTCATCTCTATGGCAGGCACGTCGTCATCATTCAGGATGAACATGGCCGTGCCTGGCAGGTGATGTGGGGCACTGACAGTCAGCTGCACAGTCTCCACATTGGCCGGTACATTGTCCTGCAGGATGGGTATCTCCACCACGGCTGTAGTGGCACCATCCTGGAAGGTATAACTGGCAGGCAGGCGGAAACGCTTGGGTTTCTCCACGCCGAAGGTCACCGTCAGATCGCCATCTCCGATGCGGTATGGCACGCTGATGGTGGCACGCATGGTCTCGCCCTCGTTATACTCCGATTTGTCCAACTTTACGGTCAGGGGCAGCAGTTCGTCATCCTCTATGGTGAAGCCTACCTGCACATCCTCAGGATAGCCGTGGGCACGGGCTACGCTCACCGTAGCCTGACTGTAATCGTTCACCTGCTCGTTCTGTGGGATGCTGATGGTGAGACTGACAGCCGCCTGCCCTGCAGGCAGAGTCACGGTGGCGGGAACCGTCACGGCAGAGGGCAGCGAGGTGCTCACCTGATAGGTTTCCTCCATGCTGCGGTCGCCGCTTCGCTTCAGGGTCAGTCGCATGCTTTCGCCTTCCTTCAGGCTGGTAGTTGGGGCTGTCAGGAACAGTCTCTTCTGCAGCACAGCCTGACCACCCTGGGCTGTATTGTTGGCACGGTCGGCTACATACTCGCCCATCTGACTGCTGGGTTCGACCACCACGCGGGCCGTCACATTACCCTCCAGACCGATGGTCTCGGGCACCTTCATGGCCACATTGCGCAAGGTGTAACCACCCTTTACCAACAGCGAATTGTAGGTGGCATAACCCAGATACACACTCTCCTCGGTATCGGCATTGACCAGATAGACCTTCTCGGTCCATCCGCCACGGGTATCCACCTGGCCCAGATTGCTCACCCGCCAACTGAAATCTATGGTCTGGCCGGGGATGATGTCGGTGGCAGTCATCTGCACGTTGCTCACCTCCAGGTCGGGACTGGGGGCACGCTGTATGGTGTATGAACCATCGGTGCTACCCGTAGCTATGTTGTCGCCCTTGCGGTTGGTAATGACCACATCACTCAGGGTGATGGGATACACCGCCTCGGGTTCCAATCCGGTGGGCACGGTCATGGGCATGTTTACCAACGTACCACCGCTACCCGCCAGCGGGCGGTTGTTCATGTTCACTATCACTACTGTATATTTGTTGCCGCCCATCGAGCGCACCGATACAGTGTGCCCGTTGGTATTACGGCTGGCATTGAGTGTGGGTGCCACACTGCTGGTCTTGCCAAAGGGGAGCTGTACACAGAACTGCACAGCCACCACCTCGTCGGCATTCTCCATGCTGATGGGCAGTACCACATTCTTGCCCTGTCCGCCGGTGAGGCTGGGTGCCGACAGCGTGTTTTGTCCCCACGCCACCATACTGGCCAGGCCCACCAGCAACAGAGTTAGATACTTCTTGATATTCATGGTCGTTTATTTCTTTACGATTTTCTTTCCATTCCTAATATACATACCACGTGTGGCACGCTCTACACGACGGCCGCTCAGGTCGTAGAGGGGCGCATCCCCGCCATCGGCATCCAATGTATCGACACCGGTGGATGCATCTACAGCCAGATACATGGCACGCGCATCCACATCAGCCGCATTCACATGGGTGATGGATGCATCACCACTGATACCCAGTACGGCCATGCTGCCACTGACAGCATCGCCCGTGGGGCTGATAACCACCACACGCACACCCTGACGGGTGTCATGCGCTATCATCTGATAGCGACTGCGATTAAGACGCAGAGCCACCTGGCTGGCACGCACGCCCTGTAGCGTGATGTCCAGTGCTGCCACGGGCTGGCTAGCATCCAGCCACAGGGTGCCATCATCGGTCAGGCGCACCTCGCCTACTGGCTGCTCGCCCGTTTCACGCATGCGAGCCTGATGCTTTTCTGCCGAGGACAAAGGCAGGTCATCATCGATGAACAGGTTGATGGTGGCCACCACATCCTGCACATTGATATGACCACTGGTGTAGGTGTCAGCTGCCATGAAGTTGAAGTTGCCACTCTGTGTGCCCAATATGTAGTTGAGGGTATGCTGGGCATCCAGCACATCCACGCTGGCATCCACATTGGCATCGCCGGTGATCCAGTTCACACGAGCTCTCATGCGAGTGTATGCGGCTGGTCCTTCGGTGGGTTGCACCACATACTCGGTGCCACTGGGCTGGCGGTACTCGCCATTCAGATGCCATGCGTAGGCATCGCCTGCATACTGCAAGGCTCCCACATAGGTATTACCCTGGGCAGTGCGCAACTGCAGACGGGGGTGTGCCTCGAAGTCCTGTGCACTGTGGTCGTAGGCTATCAGCGAGCTCAAATCGATGTTGGCCTCGGCATCGCCCATCGTCCACTCCTGTATGGGGAAGGTAAGGATGCTGACGGCATCGCGCTGGTATCCCAGATCGAGCTGCGTGATGCTGGTTGGCAGCACGTCGGTCACCTCGGTAAGCAAGCAGTGGCTGAGGTTGAGACTCTCCAATGCAGTGAGTCCCTGGCAGAATGCTGCCACATCGCCCTTCAGACTGTTGTTGCTGAGGTTGAGTGACTTCAGACAGGGCAGCACGAATCCCTCGGCGGGAAGATCGCCCTTCATGTTATTACCTGACAGGGAGATGGAGATGACATTGCCATCCTCGTCGAAGGTGACACCGGGCCATGCCGTGCTAGTGATGGCATCGCTGTTTATCTTCCAGGTCTTCAGCCAAGCCTCACCATTAGTGGCCTGGTACAACCGCTTCAGGGCGGAATAGTCGCCCGCAGTGACAAACTTGCTGACGATGCTAACCACCTCGCTGACGGTCGTATTGTTCAGTTCCACGGATTCGCGCTCGTTGTCGGAATAGTCTGCCTTCACATAATAGTATATCTCGCCCACACCGGCATCGGGAGTGGTCACCTTCCATGTAGCGGTATATGAACCATCGGGCTCCAACACACCGCTGTGCTGACGTGTACCCAGCAGGGTGGCACCGGCCAAGTCATCGGGCTGCGTGCTCCAGTACAGGGCATCACTCCAACTGCTGCGCTGGGTACTGCCCTCGCCGGCATTACGTATCACGGCACTAACGGTGATCTCGGTATTGGCCTTGGGTTCCTTGGGTACCATCACGGTATCCACCACCAGGTCGGCCTGCTTACGAACGCTGAAGGTGGCCTGCTGGCTCTCTGCGTTGTCGCACTCGCCATGTGCTGTCACCCACCACTGATAGGTGGCACCGGGCAGCGCATTCAGCACGTAGCTGTTGGTGGTGACGTGTACCTCGCTTTCCACCTCGTTGTCGGCCAGCGTGCGGGTCAGATGCACGGTGTATCCCACACTCAGGGCGTTGAGATTGGTCCACTGCAGCGTCACGTTTCCATGCGCCACCTCTGCCTTATCAGCAGGAGCCGTCAGGTTCAGAGTCTGGGCACTCAGCTGGGGCTTCACGCTTACCTTATATATATATGACTCCATGACGGTGTTGCCCAGCATCACATTCACGTGATATGAGATAACGTCCGTCTTGGTGCCCGGATTCAGAATGGTCATGCTGGGCAGGTCGCCCTCGCCTGTGGTCTCGTAACCTTTCAGCACACAACCGGCTGTGACGCTGGCTGTCCATCGGACAGTGGCCAGGGGACTGATGCTGGTGAACGTGACGGGCTCGGTCTCTACACCGGCACACACCACCTGCGATTCGTACTTGCCTATCTCGCTGGTGTAAATGTATGCACCATTCACGCAGATGCTCACATTCACGGCCTGTACCTCCTTCAGGAAGGAGATTACGGCCTGCATATCCTCGTCCACCTCATTGACGTACAGGTTCAGCATGGTCTCGTCGCGCTTGTCCTGACCCACATTGCTGGTGAAGGTCATCTTCACGCCAGCATTCTGCAATTTGGCACCCAGCTGGCATACCATCAGCAGGGAATCCTCGGCTGTGAGGTCGGCCCCGTAGGTGTCGCCATCACTCACGGCGATGGTAATGTCGCCATCGGGGGTACACTGCGACAGCAGGTCAATAGCCTCGTGCAGTGATGTGAAGTTGCGGGCACCATGTGCCTGGGCGTCCAAGGTATAGTCGCCATTGGCCGTCCATGTACTGGCGGGGTTCACCACGATGGTCTGTTCGGCCACATCGGTCTTCACGATTCCGCGTGCAGTGAGACGTACGTTGTACGTTCCCGCAGCCTGGTAGATATGCATGGGATTCTGCTCGGTGCTGGTGATTCCATCGCCGAATTCCCACAGGAAGGAGCGGGCACTCTCGGTACTGAGGTTGGTGAACTGTGCACGGTTCATGTAGCGGTCTACCGAGAACTGGGCCTGCAGGTCACCCTCCTCCAGCGTGCTCACCTGCAGTTTGCCGCGGCGGTTGGTCACGGTGGCCTGGCTGCCATCAGCCAAAGTGGCTGTGATGGCTCCAAACAGCACGGGATACTCGCCATCCTCCATGTTGCCGCTGGCCACCACTGGGATGCGCACGATCACACCATTGCGCTCGCCTATCTGCGTGCCGCCAGAGAGGGTCACCATCAGGGTATCACCCTTCATAGCGCCTTGGGCGGTGTAGGCAGAGGTACGCAACGTGGTCTGAATGGCATCGACATCGGCCTCCACCCCCTCGGGCAGTACGAGTCCGAAGCTCAGTTCCCGCACATCACCCGTATTCTCCAGGTAGATGGGCAGCAAGGCCTGCTCGCCCTTGTACACCTCGGTGGTGGGGGCATAGAGAGTGTGGCGAACACGATTGCTGCTGCCGGGATCCAAAGGATCGGCCGGACGGAAGCGGAAGTTGGCCACCAGTGTGATGTCCTGCCCGTTCATGCGTGCACTGTAGGTACGGCTGTCGCCCACCTCCTTGCCATCCTGGGTCCAATTGACAAACTCGTATCCAGTGCCGGCTGTGGTGGTGACACTGAAGGTGGAGCCATCGCTCACCTGTGCGCCATTGCTCTTATCGAACGAACCGGCTCCGGCGGGATTGGCACTCAGATAGACCTTGTACTTGGGCTTGGTCTCGGTGGGTTCTGAGGGATTGCCGGGTGAGAAGACATAGTGTGCCGTCAGCACCTCATCGTCCTCAGTGGTGGTGTAGGTGAAACTGCGATTGGTGCTCACCACCTCACCCTTACTGTTGGTCCAGTTCAGGAAGGCATAGTAGTTATATGTAGAGCACGACACGCTCACGCTGGTCCCTGCCTGATATACCTTAGTGGAACCAGAGGAGATACTGGAAGGATCGTATCGGATGGCGAGCGTGCTGACGGGTACCTCGCGGTAGTGGGCCGTCAGTGTCACGTTGTCGTTGGTGGTGGTGTAGGTGAAACTGCTGTTTGTACTCACCTCATTGCCCTGGCCATCCGTCCATTTCACAAATTGCCACTTGGTATCGCTGGGCGTGCTGGACACGGCGACACGTGTGTTCACCGCGTACTTGCCCGCACCACTGACCGTGGCAGCCTCGGCCGGATTCGCCTTCACGCGCAATTGGTAGCGCGACGACGGTTCGGCCGGGCTCGTGGGGTTGAAGTCCTGCCCCCGTGCCACCATGCCCACCAGCATGGTCAGCAAGAGCAGTAGATATCTGGTCGCTTTCATTTACTTCACGATTTTCTTGTTGTTCTGGATATAAACGCCCTTCTGTGCGGTGCTGTTTACACGCACACCGTTCAGGTTATATATGGTCTGGGGCTGTGCATTGTTGTCCTGCACGCCAGCCACACCGGTGGCATTGCCAGTGATGGCCAGCACGAATCGGGTCTCGTCGGTGCCCTCGCTGGCATCGAAGGTGTAGGGCATCTGTACTGCCTCACCACGGTCCATCAACTGCACGCTCACATCGGCACGCTTCACGTCGATGGTGTATGTTCCGTCGGCAGGAATCAGCATACCCAACTGCACGCTGCCCTCGGCCTGTGCACCCTCGTTGATGGCATAGATGTCCTGTCCGCGCAGGGTGTAGAACTGAGGCGTACCCTCGTAGGCCAGCATCTTGCTGGCATCGTTGTCGGCACAGAAATCGTCACTGGCCTCGGGATTCACCACCACGCGGGTCACGTCCTCGTTCTGTCCGTCAGTCAGCACCAGGTTCACCAATTGGCGCTTGCGGGCCTGCATCTGCTGGGCCTTCACTCCAGCCGAGTGGTCAATCACGTTGGTCAGCTGGCGACCTGCGGTGTGGAAGGTGATGGCATCCACCAGTGTAGGCTTCTGCACGAAGAAGGCCTGCAGGGGATACAGCACCAGATCGTCATCGGCTACGCTGTATGCGGTGAAGGTCTTGTTCTTGGTGTTCCAAACGGTCAGGGGAGCGGTGTAGTCCATATAATAGATGTCGTAGTACGCGGGATATGGGTTACCCACCAGATTCCAGTTGGCATCGTTGCTCACCTCGGTGGGATACTCGTTCAGGGGCTGCTCCACGGCATTGCTCTTGAACACGTTATTGCGGGTGTCATCGGTGGCAGGCAGATATACATAGCATGATGTGCTGACGCAGAAGATGTAGCCCTGACCCTCCTTCAGTGTGGCATCCATGGGAACATTCTTCCAGTTGCTGCCGCTGCCGCTGTTGGCACGGCTCTCTGAGTCGTAGTAGCGCACGGCCAGTCCGGCTCCAGCAGTGGTGGTGATGTCGCTACGCTTCACATCGTAAGGCATGCATACATAATACCAATATGTATTGGCATTGGGGCAGTACACACGCATCTGGGCACTGGTACAGTTCACTGCATTGCAGCGGCTTATCATGGTGGCGCTGTAGGTGTCGTGATTGATGTACTGAATGTAGTCGCCCAGTTCCTGAGCATTGTTTCCGTTGATGACGAAGCTGCCACCCACGCTGTTGAGCCAATTGATGTTCATGCTGGGTGCATCGGGGATGCGAACGTTGCTGGTCAGTTCCAGATTGCTGTACAGCACAATGTCTTTGACGGGATAGGGGTTCTTCTCCACGCTCGTAAACTGGCTCCAGTAGCTGTGCAGCTTGTAACTGGTCATGGCATACTCGGGCACGTAGAGGGTGACACCGGTCCTGGTGTACAGGGGCGTGCTCACGGATGGAGGTGCAGGAGAGTTGATATACAGTCGCTTTAAACTGCCCGGATTGCTGTAGAAGGAATAGTAATTGACCGAACGTACCGAGGCACCCAGTATAGCCTCTTGCAGATTGCCACAATACTGGAAACAGTAACTGGGGATGGTCTGGATCTGGTCATTCAGTCGCACGGATTCCAGATAGCTGCACGAATAGAAGGCATAGTCACCCAGCGAGGTACAACTCTGCAGGTCGAGCGTCTTCAGCGAATCACAATCGTAGCAGGCATTGTTGCCGATGGTCACAGCCTTCGTCAGGTCTATGTCCTTCAGCTGGCGGCAGTAGCCAAAGGCATAGGAATAGATGGTCTTGGGTGCCATGTTCTCGGTACTTCTCAGTGTCAGGCAGTTGTAGAAGGCATTCGAGAACACGGTGGTGATATTGCCACAGTTGCGCACCACGTGCAGCGAGTCGCAACCTTCGAAACAGCGTTCGCTGATGCTGGTGAGGCCGTCACCCAGCGTCACGGTCTTCAGCTGGTCGTTGTCTTGGAAGGCGTATGTACCCATGCTGGTCACGCCGTTGGGAATGGTGACCTCGGTGATGTAGTTTCGGTAGAAGGCATTGCTGCCGATGCTCTGCAGCCCATCGGGCAGCACCAGCTCGCCCGTCAGATAACGGCCGTAGAAGGCCTTCTCGCCTATCGTCTTCAGTCCTCGGGGCAGTGTCACGAAGCGCAGTATCGTGTTGGCGAACGCACTGGCGGGGATGTCCGTCACGGTGGTGTTCTCCATGTCTATGCCCACCAAGCCGGTCATACGACTGATGGTAGTCCAGTCGGCAGCATTCATCGTACCGGTCAGGCGCAAGTAACGCATCTCGGGCAGTGAGTTCACCAAGCCCAAAGCCTCCACGCCCAGGGTGCCGGCCTCACTCAGGTTGATAGTCTTGTACTGGCTCTCCGCAGTCAAGATCTTGATGTCACGCACACTCAGCTGCTGGGTGTATGAGTTGCTGGTGTAATAGTTATGATAATTGGCAATCTTCAGCTCATGCTCGCCTTCGGCGAGGTTTAGGTACAGTACGTTGCTGAAAAAGGTGTCATTGTTGGGATTGTCATTCACCTCCCGTACGCCATCAATATAGATGCGACGGTAATTGTAACTGCCGGTCGAATTCAGCATATACTGGTGGCGGAGTTCCACATTACCCTTGCAGCGGAATCGGATGGTAATGGCCGATTCCACGTATCCGCTGGCCTTGCCATTGGTGCTGACGGCCACACCGTCGGTAACCTCCCATGGGTAAGCCTCGTCGTTCGTCACTTCCGTTATCTCCACATCATCCGATGTGGTGATCAGGGCTGCCAGATCGGCATCAATCCCAGCCCACGCACTGCTGATGCCCGCATACAGCAGGGCCATCAGCCACATGATTCTCTGTTTCATAATCACTTATCTTTAGGTTTTACTTATATAACAAATTGTGATTTCCCCCCTCATTCTTCTATATTACAAATTGTAATTTCCTCTTCATTCTTCTATAATACAAATTGTAATCTCCTCTTCATTCTTATTCCCCCTCGGGGGTTAGGGGGGCTACTTCTATATAACAAATTGTGATCCCCCCTCAATCTTATTCCCCCTCGGGGGTTAGGGGGGCTTTTTTACCATCCAGCATCGCTGTCATCCCAGGCATTCCAGTCGAAGCTACGAGCATCCACCGGCCTGTTACCATTCTCACTGGCATTACCGCCATTTCCGATATTGACATCATCCGCGCCATTGCCAACACCCGCGCCAGTGAGTGCCAGCATACCTGTGGACTGTATTCTCCTAAGTTGCATCGTTGGTTTCTTATACATTCGTCTCATCTTCATGTTAATATTACATTAAAAAAAATATTTAGGCGCACAAATATAGCGAATAATTAACAAATCAGTTAAGGAAATGCAAAAAAAACGACATTTTCCTCACCGATGCCCCTGTTTCTATAAACAAAATGCGTTTTATTACAACGAGGACAAACGAGAACAAACTGCAAGGAAGAAAACTTTATCACCAAGATTTATCTCCCTGATTTATCAAAGATACGAGGAGCCAAAGGCGACGATTCAATAAAAACATCGTTCTTTCATGTCTCGGTAGATTTAACATAAATCTCTGAAAAATTTACCGAAAATGACTGGATGGATTCTTGGACGATCGGGCTACGCCCTCGGATCAGTGATAAATCATAATGATAAATCTTGATGATAAAGTTTTCTTTCTTACTGCGTCCTTGAGCGTATCATTGCGCCACCCTCTCATTAATCTCATTACTCATTACTCATTGTTCATTACTCATTGTTCATTACTCATTGTTCATTACTCATTGTTCATTACTCATTGTTCATTGCTCATTGTTCATTGCTCATTATTCATTATTCATTACTCATTATTCATTACTCATTATTCATTACTCATTATTCATTACTCATTGTTGACTTCGTCGAGCTCTTCGACCTTCATTGTTCATTATAAGTAAGATTGGCTTTCTCGCGCGCACGTACGCGCGCATTTCCTAGAAAGTTTAAACAAGCCTCCACCCTCCACATTCTTTATAATCCCCATGTACTTAGTACGATAGCCGTGTGGAGGCTATTTGTTAGCCTCCACGTTTTTGCCACTTTTCACCCATTTTTCTGCTTTTTTCGCACAAGGCATCCTCATTTCCCCTACCATCAAATCTTGTTTTCCCCTACCTTCAAATCTTGTTTTCCCATGCTTCAATTTCCATTTTCCCACGCAGGAATTCTCTACGCCACGCCCGAGGCGTATATACGCCACGCTCGAGACGTATATACGCCACGGCCGTGGCGTACAAACGTCACGCCCGTGGCGTAGAGAATACTCCCCCCATAACACTTTTATTGTCAAGATTGAGCAAGAGAAAATTTGCGTCTCGAAATTTGTGTTTAATTTACGTCCACGGATTTGTGTCGGCGAGGCCAAAACAATCAAGGGCAGAAGGGTGAGGCTACCGCAAACGCTAATTCAAGACGTTAATTTTACGCAAATTTCGAGACGCTTATCCTTCTAACGGACCATGGCTAACTGGAGTTGTTATGCACAAAATCGAAGAAAACAGATTAATATCATTAACTAAGGTGTTAAATAAAGGCAGAAGTTTGTTTATTTGATGGGAATGTATTATTTTTGCATTTGCAAAAATGTATAAACATGATGATGGTGAACTCAGCAAAAATAGTCATCGAAAAAAAAACGATAAAAACATGTCTGAACAAAACGTACATAAGATAGGCTTTCTCGTTGCACTCATCAACGAGTTTGCTCGCAGATTCCATCTTACCGATAAGGAGTCTTATAACTATATTGCACGCTATGGTGGCGTTGAGATGTTCTTCGAGAACTACAACATCCTCCATACCCTTTCGTTCAGCGATATGGTTGAGGGCATGGCTTCATTCTGCCAACGGAAAGGAGGTAATCTTGCCTTATGAAACTCTATCATGGCTCAAATGTAGCGATTGAGGCTATCGACCTTTCTCGCTCTAAGCCAAACAAGGATTTCGGCCGTGCCTTCTACCTTTCCTCCGACTTGTCTCAGGCACAGGAGATGGCAAAGGCTAAATGCATCCAGTTTGGCGGTACTCCATGTGTTACGACATTCGAGGTTGACAAAGCACAGATGCACCAACTTGCATACAAGGTATTCGACTGCTATAATCACGAATGGGCTCGCTTCGTTTACAACAATCGAGACGAACAGCAAGACTTTACGCATCAGTATGACATTGTATATGGCCCTATCGCAGATGACTATGTTGGTCTTCAGATGCGTAAATTCCGTTTCAGCAAACTGACCTTCGAGCAGTTTCTGGAAGAGATAAAATACCCCAAAGGTATAACTTTCCAATATGCTTTCTGCACTCCAGAAGCCATTAAATTATTACAACGCGTATGACTGTCACACAAGAAGAATTCCAATCAATGGTTGAGGACATGACAACCGACCTCGTTCGACTTGTTATTGAACGCGAAGGTCTCACTATGTCACAAGCATTCGAGAAAGTATATAATTCGCCGATATACGATGCTCTTCAGAATCCCGAGTCGCAACTATATTTCCAAAGCCCTGGCTATGTGTATAGTTGCTTGACCGCATAACTTACACGCCCAACGCTCATCATGGCGAAAAACTGTCTGAGCTAATGAATGGTTGCCTCGTGTGACCACTTGCCAGCGGGCAAGAAATGAACTTATTGGAAAAAGCGTTTATGGACGCTTGTTTTTGGCTCCTTTGAACCTAGGAAATTCAAATCATCAGTCAAAAGCAATGCAGAAATAGATGCCACGGGTAGATTGTATCCCCCGTTTGCGTGCTGAGGGCGAATAACGTCCTCTCGCACGCATTATGGGTGTATCATATCCCCTTGTAGGCATTCTGAAACTGCGAGCTTACTGATGAAGGTTTTCCTAGGACCTAAAGGAGCAAGCGAGCAGAAGTAAGGTGCCTACATTTTTTATACCCCAATGTGAGGGAATAATGGGAGTGTCTGCTCCGGAATATAACTTCGCCCGATGGATTGATGAACAGAACGACAAAGTAGATTGGTGGTACAAGAATGGCGATGAGGGCAAGCAGCACTTTGCCGTGCCTTACACAGATAGTACGGGGCACGAGCGTTGCTTCTATGTAGACTTCATCATCCGTCTGAAGAATGGTTGCATCTGCTTGCTTGACACAAAGACATGCAATAGCGACGAAGATGCACCCGAGAAGAATAACGCACTCTATGAGTATGTTGTGGCGCATCGCGAAAAAGGCATGAAGATGGTGGGTGGGGTGCTGATAAACCAGCCCAACACCAACAACTGGTTCTACCCAGATGGAAAGATCAATGACACCAGCAACACGGATGGTTGGATTTTACTGGATTTGAATGACCTGAACCAATAGGTAAATGCAAAATATAGCAATAGCGACGTGAATATTTTGCAATTTATGGCGATAGTTCAATTTTTCTTTTTACCTTTGTACTATTGAAAGAGTCAATTATAGACCGCAAGAAGATCCAGTAGTGTTGACAAATAGTAATGAGCAAACAATGAAAAAAATACTTAGTTATCTAACAGCACGCAGCGAGAAAGGCATTAAGACACGCCTATGGCTTGCTGTTCTGATGTCGGTAGCAGCGCTTCTGTTCAATGTACTCTACATTTCGCCACAATTCGACCAACTACCCCAGGAAGTACCTCTGCTGTTTGAAGTGAATGGGGATGTAGCAGAATGGGGACACCAGTCCATGATTACTGACTTTGCTGTTCACAGGGCCATCTTCTTTATCATCATGGTTTTCATTGGATGGGCAATATGTCGGGCTATGGGTAACAGTCTGTTGGGAAAGCGCATACGCCTCCTCGTTATCGACATTGCCAACATGGTAGTAACCACTGTAGTGGGTATAACACTGGTGTATATGGAGATAGCCAAGGGCGACCTGACTCAGAAGTTATCCGAACATTGGGAATATGCCGTAATGCTCTTCTGGATCGTGATAATCATCATTGAGTTTGTAACCGACAAAAAGCATCTTAAGCAAAATATATGAAAAAGATTTTTTTACAGATAGCAGCCTTGGCATTGGCATTTGTCACTGCAGGCTGTAGCGATGACAAGCAAACGAATCCTGCCGTAGAGAACCCTGCCGACATGGTAGTCTATGGAAACGTCTATACCGTAGAGGACGAGACTCCACAGGCAGAGGCTTTTGCAGTTAAGGATGGAAAGTACATCTACGTAGGTGACATGGATGGCATCAAGGCATACGTAGGAGAGAAAACCACCGTTGTGGATCATCGCGGCAAGGGTATGATCACACCGGGCTTCGCCGACTGCCATGCCCACTACCTGATGTCGGAAGGTATGAATGTCATGGGAGCGTTGACTCTCAGCGAAGAAGTAACTCCTGCAGAATTTCTGACACTTGTGTCAGCGGCATACGCCAAGGCTAAAGCAGACGGCAAGCCTGCCATCTATGCTTTCGGATGGGGATGGCATAACTTTGAATCAATGGGAATGCCAACCCTAAAACAGCTGGATGCAGTCTGTCCTGACCTACCCCTTTATGCTGCTGACTCTGAGGGTCACAAAGGCCTCGCCAATACTGCCTGTCTAATCAAGGCTGGCATCATAGACGCAAATGGTAACCTAAAGATTACGCACATCAAGGGAGGCAAAATCTGCGTTGACGACAAAGGTCACCCGACAGGTGTCCTAATGGAACAGGCAGGCACTTATTGCAGGCTGAAAGGTATTGATTACGATGCATTACTGGACGCCAGCATGGCCATAACAACTGTCAGGAATGTGAACGACACTCTCATTAGCAAAGGTTTCGTTTCATATCAGGACGGATGGAGCAACTTCTACGGCAACACCCGCTTCTATGAGGCGGCAAAGGCTCTCGACGAGGAAGGCAAACTGAATATCAGTTTAGGTTTAGCATACGAAATTGAAAGTTCGACCAGCGAACTCGACAACGATCTGGCCAAGGCATTCGACACCAGGAAGTACAGCTCGAGACATGTCAATCCTCGTTACATCAAGATGTTTGTAGATGGCACTGTCGAGACATTCACCGGCTATGTGCACACTCCTTATCTCGACGGCACCTACGGCATAGCAAACTGGACACTCGAAGACTTCTCGGACGTGACCGCCCGTGTGAATCAGAACGACTATACCATGCACGTTCATGCCATGGGCGATGAAGCCATACATCTAGCCGTAACTGCATTTGCCAGCTCTGGCAAGAAGGAAATGCGTAACACACTCGTCCACGTGCGCAATGTGCTGCCCGAGGATTATGCAACCATGGCTGCCAATGACATCGTGTGTGCTTCCAGCATAATTTGGCACTTCCTCACCGATTCTGAAAGGGAAATGATGACATTGTATCTTCCCAAACTATATGCTGATGAGATGTATCCCATGAGGTCCTTCTACGACCACGGCGTAACGATGACATCGCACAGCGACTTCCCCGCCCTTGCCAGTGGTTCCGAGATGCCATTTTACCTCATGGAAAACGCTGTGACATGCGTTAATCCTCTGGTAGAGGCAAAGCCCTACTGGACTGAAGAGGCACTCACCCGCCAGCAGGTGCTCAAAGCCCTGACCATCAATGGTGCCTTCCAGATGCACAACGAGCAGGAGCGCGGCAGCATTAAGGTGGGCAAGTATGCCGACTTTGTCATCGTTGATAAGGACGTGATGAGCGAGTCATGTCCTGTCAACCAGATTCATAATGCCAATGTTACCAGCACCTATTTCGAGGGCAAGCAAGTATATCCAAAGAAGTAACATAACTCAGGCTCCCTACTTTGTGGCCTTTTTGGATGTGTCTACAGCGGGATCCAGTAGCAGGTTGCTGGCATCGCGCTCGATGGTTTCAGCTTTCTTCAACAAGTCGCTTGCTCGGGTGCTTTCGTCAAAGGAAACACCAGCATTCAGCAGCATCTGGGTCAGGGTGTTGAGCCCCCGGTCGTGTCCCGTGAAGTTTGACAAGGTCGATACGTAGACCTTACCGAATTAAATATCATATTGTATCGAATTATGTCCTTACTACCAAAACAACTCACCCTAAAACTGAAACTGAAACCACATTTTTCAAACTTTTTTTCGGAAACCCGCCAAAAGATGACAGGAGAAACAAAGCCCGTTGCCGTCTAGAAACGAGAAAAGCCCCGAGCATCTGTATTGCTCGAGGCTTCCTCAAAGACGGCGGCTACCTACTGCATTTCGCACGCCTGCGAAAGCCCCACTGCGTGGGAGAGCACGTATCCGCCGTCTTAACGCAAAAAGCCCCCGC
>JAZQQO010000009.1:0-34189 GCA_045629085.1 Bacteroidaceae bacterium
TGAAGGATTTCTACGACTATTACGAATCCTATGGCTGGGTATCCAAGGATGGCAATCGGATACATAACTGGCGCGCCCTTCTTCGCGGTTGGCAGCGCAAGGCTAAGAGACAGCAAATAGCAAACGACAACAAACAATCAAAACTCAACAACAATGAACAAATCAAGAAGACCACTCATACTGGTGCCCACACCGGGCAGGACCGTGACGCAAGAGCCCGAGAGCTCACAGAATGGCTGGATGCTCATTATCCTGTATCTCATAAGGCTACTGCAACGAATCATGGCTCTGCTGCGAAGGATGATGAATCATTGGAGTCTGACCCCATCGATTCATTCCTCAAGGCTTATGGCGTAGAGCGCGTGGGGATGTACCGCTCGATGGAGGCGGTGGAGAGGCTGGGCGGCAAGGCACAGACGTTGGGGCAGGTGGCAGGACGCATTGGCACGGCAGCGGTGATACGGCTCACCATCCTGCACCTCGACGCACTGGCAGCGGAGGTGAGCACGAGCACCCTGGCGCTCTCGCCCGAGAAGCTGGCAAGCATGGCCACCGCACTGCTGCAGGAGTACCACTACCTGACGATGCCGGAGCTGATGCTGGCCATGAACCGCCTGCGCAGCGGTGCCTACGGCGACTTCCGCGGACGACTGACCACACCGCGACTCATGGAGGCGATGAAGAGGTTCATGACGTGGAAGAGGGGGGTACACCCTTGAACAATAATGTGAATAATGAGCAATGAAGGTCGAAGAGCTCGACGAAGTCAATAATGAATAATGAGTAATGAATAATGGGATTAAATGTGCGTCCTCGAGCATCTGGAATATGGAGTGATGGAAGCTATTTATCTCCTAGATTTATCATTCTGATTTATCATTGATTCGAGGGCGTAGCCCGATCGTCTTAAAAGCCTTCATTCTGTTTACGGAAAATTTATCAAAAATTTATGTTAAATCTGCCGAAGACATGAGAGAACGATGTTTTTAAGGATCGTCGCCGTTGGGCTCCTCGAATCAGTGATAAATAAGGGAGATAAATCTTGATGATAAAGTTTTCTTTCTTACTGCGTCCTTGGCCATCTGGAATATGGAGTGATGGAGCTATTTATCTCCTAGATTTGAACCGCTGGGTCTGACCACATCGGTTCATATGAGCCGGGCGAGCGCCTGTTTCTGCAACTGAAAAAGTATCTGCCCAGCCTCATAAGGCACGAGCTTCCTGCTGATTGTAAGGACTTTGGGGAGCTGTTTAGGAGAAATCCGAGCGAGAATAGGGATATTCCTCATGCGGTTTGAGAAATTATCACTAAATTTGCAACATCGAAAGAAAAAGAGACAAAAAGAACTACAGAGTATAACTAAAAAAGAATAAGGAGGAATGGGTATGAAAAAGATGTTCTTCGTTTTGGCAGTATTCATGAGTGTTAACGCAAGTGCACAGATATCGACGCAAGGACGCGGACATGAGTATTCTAACATGCAGAATCAGGACCGCCGCGGCAACTCCACCCAGGAGCGCGGACACACGAATAACTACGGTGGAAATGGGTATGCTAATAGCTACAGACCTGAGCGCGGACATAATGCCTACGGACATGAGTATCACCACAAGGACTGGTACTACGGCGTGCCTGCTGCAACCCCCTACGAGGTGGACATGATCATCAGTACGGTCAAGAAGACGAGCTTCGACAGCCAGAAGTTGGAGGTGGCAACGACGTGCCTGATGCTGCGCCCCATGTACGCTGAGGACATCGCTCGCGTGGCTAAGTGCTTCAGCTTCGACAACGACAGACTGAAGTTCCTGAAGGAGGCCTACCCTAACTGCGTAGACAAGCACAACAAGCGTTTCCTGGAGAACTCCATGACGTTCATGTCAGGGCAGCGTGACATACGGGACTTCATGGAGCGCTTCGACAGGGAGCACAGATAATCTCACTTTGTTTTTTGACGCGAATTATTTCGAGCTGTACAAATGAAAAAGATATCGCTATCGCTTAACGTAAATTACCGTGAATTTAACGCGAATTTTCATAAATTGTCTATTGGCTGAAGAATAAATTCACGATAATTTACGTCTAATTTGCGGTAATTTACGTTAGCCGAAGGCATAAATACTCGAATGGGCTTTCATTTACAGGTCGAATTATTCTTTGCTTGAAGAAAAGATTTGCGGTCATAAAAAATAGGAAAAGGAGTTAAAGAACACCTCTTTAACTCCTTTCTATTTATTCGCTCCGAACGATTATCGGATGAAGAGCATCTCACGATACTTGGGGAGGGGCCAGAGCTCGTCGTCGACGATGAGTTCGAGCTTGTCGATATGGTAGCGAATAGACTCCAGGAGAGGTGCAACCGTATCATGATATGCCACAGCCTTGTCAAATTCAGACTCGAGCTTATTTGCCACACGGCGGGCATCAGTCAGTTTCTCTACATTCTCGGTGATGAATGAGCTGTGCTCACTAATCTGCTCAATAAGCTTGAGGTTATTGGCACTCAGCTTAGTAGCCATCTCTGCAGGGAATGTCTCCTTCACCTTGAATACATTCTCGATAAGCTGGCTCTGATAACGAGTAGCGACAGGAATGATGTGATTCAAACACATGTCACCAAAGATACGAGCCTCGATCTGAATCTTCTTGGTATAAGTCTCGAGTTTAATCTCGGTACGTGCCTTCAACTCAGCCTCACTCAACACATGGAGCTTGCTGAACATCTCGATGGTTTCAGGCTTCTCGTATGACTTGAGCATGAGGGGTGCGCTGCTCTCTACATCCAGACCACGCTTAGCGGCCTCAACCTTCCACTCATCACTATAACCGTTACCATCGAAGTGGATGGCCTTGCATGCCTTGATATCCTCACGAACAACCTTGACAATAGCCTTAAGTTTGTCCATACCCTCGGCAATGAGCGCGTCAACTCTTTCCTTAAAGCTGTTGAGTGCCTCTGCTACTGCACTATTCAGTACGATCATGGCAGCTGCACAGTTGGCCTGGCTACCTACAGCACGGAACTCAAAACGGTTACCGGTGAAGGCGAAGGGCGAAGTACGGTTACGATCCGTATTGTCGAGCATCAACTCAGGAATCTGAGGAATATCGAGTGAGAGAGCCTGCTTACCGCTGAGATTGAACAGTTCGTCGTCATCACTCTCCTCGAGCTTAGCCAAGAGATCGGTCAACTGTGCACCAAGGAAGCTTGAGATGATTGCTGGAGGAGCCTCATTAGCACCCAGACGATGTGCGTTGGTAGCACTGATGATGCTGGCCTTGAGCAAACCATTGTGACGATATACACCCATGAGGGTCTCAACAATGAATGTCACGAAACGAAGGTTATCCAGAGGAGTCTTGCCAGGACCGTGCAGCAGCACACCGGTATCAGTACTCAGTGACCAGTTGTTGTGCTTACCGCTACCGTTGATGCCTGCGAAGGGCTTCTCATGAAGCAAGCAACGGAAACCATGCTTGCGTGCTACCTCGCGCATAAGACCCATGATAAGCATATTGTGGTCAACGGCCAAGTTCGTCTCCTCAAAGATAGGAGCCAACTCGAACTGGTTAGGAGCCACCTCGTTATGACGTGTCTTGCAGGGAATGCCCAACTCCAATGCCTGAAGTTCAAGATCCTTCATGAACATGGCTACACGAGCAGGGATAGAACCAAAATAATGGTCATCCATCTGCTGATTCTTGGCACTGTCATGACCCATCAATGTACGACCAGTCATCAGAAGGTCGGGACGAGCAGCATAGAGACCCTCGTCAACGAGGAAATACTCCTGCTCCCAACCGAGGTTAGAAACTACCTTGGTAACTTCGGGATAGAAATATTTTGCTACTGCGGTGGCAGCCTTATCGACAGCCTTCAGAGCCTTCTTCAAAGGTGCCTTGTAGTCAAGTGCCTCACCGGTATATGAGATGAACACGGTAGGAATATGCAAAGTATCGCCAAGCACAAAGACAGGGCTTGCAGGATCCCATGCACTGTAGCCACGAGCCTCAAAAGTGCTACGGATACCGCCACTGGGGAAGCTGGATGCGTCAGGCTCCTGCTGAACAAGCTGCTTGCCGGTGAACTCCTCGACCATACCACCCTTCCAGTCATGCTCTACGAAGCCGTCATGCTTCTCGGCAGTTCCCTCGGTAAGAGGCTGGAACCAGTGGGTGCAATGAGTTACGCCAAGTTCCATAGCCCACTTCTTCATACCTTCTGCTACTGCATCGGCTGTAGCCAAGTCAAGAGTTGCGCCATTGTCAATGACATCGCACATTTTCTTGTAAACCTTAGCAGGAAGATACTTGAACATCTTCTGACGATTGAACACATACTTAGCGAAGAACTCACTGGGACGATCCACGCGATTGGGTACTTCAATAGGCTTCTTCTTGAAAGCCTCGCCTACAACTTGAAATCTTAATGTACTGCTCATAATTAAAAATTTATGATTTTATTTATTATTATCGATTGGGGAATCAGAAATCAAATCCACTTCCTCAGGCGCTCCATGGCTCGTTCGCAGTTCTCACGCTCGCCAAAGGCGGTGAGGCGGAAGTAGCCTTCGCCCGAAGGACCGAAGCCGACACCGGGGGTGCCAACGATGTGGGGACCATTGAGCAACTCCTCGAAGAAGCGCCATGAGGTGGTCTCGCCAGGAGTCTTGAGCCAGATGTAGGGAGCATTGACACCACCGAACACCTGCAAGCCCAGCGAACTGAGTCCTTCACGCATGATCTTGGCATTCTGCATGTAATACTGGATGGTTTGGCGTACCTGCTCCTTGCCTTCGGGACTGTAGATAGCCTCGGCGGCACGGTGCTGAATGTAGCTCGTACCGTTAAACTTGGTACACTGACGACGATTCCAGAGGGCATTGAGTGCTACGCGCTCGCCACTGACGGTGGTGGCGGTAAGTTCCTTGGGCACAATGGTGTAGCCGCAACGCACACCGGTGAAACCTGCCGTCTTGCTGTAGCTATGGAATTCGATGGCGCACTTCTTGGCACCCTTGATCTCGTAGATGCTGTGGGGGATGTCGTCCTCCTGGATGTATGCCTCATAGGCTGCATCGTACATGATGATGGAGTCGTTCTTGAGGGCATAGTCAACCCACTTCTTCAGTTCCTGCTTCGTGATGACGGTACCGGTGGGATTGTTGGGATAGCACAGGTAGATGACGTCGACACGCTGCGTGGGCAGAGCGGGAACGAAGTTATTCTCAGCATTGCAAGGAGCGTAGATAATGTTGCTCCAACGGCCATCGATGAGGTTACCGGCACGTCCGCACATGGCGTTGCTGTCCACGTAGACGGGATAGACGGGGTCGGTCATGCAGATGCTGTTGTCGAGGCCAAGGATGTCGCCGATGTTACCCGTATCGCTCTTGGCACCGTCGTTGATGAACACCTCCACGGGATCGAGTTTGATGCCACGGGGCTCGAAGTCATGCTTGATGATGGCCTCCTGCAGGAAGTCGTAGCCATGCTCGGGGCCATAGCCACGGAAGGTGTCCTTCGACGCCATCTCCTCGACGGCCTTGTGCATGGCCTCGATGACGGCGGGGCAGAGGGGCTGCGTAACGTCGCCGATGCCCAAACGGATAACGTCAGCATCGGGATGCGTCACCTTAAAGGCATTGACCTTACGTGCAATATCAGTAAACAGGTAGCTTACTGGGAGTTTCAGGAAATTTTCGTTAACTAATGCCATCGTTATTTAAATTAGGAATTAGGAATTAACTATGACTTCGCCCTCGAAGGCGGTGGCTGCGGGACCCGTCATGTAGACTTTGCCATCGCTCTCACGCCACTCGATGTGAAGCGTGCCACCATCCATTTCAACGTCGCTCTCACGACCACGAAGGCCACACACCGAGGCGGCTACTGCCGTGGCGCAGGCTCCGGTGCCGCAAGCCATGGTGATGCCACTGCCACGTTCCCACACTCGCATACGGATGCTGCCGTCGGGACGGATGGTGGCGAACTCGATGTTGCAACGCTCGGGGAAGATGCCGTTGTGTTCGAGCACAGGGCCTACCTTGGGAAGGTCGATGCTCATGACGTCGGGCACAAAAATGACGAAGTGCGGATTGCCCATGCATACATACGTACCCTCGTAGCCTCCCACACTTCCTTGCTTCATGCTGCCGTCGGGTGTTGCCATCTGACGGCGGTTTGCCAATAGCGGCGCGCCCATGTTGACCGTGGCGCTGCCTACCGTGCCATCCTCGCCCACGTGGAGGTTGATGACCTTGATGCCGGAGAGTGTGTCGATGGCCACGGTGGTCTTGTCGGTGAGATGATGGTCGTAGACGTACTTGCCTACGCAGCGCACACCGTTGCCGCACATCATGGCCTCACTGCCATCGTTGTTGAAGATGCGCATCGTGAAGTCTGCCTCAAGGGCAGCACTCTTGCCAATGAGTATCAAACCATCGGAACCAATGCCAAAATGGAACTTACTCCACTCGATACTGGCCTTTACAGGATCGGGAATCTCGTTGTCGGGGGTGTAGACGTAGATGTAGTCGTTACCCGCACCATGCATCTTTGTAAAACGAATTTTCTGAGCCATTTTATCTTTTTGCCTTAATCACGCTGCAAAGGTATAACATTTTGTTCAAATATCCACTATATTTCCCAAACTTTTTTCATAAAAACACAAAAATTAGTTGCTTTTTGTCATTTTGAAAGCAAAACAGGCGTTTTGCGTGTCATTTTGTATAGTTGCACGCGCTTTTCTCTTCCGAAACATATACATTATTTATAATAATATAATATTTGGACACGTTGCAG
The DNA here is from genome assembly GCA_045629085.1 of Bacteroidaceae bacterium. Lineage (GTDB taxonomy): Bacteria > Bacteroidota > Bacteroidia > Bacteroidales > Bacteroidaceae > Physcousia. Next base: position 6,803 of record JAZQQO010000009.1, read on the forward strand.
AGGGGTTTCCCCACAAAAATATGGGATTTTCCTTTGTAGTATGAAGAAAAGTGGTTACCTTTGCAAAAAGAACAAAAGAAATTAACAAAACAACAAAAATACAAGCGCTATGAACACTCTAAAGAAATTACGTTACGCGGCCTACATACTACTGGCCATGCTGGTAATGACATCATGCGATGAGGACAACAGGAAAGCCTTCAAACTCAACGGCGCATGGCGAGGCGACTTCGGCATGAACTACAGCTACGTGGATCCTTGGGGACGTAGTCACAGATTTGATTGCTACGACACGCGCATAAAGTTTAATTCCGACATCATGTACTCGTCTCACGGAACAGCCGTGCAGAAAGACTACTATGCCTATGGCCCTTACGAGTACATCTACTACAACATCGATTGGACCATTAACAACGGAGTCATCAGGTTGCGCTATCATTGGGCTAACCAGTGGGACACCGACATCTTCAACTACAGCCTGACTGCAAGTACTTTCCGTGGTTACTTCGACAACACAACGGTACCCTTCGAATTGCACTCCCTTACCAACTACGACTGGACTATTCGTAACTCGTACTACGAAAGACATGGCTACGGATGTGACCCCTATAGCAACTACGACTACTACCCCTATCCCTACTACGCTCCCGGCAAGGGTGGCCAGATTCAGGGCAAGTTGCGCGAAGGAGAGGAGAACACAGATGCCTACATTCCTTCACCCGAGGAGATGCACTTCGGCAACCGCTTTACCGAGAAGCCCGCAGAGGAGTAAGCCAAAAAGGAACATAAACAAAGAGAGAGGTTCACACCACGTGAGCCTCTCTTCTTTATTTGACAGATTATTTTATCCCATACGAAGGCACAAAGGGCTACGGCCGACGAAGGGGCGACCTTTGCGCCTCGTAGCCCTTTGTGCCTTCGTGCCTTTGTTTGAAAATCAACCAATTACAACGCGAGTCCAGCCATGGACGTCGGGCTCTATGCCGTACTGGATGCCACGCAGCAGATTGAAGAGCTTCTCGCTGACAGGACCGGGCTTGTCACCAAAGACGTAACTCTTGCCCGTTGTAGGATCATCGATACGCGAGATGGGAGAGATGACGGCTGCCGTACCGCATGCACCAGCTTCCTCGAACGTCTCGAGTTCCTCTTCAGGAATGGCACGACGCTCTACCTTGATACCCAAATCCTCAGCCAGTTGCATCAGCGACTTGTTGGTGATAGAGGGAAGGATAGAGGTCGAAAGGGGTGTGACGTAAGTATTATTCTTGATACCGAAGAAGTTGGCAGCACCAGCCTCATCGATGTACTTCTTCTCCTTGGCATCGAGATAGAACTCACAAGCATAGCCCATGTCATGAGCCTTCTTGTTGGCCAGCAGGGAAGCAGCATAGTTGCCACCCACCTTGTAGATACCGGTACCAAGAGGTGCAGAACGGTCAAAGTCGCGAATAATGACGTAAGGATTAGCGAAGAACCCACCCTTGAAATAGGGACCAACGGGAGTCACGAAGATAACAAAAAGATACTCGTTGGCAGGATGAACACCCACCTGGGCGCCCGTACCAATCAGCAAGGGACGGATGTAGAGCGTAGCACCGCTCTCGTAGGGAGGAATGAAGCGCTCATTGAGGCGGATGACCTTGTCCACCATTTCGTTAAACTTCTCGGTGGGAAGTTCAGGCATGAGGATGCCACGGCATGTGCTCTGCAGGCGAGCAGCATTCTCATCGCTACGGAACACGCGCACTTTGCCATCGGGGCAGCGGTAAGCCTTCAGGCCTTCAAAAGCCTCCTGACCATAGTGCAGGCAGGTAGCAGCCATGTGAAGAGGAATCGTTTCCTCACTGCAAACCTCAATCTCGCCCCACGCACCATTGCGATAGTAGCATCTTACGTTATAGTCTGTTTTGCGATAGCCAAAACCCAGACTTGACCAATCCATTTCTTCCATATACTTAAAGTTTTATTTCGGTTACTATTTGTTTAATTTTCGGCGTTTCTGCAGGCAAATTAACACTTCACCTACACTATTCGGTGCAAAGTTACAACTTTTTAGCGAAAAGACAAGAAAGACAACGGAAAAACTTAGGCGACGATATACTATTTGACACAGATTGCGCAGATTTGACTACGTCGAGCTAAACCTTCAAAGATTTTTTAATTTAGCAGAGGTTCTTCGGGGATATCGATGTTCATCAGACTATCCATGTTTGTGTTTTGTAGTTCCTTAAGTTCCACGTCGCTTGCACCGAAATAATTCGGCAGCACCGCAAACACCAACACGGCGACTATGGCCAACAAGATGCCCACAATCCATGCCGTCACTACAAGAGGTTTCTTTTTCATATCTTTATTTTCTTCTTTAAAAAATAATCCACCAAAGTGATTACTCACCGAGAATTTTCTGTACTTGCTCGTCGGCATCAGCCAACTGCTTGCGGCACGAGGCAATGAGTTTCTGCGCCTCGGCCAACTTCTCGGCAAGGCTGTCGATGGGCAAATCGCCATGCTCTATCTGCTGAGCCAAGGCTTCTAACTGCTTGATTGATTCTTCGTAGGTCATAGGGAGGTTATGAGGTTATGAGGTTGTCTGTTTGTCCCCCCTTTAGGGGGTGGGGGCACTGCTTGAGATTACGGTAGAACTTACTGTGCCGTTTTCCAATCGTGTGGTAATGACATCACCGACATTGAGTTGCGAGACATCTCGCACGAGGCGACCGTTGACCATCGTCATACTGTAGCCACGTTTCAAGAGGATGGCAGGATCGAGCGAACGTGTACGCTGTTCGAGCATGTCCAGACGATGTCGCTCGCGCTCCAGGCGCATGGGAATGGACGACTTGATACGCTCGAAAAGCGACTGCAGACGATAGTCCTGACGTTCACGCACGCGCGAAAATAAAAGAGGTAGGGTCGAAGCGATACGCTCCATACGGTTCTTCTCACGCTCTAAACGCAGTTGTACGCTGCGGATGATGGTTTGCTGAAGATCCTGCAAGTGCGACAGTTGCTCCACCTGATGGTCGAGAATGAAGGCTGCTACGGCTGTAGGGGTCTTCAAGGCTGTATGTGCCACGCGGTCGAGCACCGTCTCATCGCGATCGTGCCCGATGCCTGTGAACACCGGCAAGGGGAACTGAGCCACGGATGCCGCCAAGGGATAGGAGTCGAAATCCGAGAGGTCCGTCACGGCACCACCACCACGGATGATGACTACGGCATCCCACTCGTCGGCTTCCTGCATAATGCGGGAGAGGGCCTCCATCACCGTCTCCTCCACCCGACTGCCTTGCATCAAGGCGGGGAAGAGTTTCAGACGGAATCCCAACCCATAATCGTTGTTGATGAGTTGATCGCAGAAGTCACCGTAGCCCGCAGCTGAATCGCTGGAGATGACGGCAATACGCTGCAAGAGAGTCGGCAGAGGCAAGGTGCGATTGTCGTCGATAATGCCATCTTCCCGCAACTGCCGAAGAATTTCCTGACGACGGCGAGCCATATCGCCAAGCGTATAGTCTGAGTCTACGTCGAGGACGTTGAGGCTATAGCCATATTGTTCGTGGAAAGTAACGCGTACGAGGAACTGCACCTTGAGTCCCGCACGCAGTTCTTGCCCCGTCTCGTGAGTGAAACGATAGCGAAGCATGCCGTAGTTGCGAGCCCAGATGGTGATGCGCGCACGTGCAATGATGCTCATGCCGCGAGCATCCTTCTGCACCAGTTCGCCATAGAAGTGTCCACCAGAACCGGCACGTCCCTCGGCCAACTCGCCAGTCACCCACACGGCATCGGGTAGCCCATCTTCAATGAGGCAACTGACATAGTTGTTAAGTTCATAGAGGGAGAGGACTTTGCCTCCCGTCTCTTCATTACTTACCATCGTATCTGCAAATCTTTGTAGGATAGAAAAGAAAGCGGCCCCACTCCCCACTGCGGAGAGAGGGTCCGCTCACTATTAAATTACACTATTAGCCTAAGATGCTGAGCAGGATACCTGCAGCAACTGCTGAACCAATCACACCTGCCACGTTGGGACCCATGGCGTGCATCAGCAGGAAGTTGCGGGGATCAGCCTTCTGGCCCTCCTGCTGGCTTACACGAGCAGCCATAGGAACAGCGCTCACACCTGCAGAACCAATCAGAGGATTGATCTTCTTCTTGAGGAAGAGGTTCATGACCTTGGCCATGATGACACCACTTGCAGAACCGATGCCAAAGGCAACGATACCTACAGCGAGGATGCCGATGGTCTGCCAGTTCATGAATGAAGAGGCAGTGGCGGTAGCACCTACAGTAATGCCGAGGCAGATGACAACGATGTTGTTCAACTCGTTCTGGGCAGCCTTGCTCAGACGATCAACAACGCCGCACTCCTTCATCAAGTTACCCAACATCAGACAGCCGATAAGACTGGCTGCAGAGGGAACGATAAGGCTGACGAGGATGGCCACAACGATGGGGAAGATGATCTTCTCGCGCTTGCTGACGGTACGCAACTGCTCCATCTTGATCTCGCGCTCCTTCTTAGAGGTAAGCATGCGCATGATGGGGGGCTGAATAACGGGAACCAAAGCCATGTAACTATATGCAGCCACAGCAATGGGACCAAGCAATTCGGGAGCCAACTTCGAGGTGAGGAAGATGGCAGTAGGACCATCAGCACCACCAATGATACCGATAGATGCAGCCTGAGCAGGCTCGAAACCGAATACGGGCAGATCGGTCTGGGTTACCAGGAAGGTAGCGAAGATACCAATCTGAGCAGCAGCACCGAGCAGCAAACTCTTGGGGTTAGCAATCAGAGGACCAAAGTCAGTCATAGCACCTACACCCAGGAAGATAAGGCAGGGATAAACACCAGCCTTCACACCGATGTAGAGTACGTCGAGCAAACCACCGTGAGCCATGACGTAGCCATACGAGTGATAGCCCTCAGCGCCTTCCTTCAGGAAATGGTCATTCCACAAACTTGAGTCGAACATGCCCGAACCAGGCAGGTTGGTAAGAACCATACCAAAGGCGATGGGCAAAAGGAGCAAAGGCTCGTATTTCTTGACGATGGCGAGATAAAGCAGGATGCAGCCAATGACAATCATCACGGCATTCTTCCAGCCTTCACCAGCGAAGAAAGACACAATACCCATCTCGTTGACAAACTTCGTCAACTTCTCCGTCATATCGATGTCAGCCGCCATTACGGGCGTTGCCACCAACATGAGCAAAGCGAGGATACTGAAGAATTTTATGTTATTTTTCATTTCTCAATTATGAATTATGCATTCTTAATTATGAATTATCGTTATGCCAACTCAACGAGTACGTCGCCTTGCTGAACCTGAGCACCTTGCTGAACGCGGATAGCCTTAACGGTACCAGCGGCACCAGCACTGATGCTGTTCTCCATCTTCATAGCCTCGAGCAGACATACGGTGTCGTTGGCAGAAACGGTCTGACCTTCCTTAACGAGAATCTGAGTCACGGTGCCAGGCAGGGGAGCCGTCACGTCCTTAGCGCCAGCTGCAGGCTTGGGAGCAGCAGGAGCAGCGGGAGCTGCCACGGGTGCGGGAGCTGCGGGAGCGGGCTTGGGAGCCAAGCCAGGAGCAGCAGCAGCCACGAAGTCAGCCACCATCTCAACCATCAGGTCGCCCTGGTTAACGTTCTGGCCCTGAGACACGTGAATCTTCTGTACGGTACCGTCAACCTCGCTGACGATATCATTAGCCATCTTCATTGCCTCGATGACGAGCAGTACATCACCCTTCTTTACATGATCGCCGTCCTTTACTTTGATCTCGGTAACGGTACCGGGCAACTCGCTCATTACATTCTTGGGACCACCCTGCTGGCCAGTGACATTGGCTGCCTGAACAACAGGACGGGGAACTGCATACTTCGTATCAGGTATCTCGACCTGATAGGTCTGGCCATTAACGGTTACGGTGAGAGCGCCAGCCTTCTTCTCCTCTACTACAGTAGCAGAATAGTCTACACCGCCTATCTTGAATTTGAATTCTTTCATTTCTTTTGTTTTTTTGACCCTTCATAACGAAGGGGTACAAGGGTTAATATTAAAGATGCGGATTGAGCTCCTGATGCCAGTCACGGCTGTGAACGTGAACGCTGTGGGTCAGCACACCGCTCTCATTGTCGTGAGCATCGTTATAGTAGAGATATACCGCTACGGCAACAGCGGCCTTGTCCAACTCGCTGGCCTGCTCAAAGGCCTTAGCCTGCTGCTTGGTAGTGATGTCCTGCTTCACCTCGCTCACAGTAGCCTTCGTACGCTTGGCCACAATGGTGAAGATCTGCAGAATAAGAACCAAAGCAACCAGGATGCAGAATACTACACCGACACCGATGCCGGCTATCTGCCAAGTGGTTGATGTGATTGTTGCTATCATAATCTACTAATGAATTACAAAGGAATATTGCCGTGCTTCTTTGCAGGATTCTGAGCCTTCTTGTTAGCCAACTGATCCAAAGCGCGGATAATACGGAAACGAGTGTTGCGAGGCTCGATCACATCGTCGATGTAGCCATACTTCGCTGCCTGATAGGGAGTTGCAAAGAGTTTGTTGTACTCGTCCTCCTTCTCCTTGATGAAGGCCTTTGCCTCCTCGGGCTTACCTGCCTCCTTGAGAGCCTTGGCATCCTTAGCATAGAGCACGCTGGCTGCACCGCTGGCACCCATAACGGCAATCTCAGAAGAAGGCCATGCATAATTGAGGTCACCACGAAGCTGCTTACATGACATTACGATGTGAGAACCACCGTAAGACTTACGCAGAGTAACGGTCACCTTGGGCACGGTACACTCACCGTAAGCATAGAGCAACTTAGCACCGTGCAGGATGACAGCGTTGTACTCCTGACCCGTACCGGGCAAGAAGCCAGGAACGTCAACGAGGGTTACGATGGGGATGTTGAATGCATCGCAGGTACGAACGAAACGGGCTGCCTTGCGGCTGGCGTTGCAGTCGAGTACACCTGCCAACTGCTTGGGCTGGTTAGCCACGATACCTACAGTCGAACCGTTGAAGCGAGCGAAACCGATGATGATGTTCTTAGCGTAGTTGGGCTGAACCTCAAAGAACTCGCCATTATCCACGATACCGCTGATTACCTGATACATATCGTAAGGCATATTGGGATTGTCGGGAATGATATCGTTCAAGTAGTCCTCCATACGGTTGATGGGATCGGTGCACTCCACGCGGGGAGTACGCTCCAAGTTGTTCTGGGGCAGGTAGCTCAGCAACTGCTTGAGCATGAGGATAGCCTCCTCCTCGTTGCTGGCAGTGAAGTGGGTAACACCTGACTTGGTAGCGTGAACGCTGGCACCACCCAACTGCTCCTGGGTAACAACCTCACCAAGCACTGCCTTAACGGGGCCAGGACCAGTAAGGAACATATAAGAAGTGTTCTCAACCATCAAAGTGAAGTCGGTCAATGCGGGGCTATACACAGCACCACCGGCACAGGGACCCATGATAGCACTGATCTGGGGAATCACACCACTGGCCATGATGTTACGCTGGAAAATCTCAGCATAGCCAGCCAAAGCGTTGATACCCTCCTGCAGACGAGCACCACCTGAGTCGTTCAAACCAATGACGGGAGCACCCACCTTCATGGCCATATCCATGACCTTGCAGATCTTGCTGGCCAACATTTCACTAAGTGAACCTGCGCTCACGGTGAAATCCTGTGCGAAGACGTACACCAGACGGCCATTAACGGTACCGCTACCAGTTACCACACCATCACCCAGATAGTGCTTCTTCTCCATGCCGAAGTTAGAGCAGCGATGCTCCACGAACATGTCCATTTCCTCGAAACTGCCCTCATCGAGCAACATGGCTATACGCTCACGAGCAGTGAACTTACCCTTCTCGTGCTGCTTAGCAATAGCCTTCTCGCCGCCACCGATACGGGCTTTGGCACGGAGTTCTACCAACTCCTTGATTTTGTCTGATTGAATACTCATTGCTTTTTGTAAAAAAAGTGAATTATTAGTTTAATTTGAAATTTTGCGCACAAAGGTACAAAAAAAAATCCACAACACGCACGCACGCGAACTTTTATTTATAAAAAATGTCAAATCACACTAATTCCTAATTTCTAATTCCTAATTCCTAATTCGAAAGTAGTACCTTTGCACCGCAAAAAACATGGAACAGAAAGAAAAAGCACCCATAGAACTTGGAACAGAGAGCGTCGGCTCCCTGCTCCTGAAGTACGCGCTGCCCGCCATCATCGCGATGACGGCCAGTAGTCTTTTGAACAACGTCGACGTATTCTTCATCAGCCGTTTCGTAGGGCCCGAAGCAATTTCCGGACTGGGAGCCACGATGCCGTTTATGATCTTAGGAGCCGCCTTTGGTGCGATGATAGGCGTGGGAGCCAGCAGCATTCTGAGCATCCGCTTTGGCCAGCGCGACTACAAGACGGCACAGCAGGTGTTAGGCAATACCATTTCGCTCAACATCATCCTCTCACTCGTGGTCACGGCTGTATTTCTCATCTTTCTCGACCCCCTACTCTATCTATTCGGTGCTTCCGAGAACACACTTCCTTACGCACGGCCTTACATGTACATCATCTTAGGAGGAGGCATCATCACGCATAGTTACTTGGGACTCAACGCCGTCATACGCTCGGCAGGACACCCGCTATTCTCTATGTGGTGTACGATCACGATGGTGCTATCCAACGCCTTGTTGGACTGGCTCTTCGTATGGGTATGGGGAATGGGCATCGCAGGTGCCGCTTGGGCTACGATCCTATCACAGAGCATTGGCCTCATCATGGAGTTGGTGGTCTTGTCACGCAAAGACGAGATGGTGCATCTCAAGCGCGGCATATACCGCATCAAACTAAAGATTGTCAAGCAGATACTACTCATAGGCCTGAGTCCATTCTTCATGAATGCGTGCGCTTGCCTCGTAGTGCTCATCATCAACCAAAGCATGCGCAAATACGGCGACATAGAGTATGGCGAGCATGGAGGCGACTACGCCATCGGTGCCTACAGCATCGTGAACCGCGTCGTGTTCTTCTTCCTCATGGTCGTGATGGGTATCAACCAAGGCATGCAACCTATCGTAGGTTACAACTGGGGCGCACACCAGAACGACCGAGTATGGCGAACCCTACGCTACGCCATTATAGGCGGTGTGCTTGTGACTACCACAGGATGGCTCATAGGCGAGTGTTGCCCTGAGTTCCTCACACGCATCTTCTCGGATGGCGACAGCGAGGGTTCACAACGTATTCTCGAGATTTCCACAACGGGTTTCCGCATCGATGTCTTGGTTCTGCCCGTAGTAGGTGCACAGATGGTTATCACCAATTTCTTCCAAAGCATCGGGCACGCTGGCAAGAGCATCTTCCTCAGCCTCACGCGCCAGTTACTTTTCCTCATCCCCGGTCTCCTCATTTTGCCAAAATACATGGGACTGAACGGAGTGTGGGCCGCCCTCCCCGTTTCCGACGCCACCAGTTTCATCGTCACCTCCACCATGCTCTGGTGGTTGATTCACAAGGTGAGAGCGACAAAGAAATAATAGGCTTTACGCCACGAACCCGATTCGGGCTCGTGGCATTTATTTTCACATTTGGTTTGGCAAATTTCTCAGCAGCCATCTGCACGTTAACGAGCATTCAGAAAACTCTTACAGATATCCGCCCACACCCAAACGTTCTTTGAGAAAATACCTTGAAATTCCTCAATAGGTACGGGGTTCTGCGTACCGATCTCTATCGTGGCACTGGGACGATCATAGTCCACCTCCACCTCGTCTGCCCACGACCCGCAAGGTGCTGCCGTATTAGGTCCGAACAATGGATAGTCGGTATGTTTCTTTATTATATTGGAAATGCGAAGAGCCTCTGCATTGACAGACTTTTTGGCATTCTTGCATCCATAAAACACATTATTTCCTTTTGAATGATAGTTCAGGAAACAAAGGTATTCGTGTTGCTTCGACACACGCATCAGTAGGCGTGTCTCCACCTCCGAGAAGGCATGAGGTCCGGAATAGAAATAGAAACTCGGTTGCCTACGCGCCCACCGTCCTTTACCGAATCCATTCCCAAAGTTACGATTGATATCCACGCCGTTAGCATTGGCTTTTATCTGATCATAGCCTTCTTCCTGCATCTGTTCAGCCACCCATCGCTTGGCTTCATCCGTCACGGCACCATCCACTCCACGCTGTGCAATTTCCACGCCATCGGGATTGGCCATCGGCACTATGAAAAGTGCAATGCGGTCAAAGATGTCCTTAACAGGAACACCTTCAAACTGCAAACTATCATAGCCGCTGGCATAATGTTCTACCATAGCCATGACCAATTGCGAACTCATGTATTCACGAGCATGAATAGAGCCCGTCACCATGATCTGCCGGGTAGCATCCGCACCACCAAATCGCAAGATTGGAATACGCCGACCTTGACCAGTAGTATCTCCAAACTCGTATGAAATAACGTCAGGATATTTCTCCGACAAAACTTGCAGATCTTCCAGCATATCTGCATAACTATAAATCTGTCGAGTAGTATCAATCACCGTGGGTTTAACGGCTGCAACAGTATCTTCGATGATGATGGGTTCAGGGTCTTGCTCCAGGAAACCATTCATGATGACCGTAGGATGTCCGTCCTCGGTAAATGCACCTAATTTATATTGACTCGGGCGGCATTCAGGTTCCCAATAGAATACGCCTCGGCAATGTCCATATGTTAACTTCTTCAACTTCCTGATCATCATTCTCAATAAGTCACGGCCCTCCTCCATCTTTTCTGGATGCTGCTCATCCACCTCAAATCCCGTTTCCGTAATCATCACGTCTACACCATACTTACGACTTATAAGATTGATGTTCGTGATGCAATCGCTGATGGTCTTTTCTGCATTGGGTTCACGATTAGCACGGATGCTCCAATAAGGATAGAGCGACATACCGATCATGTCGAACTTACCCCCAAAGCGCTTGATAATATCAAGATTGTAATTGTAAAGTTTATTGTCAAATCCATTATCCAGATGCACGATAACTATCGCATCGGGAAACACCTTCTTCACAGCATCGTATCCGGCACGGAAAAAACCTGCGTATTGCTTGGGTTGTTCGGGTAGTTTTCCTAAAGGCCAAAGCATTCCGTGACTCGTCTCGTTACCTACCTGCACCCATTTGGGCTGTATGCCATTTGCTTTCAGGTAACTGAGAATTTCTATCGTATGTGCTGCCAGATCTTTCTTCATTTTGCGAAAACTATGACCTTTCCACGCCGCAGGAATATTCTGCTTTCCGGGATCAGCCCACCAGTCGCTATAGTGAAAATCAATCATAATGTCTTGCCCCAACTCCTTGGCTCGCAAACACTTTGCCAAAACGTCTTCCTTACCACACCAGTTACCATGAGCAGAAGGATCCACCCACACACGCACTCTCTCTGCCGTAATGCCATAGTCCGCCATCAGCGACATGGCTTCTCGCTCACGCCCAGCGCAATCGTAGAACTTATGGCCTTGTGCCTCATATTGCGTCAGCCAACCCATGTCCACACCAAGTGTAAAGTCTTCTTGTGCGCGCAACTGCAAGGCAAACAAGGAGAAAAATACAATAATTAAGGTTCTCATATTCAAGAATTAGGACTATTACGTTCAAAAATCACAGGGCATCTCTCACATCACCTTTTAATCTCTATCACTTCAAGGTCACTGAATGCACCTTCATCTGCGGTAAAACGAACAAGCGTGCGCACCTGATGCCAACCTTGCAGACCGGCAGCACCAGGATTGATATGCAACAATCCTAAACTCTTGTCGTACTGCACCTTTAGTATATGGCTATGTCCACTGATGAACAATTTCGGTGGACGCGTATAAAGCTGTTGGCGAACAGAGGCATCATAGCGACCCGGGTAGCCCCCGATATGCGTCATCAGCACATCGGCTCCCTCACATGACCAGCGTAGTTTCGCGGTGAACATGCGACGCAATTCACCACCGTCGCAATTACCAAAAACGGCTCTCAAAGGACGAAACGCCTGCAGCCTCATTGCCAGTTCCATAGAGCCGATGTCACCCGCATGCCATATCTCGTCACATTGTTCGAAATATTCCAGATACCTGTCATCCCAATAGGCATGAGTATCACTCAACAAGCCTATTCTTTTCATAGAAGATCTGTAACCAGGAACCAAGGATTATGTAAGTCTTCCTTATTGTAAGTCAAGGGGGCGCCATCCTCGTATGGAAGTCCATTATATGTTCCTGCCTGATAGCACATCTTACCTGCCGCTCTCACCACAGCATCACCCGCAGCAGTGTCCCATTCCATCGTAGGAGCGAAGCGTGGATAGGCATCTGCCGTTCCTTCAGCCACAAGGCAAAGTTTCAAACTGCTACCACTTGACACCGTTGTTACTTTGTCATATTTCTTCGCAGCCTCATCAATGTAGGCTTGAGTCGCGGATGACAGATGCGAGCGACTTGCTACAATGACATAATCCTCATGCCGAGCCGAAGCCAAAGGTAAGGATTCTGTCACACCATCTTGCACGCGGAAAGACCCATTGCCCACGCTGCCATAATACGTCACCTGCTTGGCTGGCACGTATACTACTCCCAATACTGGAGCGCCCTTTTCCATCAAGGCTATATTTACAGTAAACTCTCCATTTTTCTTGATAAACTCCTTCGTGCCGTCCAAGGGGTCAACCAGCCAAAACCGTTCCCAACCGGTACGTTCCTCAAAAGGCTGGTGGGCTCCTTCTTCGCTGAGCACGGGGATGCCTGTTGGTTCAAGGTATTGCATGATGCAACGGTGTGCCGCCTTATCGGCAAGCGTCAAGGGTGAGTTGTCTGCCTTGCGCTCAATACCGAAATCCTGTGCGGGATCGGTATAAATATCCATTATCTTATTTCCGGCGTCCACCGAGGCCTTCAAAGCAATATTTAAGAGTTCTTTATAGTCCATACACAATAAATTTTAGGCAAAATTACATTTTTTTTCGCGCATACGCAATAAAACGGGCAGAAAAACGTTTATATATAAAAAAATAAAATCATGATAGAATACATCAGAGGAGAATTGGTGGAACTTACACCCACAAAAGCCGTGTTAGAAACAACGGGAGGCGTGGCATACGAATTGGGCATTTCGCTGCACACTTTCTCTTCCCTTGAGGGTAAGGAGAAGAATACGGAAATGGTACGTTTATACAGTTACGAGCAAATACGCGAAGACGCTTGGACATTGTGGGGATTCAGCACCAAACTCGAACGTGAACTCTTCCTGCTGCTCATCACAGTGAGCGGCATCGGCCCCGGCATGGCCCGTATGGCACTCTCAGCCTTCTCACCTGCTGAACTTTGCAACCTCATCACCAGTGGCAACGACAAGATGCTGAAGCAGATCAAGGGCATTGGCCCCAAGGCTGCACAACGCATCATCGTGGATTTGAAGGACAAGGTTGTCACGCTGGGCATCGATGCACAGATGACTACCACTGACAGTAGCGGTGTAGTGGTGAACATCAACAACGAGGTGCGTGACGAGGCTGTCGCCGCCCTTACTATGCTGGGCTTCAGTCCTGCTCCCACTCAGAAAGTGGTGGTAAAACTCCTTACCGACGAACCGGATGCAAAGGTGGAGACCATTATCAAGAAGGCATTGAAGATGCTGTAAAAGACTGAAGATTGATAGTGAAACGACTGTTTGCCATACTGATGATTGTTGCTGGAATAAATGTTCTGGCGGCAACAGTCGTGTCCATGCCAAAATCCACCGAGGCCTCAGTGTCTACTCCCTCCCATCGGGGAGGGCAAGGGGAGGGGGCTGCTTCTGCTCCTTTGGGAGGGGAGGTGGCTGCCCCTGCCGACACCGTGCAGAAGAAGAAGCCCAAATACACCGTCCGCAAGACAAACCCAGAGACCACCGAAGACCTTAAGCAGAAAACGGCAGACCTTCGCTCACCGGACAATGTGCAGACGGAGGTAAGTTACGACGAGAAGGACAACACCTACACCATCGGAACAGCGCTTATCAATGGTAATGGAAACAACAAGGGTAATACCCAAAGCGCTACGACCACCGGTAACCGTAATTCCAAGAACAACACAGGCAAGAGTGGCACGACCACCAATGGTACTGCAAGTGCCAACAGCAGTGGCAGTACCCTACCCGCCTCCACACTCACGCCACTCAACCAAGTCAACAGTTACCTTTCGGCTCCTATCCTGATGACCCCAGAGGAATACCAGAAGTGGAGCCTCAAGCAGTCTATGCAGCAATACTTCCGCAGCAAGAACGCAGAGGCTTTTGAGTCGCAAGGCAAGGAGAAGTTTGACTTCACCGACATGCACTTCGACCTCGGCCCTGCAGAGAAGATTTTCGGTCCTGGCGGTGTACAGATCAAGACACAGGGATCTGCCGAGTTGAAGGTGGGTGCTAATATGAAAAAGGTAGAGAACCCATCTCTGGCAGCCAACCGCCGCAAGACATTTGGCTTTGACTTTGATGAAAAGATTAACTTGAGTCTGCGTGGTAGTGTGGGTGACAAGATCAACTTAAACCTGAACTACAACACGGAGAGTACCTTCGATGTTGACGCCCAGAACCTGAAACTGAAGTACGACGGCAAGGAGGACGAAATCATCAAACTCCTTGAGGCTGGTAATGTTTCCATGCCTTCCAACAACAGTTTGATGCACGGCTCGACAAGCCTTTTCGGCCTTCGCACCGACATGCAGTTCGGTAAACTGAAATTGCAGACCGTCATCAGCCAGAAGAAATCGGCATCGAAGAGCGTCAACTCGAAGGGAGGTGCATCCACCAACACATTTGAGTTCTCGGCCACGAACTATGAGGAAAACCGTCACTTCTTCCTCGGCCACTTCTTCCGCCAGCAATATGACAAGAACATGCGTACGCTTCCCACTATTGCCAGTGGTATCACCATCACCCGTATCGAGGTGTGGGTAACGAACAAGACTGCTTCAACGCAAAACAACCGCAACATCATCGCATTCACCGATTTGGGCGAGCCGTCATATATTGGCAACAAGCGTTGGGGCGGTGGCGGCACGACGGTTCCTTCCAATAAGGCCAACAACGAGTACAACGAGATGGTCAACACCTACATCGCAGCACGCGACATCTCACAGACTACCACTGTACTTGATGCTATCCCCGACTTCTATGGAAGCATTGACTATGAGAAACTGCAGAGCGCACGTCTCCTTTCTTCCAGTGAATACTACCTCAGCCCAGCATTGGGCTACATCTCTCTTAATACTACGCTGCAGACCGACGAGGTGCTGGCCGTAGCCTATGAGTATACATATGGTGGTGTGACATATCAGGTGGGTGAGTTCTCCGGAGACCTTACCGACAACACCAAGGCACTCTACGTAAAGTTGCTGAAAGGCACCACGGGCAGTCCCAAACTGCCTAACTGGCGACTCATGATGAAGAACATCTATTCGTTGGGTGCCACAAGTACCACGAGCGAGAAGTTCCGCCTCGACATCAAGTACCAGAGCGACTCTGCCGGCGTATACCTTACTTATTTACCAGAGCAGAAACTGAAGAACACAACGTTGCTCAAGGCTCTCAACCTGGATCGTTTGGATGCCAACAACCATGCCAACTCCAATGGCCAATTCGACTACGTAGAAAACTACACCATTCGTAAGGGTCGTATCATTTTCCCTGTGGCAGAACCTTTTGGCGAGCATCTGGCATCATGGATTGGCGATCCCGCATTGGCAGAGAAATACAGCTTCAAGGAACTCTATGACAGTACGAAGACGGCTGCCAAGCAGATTGCCGAACACGACAAATTCCTGCTGACGGGTCAGTACAAGGGCAAGAACGGCAGCGTCATCGATTTGGGAATGCAACAGATTGCTCAAGGTAGCGTAGTTGTCACGGCAGGTGGCGTGACGCTGACCGAGAACACCGACTACACCGTGGACTACAGCATGGGCCAGGTGACCATCATCAATCAGAGTATCATCGATGCAGGAACGGCAGTCAGTGCCTCCGTGGAGAGCAACGAGACCTATGGCATGCAACGCAAGACGATGTTGGGTGTCAATGCAGATTACGAGTTCAACAAGAACCTGACCATCGGTGCCTCACTGATGTTCCTCAACGAGCAACCCCTCACCACCAAGGTCAACATGGGAGAGGAACCTCTTAAGAACACGTTATGGGGTGCGCACATCTCATGGAAACGCGAGAGCCAGTGGTTGACCAATATGCTGGCCAAGTTGCCCCTCCTGCATTGCACGGCTCCCAGCCTTATCACCTTCAATGGTGAGTTCGCACAACTCGTGGCTGGTCAGAACAAACGCATACAAGGTGCGGCATCTTACCTCGACGATTTCGAAAGCAGCACGACGAAGAACCCGCTTACCACTCCATCCTATTGGATGATGGCCAGCACACCCACTCCATTTGCCGAGAGCAAATTGGTGGATGACGTGCGCTACGGCTACAACAGAGCCCTCTTGTCATGGTACTATGTCGATCCCATCTTCACGCGTCGAAGCAGTACGCTCACACCGAGCCACATCAAGAGCGACCTCGAGCAACTGTCCAACCACTATGTGCGTGAGGTCTTCGAGCGAGAACTCTATCCTCAGAAGGCACAGAACAGTTACTCCAGTGCCACTGCCCTGCAGGTGCTCAACCTTGCCTACTATCCCTCCGAGCGTGGAGCGTACAACCTCACTACCGACGTCGACCGCCGAGGCAACCTGCTGCATCCCGAGGAGAAGTGGGGCGGCATGATGCGCAAACTCGACTTCCCTGATTTTGAAACGCGCAACATCGAGTACATCGAGTTCTGGATGATGGATCCCTACATCTACACCCGCGGCAAGGTGGACAACTTAGGTGGTAAGATGCACATCAACCTGGGTGAAGTGAGCGAGGACATCCTGAAGGATGGAAAGAAGTTTTTTGAGAGCGGCATGCCTGTCGACGGCAATGAACAATACTACGAAGAAACAAAGTGGGGCCGTGTGCCCAAGAACTCTACGAGTGTGACCTACGCCTTCAACAACGATGGTAATGCTCGCATCATGCAGGACATTGGTCTCAATGGTCTCACCAGCAAGGAGGAGTTGAATCACGAGAGTTACAGTTTTTACCTTAGCCAGATGAAGGACAAGGTCGATGCTGATGTGTATGCACAATTGCAAGCCGACCCTGCTGGCGACGACTACCACTACTACCGTGGCACCGACTACGACCAGGAAAAGCGCTCCATCCTCGATCGCTACAAGCGCATCAACATGCCTGAAGGCAACTCGCCCGACTCACAGAACTCTCCCGAGAGTTACGAAACGGCTTATAAGACAACGCCCGACGTGGAGGACATCAACCAGGACTACACGCTCAACGAATACGAGAAATATTACGACTATGAGATCTCGCTCTATCCCAGCGACTTGGAGGTAGGACGCAACTTCATCGTCGACAAGCGTACGGCCAGCGTGAAGTTGCGTAACGGCAACACCGAGGACTGTACGTGGTACCTCTTCCGCGTGCCCCTTGACAAGCCTACCACCCGTGTCGGCAGCATCAGCGATTTCACTAGCATCCGCTTCATGCGCATGTACCTTACTCAATTTAAGGAACCCATCATCTTGCGTTTCGCCACACTCGACCTCGTGGAGGGCATGTGGCGCACCTACGAACAGGGACTCTACCAGGGTGAGGCTCCAGCAGTAAGTGCATCGCTATCTGTCAGCACCGTCAACATCGAGGAGAACAACGACAAGACACCCGTCAACTACGTATTGCCTCCCGGCATCAGCCGTGTCACCGACCCCAGCCAGTCACAGTTGGTGGAGGAGAACGAGCAGGCACTCTGCATGGTGGCTGAGAACCTTTCGCCCTCCGATGCACGTGCCGTCTACAAGAACTGCAACTTCGACATGCGTCAGTACAAGCACCTGCAACTCTTCGTACATGCCAATGCCCTCGAGCCCAACATCACCGATCTGGTGGACGACGAGACAAGCGTCTTCATCCGTCTCGGTAGCGACTACAAGAGCAACTTCTATGAATACGAGGTTCCCCTGAAACTTACCCCCGAAGGCAATTACGACACGTATTCCGCCCAGGGTTGCCATGCCGTATGGCCCAGCGAGAATATGATTGACCTCGACCTTGACGTGCTGACCGACGTGAAGAAGAACCGCAACAAGCAGAAGAGCATGGGCATCATCTCGTTCAATGAACTCTACAGCGAATACGATGAGCGCCACTCCAACAACCGCATCTCCATCATGGGTAACCCCACCTTGGGTGAGGTCAAGACCATCATGATCGGTATCCGCAACAACGGACGCACGACCAAGAGCGTCGAGGTGTGGGTCAATGAGTTGCGACTGCAGGAATTCAGCAACGAGGGTGGTTGGGCAGCACAGGGCACGCTCAACATCCAACTCTCCGACCTCGGTTCTGTCAATGCCACGGGTCACGTGGAGACGGCAGGATTTGGTGGTCTGGAACAGAGCGTGGCTGACCGAAGCGATGAGAATTCCTACAACTACACCATCACCACCAGTCTCGACCTGGGCAAGGTGCTGCCCGAGAAGGCCAAGGTGAACGTACCTTTCTATTACAGTTACCAGAAGGAGGTTGTCAAGCCCAAATACAATCCGCTTGACACCGACATGCTCCTCTCCGATGCTATGGATGCGCTTGTCACTAAGGAAGAGAAAGA
Source organism: Bacteroidaceae bacterium (assembly GCA_045629085.1). Classification (GTDB taxonomy): domain Bacteria; phylum Bacteroidota; class Bacteroidia; order Bacteroidales; family Bacteroidaceae; genus Physcousia. Next base: position 25,562 of record JAZQQO010000009.1, read on the forward strand.
CTCACTCACCGCACTCACCACCACCAACGAAGTGCGCAAGAACCTCTCGTTCAGCGGTGTGAAGGTCAACATCGCCTCACGCAAGCATCCCATGCCCTACGACCCTGCCAACTTCACTTTCAACTACTCTCACCAGAGCACCCTGAAGGAAGGCGTTACTACAGTTTACGAGCGCGAGAAGAACTGGAAGGGCGGAATGTCTTATTCTTGGACGCCTAACTGGAAGCCATGGGAACCTTTCAAAAAGTTGAAAGGCAAGTCTAAGTGGCTCGACATCATCAAGGATCAGAACCTGTCATTCGCACCGCAGAGCATCACGTTCAACACGGACATCAACCGCAGTTACTATGAGTTGCAGGAGCGCGACATCGACAATCTCGAGAATCCCACCGCACTGCCCTTGTCCTTCAGTCAGTCGTACCTCTGGAACCGCGACTTCCAACTGCGTTGGGACATCTTCAAGGCCTTGCACTTCACCTTCCAGAGCGCTACACACGCTGAGGTGGAAGAACCCTACACCCCCGTCAACAAAGACCTTTATGCTGACGCCTACGAGGGTTGGAAGGACTCGGTGCGCTACTCACTGCGTCACCTTGGTCGTCCGCTCGACTATTCTCAATCCGTACAACTCAGCTATAAACTTCCCATCAACCGCATACCGGCCTTCGATTGGGTAACGGTGGATGCCACCTACAACGGCACCTATTCATGGAAGCGTGGCACGGAGCAGCCCGACGGTTCTACGCTCGGCAACACCATCAACACGCAGCGTACCATCAATGGTAATGCCAAGTTCAACCTCGAAACGCTTTACAATCATTCTACCTTCCTCAAGGAGGTCAACAAGCGCTTCTCGGCTTCTTCTGCCAAGAGTGCCAGCAAGAAGAAGGCTGACGAAAAGAAGAAAGCCGACGAGAAAAAGAAGAAGGAGAAGGAGGAGCAGAAGAAGCAGGACGAGGAGAACCTGAGAAAGGCGCAGGAAGAAGCAGCACAGACGGGCGAACCCGTCGACAGCATCCTCGCCCGTATGCCGAAGAAGCAGACCAATGCCCGTGGCGTGTCCAACCAGAAACTCGACAACAAGAAGTCGAAGGGATTTGCTGGCGAAGTGATGCTCAAGGCTGACACCACCGTCACCTTGGCTCATAACCAGAAGTCTAAGCGCATCGAAGTTACGGCACGCGACAGTGCTGGCCACCCTTACAAACTGAAGTATAAGGTGCTCGACGACAACAAGATCATGATTACCAACCTCGACTCAATGAAGGTACGTGTCAACGTCATGGCTAAACCCAAACTTGAGGATGAGAAGTGGTACACCATGCTACAAGCCTCTACACGCTTCCTCATGATGGTGCGCAACGTCAGCGTCAGCTACCGCAACACCTACAATCTCGCTCTCCCAGGATTCCTTCCCGAGGTGGGCGACATGCTCGGACAATACCGCGGAAGCGACGGCATCTTCACGCCTGGCGTAGGCTTTGCCATGGGCTTCGTAGATGACAGTTATCTCGACAAGGCAAAGAAGAATGGATGGCTTCTCTGCGCCGACAGCGTCTCAACGCCTGCCACTACGGCCATTACCGAGGACCTTCAACTCAAGGCTTCTCTCGAACCCTTCACCGACCTGAAGATTGACCTCAACGCCAGCTGGACGAAGAACTCCAACAAGTCCATACAATACATGTATAGTGGCAATCCCACCACGCAGACGGGTTCATTCAACATGACTACCATCAGCATCAAGACTGCCTTCCAGGGGGCCGGTAGCGCAAGCAATGGCTATTCGTCACGTGCCTTCAACAACTTCCAGAACTACCTCGACATCTATCAGCAGCGTGTGGAGCAACGCTACATGGGAACACAGTATCCTGCAGGCACGGGCTTCAAGGGCAACTTCAATCCTGAGAACGGTACCGTCAGCCGCTATTCCAGCGACGTTATGATTCCCGCCTTCATGGCAGCATATACTGGCAGCAATCCTCGAAGCGGCAAACTCGACATCTTCCCTGCCATCAGCCGTATGCTGCCCAACTGGACAGTCACCTACAAGGGACTCTCCAACCTGCCCTGGTTGCGTGACCACTTCAAGAGCGTCAACATCACCCACGGCTATAAGAGCATCTTCAGCATCGGAGCCTACAACACCTACAGTTCTTGGATTCAGTCGATGGGCGGACAGGACATGGGCTTCGTGGAGAACACCACGACCGGCACCTACGTTCCTTCTTCTATGTACGACATCAGCACCGTCAGCCTCAACGAGTCATTCACCCCCCTGGCTGGTATCAACGTAACCTTCCAGAACAACATGACAGCCAAACTTGAGTACAAGACCACCCGTGTACTCACGCTCTCCATGACCTCACTTCAGATTAACGAGGCTTCATCCAAGGATATCGTACTCGGCTGGGGCTACAAGATACCCGATTTCAAGATCTCTACCCTCTTTGGCAAGAGAGCCAGCAGTAAGAACAAGACAAAGTCAACCACGAGGACAGGTGCTGACACTCAGGACAAGAAGGACAATGCACGCACGTCAACCAGCCGCACCAGCAAGAGTAACTTTGCCCACGACTTGAACCTGCGCTTCGATTTCTCACTCCGCAACCAGAGTGCCATCACGCGCGACATTCAGACAGGCCTCTCCGAAGCCACCTCGGGTAACCGTGCCATCAAGACCAGTTTCCAGTGCGACTATGCCATGTCTCGTCTCGTAACCTTCTGTCTCTACTACGATCGTCAGCGCAACGCACCCCTGATGTCCAACAACTCCTACCCCACCATCACCCAGGACTTTGGCTTCAGCCTCCGCTTCACGCTAACCAGATAAGGCATCTGATGTCAGTTTCCGAAAAATAGTTTGAAAAAAGTGGTTTCAGTTTCAGCCACACGACCCCTTATTTTCAATGTTACTACCCCAATAATTAATACTGATAACCCTCTCGTGCATGTTCATTCAGCCACACGTGCTTGACAGTTGAGTCACACGTGTATGTTCATTGAACGCACACGTGTGGCTTCAACAACACATGTAGCAATGGCATCGAAAAATCCACTTGTCCGCCAACAAAAACATCCTTGTCCACCATCAATACACCAATGGAACTGAAACCTGAAACCACTTTTTCAAAACTATTTTTTCATCTCTGGAGCAGATAGAATAAAATAATTTGTACCTTTGCAGTCTAATTGGACGAAGCACAGATGAACAACAAGAAAAAGACCATACTTACGCTCCTTGCCCTCATCATAACTGTATTTGCAGAACAGTGGTTCGACGTCCCCACCATCGGCTACAGCGACCGCGAGCATCTTTCCGGTAAGGCTCCCCTTGTGATTCGCTTCAAGATATGCGATGTCTATCCCGGAACAAAGTATAAAGACACGGCCATCACGGAGATATACTTCGATGGTATCGATGTACATTAAGCAAAGCAGAGTCACTTTTGTCGCGTTGGCAAAAGTGACTCTGTTCTAATGTGTCTTACTTCACAACAATTTTAGTTCCATCAACTATATTGATGCCCTTCTTCAAGCGAGGAAGCGGACATCCTGCAATGTCGTAGATGCGAGTAGGAGAGGGACGTGAGGCCATGCCTGAAGCAGCGACACCGTCGGGCTGAGAATTGCCGAGATAGTAGAGACGGATGTTGTCGTACTTGATGTCATTGCTCTTGTAGTTTTGCAACATTACGCCTATGCTGAGGTCTGTCGTCTCAGTCAGCTCGAAGCTGAGCTGCGTGTCGGCATCCCCATCGTGCTTCATGCTTTGGCGGTTGTCGCCTGCAAAGAGGTATGCCCCCTCCCCATTGCATCTGCTGTACACCTTCAGCAGGTACTTGCCTGCTGGCAGATTGCAAACCGTCTGGGCAACACCCTGATCGGAGAGATTGCCGCTACTCTTCCAGTTGTTCATGTGTGCATGATAGTCGCATCCAGGCAGATAGCCCTGATGCTCGACGATGCCGGCTCCCGTAACTGTCCAACCGATGGGGCGACGATTCTGGTCGTAACGGCTGAAGCTGGGGTTGGTGATGAGGCTTGTCACATCGACAGGATTAGAGTCACTAGCATACTGCCAATTGAGATAGCGCTGTGCATACTCTACACGAGGCATGCTGTAGATGCTGAAACGCGCCATGTTGCCAGCCGCCTTGTCGGCAGCGAACTCAGCATCCTCCTTCGCTCCGTTTTCCCATGGACCAATGTAGGCATTGCTCGTGGCATTTCGCATCGTCCAACCAGTAGACGTCTTGTTAATCGTCATGAGAGCCAGCTGCAGATTGCCATCTACGCTATACGAATCGCCTGCCTTGTGTACGTCGCTGTAAGTCTGCCAGAGGGTGTGGTTCCAGCTTTCGGTGCGATAATGCCTGTGTTGGTTGCGGAGAGGCGTGATGAGATATCTCCTTGTGCTGCCCGATAGCTGAGTGTCAAGCATATACACGCCACCCATGATGATGGTTGGGTCAGCATCCTTTCGATAAGTCATGGTGATGGTATTGCCCCAATTCTTGTCGCCAACGGCATCCGTTGCCATCACGGTATACTTCTCATCAGCATCAAACATAATGAAGTAATGCTCCTGTGTATTCATGTCGGTCAGGTTCTCAACCTTGACCCATCCTTCCTCCTGCAATCTCTCCATCAGTGGAGCATCCTCAGGAACATCATCGGTGATGATGAAAGACTGTTCGGGAGCAAAAGCCGAACCGGCATAACCAGCATCGATGGTCTGCACGCTCCAGGCGTAGGTTCCCTTGGGCAGTCGGTTCAGCGTCCATCCCTTGTTCAGATAAGCATTTCCCATACCCGTGACACGTCTTGTTCCGGTCTCCACATCGCTATTGGGGAAGGTGAGATATTCCCCTGTCTCAACATTGCGCAGGTAGTAGTTATATGAGAGGCTTGCCACGGGTGTCTCGGCATCGTTGCCTTCGTTCCACGACAAGTTGACCATGTTGCCATCCACCTCGCATTCGAGCTGTGTCGGAGCTTCGGGCTGCGTGTTCACACGTTGTGACTTGTTCTTGCAGAGCACAGCCAGACGTCTGTCCACCGTATAACCATGGAAACCCATTGCGCCATTGGTGTTGCCTGTGATGATGATGTCGTTCACTCCACGTCCGTCGAAGTCGGCCACTTCGAGCGAAAGCTCACTCGCTCCTGGCAGTCCCGCATTCGTCTTCTGGAAATGTCCCTTGCCATCGTTCAGGAACACGTCCACGCGAGCAATGTTGCCCTCCGAGATGTTCCAGCCTCCCACGATGAGATCGCTGTATCCGTCGTTGTCCCAGTCGCAGAAGCGAATCGGTTGCGTCACATTGTCCTGCATATACTCGCTGAACTCCTGAGCCAAGGTGAAAGTGCCATCGCCGTTGTTCAGATAGAGAGAGATGGTCATGCCACCCTTCGAGGCGGGCGTGTTCCATTGCTCACCCTGCACCGTGCCGCCAACAGCCACGTCGAGCCAGCCGTCGCCATTCACATCGGCATAGGCCATGCCGCCGCGCGTGCCCTTCTCCTTGAAGCCTACGACACGTTCCGTAAAGTATCCCTTACCATTATTATAATGTATGCGCGTGTACACGCCATCCGAGGTGCTTGACAGCAAGCAAAGGTCTACACTGCGACTATTGTCAAAGTCGGCATAGATCATGTTGGGGTCCTTGAATCCGCCAGGCAGCGACAAGCGCGTCTCCGCAGTAAACTCTCCTCGTGTCGGTTTCTGTATATAGAATGTGTTCTTGCGGTCGCTGCCAACAAAGAAGTAATCAGGCAGAGCATCGTTGTTGATGTCAGCAATGCCACATGCAGGAGAGGCTGAGCTCGAACGCGGCAGTTGCTGAGCCTGCAGGCCGCCCTGGCCATCGTTCATCAGCACAGCATTATATGCATCCCAAAAGTCGTAACCACCCTGCACCAGGTCAATGAAACCATCGCCATTCAGGTCGCCAGCAGCAAAGTTTCCAAACTGCGTGTGTGCGAGGGCTTGTGTGCCTACGAAATGGTATGCACCCTTGTTGATGCGCACGCCACCCGTCTGTACCTGATAGCTCTCGCCACCACTGAACACGATGTCGCGTTTGTTGTCATTGTTCAGGTCGACGGCCAGCGTGGAACCAAGCTTGAAACCATCATCCTGAGCCACGATGTCTATCTGGTCGCGATTGGCATACACCAAATCACCAATCGAATCAACGGGAGCATACGCTGGGGTTTGGCATTCGGTGAGCAGATGTCTGTACTTGCTCTGCAGGCCGGCTCCCGAACGTATTGAGGCACTCACGTTGGGACCATTGTTTGTCCACGTGTTGTGGCTACCATTCTGATTTTTCGAGAAGGAGGCACGCTCGCACCAGTTGTCTTGAACCGTGAAATAGTCTGTTCCCTCGTCCGTGTAAATGTCAAACTGCGCATGTTTCATGTCCCACATAAGCGGACACACCTCGCTGTCGCCCGGCTTCTCGATGACATTGCCTCGTATGCTGCTTCGCGGCTGTGGCGAGAGGGTGTAAAGCGCTCCGCAGTCGCGCAGATACTTGGCAAAGCCATTGATGTGATTGTAGTCGATGTGGTTGTCATGCATCATGTTAGATGTATGAATCCATCCCCATCCCACGCTGATGGCCGAGTAGGGAGCATCGACAATCTCGTTGTGCGTTATGTTTACGTTAGCCGCGAAACCTATGCCAACGGCATGGCAGCCCCAATCCTCATTGCCGGGCTCTATCATCAGATTGTTCTCGATGTAGATGCCATCGCAGGTCTCACGCTCATCGGTCGGGTTGTAAGCCACATGACTCTCAAAGTTCTCATCGCCAAAATATCCGCCACATACATGGTTGCCGGCAATGTCGCTGAAGACGCATCCACGCACCGTTGTGTTGCGTGTGCCACTCACGAAGTCTACTCCCGTACTGCCAAGATGACGGAACTTGCAATCCTCAAACGAGATGTTGCTGGCATTCCTTACGCTGACGGCTGCTGATGGTCGTCCCACCCATGCCACATTGTTGGCGGTTTCCGTCTGGATGCTGTATGCGTCATATAGCCACATGCCAGCCTGCAGTGCTACGTGTCCATCGTCTTCAGGGCGCATCCATGTGGTGTGCTCGAAAGTTATGCCTTTGAACGTGACATGACTTACCTTCTGGTCAAGTGTGCCAGCCACGTCAACCAGCGTCTCAAGATGTGGCACGATGGCCTCAAGCTCGCTCTGCGTCTCGCCGCTGCGTGGCCAGTAGTATAGCTTACCTTCGTCAATGTCGTTATACCATTCCTGTGGTCTGTTCAGCAACTCAATGGCATTGCTCAGGTAGAAGCGATGGTTGGAATGGCTGCCATAGTCGGCCCTCAGTATGGGCCACGGACGCTTGAACTCCACCTCAGCCTCCTTATCCTGGAACGTTAAAATACTGTGATAGGCATTCTGATGGGTGATATTCTTCACGCGCATGATGTTCACGGTCCAGTCTTGAGGAATGTACATCTCCAGATGCTTGGCCTTGCTCAAATCCATGACAGGCCGGGGGATGGTAAGTCGTTTTGCCTGCTTGTCTACCTTCACCAGCTGAGGCATGGTGTAGTCGTCGAAAGAGCTGGCTCTGCGCATCTTCACACCGCCAACCCACATCTGGCGGAAGCGCGTCTGCTTGCCACCCACAACGGGTGTGTTGGCTACCCAAATCTGTCCGTTGGCAACCTCTGGCAGGCCACTCACGCTGCCGGCATTCGTCCAGCCTTCAACCTTCACACCACCGCTCACAATGGGTTCTTCGCCTTCGGCCGCCTCAATGATGGTTGGCGAACTGGCCGTACCGCAGTCCTCGCTGTCCAGCACCAGGGTCCTGTCCAGATAGTATGTGCCTCCGCGCATTATGATGTGGACTTCGCTCAACTCCGCCTCTGTGGTAGTCTTTCTCAGGTTCCGCACATGCGTAAGGGCCTCCTTCAGAGTGGCAAACGGAGCATCTTTGGTGCCAATACCATTTGAATCACCGTCTGGCGACACCCAAACCTCTGTCGTGTGTTGAGCCATCGATGCAAGACTGGTGAATACGATAGCAATCGCAAAAATCAATCTTCTCATTACTAAATGTTTTACTTGTTAAAATTCCTAAATGTTTTACTTGTTAAAATTCCTAGGAACCTACGGATGCCGTGACCTCCTTCCATGGTCTATACCTTGGCAGCAGTGTCACAGGCACAACCAGTGTCACCAGCTTCACGGCAAAGTAGAGTACTACTGTACTATGATGAGGAAGCCTCCATCGGCAAGGCGTGCCCTGATGTGTCCGTTGGGTGAGATCTGTGCACTGCAACACAGGGTGCAGAGTGCGATAAGACAGAAAGCAATGCTAATAGTTCTCATGGGGTCTTTGAGGTTAATAAGTCCTACTTTACAAAGACTTTAGTGCCACCTATGATGTTGATACCCTTCTGCAGACGAGGTAGCTGGCGACCGGTGAGGTCATTGATGCTCGAGTCTGTGGGGCGAGTCTCCTTGTCCAGTGTAGTGATTCCAACTGGAATAAAGCCACCAAGGCAGTAGAGGCGGATATGGTCATACTTGATGTCGTTGCTCTGGTAGTTGCTGAGACGTACGCCAAGAGTGACGTCAGA
>JAZQQO010000010.1:0-62821 GCA_045629085.1 Bacteroidaceae bacterium
ATCCATCGCCGATAAATCTTTACTCAAAAGAGGATGCCCTCAAGTGAGACCATCGGGTATTAATCTTTCTTTCGAAAGGCTATCCCCGAGCCATGGGTAAATTGGATACGCGTTACGCACCCGTGCGCCGGTCGCCATCAATTGAAGCAAGCTTCAATCATGCTGCCCCTCGACTTGCATGTGTTAAGCCTGTAGCTAGCGTTCATCCTGAGCCAGGATCAAACTCTTCATTGTACAATATCGATTCTCCCCCATAAAGGGGATTTGTTCTGATTCAATAAGGCACGGAAATCATCTGACCTACGCTCTGTCTCGTTTCTTTCCAATATATAAGGAAAAGACGGTTCGCTTCTCTATTCTTGTACTACAATTACTGTCTATGGAAATCTGTCAAAGAACAACACCCCGAAAAAGAGGCGGCAAATCTCAAGGCCCTTCGCAAGGGAGGGCTCATCTCTCGTTTGCGAGTGCAAAGGTACGGCAAAATTTACAACTGGCAAAATCTTTTGGAGAATATTTTCAAAAAAAAGACAAAAAAAGTTGATTAACACCTTTCAAAAGAGGAAACTAAGGCAATATACATTATATATATATACGCGCGCGAAGACTATTCGTTATTTGTACCACAATAAGGACAGCATCCTTTTTCATGAAGAGGAGCTCCACAATGTCCACAACGATATCTGGGACGAACTCTCTTGATATAATGGTATACAGAATAAATACAGAATAGAACAAAAAGCGGATATCCGACATATACCAATGTAGACAAAGAGAAGAACAGATAGAGAACTGCCAAAACGGTAACAGTTACTAACAGGTAGAGGACAGCACGTCCTACAGATAGTTGACGGAAACAATCATCTACTGTAGCTATAAAAAATATCAGCATAACCCATACTGAGAAAAGGAACGCTCCCAACAAGGGAGGTACGGCAAAGGGGTTAAGCGTGGGATGGAAATAGAACTCTGTCCATAATTGAGGGGCAAAAAGCTGCAGACTGGCATAAAATACAGCAGAACCGCTCAACGTAAGTCGTAACAAAGTAGGATATGGACTAAAGATCGTACGCAAGAAAGGTGACTTGAGGTGCGATGCAGAAGATGCAGAAGATGTCGAGCGGATCTGACGAGAACTGACCAAATGCATGAGAAATACCACAAGAACCAAACCTATCAGAAAAAATGTACCCCAAAGATGATTACCACTGAATTTATAAATAGCAATGGAAATCGGATCATCGGGAGAGACGGAATAAAGCAGGAGACTCTCCTTAACCCATCCCTGAGTCTCTTGGTCACGAGCGACTTTAATCCAAACGGAATCCGTCACATCCTCTGGAACTATGGCAATTTCTGCCACAACAAGATCATCGTATCTATGAACGGTAACAGAATCTGGAATAACAGATAAGAGTTGAGCTCGGAAAGGAATCTCTGTACATAGTGGAAGGCTGTCTGCCTGTACGACAAAATTATAACCTATAGAATAATGGTGTTGATCTACAAAATCAAGAGAATCGGAAGCACTATCGTCAACATCCCAGGCATCAGTACGATACTGCTGATAATAGCAAGAGTTGAAACTTAAAACCGCAAGGATACAACAAAGGATGGGGAATAGTCTTTTCAACATGGCTTGGTGGGAGTAAGGACTTGAACTTGACAATTATGACAATTGAAACGAAGGGGGAAAATCCGCCCGTCGGAAGAACACAAAAAGAGAGGCGACATACGTTTCCCACAAAGACCAATTTCATGACGAGGACAATAGCGAAGTGTCATTAATACCTCAGCACTATCACTACCCACCTTGGAATTGGATTTAGCAGAAAGCTCGAGAGCAGGCTGAATAGAACGAACTCCATGCCGAGTATAGAATGAGTGAGCCAAATGGTTGGAAACATTGGCCATATAGGAAAGATGGGAAGTCACGCACGGAGGAAGAGCCTCTGAAGCAGATGCAGAACGAGAGAGGCATGCTCTTGAACAAGAATGGTAAAACCTAATGCGCTCACTCACGAGCTCATCTGCCAAGATGCGACGCCACTCTGCCAACACGCTGGAAGGTATAAACCAGTCATTCGACAAACACACATCAACACCAACGGATTGAAAAGGTGTGTCACCCAAACGGGAAAGTTGACGCTCGATGTTATCCCGTTGAGGTGTGCGGGCTACAGAAGTTACAAAGGAGAACACGCGACTAACAGAAATTCCATCAGAACACGAGATTGACAGTTCGAAGGATATAGGCGAAGTATCACCCTCCTTGACAGACGCATTGGGTGAAGGGGAACTAACGGGAGTATCGGACAATCGCCATGTGACAGGTAAACGACGATGGGCCGTAGGACGAGCCAATTGTACGGTAAAAGCCTGATCGAAGTTACGGAAAAGAGGAGTGCGAGGACGAATGCCCTCAGGCATATCCTTGGGATAAAGGCAATTGCCCTCTACCCTATTCACGCGGAAACCTTGAAGCGCTCCTGACTGGTCAATAAAGCAGAGTCCATCTCCATTGGAGAATGAGGCAGTGCCGCTCACCGTGAAACAATTACGACGAATTTCCTTGACGTGACCGACAGGTTGCCCCATGCTCTTGGGAGAACACATCTGCACCATGCCATGAGTGCGGCCATTCAGGAAATAGTTGGAAAATCCTCTATTGAAGGTGCGATCGAGTTGCGGTACAAAATCGATGGTGGAGACACCCTCGGAAGATCTTATATAATCGCCGGGGCGACGCGCTATTATATCGTCAAGTTTACGGCGATAGTACGCCGTGACATTCTTCACATACGCGGTATCCTTCAAACGTCCTTCAATCTTTAAACTAGCCACGCCAGCATCCAACAACTGTTCTAATTCCTCCGAGCGGTTCATATCGTGCAACGAGAGCAAATGACGTTGATGAACTGGCTGACCAGAACGCTCATCCTTAACAACATGCCCTTCCTCATCAATGAGGTCGAAAGGCAGACGGCAGAACTGCGCGCACTCTCCCCTATTGGCACTCCGTCCGAAACAATACTGAGACGCATAGCATTGGCCATTGTAGCTGACACAAGTAGCACCATGAACAAAGACCTCAAGAGACACGCCTGGCACCTGAGAATGGATGTCGCCAATTTCATGCAAAGACAACTCACGTGCCAACACGACTTGCTCAAAGCCCATAGAACGAAGCCACAGAACCTTCTCTGCCGTACGATTATCCATCTGTGTACTAGCATGAAGCGGAATCGGCGGTAAATCCATCTCAAGGAAGGCCATATCCTGCACAATGAGCGCATCAACATGTATCTCGTACAAATCGAAGACCAAACGACGAGCATCTTCAAGTTCTTCGTCAAAGAGAATCGTGTTGAGTGTGACATACACTTTCACTCCATAAATATGTGCAAAATCGACTACCTCGCGTATGTCATCAAGCGAATTTCCGGCAGAGGCACGAGCCCCAAAGCGGGACGCTCCGATGTATACAGCATCTGCTCCATGAAGGATAGCCTCACGGGCGGTTTCTGCATTACGAGCAGGAGAAAGAAGTTCGATTTTACGCATTATGAAGACTAATGAATGTCATTGAGATCAAATGGTGTCTCTTGATATACGTAGTAATTCAGCCAGTTGGAGAACAAGGCATTTCCATGAGCTCTCCATGTCACCAAGGGTGGCTGTGAGGGATCGTCATTGGTGTAGTAATTATAGGGTTTATGGATAGGCAATCCCTTTCCCAAATCACGCTTGTACTCGGTATCAAGCGTATTGGGAGCATATTCGCTATGACCAGTAATAAAGAACTCACGTCCTCCACGTGCCATCACAATGCCGACACCGCTAATGGGACTTTCTGCGATAAGCGTCAGTTCAGGTACTTTGAGGATGTCCTCACGATGCAACTCTGTGTGGCGGCTATGAGGCATGTTGAAAAGGTCATCAAAACCACGGAAGATGGGCAACGTGGCATCAAGCGGCTTCTGCGGGAAAATGCCAAACATCTTCTCAGGCAACGGATATTTGGGCACCCCATAATGGTAGTACAATCCTGCCTGGGCAGCCCAACATATATATAATGTACTCGTAACGTGCGTGCGCGCCCATTGGAAGATCTCAGAAATCTCATCCCAATACGTCACCTCCTCATAAGAAAGATGCTCAACGGGGGCACCGGTGATGATCATACCATCGAACTTTTCATGACGCATCAACTCAAAATCCTTGTAGAAAGCCTTCATGTGCTCAACTGGCGTATTCTTGCTGGTATGCGCCTTGACCTTCATGAATGATATCTCCAACTGCAAAGGAGAATTGGAAAGAATACGCACCAAGTCCGTTTCGGTTGTAATCTTCAGTGGCATGAGATTCAAAACGACGATGCGCAACGGACGAATGTCCTGTGAATGAGCCCTTGAGGAGTCGATGACAAAGATATTCTCCTCCTTTAGCAACTCTATGGCGGGTAGTCTATCAGGTAATGTTAAAGGCATTTGTGTTCTCTATGATGTATACAGATTCTTACTTATTTCTCACTATCAAGGCTTTCGATGGTAACAAGACAAACGGATACATTGTCAAGGCCGCCTTCCTGAATAGCAGCCTCAACCAGATCATTGGCATTATCCGTAACCTTGAGTTTGTTTTCAATCATCTCGTCAGACAACATATCGGTCAAACCATCACTGCACAGAAGGAACCTATCCCCCTCCAGTACTTCGCTTGTCATATCCACGAAATCAAGGAAAACCTCCTCTGCACCACCACCCAAACAATTCAAGATGACATGTGCGTCAGCAGAGTTATGAGTGACCTTAATAAGCGAATGATCGGATGAAATCTGGCGAAGAATGCCATTACGCATACGATACAGGCGGCTGTCTCCACAATTCATCCAACAGATATGTCCCTCGTAGAAAAGCAAGCCGACAAGCGTCGTCCCCATTCCATCCATACAGGCATCATCCTTACCCGTAAAGAGAAGATAGGAATGCTCATCCTTTACCCAATCCGTCATCACCTGGCGGATACGTTCTATCGATTGCTCAGAACGCAACGTGTCCACTCGACGCGACAGTTGTTCCACTGCATCCATACTGGCTATCTCACCCGCATTCTGACCACCCAGGCCATCACATACAGCCACGACGTAGCGCTCATCCTTTCCCAAGAAAGCACTCGTGTTGACTTCGTTGTCCCTTAACAGTTGACGAGAAACAAGTATGGCATCCTCATTATGGTCGCGCACCATACCCGTCTGACAACTGGCACTTACCTTTATTTGTAACATCTTAACGAAAAAACTATCACTTAATATCAACTCTGAATTCCACGTTTGCCAGCACGACACGATCACCACTCACAATGCGAGAAGCCTCATTAGGAATAAGTTTGCGGCCATTGATAAAAGTTCCGTTGCTTGACCCACGGTCAGTAATTGTCCATCCACCTTGAACGGAGTATGCCAGCTGGGCATGCGTTCCTGAGATGTAATGGCAAACAGAAAGCACATCGCGGTAGATACCCGTACGACGTCCCAAAACAGCACCATCCGTTCCTGCCAACTGCAGGTGAAGGCTATCATTGATAAGCATAAGTTGAGGAATACCACTACGATGCGTCACACCCATAGCTGCAGCCACTACACTCTCACGCTTCGTCACACTCGAACGCTTTGTCGCATTATTCTGAGCCACGGCTGGATCAAGTTCATCATACGTCACCATAGGCGCACCACAGGAAGTACATCGCAATCCCTTGCCAGGACGACCACAGTGAGAACAGTAGAACACCTCCTGACCGCACTGATCACAGAAGCGGGAATCGGAATCGATTTCTGATTTACATTTAGGACAATATATCACTTTATTCTTAATTTTATAGTTAGATTCTGAACGTCACGTTAACCCCTAAATTCTCCGTAATATCCTCAGGCATAATGGTCTGGTAAGCCTCTGGCGTACGCTTTCCGGCTGGCAGATCAGTAACACGAGCGGAGAGACGTTGCAGTGTATTCTGGACGAGATTACGCACCTCGCGCGCGTTGCCAAACGTTTCCGTCTTGTTCTGGTACATCTCCATGATGGTCTTCATCAATGCCATCTTTGAGTCAGGCGCCAGCACGTACTGTTTCTTCGATACCATATTGATGAAGATCTGTGCCAACTCTGCCACAGTATAATCCTCGATATGAAGACGGAAATTAAAGCGGCTCGCCAAACCGGGATTTGCATTGAGGAACTCATCCATCTCATTCTTATAACCTGCCACGACACACACGAACTTGCCGCCATCATCTTCCATACGCTTCATCAACGTGTCAATGGCCTCGCGTCCGTATTGATCGTTTGATTGTGTCAGCGTATATGCCTCATCCACAAACAAGACACCGCCCATGGCACGTTCCACCAGGCTATTGACCAACTTTGGTGTCTCACCCATGTACTTGCCTACCATTGTGGCACGGCTAGCTTCAACCACTTTACTTGATGACAAGACACCGACACTCTGCATAACCTGTCCCAACTTGCGAGCCACGCTCGTTTTACCCGTACCGGGATTACCCGTCAAGACAATATTGACAGGAGTTGGCTCTACAGCACCCAATCCCAAGCGAGCACGCTCGTTGAGGAACATCATCTGAACAGACAAGCGACGGATGGCTTCCTTGACGCTGGCCATACCCACAAACTCATCCAATTCACTCAACACCTCTTCCAAGGGACGTGCAATGTCAGCCTTCTCACCCTCAACGTCAGCCAACGTAATCTCATACATCTGTTGAGAGTCAAACAGGGGATTACTCATCAGCGTAGCCACACGCTTGCTCTGGTTGGAGATGGTCGTTTCAAATATCTTACGTACCTCACGAGCGTTACCGAAGTTGGACTTGCGCGTTGCATACAAACGCTCGAAGAACTGCTCAATGCCGACCTTATCCTCCTGACCAATGACAAAACTGCGATCCTTGGCCATTGTACAGAATATCTGGCAGAGTTCCTGAGCAGTATAGTCCTCGAAATTGATGCTCTGCGTAAAGCGGCTAGGCAGACCGGGATTGCTCTCCATAAAGCGTTGCATCTCATCAGGATAGCCCGCCACAATGCAGACAAACTTGCCACGATCATCCTCCATGCGCTTCAGCAACGTATCAATCGCTTCCTTGCCAAAAGTATCCATATCACTGCTCACCAGCGTATAAGCCTCATCGATGAAGAGTACTCCACCAAGGGCTGAATCAATGAGTTGATTGGTCTTAATGGCCGTCTGTCCCGTATAGGCTGCCACCATCTTACTACGGTCAGCCTCAACAAGCTGCCCACGCTTGATTACACCAAGAGCCAGCAGGACGTCAGCCATGATACGGGCAACGGTTGTCTTACCAGTTCCAGGATTACCCGTAAAGACATAGTGACGACAGAGTTGTGAAGGCTTCTCGCCACGGCTGATCTGCATATTGATCATAGTGGCCATATCCGTAATCTCCTTACGCACGTTCTGCATGCCCACAAGAGTGTCAAAACGTTTCAAGATGCTGTCATAGTCTATGGCATGAGGTTTCTCGAAGGGCACATCGTCAGCCGTGAGCGTTAAGAGTATCTCGTCCGTAAGATCAGAGATGGGAAGCTTGTGCACACGTTCTGCCTGCTTGCGGCACATCGTCTCGAACAACTCGCGTATGGCACGACCATTAGCGAATGTTCGATCACGCGTTTCATACATAACCTCTATCGTTTCACGAGCCTTCGCCAGACAAGCCTCATCCATATTGAGTTTGGCTTTCCTGACAAACTTCTGCAAGATCTGCAGCAACTCATCTACGTTATAGTCCTCAAGATTGATGAAACGATTGAAACGGCTCTTCATTCCGGGATTGATGCGGAAGAGATTATCCATCTCCTGCTGGTAGCCAGCAGCGATGACCACGAACTTTCCTCTATCATCCTCCATGCGCTTCATAAGTCGTTCCAGAGCCTGTGCTCCTTGCTCATCTTTTGTGCCATCGGGTCTGACAGGAGCCAGTGTATATGCCTCATCGATGAACAGAATACCACCCATGGCCTTGTCGCACAAGTCATCCACGAGTTTGGGTGTCTCCCCTACATAACTGCTAACCATCTGGCTACGGTCCACCTCTACGACATGACCACTATCCAAATAACCGATACTCTCGAAAACCTCGCCCAACTTTCTGGCAATGGTCGTCTTGCCCGTACCGGGATTACCTGTCAGGATAAGGTGCATGGCAGGGAGTCCCTTTACACCTATACCACGTTGTTCTCGCTGCAGAGCCGTTTGCACTTCATTGGCAATCTCCCTGACAGCTTGCTTCACGGAGGCAGCACCGACAAACTCATTCATGCTTTCAAGCACCTGATCCACCGTCAGAATCTCTGGCACATAGCCTCGAATATCAGACTCAAGTACTTCCAAATTATCATTAGAGATACCACGAGAAATGAAACTTGCAAAGATATCTTCCGACAGTTGATAAGCCAAATGGCCATTGCCGAAACTATCATCCTTCGTCTTCACCTTATATTTAAATAGGTGTAGCATACGTTTCAATGCTGCTGGTTGGAACTCTTCCAGACCGAAGTTCTTTGCCAACATCGAACGGCAGATCTGCGTCATCTCCTCAAAACCGAAGTGATTAAGGCGGAAAAGATATTTGAAACGGTTACGCACAGAAGGATTCTTCTCGAAAAACTCCTCCAGACCACCAGGCAATCCACTGATGATGACTATTGGATCCTCCTTCCACTTCTGCATCTCAACAAACACCTTGTCAAGAGGATTCACGCTATTAGAATAAGTATCCGGTAAGAGTTTCTGAGCATTGTCGAAGACCAATACTCCTCCTTTTGCCTTTTTTATGTTCTCATCCCAGTCCTTCACGAAACGGTCGAAATCCACCGCATCAACGATGGTCACCTTGTTTGTCTTGATAATATCATTCTGGAAGAAGAACTCGGCAATAGCATTGGCCAGCATCGTCTTACCCGTGCCCGTCTCACCAATAATAATGCTATTGGCGGAGAGACGAATGTTTTCAGTCTCCTTACGAGCCTGAATGAATGCAAACGTATTGGCAATACTCTGCAGCTGTCGCTTCACTTCATCACGCCCCACAATGTCATCAAGCGGGTTATGCTGACTTTCCACCTTCTTTCCGCACCACTTGCAGAAGATGGCTTGGGCACGGTTTTCTTTATGGCAGTGTTGACAAATCATTATATATTTACGATTTAGCTATTTACAATTTACGATTTTACAGTCCCACGATTCACACCTCACTACTTAAACAGAGCCTTGAGCTGATACCAGAAGTCAGAGAACATCTGCCTCCATGAATCAACATCGGGACCATCGTGATTAAGCATGGAACTGTGGAACCAGATCATGGCAATGATGAGGAAGGCCGGAACGAGGCTCCACATCACACAGTTTACCACCTTCTCCGTACTGCTGCTACGAGCCTCGCCCACAGCATCGTCCATCAGAGAGAATGTGCTACCCTTGAACTTGAACGTACGCGAACGGAAAGTGTAATAGAGAATCTCGCTCAATGAATCATCGTCATTCACCTTGAAGGCGTCTTTCAGATCCTCGGTGGGCGAAGCCACGGTACTCTTACCAAAAGCATATTTAAGGCCAACGCTTACATAGGCTGCCGACATGACTAAGGCCACCCAACGTGCAACGCCGGGATAGTTGTGCAGACAAACCGACAAGATGGCGGCCGGAACGAGCGAAATGATAACACCAAACAGGACGTGAAGCAGACCCAATGAGAATCCATTGCCACGGAAATAGTTCCTTACGGCAAGCATGGCTCCCAAGGGCAAGCCTACGCTGAGCATCGTATACATATAAATGTGGTTGGTCAGATTTCGCGTTTCATCCACTCCAAAAATAGCCAACAACACAATCCACAGTACGTTGATACCAATGAAAGCGGTACGGAATACATTCTTGTTCTTCATGCTCTGATTCCAAGCATGGTGGCTCTCCTTGATCTTACGCTCCAGTTGCTCCTGTGCAATGGTGTAGCGCTTGTAGTGTATCTCGCCACCATCGTATGAGCCGACCATCTGCAGGAAGTTACGGACACATTCGTTATAAGCCTGATCGCTGATGAAGTTAGCAGAGGGATCCTCCTGATAGAAGGTACTGAGCCACTGCACCAGATAACCGCTACGGATGGCTGCACGCACATCCTTGATGGGCAGATCGCGCAACTCCTCCGGATCAACAACCAGGGCACGATAGTCCTCGCCCACAAACTCATAAGCCGGCTGTCCACCCATAGCCTTGCAGAGTTTGTAGGCAGCAGTGCGCAAATCATACATGGCATAGCGTTCTGTGTTGTGAGGTGCATTCAGGTCAAGAATCTCATGCATCGAAGAAAGTGTATGGTTCCACTGATGCAGCTGCGCGTATATCTCCAGTCGACCACCCAAAGTGATATAGTCCTTCATCTCTTGTGCGAAAGACTCATCGTCGAGATTCTGGCAGTAGCACAACTTCTCTGCCATCAAAGCTGCTACCTTCGTGATGGTATTAGCCTCATGCAAATCGAAGGCACACTTACGGTCAATGTTATATAGAACCTGATAAGCTGTAGTACGTGAGTCATTCAGGCTATGCTTCGTAATGAACTTGATGCCTTCGCACAAAGAAACCTCAGCATGCCCATGCAACCATGCCAGCAAGCGACCATCGATCAGCGATGTCCACTCGTCCTCCGTACGGTCAGGCGAAGCAAAGGCTGCCACGAGCTCTTCAGTCGTATCGCATGGTTCTGATGCAAGGAAAGGCAGCGAATGATCAATCTCGTATACCAACTTTATCACCGACTTCTCATCCGCAGGCATAAAATAGGAATGCAAGCGGTCCATATTGCGAGAAAGGTGTGAATCGATGTATACGAACAGGCTGTCCTGTGGATCCTGCAGTTTAAACTGATACTCCTTGGCATTCTGGAGCAACGTCAGCGCAATCTCACGAATGCTCTTACAGGGTTGTCCTTTCAAGTCATAATAGGGGAAATTGGGCTCCATGGCATAGAGGGCTGCCATAAGGCCAGCTTCTTGATTGGAAGGATAGCGATGCTCCACGATGTCGTTGAGCAAGACAGCCATCTTGTTATTGCCGCACTCATCCAACCACGCAGAAAGACGATTGCTGTAGAGGTAGCGTATACCAAGTTGCTTGTTGTCATAAAGCAGAGGTACCAGTTCCTTCAGATCGTGAGCCGCCAAGTTGCGCTCAGGATCCACCATGAACGTCTTATAACGAAGGTATACGCTGCTCGTATCAATGGGTACATCCTCACCCAGGAACCAACGCTCTACCTCCTCGTAGCCCCAGCGGCGCTGTGGGTTGACACTCGTCAGACCCTTCACAATCATAGCTACGCGTTCAGGCAACTCTTCCAGATGAGGTAAGCGGCCCTCCTGCTTGAGGCGCATCATGAGTCGCTCGTTCTTGGTGAAGGGGCTCTTGCCCAACCAAAGATACATGAGGGTGATACCGAGAGAATAGTAGTCAACGCGGTGGTCAATTTCCACCTCGCCATCAATCACGTCGTCATACATCTCAGGAGCTGCAAACGCCGGCGTGCGTGCCTGACTGGTACGCAGTAATTCCTCACCTTCCTTCATCATGGTGCTGATGCCAAAGTCGCCCAACACCAACTGAGTGCGTTCCTTGTCGCGGAAGAAATAGTTTCCTGGCTTGATATCCTTATGAATGATGCCAAAACTGTGACAAGCCGACAAAGCAGCAGCGGCCTGCAAGGCAATGAGGCGGAACTGGCGCATATCGCCTTCGATGTGACACTGCGAAAGCGTACCGCCCTCGAGGTATTCCATCAATTCGTAGTCACGCTCAATGCCATTGACCGTCGTGTGTCCGTAGTCATACAGTTTTACGACCATGTCGGCATTAATATTCCATACGACATTCAGGATATGATCCTTAAAATGGTAGTTGGGATAGTACACCTTCAGGCAGTAAAGCTTGCCATCGCGCTTAACAAGTACGATTTGAGCCTCACCACTACTTTCAGAGATGCTCTTTACGGCCTTATATTTCTTGCCTTTTAAGATGAACACGACCTCACCTGCTGAAATCAACGGCAAGGATTCACCCTTTTTACCACCAGTAACCCCGGTGACATCTGTTACATCTTCGTTCTCGGTCCTGCCCGCCATATCAGCTTCTGGCATCAAAGGCTGAACACTCGGCACAAACTTACTGCCTCCTGCTGCACCCGTGCCCATCAACGTTCTGTCCGTTGTAGAATGAGCCGTAGGGGTGGCGGTCTTGCTTGTTAGTATTGCTGTTTCTGTCATAGTACTTTTATTGTTATCCTAATCGTCTAATACTTCTGTCTTACCGTCCAGCACCACCCATTTGCCGCCATGGTGAGGGCAAGCGCATCCTAAGGGACTGCTATGTAGGGCATGCTTGTAATTGCACTTCCACGCCAGTCGGCTGATGCGTGGTTTACGGGCCATGGCATAACTTCTGGCCTGGCATGAATTCTCTGCCACAGGCATCTGCATCGCATCAAGCAGGTTCTGCAGTTCCTGCTGCTTGTTGAGAATCTGCTTTTTCAGTTCCTCCTCGCTGAGCACAGCGACAGGCGCCTCTTCTGGCTTCTCGGAATCATCGGCGTATGTATTTGCTCCCTCCTGAGCCATCAACTGCTTCACGCGATCGCAAAGCAGCTTTACGCTCTGAATCTCCTGACGCTGACGCTCACTCGTTACAGGGCGAACCATCCAGAGACGCTCCAACTCCGTTTCAAGAGCACGTATCTTGTCTGTATCAGGATTATTGTTCCATACGTCGCGCAACTCCTGCCTTGCACCATCCGTCAAAGCCGAACCACATGAGGCACAGAAGGCGAAATGGCCGATGGTATGACAAACGGGACACTCAATGCCAGCAAGAGGCGCACCACACTCTGGACAGAAAGTGTCGTTCTCACCCACCAGACCGTAGCAGAAGGGGCAATGCTCATCGTCAATGTAGGTATGGCAATTCTCACAATAGTCGGCATCCTCGTCGAGAGGGGCATTGCAGTGAGGACAAAGAAACTCACGAAGTCGAGCACCGCACTGCTCACAGAAAAGTGCATCATGCTCGTTTACTGCACCACAAATCGGACACACACCTGGCTGCACGGCCTGCGTCTGGGCTTCCATTTGCAGCGATGCAGCCTCCGCCGCACTACCATTATCCACGCCGCGAGAAATCTCACGACTGCTTATTTTCTCTCTAATATTGTCTTTTGCCATGGTTACTATTGATTTTTCGTGCGCAAATTTACGAATTTATTTTAAAAATAAAAAATCTAATCACGAAAAATTAAGCAAAAGTCGATACAGCGTGTTTTTTCGGGAGATGTAGCATGATTTACAGGAAGACGCAGCGTGTTTTTGAAAAAGACGTAGCATGATTTTGAAAAAGACGCAGCGTCTTTTCAAGAAAGACGTAGCATAAGCATAAAAGAACATCGCCATCCATCCGGCAGAAAACTTCCGAATAGTTGACGATGAACTATCTTCAGTGAAAAAATAGCCAAGGACACGAGGACATCGTGCCCTCTACCCTATCGCTTCATCTTAATGCCAAGGTAAAGCCCGTTCGTCTGAAGATTGGGGCCGACTTTTCTTCATAATCTAGGTTCTCTAAATGTTCGAAACTGTATTTAAAACTACACTTTACTGTCTAACGATTTTCTTTCCATTCACGATGTAGATCCCATGCGAAGGAATACGCGAGAGACGACGTCCTGATAAATCATATATTTTTACATTATCATTCAATCGATCTTCTTCTGTATCAACAATCTGCAGAATACCTGTTTGCAAATCCACACTAATGGCTTCACTCCATGGACCTGGCACGCTCTTCTCATAGGCACGAACCTTGTAACTGTATTGTTTTGTCGCATCCAATGAGGTAAATACGTACTTCGTATCCTTTGTCTTATATGATTTATTCTCAGCAACCTTCGCCATAACCTTTGCTGGCTTCAATTCTTCTATATCATAAGTTCCATCGTACACATAGATGTCATACAAATATGCACGCTTTGTCGATGCAATCGTCACCTTAAAGTCACCAGTGACAGATGCAGTAAAAACAAAATCCTGAACAGAGGCCGATAAGTTAGCCATACCAACTATCTGCTCATTAATCTTTACATCAAGATAACCTTGATCTGCACTGTAGTTATGGGTACTAATTCGTATGGTAACCACATCTTCGCTTGAGTGCAATAAAGGGGTTGTCAGGGAACCTGCGCCCAACGAACTACCGAGTTTGACACGATCCTTGGACGACGTATAGAGCTTACTGCCAGTCCATCCGGGAAGCGCAGTATATTTATCAAGATCTTTTGAAATATCCTGTGTACCATCCATCGACAGTCCATTAGAGAATTTAGCAAAATCCTCGCTAAGCAGCATGGCATCCTCGGGCTTGACATCATTTATCGTACGAGCCGTGAGTTGCACCTCATACTCCTCCGCGCCACTTACAGCCTTCCAATTGGCAGTAAAGCCATCAGCCCTGATGTCGCTGGCCTGCAGCGCAACGGGAGCATCAATATTCACACCACCATCGAAAAGGAAACTGATAGTACCCGTCTGCGTATTTTCCGAAATCTGTTCTATAGGCTTGCTCAGGAATTTTCGACCGTCAATATTAGCCGAGTAGAGAGTAGAGGCAGGCGTACTGGTATTGGTCAGTGCCGTACTCCTTGACGTACCTGGCCACGGGTCACCTGCCAAGTCCTTATCGGTGGCATACTTATCACCATAGCTTGAACCCGTCATAAATTGGTTGTCGGCCGGAATGATGGTCATTCGTTGATGATAAGCTTTAGAGTTGACACTATTGTTAATCCAATCATCCTTGTCAAAGTCTACATGCACCACCAACATACCTGTTCCTGGAGCAGACTTGTCAAAGCCCACTTTTTGATGGTTCTCAAGCAGATAGTACTCGTTGCGGTTCTTTTGATTATAAATAATGTATGCTTCCGGATGAGTAGCCAGAGGCTTCATATCCTGAATAACGCAAGGATTCGTAAGTTCTGTAGGCGTGAGCCAACCGCAATACATACGCTCATATGCCGTATAGGGCGTGGGACACTCACCATCTGACAGGCATTTCAAGTCGCCATACCCATTCATTCCACGATAGCTGCCAGTGTTCATCAAGTCCCACATGTCCATGCCGAAATTCGCAGCCCCTTCGCTCGTGTCGTACATGTCGGGGATACACATACAGTGACTGAACTCATGACAGGCGGTTCCGATACCATTAGCTCTGGTACCCGACGTACCAGCCAATTCGCTTGATACTGCATAGGTATTTACCGTCACACCGTCAAACTTCTGAGGACCGGGACCATCACCAAAATAGTTGGCGGAATACAGATCGTACTCATGGGGCCAGATTGTACTGGTGGAAGCACCAGCATTCTCACCATAGCCAGCATAGATAATGTAGACCTGATCCACTTCGCCATCTCTATCCCAGTCGTATTTTGAGAAATCTACGCCCTGAGCATCAGCCAGCTTGCACGCCTCGGCCACCATGACGCCAACATACTTATCATTACCATATGAATCATTACTGCCGTAGTACGACATTGTATTACTTACCTTGACAGGGCCCACGACATCAAACGTCAGGTCAAACTTACCATAACTACACTCCTTGAAATAGTCATGCACGCTGCCTTGCATACCGTCCTGCGAGAAGCCTTCTTTATTAAAATAGTCATCGAAATAGGCTTGCGTATGCTTGCTATTAATGGCCTTATCACTGAAACTGACCAGTATGACAAGTCCACGCTTCGAACCCGAGATGGGATTCTGCACATCACCCCAGGCACGGAACATGCCCTGACGCAAAGTCGTCGATGGAACACCTATGCCACGCTTCTCCGCACGCTCCAATCGCAACTGGTTACGCTTGGCCAGACGCTCTCCCCAACGGGCGTCAAGAGCCTGCTTGTCTGCTAACATAAAGCACCCGTCCTCACGCTCCGTATAAGCCTTACCTGCAGCATCCAAGAAGTAATGCACATTCTCGTCACCACACAGCATCACTTCTTTTTGTGTACCGTCTGCTAATGTTATCATACGCCTTACGCGCTTAGCAGGAATAGCGAAGGCAGCAGTAGCACACAGACAAGCACAAAGTGCCAATATCTTTCTCATCTCAAAACAATTTTCTTAGTCGCACCATTAGGATACTTCACAATATACACCCCAGGATGAACATCCAAACGGCGTAGTCCATCTGCATGACAATGACTAACTGGTACACCATTCATATTGTACACCATCACAAGGCCATCGCTCTCATCAATACCCCTAACCACATCTTCATCCGTGCTCAGATAGGTGTAGTCACTCCATTCACTGGAGAGATAATCCTCAGGCGAATCAGCCATGGCCATAACTCGGAACCTTATGGATGCACTGGAAGGCAGATCCGTGTATGCCACTATGCTTCTGGCTAGGGTGTCACACCGCACTTCTCCGTGTTCAATCTCCATCTCCACCACGTAACGAGTGGCTTGTTCAATACCTCGCCACATGGCTGTAAAGCCCGTCTCATTGATATCAACAGCCTCGCAAAGATCGGGAGTCGGGAGTTTTCCGTTGGTTCGATAACATGCAGTGACAGTGCCGTCTGGGTTCTCAACAATGTTGCGCAGAGGCTGTGACATAAAGTAAGCACCATTGTTCATAGTAAAGACCGTAGCGGCAGGAGCCGAATCGTCCGTCAGGTTGTAGTTGAAGGTATTACCAGGATAAAGGACACCACCAAGGGCAAGCAGATACTCTTGTCTTGGCACATCGGTATCGATTACAAACTCATTGCTGGCAGGGATCACCGTCATACGCTGATGCTTCGCGTCGATATTCACCCTATTGTTCGTCCAGGCAGATGAGCTATAGTCTACGTGCGTCACCTGCAGTCCATGCGCACGGCGTCCCAACAGGTTGTCCCAACCTTTTCCCTGGCGGTTCTCGATGACATAGTACTCATTCTCGTTGGCAGGATTAACAATCTTGTAGCCATGGCCACCATCAGCAAAGCACGGGATGGTAAGCACCTGAGGCTCTGTGAGGACAGGCAGTTCCTCCCAACCCAAGAAGTTGCGCTCATAGGCCGTATAGTTAACGGGGTAGAATCCATTGCCATAATAGCAGCCATAGTCCATTACACTCCAGACATGCATGCCATAAGCTTGATAACTGGTGTCATAGAAATCCGGCAGACCCAACGCATGACTCAACTCATGCACACAAACTCCAATACCGTCAATAATCATGTTATCGGGATTATAGCCATTGGGGAACTCGCCGCTTGCAATATCCTCATACACCTTGTTTCCATCTGCAACACGGGCCTCAGCTGAGATAGCGAAACAAGCAAACCTGACACTAGTTCCGTCATCGAGCGTAACGGTTGTGGTACTTATCATCTCCTTGGCCCAAATAGCATCGGGATCCAGTTCATTATTAGCATTTTGTCCCCAACCTGCATGTACGATGTGTACGAAATCGACGCTGCCATCGCCATTATTGTCAAAAACACTCCAATCTACGTTAAATTGCTGAATGGCTTTGCCCACGGCCTCCTTGTACAGGGTCGTCACTCTAGTATCCTTGCTTGTCTCACTCTTGTCACTGCCATAATAGGCATACCCCTCATCCATCATAATGGGACCTATCAGCTCGAATTCTGGCAGGAACTGTCCGTGGCTCATATCACTGAAAAAGCCGAACACCGAACCATTGCTGCCCACATGGCTGTAGACCTGGTCATCATCATAACCGTTGAAGAAATAGTCAAAATTATCGCGTATCGCCTGTGGAGTTTTACCAGATGCACGCATGGGACGATCAGGGAACTCCACCAAGAGGATTGGAATCTTGGGGGACCCCTTCAGAGGAATCAGTGTACCAGGCTTAGCAATACGATGCAAACCAGGACGAGTACCTGTGGCATCCGTCACGTAATTATCGATATGCTCAGCACGCTGGGGGCGGAAAGCATTATCTTCGTCGTCAAAGGTTTGTGCCGCTGCTCCTAATGAGCAGAGTGCCGCAGTAGCCAATAAAAACTTTTTCATATCTTTTTCTTACCTATTTGATTTCTTATTTGCTCATTTTTTTACCACCTTCTTGCCATTGATGATATAAATACCAGGCTTCAACTGTTGAGCATCATCCAACTTACGACCACTCAGGTCATATACACCAGTATTTATACTTCTATCCTTAGGAGAAGTTGGGGACAGACTTATACCCGTTGCATCAGCCTCCTTCAAGTAGAGACGGAAGTTGTCCACCTTGATAGGATCGTCAGCCGACATAGCACCTATCGTCAGCGTACCATTCTCGACCTTCACATCATCTATGATGGCATCAGCAAAGTAATAAGGACCAAAATCGCTTGACTCGACGGTAACGATCTGTTCGTCAGCAAAGATACTGATCTGCTTGCCATAATCAGCTGAGACACTGACAACCAACTGATACGTACCGTTAGGCAATCCCTCAACAATCTGACTCAACACGTAACCACCTTTAGCAATTGTCATTACGTTATTGCCATCAGCACCGCTCATATAAGTTGTGAGCGAGGTGGTTATCTTGCTGCTCTTAATGCCCGTGGCGGTGCTAGCACCATTCTTGTCAGTACGCGTCCAACCCTTGGTAGCAATGGTCTCTTCAAATGAGGGATTGGCAATATAATACGTTTTGTCCTCATAACCGTTGGCTGCCAGAATACCAGCACTACGCACTACGCCAGCCATCACCTGTTCGAGTTCTGCAATCATATTGTGCTGCACAGCCTGCATTGGCTGATCGGTAAGCATTTGCTCTGCCTGAGCCACAAGGGCACTCAGCGACTTCAGTTCCTTGTCGGATGCCTTCTTTGCATATTGCTCCAGCACATCATAAGCAGACATCAAGGTCTGTGCCAACGAACGGGTTTTAAGGTCTTTCGTACGCAGTTCAGAGGTACTCATGCGCACTCTTCTGGCGAATTCCATATAAGCTGTCAAGGCGGGAACTATTTGTCCCTTGGCACTCTCGAAATAGGGAGTATCCTCGTCTGCCAGTACCCAGTTGGTGGCAGTACCCTCGACGTTGGACCAGGTGCCACAGAACTCCGCAGCTCCTTGATTAGCCGACTTAATGCTTACATCGACATTGTTTGCTACAAGATCGACAGGCTTGCTGGAGAGAATGATATAAGGTGTACCTGCCAACATCGTATGGTTACAACTATCGCACTCGCTCACGTTAGATACTGAGACTGCATTAACCTTGCGGGCAAACATTCCCGTGGGTACTTCGCAGTCGAAAGGCAGATATGCTGTAGCGAACTTGCCGCTAGCATAATCGGCATGATATACAGCCTTGAGCGCCTTGATGTCGTCTTTGGGATTGAAGTTGTAGCCAGGAGTGAGGTCAAGCACATCGGTCACACCATCTACGACGATATTCGTGCCTGCAACACCTTGCGAGGCATTGACATAAAAGAGTGCATTTTTGTTCGACGCTACAGGCTGGCCATAGAGCCCCTCGACACCTGTCATATCATAGCATGTAACCGTACTGTCGGCAGCCATTCCCCTAAAGGCTTGTGCATTGTAGTGACCTTTAGCGACCATTTCGCCAGGCTCGGCACCCTCTGTCATCGTCATGTCATTGCCCATCAGTTTGAAATAGACTACACCTTGACCCTCAGCCATCTCAATGGGTGTCGTGGTGCTGGCCGAAGCCGTACCTGTCAGGAAGAACTTATAGATCTTGCCATCGGCAATCTTGGCCGACGAGATGCTTGAGAAGGGCAGATTATATTCTACCACACCCGTACCACCAGGTTGGAAGATCGTAGACTTTAGACTCTTGGTCACAGTACTACCAAACTTGTCATTCACCTCATCATATGCACAATACTCAGCTTTGATGGTGGGACAACACAAAGTAGCGTCGATGGCATTGGTAAAGCTTGCCTGTATATTGGTCTTTGCAGAGTTATAGATGTGGTAAACCTCAACTTCCTCTCCACAGATTGTCATCACCTCCTTCTCCATACCATCGACCTGCAGGCCATTGAGTGTCAGATTTGCTTTTGAAGCAGTATTTGGGAGCGCCTCCGTTTTAGCCAAAACGTTCTTATTGACGTCTGTCAGGTAGATCTTGTAGTTGGAAGTTGTGTTGGGTGAGTAGGCAAAGGAGATTCTCTTGGTCTCCCCCACCGCTATCGTCGTCGTCTTATCGCTTACCGAAGCAGTGGCTGAGGTGCTGGGCGTTGTTGTACCCGTCAAACAATATAGGCAAATCCCAGAATATGGTAACGTACCATTGTTAGTAACCTCTACCACAATCTTGTTATCAACGCGCGAAACCAGCGTATCGGGATGCTCCACGATACGACCACTCAGTCTGGGCTTTTTGGGATGAATGTCTACCACTAAAGCCTGATCTACGCCAAATCCGTTGACACCGTCCTCAGCCATGGTATAATAACCATCACCCTGGCCGCCCCAACCAAAGTTGAAATGGAAGAGGTTGCCATTGATCTGGTAACCATCGAGCACGATGGCATGTCCACTCCAGTCACCGTTCTCCTCGATATGATAACCAGCATACTCCATAGGCCAACCCTTCTCCAGGTTCTCAATAATCACATTTTCCCACGCAGCCTGTGTGTATTTTCCGCTATTGCGACGTATCTCCCGACTGGCCATATTAAACTGACGATTGAAGGGATCTACCAAGTCCCAGATATACGCACCCGACGAGGTGTTATAACCCATATAGTCACAAGTTCCAATCACATAATTCAGCAGGGCTGCTGCCTCAGAATACTCCTTGGGATCACTTGAACTATAGCTATCCTTCATCAAGTCCCACTTCATAGGGGTGCCTGAAGGAATGCTTACCGTCACATTGGCATTGCCACTCCAACCATCGTAAGTAGGAGTAGCGTATTTTGTGCGATCCGGCATATCCTTGCGCCAATAGTATAGTATCTGACTGGCTGCTGTGGCCACACATCCGGTTACGCATCTGTCTTTAGTACTTCCAGGCAAGAAAGGACACATGTTATTGTAGGGCCATGTCTGGTGCCAATGGGAAGTAAGCAGAGGCTTGATATTACGAGTTCCCGCAGCCTTACGAATTACTTGCGATGCCAGTCCTTGTGCCTCTGCAGCCTCTGCCATCTGTGAATAATGATCGAGATATGCCAACAGAGCAGGAGCAGCAGTTGACTCATCAAAATCGCCTGACTCTGCATAACCGATAATTTCAGGCAAGCAATCGCTACCACTGACAAACACGTATCCTTGGTTCTCACCACGACTGAAGACGTATAATGGCAGATTCTGCTGCTTTGACGAGACATCGCGACGACGCTGTACTTGTTTCGGAAAACTAATTCCAGCAAATTCTGCAGCAATCTGCTTAGCTCGTTGTGGAGTAATGGGATTCGCATTTGCTGAGGTGCATACCATCACAAAAACGGCCAAAAGTCCAAAGATTTTCTTCAAGGTTTTCATAGAGACAAAGGTAAAATGATTATGGTTTCTAATTTTAGGTCAGTAAAAACATTATACTTTGAATTCAATACGCATGCACATACGCGCACGTAAAACGTGACAAATTTACAAAAAAAACAATTAATTTTACCGTTTCCTACCACATTATCTGCAAAAAAGAAGAGAAAGTACGAAAAAAAACGCGGATTTGTTTGGCATTTCTAAAAAAAACGTCTAACTTTGCAACGCAAAACAAAACAATTGGGGGATTAGCTCAGCTGGCTAGAGCGCTTGCATGGCATGCAAGAGGTCATCGGTTCGATTCCGATATTCTCCACAAAAAAAGCAACTCTCGCGAGTTGCTTTTTTCTTTTATTGTCATTATTCTTATCTACCAGCGTGCTCAATCATCTTTCGTATCTTATCATTGAAGCCACCGGCACTCAACAGTTGCTCTATGTAGAGCGGCATGCGGTAGCGCCAGTAGTGACGGGAGTTGGCTGGCACGTTGATACGCTCCTCTGAGGGATCGGGATAACGTATGGTGTCATCAATCGACAACCAGTTCTGCAAACTAATAAGACAGAGCATAGAGGGGCTGAACAAGTGGCGAGCCACAACCTCTTCACAAAGCCAGCCAGGAATGCTGTCAGGTGCAGGGCCATCCTTCTGAAGAATCTCATGATAGAACTGCTGCGTGCGCTTCTGATCCTCTTCCCACCACATACGCAGGGTTGCCATGTCGTGCGTGAAGATGGTAGCCACGCTGCGATAGGGATTGTTCTCCAGATGACTGAAGGTGACACCCTCGTCCTTGGGCATGGTCTGAATCTCCAATGAGAGCATGCGCAGTTCTTCCATCAAGGGACGAACACAAGCCGGTACCATACCGAGATCCTCAGCACAGCACAACATACCTGTACTCTCTACCAAAGCAGGCAGTTTCTTGTTTGCCTCGTCATACCAGAAGTCATTATGACGACGATAGAAATAATCATTATAAAGTGTACGGAATGCCTCCTGCTCATTAGCAGGCAAAGCCATGAAGACTGACTCATCCAGCACACCGATACGAGGATGATACATGTCCTCTCTCTCCTTGTCACAGACAAAGAGCACATTGCTAATCAATGCATAGAGACCATTGCGCAACGTCTCTGCCTCAGGATCCTCAACGCCCTCGAAATGAGCCTGCACCTTACGCTGCGTATCGAACTCAGGCTTCAACTGATAACGATCTCTACCACAGACGTCTAAGAACTCTTCCCTAACTCGCTTCATCAAGTCAAGTCCAAAGGTATCGTAGAGAATGCCTTCCGTGATAAGAGGCTTGATAAACTCATCCTTAAAGGTCACGCCATACGATTGTATTTCCTCAACAGACATGGGCAATGAGGGTGAGAACTGTCCTAACAATCCCTGTACGCTATGCATGGGAACCTCCCAAATGCGGAAGAATCCAAGCACATGGTCGATGCGATAGGCATCGAAGAATTGTGACATCTTGCCCAAACGTTCCTTCCACCATGCATAGCCATCCTCTGCCATCTTCTCCCAGTTATAGGTGGGGAAGCCCCAATTCTGGCCTTCCTTGCAGAAAGCATCTGGTGGAGCACCAGCCTGGCCATTCATATGGAAGAGATGGGGCTCTACCCAAGCCTCTACGCTGCAACGGCTGATGCCAATGGGAATGTCGCCCTTGAGTACCACCTTATTGGCACGGGCATAACGCGTCACTTCACTCAACTGCTTGTACAGGTTGAACTGCAGGAAATAATAGTATGCAATGTCCTTGTAGTGCTTACGAGCAGAAGAGCAGAAACGCGATACGGCAGCCTGATCGTAAGTAGAGAACTCAGGCCAACTGTTGAAGTCGGACGTCTCATACTTGTCACGCAAGTAAGAGAAGGCAGCGTATGGGATAAGCCACTTGCCATTCTCATTGAAAAACGCCTTGAACTCATCGGAAGCCAACACTTGCTCACCCTCCTGATCGTATATCTTATGTATATAGGTACGTTTCAGTTTGTTCGCCAATTCGTAATCCACGGTGAACTCACCGTTCAGTCTCTCGCGCTGGCGCTCGTATTCGTGCATGAAGTCATCATCCTTCACTTCAGGAAGCTGACGAATGTCCATGTAGATGGGATGCAAAGCATAGATGCTGATACTGTTATAGGGATAGCTATCCGTCCAGGTACGGGTTTGTGTGGTATCGTAGATGGGCAGCAACTGGATCATGTGCATGCCAGTCTTGTTGGCCCAATCCACCATCATCTTAAGGTCACCAAAGTCACCAACACCCTGACTGCCTTCACTACGAAGACTGAACACGGGGACTACTACGCCTGCAGCCTTCCAGTGGCGTGCTTCTACGTGCAACTCGTCATCATACAGCACAACCACCTCATCGTCCGCAATGGTAAGGTTCTCGCTGCGACGGTTGTCACCATTCTCCCAATACTTAAGCTGGCCGGTCTTCTCGTCCAGAACAACATACTTGTATTCGAAAGAAGTCGTAAGGCTAAGAGCACTAAGCGAAATACTCCACTCATGCAAGCCTGTGGGCTGCATAGGCAGTGCGTGTGCTCCATCCCAAGCACCCATCAAAGGAATATTACCCACAACAGCCAGCACTTCGCCTTCCTTCAGTTGGGGAGCATTGACACGAAGAATCAAAGTCTTGTCAAAATAGGGAATATCAATATGAGCACGCGTATTCAGATTGTTCAGATGACAGTAGGCAGAGCTATACATGTGAGCACGGATTGGCAGGTCGCGCCAGAAGTCGCGCACAGTAAGCTTCTTGGCATTGTCGAAACGGAAGGTACGGGGCATACCCATCCATCCCTGACGAACCACGATGTCGCCCTTCTTTATATTATAATAATAGGAGAAGCTCAAAGCGTCCTTGTCTGTGAGAATCATCTCACCAGTCCAAAGAACACCATCTTCTGTACTCAACTCCAACTCACGCTTTACCTCTTTACCTTTGTTCTTCTTTACAAGAAATTCGGCACACACGACTTCACCCCAGTTTGTGCGATAGTCGATTGACAAATGAATTTTCATTTTTCTATTCTAATACGAAATAATACCTATGTAATTCTATTGCTTACTATTACACCATTTTAAACGGCGTCACAAAGGTACAAATAATTTATTAGGTGGCAAAAAAAGACGAGCGAAAATTTGGAAAGAAGCGCAAAAAGCATTAACTTTGCATTAGAAAATTCAACCTATAGCCGCATCGGTTCGACTGGGATACTCATCAAATAAATCAGAAAACCGAGAATGCTTACGCATACCAATGGCGGGCCACGCCCCGAAAGGGGTAACCTTGAGTCGGTGGATTACAAAGGATGCGGGCGCTCAAATCATGTTACTCGGAGTTTCATCACATCACCGGTGCGGCTTATTTTAATTCACAATGCACAATTCGCAATTCACAATTAGGCTGGCGCAATGCCTCCTGGTTGTGAATTATCCGTTAAAAAGCACCGCACATAAATAATGAATTATGTACTGGAACTAAAATTGTGAATTATGAATTGAGAATTGTGCATTAAAAAAGTGCCGGGCAATCCTTACGGACTGTCCGGCAGTTTCTTTTCAGTAACGAGTGTTGAGACTCTGCTTACTTTACCTTAGCAACGATGGCCTTGAAGGCATCAGCGTGGTTGATAGCGAGGTCAGCGAGCACCTTACGGTTGATCTCGATACCTGCCTTGTGCAGAGCACCCATGAGCTGAGAGTAGCTCATACCCTCCATGCGAGCAGCAGCGTTAATACGCTGGATCCACAATGCGCGGAAGGTGCGCTTCTTGTTGCGACGATCGCGGAATGCGTAGGTAAGACCCTTCTCCCAAGTATTCTTGGCAACGGTCCACACATTCTTGCGAGCACCATAGTAACCTCTGGTCAGACCCAGAATCTTCTTTCTCTTAGCTCTTGAAGCTACATGATTTACTGATCTTGGCATAATTTTGTTTCTTTTTGAATGCTAGCGACAATCTACTTTTTGAAGAACAGACAATTATCAATTATCAATTATCAATTATCAATTGCTCTTTAGGAGCTAGACATTCGGTTAATAACTTTAAGTAAACTCTAACTTGACTTTGAGGTTTAACGGAGGCAGAGGCAATCGCGAACCTGCTTCATGTTCTCGGTAACAACGATAGCGCTGTGATCGAGGTTTCTCTTCTGCTTCTTGGTCTTCTTTGTCAAGATGTGGCTGTGATAAGCGTGATGACGCTTTACCTTACCAGTACCTGTCAGCACGAATCTCTTCTTTGCTGCAGACTTAGTCTTTACTTTTGGCATTTTTTTGTTATTTTAATTAATTATTAATAATGTACGGCAACGCATATACCAGGGCGTTACGCGCATCTTTTTCTAATCGTCCCAGTCCTCACCTTCTACCTTGGGGCCAGTGTATTCCTTCTTGGCCTTCTGCTGGGGAGCCTTCTTGACAGGGGCTGCCTCTGTGGTCTCTACCTCTTCAGCAACTACCTCGGACTTCTTTGCTGCGGGTGCCTTCTTAGGAGCGATGAACATCGTCATGCGCTTGCCCTCAAGAACAGGCATTGACTCCACCTTACCATAGTCCTCCAGGTCGGCTGCAAAACGCAACAACAGCACTTCGCCCTGCTCCTTGAAGAGGATGCTGCGGCCCTTGAAGAACACGTAGGCTTTCACCTTGTCGCCGTCCTGCAGGAAGCCCTGAGCATGCTTCAGCTTGAAGTTGTAGTCGTGATCGTCGGTCTGTGGTCCGAAACGGATTTCCTTCGTTTCGATCTTCACCTGCTTAGCCTTGATCTCCTTCTGCTTCTTCTTCTGCTGATAGAGGAACTTACTATAGTCGATGAGTCGACATACGGGAGGCTGTGCATTAGGTGAAATCTCAACCAGGTCTACCCCCTTCTGCTCGGCCAATTGAATGGCCTTGTAGGTTGGCATAACGGCTGATTCGATGTCATCGCCTACGATGCGCACTTCGCGCACACGGATCTGTTCGTTAATACGATACTGATTCTTAATGTTGTCTTTCTTCATTAACTGTTTGTAAATTGCTCTAAACTATTATTTTTTGTTTTGCGGTGCAAAGTTAGCACTTTTCTGTCATTTGACGAACTTCTTCGGCAATTTTCTTTGCAAAATCCTCCATTTTCATGCTTCCTTGGTCGCCACCACCCTGTTTTCTGAAGCTTACGAGGCCTTCAGCGGCTTCTTTCTCACCGACAATGACCATGTAGGGGATGTGCTTAACCTCGGTGTCGCGGATCTTACGGCCGATCTTTTCGCTGCGATCGTCGATGTAAGAACGTACGTCTTTCTGGTCGAAATATGCCTTTACCTTCTCGGCGTAGTCGTTGAACTTCTCCGAAATGGGCAAGATAGCCACCTGATCGGGAGTAAGCCAGAGGGGGAACTTACCAGCGGTGTGCTCGATGAGTACAGCCACGAAGCGCTCCATCGAACCGAAGGGAGCACGGTGAATCATCACGGGACGATGCTTCTTGCCATCCTCGCCAACATACTCCAACTCGAAACGCTGGGGCAACTGGTAGTCTACCTGGATGGTACCCAACTGCCAGCGACGGCCGATGGCATCCTTTACCATGAAGTCGAGCTTAGGACCATAGAAAGCAGCCTCACCCGTCTCCTGACGAGCCTTCATGCCCTTCTCCTTGCAAGCGTCGATGATGGCCTGCTCGGCAGTAGCCCAGTCCTCATCGCTACCGATGTACTTGGTGGTATTCTTGGGGTCGCGCAGTGAAATCTGCACCTCAACATTCTCCTCTGAGAACTGGAAGGTGTAGAATACGCGCTGGATGATATCCATTACCTTGATGAACTCGTCCTTCACCTGATCGGGGCGGCAGAAGATGTGTGCGTCGTCCTGAGTGAAGCAACGTACACGGGTCAAGCCGTGCAGCTCACCGCTCTGCTCGTAACGGTATACGGTACCGAATTCAGCGCAGCGGAAGGGCAGTTCCTTGTATGAACGGGGACGGTTGGCAAACACCTCGCAGTGGTGAGGGCAGTTCATGGGTTTCAACAGATACTCCTCATCCTCCTCGGGGGTGTGGATGGGCTGGAACGAGTCCTTACCATAGTGATCCCAGTGGCCAGAGGTCATATAAAGGTTCTTACCACCGATGTTGGGAGTGATAACCTCCTGGTAGCCGTACTGCTTCTGAATCTTGCGCAGCATGTCCTGCAGACGCAGACGCAGGTCGGTTCCCTTGGGCAACCAGATGGGCAGACCCTTACCTACGCGCTCGGAGAACATGAAGAGTTCCATCTCCTTACCGATCTTGCGGTGGTCACGCTTCTTGGCCTCCTCCAACATCAAGAGATACTCGTCGAGCATCTTCTTCTTGGGATAAGAGATACCATAGATGCGCTGCATCTGATCCTTGGTGGCATCACCACGCCAGAAGGCACCTGCCACGCTCATCAGCTTCACGGCCTTGATGATGCCGGTTGACATGATGTGGGGACCCTTACACAGGTCGGTGAACTCACCCTGGGTGTAGGTGGTGATAGAACCGTCCTCGAGATCCTGCTCGATGTGCTCTACCTTGTAGGCCTGACCGGCAGCCTTGAACTGCTCAATACAGTCAGCCTTGCTTACTTCCTTACGAACCACAGCCTCGTTCTTGCGAGCCAACTCGATCATCTTGTCCTCGATGGTCTTGAAGTCGCCCTCGCCGATCTGCTTGCCGTCAGCCAGCAAGACGTCGTAGAAGAAACCATTCTCGATAGCGGGACCGAAACCGAACTGGATGCCGGGATAAAGTTCCTGCAGAGCCTCTGCCAGCAAGTGGGCACTGGTGTGCCAGAAGGCGTGCTTACCCTCTTCGTCCTCAAACTTATAGAGTTTCACAGCAGCATCCTCGTTGATGGGACGGTTCAACTCCGTCGTCTCTCCATTAACACCGCAAGCCACTACATCCTGTGCCAGACGGCTTGAGATGCTCTGCGCAATCTCCAAACCAGTCACACCAGCTTCGTATTCCCGCACCGAACCGTCGGGAAAGGTTACCTTTATCATAGCCATTTTCTTGTCTACCTTAATTATATTTGTAAATTTCGGGCGCAAAATTACTACTTTTTTTCATTTCTGCCAAACTAATCAGCAGTTAATGAGCGAAAAGAAGGAAAAAAAGCGTCTAAATTTTGTCTTTCTGCCACATATTTGTAACTTTGCTGCCAGAATTCTAACTTTAGAACAATTATGAAACATTACTTCATGGCTCTCTTGGCAGCCACAGCACTTACCGCCACCTCATGCAAGGATGGCAAGCAAAACGCCACCGACAATGGTACCGACAGTACTACCACAGAGCAAACTGCGCAGAAGAAAACCATGGATGCTAAGACCTTCTTCACAGCCATCCACGTCGGCATGTCCGAGTTGGAGGTGAACGACGTATTGGCCACTTATCCCGAAGAAGGACTCGAATGGGAAGGGCTGCATATTAAGCCCAGCCCTGACGAGTTTACCTACACCCCCGACGGCATACTCCAAAGCATCTACTTCCGCTCCGAGGCCATCGGCACCGGCGAATATTGCTTTGCCGGTTCAGGTACTTTCAAACTTTTCGAAGAGAAGGAAGATGCCGTATCCTACCAGCAACTTGGAGCACAACTTGAACGATTTGCCAATTTCGTAAGCGAGACAACCGGGGGCTTTACTGCCGACTGCTCTATGCAGTCATTCTCATTCCTGGGAGACGAACTCGGATGCGGTACAATCGATATGGACTATCACTTTGGTGAGGGCCGCGAAATACCTGACCAGACTGACTTCTGGGGCGATGCTCCCCTCGTCGTTCATCCCGTCCGCCTCTCATTCTACATCACTACGCCTGAAAACTACGCCAACTAATCATGAACTGCAAGACATTTCTTCTCTTACTATTCCTCTGCGCTCCTCTGCGCAGTCTCGCCCACCCCAACGACAGTATCATCCAATCCATCAAGGATGACATAAAGCTCCTGAAAGAGGAGCAGCGCCTCACGCGTCAGAAGATGAAGGAGGAGGAGCGAGAAATGCGTGCCCTGACCCGCGAACTGGAGAAGGCCAAGACGCAGTTGCAGCGCGACAAGGAGGCTACGAAGAAGGCTAAGAAACAAGGAAAGATCTACGTTCCTAAAGTCATCGTGCGCACCACTCCCAGCCGCTCCAAGCAGGCTGCAGAGGCAAAGGCTGCAGAGGCAAAGGCTGCGGAAACAAAGGCTGCGGAAGCCACAGATAAAGCCAAAGTTACTGCCACAACACCTGTTGCTCCTGCAAAACCAGCAGATACGAAGAAGAGTAGCACAAAGAAAATAGAAGAAAAGAAAGCAGAAGAAAAGAAAGCAGAGAATAAGGATGAAGTGAAGAAACCTGAAGAGAAAAAGACTAAAGAGAAGAAGGCTGAAGAGGAGAAACCTGAAGAGAAGAAGGCTAAAGAGAAGAAGGCTGAAGAGAAAAAAGAAGAAGAGCCAAAAGCTAAAACCGAACAATCTGCCGACAAGACCAAGGCCAAAACTACCGCCGCACCTCCCCGTCG
Source organism: Bacteroidaceae bacterium (assembly GCA_045629085.1). Lineage (GTDB taxonomy): Bacteria > Bacteroidota > Bacteroidia > Bacteroidales > Bacteroidaceae > Physcousia. Next base: position 30,169 of record JAZQQO010000010.1, read on the forward strand.
CATCTCCGACAAAGAAGCACTTCGCCAGCAAAAACAGCGTGAGGCTGCCAACGCGAAGAAACTGAAGGAGAAGCAACAAGCCGCCAAGGAGGCTGCCAAGGCCAAAGCCAAGGAGGAAAAAGAGGCTGCCAAGGCAGAAAAAGAGGCCGCCAAGGCCAAAGCGAAGGAAGAGAAGGCCGCCAAGGCTGCTGCCAAGGAGCGCGAGAAGCTTGACAAGAAAGCAGAGCGCGACAATGCTCCGGTCGTTTCTGCCCGCCGTAAGCGTGACACAAAGGAAAAGAAGGACGCAGAAGGCGAAGTTCAGAATGAGGGCGAAGCCACCAATGAGGCACCCGCCGAGCAAGCAGAAAGTCCTACAGAAAGCAAGTAACAGCCAAACCAACCTGCATTATTCATGCTTGTTTTATTTTACGCGCGCACACGCGCGCATTTCCTAGGAATTTCAAAACAGCCTCCACCCTCCACAAATTCCATTAACCACTAGCATTCAGCGCATTAACTGTGTGGAGGCTTCTTCCAAGCCTCCACACTTTTTGTGTTTTTCTGCCTATTTTCTGTAAGATTCTGCACAAAACAATGAAAAAACATGCATGAAAAAGCCAAACTTTATGCAGCATGATTTCAGAAAACACGTAGCATGATTTTTGGAAACACGCAGCATGATTTTTCATTTTCCTTCGCATGAAATCTCTACGCCACGGCCGTGACGTTTGTACGCCACGTGCGTGACGTATATACGCCACGGCCGTGGCGTACAAACGCCTCGAACGTGGCGTAGAGAATTGCTAAGGCAAGAGATTTATTTACTTAACGCAATTTGTCGAAATGATAAAGAAACAAAAAGTAAATAAGTAATCACATTTATTTTTTTCGTCACTTACACACAACTCCCCGCCATCGGTATGCGGAACCGAGGCGGGGAGCATTGATTATTTGTTTTCGCAGGTTACTTCTTGATGATCTTCTTTCCACCAACGATATAAACTCCGCGAGGCAAACGCTTCAAATCAGAGGCTATGCCCATCTTCAAACCATTTATGTTGAAGACAGGGGCATCGTCATTCACCTTTAGGGCAGCAATGCGGTCGACTATGTCTGCCACAAACGTCACATCGCTCTTCGTGCCCGTCACGTCATGAACAGCCACATAGTAGGTTCCTTCCTCGGTAATGCGGCAGCCATCGAACTTCGTCGAAGCTGTGCCGTCAGCGGTGTACAGTATGTTGCCCGTGGCATCAAATATCTGGATAGTAACCGTTTGACTACTCTTCAGTGATACCGAATCATTTGGTGCAGCCTCGAACATGAACCACGCAATGTGGTTGTCCTCCGGGCGGGCAAATGTCTGGGTGGGCTGCAGGTCGTTGATGCCGGTGACCGGTTCGGATACGTTGACATCCACAAACTGCGTTACGCATTCCTCCGACTCATGTCCGAGCTTATCCGTGAAGGTGAAGTGCAGATCGTTCTTTGCGAAGATGACCGGGATGCCGTCATTGACCTCGAAGTGGAAGCAGCTGCTACGCAGAGGCAAGGACGCAAAAGGCAGCATGTCAATCAGCTCATACGGATTGGCAGGTTCTTCAACCTTCGCCGTATAGCGCGCGCTGTAGGCATCGTTCAGCCAATAGGTGTAACGCACAATGGCATTGCCGCCAAGAGGTTGCTTCACGAAGGCTTGGCGCATGAGGTTCGACGTGCGGCCGTTCCTGCTGATGAAGCTGTGCAGCATGTGTACGCCATCCGAAAGGGTGTCAACGCCGAGCATCAGCGCGCCACTGCCTACAGGCATGGATGCCATGTCCGTGTTCTTGTCGTCGAACCAGTAGTGGAACGTGGCGTCCTCGTCCGTTTCCCTCTCGGGAACGACGAAGAATCGCGTCACGAGGTCGCTCATGCGTCCCGTCTCGATGTGCTTGGCCTGAAGGTGAAGCGTGTGGATGCCGGGACTCATTCCCTCGACATCAAGAAGAATGGGACCATCCTGGACGGGGAAATGCCAGATCATGGTGGTGTCGTTGTCGTACCAGTAGTACATGATGTCATCCTGGTCGTAATAGTCCTCTGGGATGACGAAGAATCTGGCAGTCGGTTCGCAGAGGCGGTCGGTGGCAAGGTCTCGAACCATGAAGTGCATCTTGTGTACTCCTGGCGTAAGCCTGCTCACATCCAAATCCAGGTGCAAGTCTGCACCGCATGTCCCGCTTGCAGTCACTTCGCTTCCCGAATCGAACCAGTACATCCATTCGTAGGATGCCTGACCATGGGCCAGCAGCGGCGTGAGCAAGCAGGTGGTGATGATGTTGAATAATAGTTTTCGCATGATAATCACGAATTATCAGTTACTTACTGTGCCTCAACCATGACGTCAACGCTCAGCTTGCCCTCCTTTGTTGACTTGCCTGCTACCTGATACTTGGTGATGCGGGGAATGGCCACCTTCTCTTCGTAGGGTAGGTTGCCGCCGTAGATGCCGACCTCTGTGCCGTCATCGCCAAGGTAGGTTGCTGCTGCTGTCTCAGTGAGCGTACACTTTTTAGAGTCGTCAATCTGAGAGTCGCCGCTTCCGCGGATAGGTGAAACCTCGAAGAAATCCGTGGCAGAGCAGTATCTGTTGGAGGAATCAATGCACTTGGCGAAAGCGCTGGTGGAATTACTTACGCAGTTGTTTATCACACAATTTGATGCCAGACTATAATTTTCATTGTTAATCACGCCCTGTGAAGGAGATGTGGTATAATTTCCAACGATGGCAATGTAGCTGTTTTGGAATCTGCAAGTCGGCATGGATGATGGATAAACTCCGGTAATCACACAATTTGCAAATTGGATGGTGTTATAATCTAGCCATTTGTAAGCGACACTGCTAATAGATGGAGATTCAATGATGCAGTTTACGCATGACGCTGTTCCTGCTATATAAAAGTGATGTCTGACACGGCATCCAAGCAAGATCATGTTGTCGACATTGTCTGTTCCATAAACATTTGAATTAACATATGAGATGCTGTAAAAATTGCACTTCTTGAACACCGCATTCTGGACGTATCGGTATCTGAACTCATCGTTGAACTTGATACCCTCAATCTCTAAACGACCGAGGATAGAGTCGGGCACATCAACGGTAGTGGCGCCGGCAATGACCGTCGGCGCAAAGTACCCGGTCTCGTCGTTGATCTCCACCATGCCTGTGCCGCGAAGCGTGATGGCCTTTTTGATGGGCGTAGAGTTGAATGTGCCGCGCGAGAGCGTAATCACATCACCATGCTCTGCAGCCTCAACTGCCTTCTGCAAGGCCGTTATGCCATAGAAGTTGGAGATTGTACCATCGTGGCTGAGTGTAGCCAGCAAATTTGACTGTGCGAAAGTCACTGTTGCGCAGAGGAGCACAACCAAAGAAAGAAGTGTCTTCTTCATAAGAAATAAAAGAAATAGGGCGGAACTGCTCAGTTGCTCTTCCGACCTAACAGGCATCGCCAAACGCCTTACACGAAGAAGAAGCACGAACAGTTCACGCCCATACAGGACGTGAACCTTCGTCTGCTTGTTCTCTCGTGCTTGAATTTGGCGAATTCGTTAGGTTCGAGAAACAAGGACAAAGTCCAAGTATATTATGTCTTGACCCTACGTCGCGCACCTGGTGCGCTTTCGGATCTATTTATATCAGCATCTAATCAGTTTCGCGGGTTAATAAATTGATTTAATTGGTTAATACTATATTTGTTTATGTTTTTTTGTTATAACGTTTGGCAGAACAAGTCAATGCCTATCACTTCGATGTGTGGAAAATCAATCTTGTTAAGAATGTTGAAATGATGGTCTTCTGTTACAATACATTTTGCATTTGCAGCAAAAGCACAATCTACAAACTTGTTGTCATCCTCATCATCTTTTATCAGGTTGAACCTGAAATGAGGATCGTAGAATTTTACATTCTCATGTAGCAGGATAACTTGAAGGATATAGTCTGCAACTTTTACATTGATATTTCGTGCTATGACCTCAGAATACTCTTCCAGAATGTCGTTGCTGACACATAGGACATATTTCTCGTTGAGAAATGCTTGCCATACCTTACGATACTGACTCTGTGGATGTATGCACATCAACAGAACATTCGTGTCCAGTACTATGTGTTCCTTTTCCTTCATGCGTATGGCGTGCGTTCATGAATATTGCGGAATTCTTCTACACGGCTATCGTTCAGAGTGCCATCTTCCCATAGCCTGTTCAATTCCTTGTCTGCTTCTTTTGCAAAGAATTCTGCCATGGCCCTCTTCATTTGTTTGAATGTTTCTTCAGACCTTATAAATGACATCATATTTATGACCTCACTTTGATATGTTGTTGATTGAACTGTTGACATGGTTTCGTATTGTTTGATTAGTTTATGCATTCAGAAAACAAGGACAAAGTCCAAGTATATTATGTCTTGACCCTACATCACGCACCTCGGGAGTTCATCCAGAGTATCGTCGAAGGACTTTCGGATCTGTTTATATCAGCATCTAATCAGTTTCGCGGGGTTCTTGCTTGAGCAAGCGTCAGTCTAAAGACGTGCCGAGCGAATAAATTGATTTAATTTGTTAATACTATATTAGTTTTTTTGTATGCTATGCTACAATGAGTTGATGTCTTCTGTGGTGAGACCTGTAGCTTGCGCTACCTGCTCAACGGACATGCCCATAGACAGAAGGTTTGCAGCTATAGACATTTTTTCCTCTGCTCTGCCTTTCTTTATTCCTCTCTCCTCGCCCTTCATCTCTGCTGACCAAAGTGTGCTCTCCTGATTTCTCAGTTTATCCATATCGTGACGATACTGACGGTATTCGCTGTCAGAGAGGTTGGCTTCGCGGAGACGTATGCGGGCTTCGGGAAGTCCTGGTGCAGTGGCGGTTTCGGGTATCTCTCCGCTCTTGAGGAAGCTGATCCACTCGTCAAGCGGTGTCTTGGCTACTTCGTCGAACTTGTCAACACGCAGGAGGTAGTACTCCGGAAAGATGTCGGATGGTGTCTGGCAGGAGAAGACTTCCTTCTGTCGGGGCGTGAGGTTGAGGATTTCACTTGGATTGTGCAGGCTGTGAAAGTCCGTCTTACCCACATAGACATAGTCATTGCCCTGGCCAAGTGAGAAATAGACAATGTTGACGGAGTAGAGCTTTTTGATGTTTTTGTAGGCATCGCCTTCCTTCAGGTACTCTGCAAGAGTCTTAGACGTGCCATACGCCATGCGCTGGAAATAGTCGAGCTGGTGGTCGTTTTGAATCTCAAAGAGAATCAACTCGCCCTCCTCATCCTGAGCAAGAAGGTCAACACGGTTGAACTTGTCGTCAGAAGTTTCCTTATTGCTCTCGCTCTCAAGCATGTTCTTGATGAAAATCTTCTTGCCGAGCAAACATGTCAGCAAGCCCTCCACAACGACATAGTCTGCCTTGTTGCGGAGCAGACGCTTGATAGCCCAATCAAAGCGTACGAGATCATTCGGTCTTGCCATAGTAATTATATTTGCGTTTAAATCAATTGTTTTACGTTGCAAATTAACACAATTCTTCTCAATTAACCAAATTATTATGATCTTTTTAGCAGAAACAAGGACAAAGTCCAAGTATATTTGCATTGATTTCATCCACTGTAAGACCTGTCATATCTGAAACGTCTTCTACAGAGAACCCTTTGGAAAGCATCTTTTGAGCAATAGCTGTTGCCTTTGACATCTCACCTTCCGCACGACCCTCTGCACGTCCTTTAGCCTCGCCTTTCCTCTCTGCTGCAATCTCAATAGTGCGTTCGCGACTTATGCGGTCCCAGTATCTGTCGATAGTGTAGAGTTCTGCATCTGTGTAGGCAGATTCCTCTACCAGCTCAAGGGCTTTGGCAACGAGGGCATCGGAGGCAAGCTCTGCAGGAGATTCCTTCGTGTTCTCATCTATCTCAGTAAGGAAGCGGAGCCAGAGGACAGCCATCCTCCTGTCCTGCCATGAGGATGGCTTGAACTTGGGTAATTCCACGAAGATCATTTCAAAGTCCTCGATAATCTCATCTGTGTGATTCCTATGCATCGGCACAAACTCGTGATAGAACTCATCGGGGAGTTCTGGGAACGCAACGTCGTTGATAAGACTCAACGTGTAAATTGGCTTTACTTCACCGTAGTTTTCCCCCTTCTTCAGAGGTCGAGCGTATGCCTTGCACGTATTATATAAGGTGCGGCGCTTGAACATGTCCGTCCAATACATCTGCATCTCAACAAGGAACTGACGACCTACCGTATCCGTACAGCGCACATCGACTATGGTGTCTTTCTTGTCGGGATTGATAGGCACTAACTCTGCCGGCAGGTATTCTATGGACACAATCTCCTTGCCCGGCTGTAGTGGCAGCAGAGCGTTGAGAAAACTCATCATCAGTTCTTTATGTTCGGCGAACACCTTTTTGAAGGTTAAGTCGGCCTTGGGGTCAAGATACTTTGCCATATTGTTGGGTTGTTTGCAAAACTTTGCTGGCAAAGTTACAATAAAAAATGCAATCAGCAAAATATTTGGTAACAATTTTGCTAATTACAAATGTAATAGGAAAAGCACCCACCGATCTGTCGCAGACCAATGGGCGGGTGAGTCATCGAGGCGGCCGCGCCCATGACCCATGAATCCTAAAACAAATCTGTATGAAATATCCGCCTTAGCGGTTTATTGCGGAGTTACTTCTTATTTGCCTTTGCATCAATGCGATAGAAGAAGCCGAGGCTGACGTAATGGTGAACTGTGGGGGAACCGTATTCTACACGTTCCTGGGTGTCGACGTAGGAAGAATAGTATTTGTACTGATTGAAGATGTCGTTAGCTTCGAGCGTGAGTTTGGCGCGGTTCTTCAGGAACCTCCATTCTATGCCGGCATTTGCCTCAAGGCGGGGATGGTTGAGTTCTGAGGTGAGTTCACCGCGGCTGCCTAGGAGTACAGGGCGGACGTAGAAGTTCCAATGTTCGATTTTGTATTTAATGTTGAGATCGGCACGGTATTGCCACGTTGCGCTGTTCTGGTAGCTGGCGTCGGAGTATGTAGTGCGACAATAATAGGTGTTTGCGCTGAATTTGGCGTTCCAATGCTCATCGTCATAGCTGACGCTGGGTTGGAATATCCATCCTAACTTATGCTGTGCCATGGCATCTGAGGCGGGGGCATCATCAATGCGCGTGGGAAGCGTGTAGGCGATGTAATTGCTGAACGATGTAGAGGCATTCATGCGGAAATGTCCACCCAATGAACGGTCGTAGTTGATGTCAAGGCTTTCGTCGTGACCGCCACGGCCATTCTCGCTCGTAACGATGTAGGCACCCGTTGTGGTGTTGTAGCGGTAGAGCGTGACTATGGGTGAGTAGTTTTTGTTAGCGCTGATCTTGACAGATAGATTCTGCTCGCCACGTGGGATGGTAATGTAGTATGCCAAATTAGCGCCAAGGCTCTGCCCATTGCGGAGATTGGGATTACCCATCTCGATGTAGAGTGGATTGGTGGTATCGACGTAGCCGAGGGTGCTGTAGATGCTGGGCTTTGTTTTGTACCAACCAAGATAGGCTTCGAGCGAAGAGGCTTTGGTGACCTTCCACTTTGCTTTCAAGTCGATGTTGGGCAGCAGGGTGTTGCGGCGGGCAAGGGTGTCGAGAGCGGTACCACGGGTGTAGTCAAGCCATTCAGTATAATTGTGGAACACAATATTTTGCGACAGATTCCATTGGCCCACGTTCTCCGTCACGCCCAATTGCAAACTGTTATGGAGTTCCTCATAGCGATGACGTTGGGAGTTGGCGAGGTCTAGGATCTGCGTTATGCCGTCGCCACGCATACGCTCCGCTTTATAGAAATTATTGGTGTATTTCAGGTCATATTGTACTTTCAGCAGTAAGGCTTTCGTCAACCAATTGTTGTAGCCGAAGCGCCCCTGAACGTCGGAATTATGCGCCCTACTCTCACCGTTCTGCACCTCGTGAGAGGAAGGGAGGGTTACATCGCGATAAGTATAGTCGGACGTCGTGATGAAATCATTCTGCGACGATGTGTGGTTGGCACGAAGCTGTGCCCAAAGGCTACCCTGGTCGTAATAGCGCGTCAGGCCTTGATAGAAGTTGAGCGTGTAGCTGTCGCCGTTGTTTGTTGAGCGGGAGTCTTTGGTGTTGACAGGAGTACCTTCGAAACCATCGTCGTAAGTCGACTGTGTGCTGTGGGAGTCCTTGGACGTGCGATTGAAGGTCAGCGAGGCATTGCCAGAGATGGTGGTTTTCGGCCCAACATTGGCAAACCAACTCGCATTGAGCGGAACCTTGAACGAGTGGGTATCTCTCTCCGAATCTTCGCTGATGTAGGTTGGCGTGCCTCCCTCAGCGCCAAACATCTCGCGCCGTTCCCAACTGCTTTGACTCTGATCCAGATGATTGGGGTTGAGCGTAACGTCCCAATTATTGCGATGCTTCGCCTCCTTGTAGGGCGAATCCCACAGGTGCTGATAGCCCAAGGCACCTATCTGCTGACGGCTTTCCCCTCTAGACCAGTTTCCCGTCTCAGAGTCGAAGCCGAAGCCTGTCGTGTAGTTAGGTATGTGGTCGCCTGCCTTTGCTGCAATCATGAGCGGATTGTCCGTGCTGAGGCGCATGAGCTGGCTGCCTCCTTGATAGCCGAGGTTCGTCAACCCTTTCGCCTGGACGTTGCCATAGAGCTTGTCGAGGAAACCTTCCTTGATCTTTATGTTGAGCACCTGTTCGCCCTCACCGTCGTCGTGGCCTGTGCGTTCTGTGAGTTCCGTCTTCTTCTCGTACGTCTCAATTTTTCTACAGCTTCGACGGGCAGCTCTGCCAGGAGATCGGCCGAGAGTGTGTTTTCGCCATTCATCTGCATGCGCAGCGGACGGTTGTTCCAGAAGAGTTTGCCGTCCTGCACCGTCACGCCGGGCAGTCGCTTGATGAGTTCGCCCAACCGCTCACCCTCTTCCAGATGGAAGGCTTCGGGATTGAAGACGATGGTGTCGCCCTTCACCGTGAAACGACGCATGCGGCCCTTGACTGTAACCTCGTCCAGCAGTCCCTCGAAGGGTTGCAGACGGATGTCGCCAATATCCACGGTGTCGCGACCCGCCATGAGCATCATGTTCTTCTTCTGTGTGTGGTAGCCGAAGTACTCGAAACGAATTTCGAGGCGCATCGTCTCGTTGGCATAAGTGCCAAAATCAACAAAGAAGCAACCGAGCGAGTCGGTAGTGGCCTTCTGTGAGAACCACCAGTTTTCGCCCGAACATTTGCAAATGACTTCGACATCGGGTAGAGCCTCATCGTTTGAGGCATCGAGAACACGTCCACGCAGATAGTCTGCAGACATAGCAAGGGCTTGCAGGCACACAAGTGCCAGCAGAAATAGTCTTTTCATAAGTATGTGAGATTTGTGCCTTCCTTTCTCAATCTAGAATAGAGAAGGATGGCGGTTATGCTTTACTTTATGGCTTCTGGTTTGTTATTTTTTTTACGTTAATCTCCAGCAGGAAGTTGCAGCATTCGCCTGTACACTTTGCATCGCCCTTGGTGTACCAGTTCATTTCGAATTGCGTAGCTTGAGAATAGTGGTTTGCAAGCCATTCGAAGTTACCGCTGTACACCATACCGCCGGGATAATGAACGGAGGCACCATAGCCGGGGATTTTGCCGAGGGCGCGGTAGAGCTGGCGGTTTTCCTCAGAAAAAATGTCGGAAGCGGATCGACAGGAAATGCTGAGGTATTTCGTTACGCGCTCGTTGATGCTGTAAACTACGGCATCGTCGGTCGTCGAACCATTGTTCTTGTAGAGTTCGCCAAGGACCCTGATTTGCATGAGAAGTCCATTAGCCATCTGAGCGGGGGAAGAGTTTACTTCTATTGTTTCATTAAATGAATTATTCGTTCCACCTGGTATTGGGGGCAAGAGCTCATTAAATGAATTATTCGTTCCACCTGGCAGTGGGGGTAGAAGCTTATTGAACGCCCTCTCGTAGTGCTGCTCGGTCAGCGGACCGTAGAGATTGAAAACGCGGAACTTCACGACGGCGTTTTTCTTGGAACGTGGATCATAGACACGGTCAAGCATCTCTGGATTAGCACCAGGCACTTCGAGCCACCATTCAACACCCTCGCACGTACGATAGTTGATGTTGTGCGGATCCTGCTGACGCACCACAACGTAGTTGCGACCTTTGCCGCCTATGACGAAGGGCTCCAGTTCTTCGGCGTAGTACATGCTGACCCGCTTGCTCTCCTCGGCAGGGCCGAATTCCAGCGGACTGACATGTTTGAAACCACCTTCAGAGCTTTCAGAGATTTTGTCGTAGGTCTCCATGATGCGCAAGATATACTGCATGGCCCTCTGTTTGTCCTTCTCTTTATAGAAAGGCATAGCGTAAGTGTTGATGTTGAGGTAGTAGATTGAGTCAAGGCGGTCGTAGCCCTTCTCACTGGAACTTCCAACAAGGTTTTTGTAGGGCTGGTCACCAAGCAGGTTTTGTCGTGAGAAAAGTCCTATAGAGCCGTTCTTCATTCCTTCTTTAAGCGTTTTCTGTCCATCCGTAACTGAAGAGGGACGAGTGGTGCGTGGATTGGGCATCACATACTTTGTAGAACCGGCAGCAGCAGTGGAGATTTTATCCATTCCCTTAGGGGTTTGCAGGTGGATTGGCTTATCTCCTTGATTCAACTGGAACTCACTAAGATGCCACCAACCCTCTTGAACATTGCCGTTTGTCTTGTCGCAGTAGAACCGGAGGTACTTGGCCTTGTTCTTCAGGTGGAAGCATTCCGTCACGATGGGAACGGCGGGGTTAAAGGGGAAATTCAACTTTGCCACATTGACAAAGTTCTTGCCGTCGCTGCTGGCCTCTACGCTTATGGCAATAGGGTTATTGTTGGGATACGTCACTCCATAAGTAGTGTAGCGGCGACCGATGGTGGCCGTGACGTCGCCCTTGATAGGTTTGTCGAGTTCCACCTGGAGGTAGTGGAAGTGCGGCTGCACTCTTCCGTGGTGCCAATCCGAATGCCAAAAAGTGCTCAGGTCGCTGTCGAGGAGATTGCTGTAGCTTCCTTCGGTGTTGTCGGTGAAAGGACTGGAAAGCTGACTGGCACGGGTGATGAGTTTTTCTTGTGCCATGCTGCCAAGACTGACGGCAAGCAGGGTGGTGAGGGTTATGAGAAGGCGTTTCATAGGATGAGTTCTGGTCGGTTGGGTTGTTGTTCTATGTTGTCAATAAGTTCGTCGAAGAGGTTACGCATGGATTGTTGTTCCTGCTGTTCGATTTGTATCTCTCTGGCTTCCACTTCTGCGAGGAGGGCGAGGTAGAGTTCCTGGTCGGGTGCTGCATTTGCGTTATTTTCAGCGTTTTCTGTAGGCGAGACAGTTTGCATGACAGGCCGAGGTCGTGATACTCGTTTTCTCCGTTGATGGGCTTTCGCTTGGCTGCATGATGGCGAAGATGCCTTGTCTGGCTGCGAGATGTCTTCTGCCAGCAATCGCTCATGGGTATTTGTAGGTTCTGGCTTCATTGTGTCGATCTGAGCAACTTGCTTTGTCTGCAACTCATCCTCGGTCTTATCCATTAAAAGCCACGGAGTTCCAATCATAGCAAAAAGCACACAGGCTGCTTCTACATATATATAATAAGGTATGATGCGACGCTTCTTGGATGCCGGGTGCTTGCCGCGTGCCACTATCTTGTCGTATTCCTCAGCACCAGGTGCCAGCTCGGCCAGCATCTGCTGGTAGAGGGCGTCATCGTTATGTATGTCGTGCTGTTTCATCGTCGTAATCGTTTTTTTAGTTTTGCTTTAGCCATCGAGAGCATACTCTTGACGGAGGGTTTCGGGATGCCTGTCTCTTGGGCTATCTCCTCTGCCGAATGGTCTTCGAGGTACCGCTTACGGACCAGTTGTTGTTCGCGGGGCGAGAGGGTGTCGATGGCTTCGTCTATCTGCTGTCGCGTCTCTGCCGAGATTATTGCAGCATCGGCCCGGTCGGCTTCACTCCCCAGCTTGTCGTCTGGCAGTTCGGCTATTGTCAGCGGCCTTCGCTTAAACTTCTCCACGCAGATGTTCTTTGCCACCATCACGGCCAGCGCCTCGAGGTTTCGGTTGGCATCGAGCCGTTCGCAGTAGTTCCACAACCGCTCCAGACTGTCTTGTGCCACATCCTCGGCATCATCCTTGTTGCCGAAGAAGTCGCGCCCCACTTGTAGCATCAGTGGTCGCAGTCGTGGTATCTGTTGTTCAAACTCTTTGCGATTCATTCTACTATTAATACGGCAAAGTTAATGAAAAGTTAAGTGCCAAAACGCATTTCTTTTGAAAAATTAGTGCATTTTATTGCTTCTTTCGCGAAAACACCCTAACTTTGTCCTTCGAAACTAACTTACTACTGCCATGCTACGAAACCGTTTTCTTATACCATTTTTCTTTCTCTGTCTCTGTGTGCTGCCGCTACGGGCGCAGCAATGGATACAGGTGCATCACCATGAGCGTGGGCGTGAATGGGTGATTCCTTTCCGACTCTCAGAGGTGGGTTCCATGCGTGTGACCGAATCGCCCAAGCAGCTACGTCTGGATATGATGGATGCTGACAACATGCCTGTGCAGGAGATCAGCCTAGCTCTGGACAATGGGTTGGACAGCCTCACCCTGGCCTACAACATGGAGGACGAACAGAAGGGGCACAATAAGTATGAGGTGTTCACCTTGCACATACACACGCTCGACAATGCACCGGTCGTAGAGAAGGAAACATGGGTGGATTGCCACTTCTCGCTCGATGGGAAAGGACAGTACAGCCACTACAGCGGACAGGGACGCATACGAGGGCGCGGCAACAGCACATGGGAGTGGTACGACAAGAAACCCTATAAGTTCAAGTTGGATGACAAAAGCAAACTGCTGGGCTTGGAGAAGGCGCGCAACTGGAACTTGCTAGCCAACTATCGCGACGTGACTGACGTGATGAACCTCTACGCCTTTGAGTGTGCCCGAAAGATGGGGATGCCCTTCACCAACCATACGCGTTTTGTGGAGGTATTCCTGAATGGCGACTATGTTGGCGTATACCAACTGACGGAGAAGCTGGAGGTGGGCGAACACCGCGTGAACATCGACAAGGAGCGTGGCATATTGCTGAGCTTCGACCTGGACGACGGTCCGTCGCTCTCGCCTGGTGCTGGCGATAATTTCAAATCGAAGGTATATGGCCTGCCCATCTGCGTGAAGCATCCCGAAGACCCCACACGAGGCCGCTTGGACAGCATCCGTGCCGACTTTGCCGTGCTGGAAAGGGCTGTGGCAGAGCATAACTTCCCACTCGTAGACTCGTTGATGGACGTGCGCAGCTTCATCTCTATCCTGCAGTTGCATGAGTACCTGTACAATGTGGAGATTGATGCGCCACGCAGCCTCTACATGTTTCGCGATGCCGAGGGCAAGTATACCTTCGGCCCCGTGTGGGACTGGGATGCGGGCTACGACTTCGACTGGAGCAACATGTACACGGGGCACGAGTATTTCGGCTCATCGCGCAAGCTGATCTATGGCACCCAACCCGCCACGCAGCAAGGTGCAGCCTACCACATCAACAACTTCTGGACGGATATGTTCCAGGATGCGCAGTTCGTGGAGCGCTATAAACAGCAATGGAACGAGGTGACAGACTCACTGCTGGACGGTGGTGCGTGGGAGGAGATCAAGGCCTACACGGCGAAGCTCTATCAGGGTGCAGCCCAGCGCGACCTGACACGTTGGCCCATCTCGGGCAAGACGCCTGCCGTGGAACTGAACAAGATGCACACTTGGCTGAGCCAGCGCCTGAGCTACCTTGACAAGGTGATACCGGCCTACCCCACTGGCTCGCCCTACATTCCAGATGATGTAGACGTCCCCATCTACCAATACAGCAGCAATGGCATCACCGTCATCTGCCCCGTGTGGGCTGTGAAGGGCTATCATCAAGACCTCACCATCGAACTTCCCAAGGAAAGGGTAACCTCGTTGCTGGGTGCAACGCCCAAGACGCTCGTCCCGCTCAATGCCGACGGCTCGGAAGGTCGCAACACGGCCGCAGGCGACTATGGTGCTTGGTTTGATGCCGATAGCAACACGTGCAGCTGGGGCCGTGGACATGTATTCCTGGAGTCGGACGACCTCTACCAATGGCATTTCGGTTGCCATCCCGACAATTGCCAGACGGGGCACAAACATACTGTGAAGATGCAGTATGGTCAAGGCAGCAACACGCTAACCGTCACCATCCATTTCGTGGTTCGTTCCTAAGCTGTCCGCACGGATAGCCATCTTGTTTCAATTTATCATAACGTATTGCATCAATTGAGTACGAAGGCAACGGAAAAGACGAATACGCCCTCCACTTTCTTCCCATCGTCCTCGGCAGGGATGAAGCGGGGTAATGTCCCGACTGCACGCATACACTCCGCCTTCAATGCGCTTTCTGCCTGTTTTGCTTCATCTTGGCTGTGGAGTGCTGTGGACACAGGTCTCTTTGCCTTTACGATGATTGCAGGATCAAGATAGATGCCAGTTGTAGCGGAGATGGTGGTGTATTCAATATTGCCATCCTCGTTTATGAAAAGTTGGACAAGATAGTTGCCCGTAGTGCCTGTCTCTTGAGCCTTGCTGGGGTAGGTGAACTTCGATGAGAGGTATTCCTTTAAGGCCTTCTCACCTTCTGGAAACTGAGGGCTCTTGTCGGGCTTGACATCGCTGTTTTTTGCCAAACTAATACGTATGTTCTGGACTATGTTGAAACCAACGGATCGATAGCCATCCTTCGTGAAAAGGAGCATATTATCCGGATCGTTGACTGGCATCTCGAAGTGACCGTTGGCATCGGTGATGGTAGAACCAACTACCGTGCCGTCCGCTGTTACCTGGGACACCTTTACACCTGAGAGTGGAGTACCGCCAGAGAAAGCCTCATCGACCTGACCACTGATACGATCACCAGCCTTGACCTCGTTGGCGGGTTGCTCTTCCTCTTTGTTGATGATGCCAATGGTGCTTTGCTTGCCATGCTCCTTCACATACGCTTGTGTCTCGATGGCGATGATGTCACCCTTGACCTCGCGGTCGCCCAGGATGCCCTTGAAGAGGTTCTTCTTGGCCTCCTCGTCCTTAATCGCTGTGATATTGTCGATGTCCTCTGGTTTGAGAGACAACAGTTCTTTCACTGTAAACTCTATACCATTGACAATGATGATATCTTCGGGCTTTAGTTTCAATACGGGAAACTCATCGAGCTTCTCCTCACTGTAATCTACGGTGAAGTCGCTTTCGTTCTCTATGAGGGTTGCCAGGTCCACTGCCTTGGCTTGCTCCTCCTCTTTTGGCTGGGATTCGCCCTGTGCTTTACCTGGCCGAACGACCTTCTTTTCCAGTACGTCCTGTATTTCGGGCACGACCTCGGGTGTGGCAAAGGCATAGAGGGCAAAGCCCATGGTGGGGATGACGAACAATGCCTTGAGCATCATCCATCGGTTGGATTTCTTTTGGTACATCATAATGATACGTTGTTTGAGTGAACCTCGCCCGAGGGTGTTGGCAAATGGCTGCAGACGATTGCCCACGGCCTTCAGGACGAGAAGTTGTTGATATTGTTTTGCATCGATGCCTTGTTTGATGACAGCCTCGTCGGCCTCGTACTCATGGATGGCACGCAGGTCGTGGGCGAGAAGCCAGATGAAAGGATTGAACCACTGGAGGACACGCATCGCCTCCAGCAATATGAGGTCGTAGGTGTGACCCAGACGGATGTGCTCCTGTTCGTGGGTGAGGATGCTCTGCCGGTGCTGCTCGTAGTCGTCCACGCTCATCACTATCCAGCGGAAAAGACTGAAGGGTGAGCGAACAGAGGGCTTGAGTATCACGGTATTGCCTCGGTTGTCGGTATGACGCAATCCTCCCTTCATGAGACGACACAGCCGGATGGTCTGCACCAAGAGCAGCACCAGCATCACGCCCACGCCTGCGAGATAGATATAGGTAAGCAGCTGGCCCCAGAGAAGCCCCTCCCCCGTCCCCTCCCCCAAAGGGGCGGGGTGAATGGGCATCTGCCGAAGATAGACGGCGGGCATCTGAACGACCTCCTGCACCACGGTGGGATGACCGACAGTGAAGTGTACGAAGGGCAACACCAGCGAGACAAGCATGATGAGCAACAGGCACACACGATTGAAGCGGTGGAACGTCTCGCGGCTCAAGAAAGCAAAGAAAAGGCTATAGAGCAGAGCCAGAGAGACCGTTGATTTGAAGATGTATTCTATCATGGTCGTTTATTCTTTATCTGTAATGAGCGAAATGATCTCTTGCAGTTCTTCGTCTGTGAGTTCTTCCTCTTTCGCGAAGAAGCTGATGAGCGACTTGAGCGAGCCACCAAAGAAAGAGTCCTTGACCTCCTTCATAAACTTACGCGTGTACTCCGCACGCGATATCTGCGGATAGAAGTAGAACGTCTTGTCGCCTTCGGTGCCTTTGCGGAAGCTGATAAACTCCTTCGTGGTGAGTATCTTCATGAAGGTGGCTATGGTGCTGTAAGCCGGACGCGGCTCGGGGTATTTGGCAATGATGGCGTGCGTGCTCATGGCCTTGCCCTCGTCCCAGAGGATGTTCATAATCTCCATCTCTGCCTTGGTCAGCGTATGGTCGTCTTTCTTGCGTCTCATAAGTGGGATGATTTAATGTTTTCGATTTGTCAACGGCAAAGGTAAACTAAAAACTTAAATCAAGCTTTCTGCAATGCTCACAAAAACTAAAACCCCTGCCATATTTAACATTTATTGTTAGATATAGCAGGGGCTATT
The DNA here is from genome assembly GCA_045629085.1 of Bacteroidaceae bacterium. Classification (GTDB taxonomy): domain Bacteria; phylum Bacteroidota; class Bacteroidia; order Bacteroidales; family Bacteroidaceae; genus Physcousia. The sequence continues at coordinate 47,025 of JAZQQO010000010.1, forward strand.
ATTAGATATTAAGAGGGATAATATGTAATGATGGTGTTTCATTGAATTAGATAAAATCATTTTTCTTCCACCGTCTCTTTAATATAGGAATCCGAAGGCCCATAGTGGAATCTTCCGGTCCAAAGCTGACTCGATATCATCGGCAGCCACGTATGAATGCTCTATACCCTCTATCTGGCCATACCCTTTATCTGCTCCACCTACTTCAATCACGTAATGATTGTCGATACGGAAATCCCCGCTTTTGTAGCCTGCATACTCCACTCTATGTCCGGCAGAGAGTAACTGGTTGGCAAAAAAAGTCTCTCGGACAGTGCCGATTTGTGGAGTTATTGAGGACAGGACGTACAGAAGATTCGAGTTGTCAAGATACAGTTTGTCGGGCTTCTGCAACTCTGTGATGGTGTCAAGGTTGGCATACAGCCTTGTCGTCAGGCGTGCTTCGTCGAGATATTCCATATATTTCAGTACGGTATCCCTTTTTATACCGATGGCTCTCGACAGCTTTGCAATCTCTACCTCGTAGGGCACCATCTCAGATATTACGTGCAGCAAGGCTTTCAGTTTGCGCGTATTGCCTAAATTCACATTTCGGAACCTCACCAGTTCGTTCTCCACGATATGGTTGATGACTCCTTCCACCTTTAATGTGTATTCCCTTTCTCTTTCAAAATAAAAAGGATAGTAACCTACCTTGATATATTGTGTGAAGTATTCCAACGGACGGATGCTTTTGCGTATGCGTGAGCAGAATGATGTGGGATTGGCCAATAGTTCATCCAGCGAAATCTTCTCCAGCTGAAGCCCCGTGGCAAACAGGATGTATTCACGGAGCGACAGACCGGGCATATTGTAGGTGATAATGCGGCGTGACAGATCACCTTCGCCACTGTTGAGCTGAATGAGCGAGGAACCGCTCAGAATGATCTGCATGTCCCGATAGAGGTCGTATATCTCCTTTATCTCCTGGCTCCAGTTGGGGAATTTATGCACCTCGTCAATGATCAACCGTTTACCTCCGATTTGATGGAATCGCATGGCCACATCCACCAGCGAATGACTGGCGAAATAACCAGTATCGGCTGAGCAATATAGCACATGCCGGTCACCCTCTGCATAGTTCAACTTGACGAACTGCTTCAGAAGTGTTGACTTTCCCACACCTTTGGGGCCCTTGATGAGAATCAGTCGTGACTCCCAGTCAATGGTTTCCATCATACTGCGAATGTGCTGCATGGGCACATCGTCCATATAAATATCATGTCGTTCAAATAAAGATTCCATCTTTGCCAAACATTTCGATTTGCCCTTTAGAAGGGACATGTTTATGTCAATTTTGCCCTCTGCAGGGGGCATTCGCCTACAAAGATAAGACTATTCCCTGAACCTGCAAAATATAAGGCAGGAATTCTTAATGGAAAGAGTAGATTTTAATAGTTTGTATGGGTGAGGGTGTTTCTTTTCTATAGTAAGCATGTTATTTTGCTCGCTTATTCGCCGCCCTTAGCATCGAGATGATACTGGAAGCGGAGGCCGAGGTAGTGGTGGATGATGAAATCACGGTGCGGGTGTATTGGCGCACATTGTACATGCTTTGATTGTAGCAGGCAATTGTACCAAAGGTAAAATAGCTTGCGAACTAGGATTATTATTTGGTCTTCTTCGGCTTTAAGTCTATTCGGTAGAAGACGCTGGCAAGCAGATAGCGTGTGAGGCCCTTTTGCCAGTGGCTCTGGTATCCGTCTACTGAGATGCTATACGTATTCAAGTGAACTTGATTCATTATGTCATAGGCTGTCAAGCGTGTCTGCAACCTGCCTTTCAGCCAACTCCTTTGAATCTGGACATTCCACATCAAGTCGTTGGTGTTCATCCCCTCGCTGTAACCGAGTCTATGAATCATATTGATGTCTGTTGCCAGTTTCCATCCGTATGGCAAAGACCAATGGGTAGTTAGTCCATACACAATATCTTTGGCGTGCGCCTCCAAGCTGTGTGCTTGATTGTTACTTGCCTGGTTTAGTATAAAATTGAAATGAGGTTGGATATCAAAATGCTCATTCCTTCTGTAAGTTAGTCCTACGTCATAGCTCAACCTGAGTTTTCGAATGTCCACCCTCTCCAGTTCCGTCATACCTGACACGGCACCCATATAGACAAGGTTTTGCCACAGGAGACTTATTTTGTTTAAAAGTTCGAAATGACTTTTCCTGCCAAGAGGATGAGTTGTCTCAATACGATTGTCCCACAACCAATTGCCTGTCATGTTAGTCATAGTGCTGATGTATCCACCCGTTTCGGGATTGTACTCCCGAGAAGGCGTTGCTTGGTTCTGTATCAGGTTAAATCGGCTGTCATAGGCATACCAGCTGCCACCCGACCGTTGGGTATACGTTGTACTGAACAGATGCGTGTAAGCATCCTTCAATTCGGGGTTGCCACGTAAGATGTGCAAGGGGTTAGTCGAGTCCTCGTAGCGTGTCATCTCGAGCAACGATGGCCGTGTTACGGAAGGTTTGTAGCTGAACTGCCACACGTAATTGCTGTACTTGCGACGTATCTCTGCACTGAACGATGGAAGAAAATCGGTCTTGCTACGGGACTCGTCCGAATCTATGGCACCGCGATGGACGTGTTCCCTTTGCCATGTGCTGGTAATGGGCATGTTGAGAATGAACTCAGTGATATACCCTTCGCCCTTGTCCGTGTATGTTAGTTGGGCAGTATATGACAGCCGATGCTGATGTCCTTGGGTGTACTGACTGTTATTACGGTCTATCAATACGTCACTGAGCAACGGGTGCTCTCCCAATTCAGCTAGGGTGTTCATGAAGGCTGCGTTGCGTTCAAGCCGCCACAAGGGTGACTGTCTGTCCACGCCTTGATAGTTCCATGACGCAGAGACGTAGAGGGTCAGCCGTGCCTGGGGGAAGGGCATGTTGTAACCCAGAAGTGCTTGCAACTCTTTCTCCTTGTCCCTCTGCTGCTGCAGACGATAACTGTGTTCGCCACTCTGGTCGGCCAGTACCATGTCATAGAGATGATATCTGTCACTACGTTTCTCTTCATATCTTCCCATTGCACGGAATGAAAGGAAATGCCCGTTCGCCATTCTCTTGCCAGTGAACAAATACTGGCGGTAGTTCTGTTCCCAGCCTTTGTTGTAAATGGCGTTTGTGAATCTGTTTACAAAGCTGTCGTTGTTGAAGGACACTGTACTGTCATTGCCGTGTTCCCGTATGCGACCTATGGTAATGTCTGTCGTAAGGTCCATGTTTGGGCGCCCACTCGAGTAATAGTTGTTGAGCATGAATTTCAGGTTCCTGTTCGTCCCATTGGCTCCCGAGAGGGTATTTATCAGATTATCTTGCAAGGCCGATAAATTCTCGCTTGTTGATTCAAGCTCGGGCTTGTCCCATTCCAGCTCAAACTTCAGGTTGTCGTGCCATTTGTTTGCCTTGCCATAGAAGTTCATGTCCCATTTGTTTCGAACAATCGTCATTACGTTCTTCGGCTGTCCGATTGTCTCCCAATTGCCCGTCAGTCTTCCTGGGTCACGATTATCGCTTAGATTGTTGGCATTCAGAACAGTTCCGATGCGCGTCCTGTCGGAATACATTGAACCGAAGGCACGCCCCAACCAATGGCTACCAGTACCACCACCAGCTTCTACGTTTGCCAGATAGCCTCGCTTATAGTCACGTTTCAGCACCACATCCATCACATAGTCCTTACGCTTTTCGTTGGCTTCGATCTTCCACTGTTCGTAGGCAGCCGGTCCACGTTCGTATACCTTGATGTCCTTAACTATAAAATGGGGTAAGTTTTCGAGCATCACCTTATTATCCCCTTTGAAGAAGTCACGGCCATTTAGGGTCAAACAATCTACTCTGCGGCCATAAACTTTGATTTCTCCGTTCTCATTGAGTTCCACTCCTGGCAATTGCCTGACAAGATCCTGCAGCATGCTTCCCTCCTGCAAATTAAAAGCCGTGGCATCATATATCAACGTGTCGCGCTTCCATACAAACTTCAGCTTCGAAGCAACCACCTCCACTTCGTGCAAGGTAGTCACTGAGGTGTCTCTCCTTGCTTGCATCTTCATCAGGATGTCTGGCAGTTGTACTGTTGTTTCGTACTTCTTAGGTTCGGGACATACGCTAAGAGTCACGCTCTTGTAGTTCGGACTCTGAATCTCAAGTGTATACTTCCTACCCACGCTCAGCTTGCCAAACGACACAGCTATATGGCTTGCAACCGTTGCACCATTCCTTATGACCCTCTGTTCTGTGTCACGGATGGTGAACTGAATCTGCCCTACTGGTGCAAGGGAGAAAGAATCGACCACAAAAGCCTCAATACCGACCTTGCGCTCCTCTTTCTGGTCTTGAGCTGTACAAATAGTACCATTTAACGCAAAGGCAAATGTTAGGAAAATATAATTAATTATTTTGTTCATCATTATTTGATTATTTTGATTGTTTTCTACATGTCTTCAAATATCCATCGTATGCTACACCATAGATACGATTGATAAGCAAGGTACAGATAAATTGTAAGTCCATATTGACTGTGGAGTAGTCACCTGCGAAGGTAAACTAAAAACTTAAATCAACTCCTCCCGAAGACGCAGAAAATGCAAAGTCCCTGTCACATTTAACATTTATTGTTAGATATCGTAAGGGCTATTATTAGATATTAAGGAACAGAACCCTGATAGCTTTCACTTACTGGCAGCCCGTGCATCGAGATGATACTGGAAGCGGAGGCCGAGGTAGTGGTGGATGAAGCTGCGACCTCCCTCCCAACGCTGCTGGGCTGTAACGGAGGAGGTAATGCTGGTGCTCTGGTTGAAGATGTCGTTGGCTAGGAGCGAGAGCTGACCTTTGTTCTTGATGCACTTCCAGGTTATCTCACCATCCACCAAGAGTTTGTTGCGGTTGAGTTCGTCGGCTATGTAGCCCTTGCCTCCCTTGAGATGCGCAGCGAGATGGAAAGTCCAGTGCTTCAACTTCAGCGTGACATTGAAGCCGGGATCGTAGTCCCACAGACGGGTATCGGCGTATTCGTTCTGGTTGTAGCGGCTGCCATTGTAGGACGAGTGTAGATACAACTCTGCATTCCACATCTTGCTGTCGTAGCTCACGCTGGGATAGACCGAGGCGTAGAGGTTCTGCTGCCGCAACTCGCGGGGTGTCTCGTCGCCATCCACACGTGTCAGATTGCCATAGCTGACGTTGTGGCTGAGGCGGGCATCTATCTTCAGGCGGAACGCTTCGCCCAAGGCACGGTCGTAATTGGGCGAGAGATCCATACTGTACCCTCCTCGGCCATTCTCTTGTGTAGAACGGTACACGCCAGTCTGTGAGTCATAACGAAGAAGCGACATGACGGGGGCGATGGTGCGGCTCAGCGATGCATTGACGGACAGATTCTGTTCGCCTTTTACACGAGTGAGGTTGTAGCCGATGTTCAGTCCCATCTTGCTGGACGAATGCAGGTTGGGATTACCCATGACGATGTGGAGAGGATTGGTGTCATCGACGTAAGCCAACGTACTGACAAGGCTGGGGGCAAAACGGTTCCACGAGGCTGCGGCGGTGAGTTCAGATGCCTTGGTGGTCCTCCACCTCAAACGTAGTTGAAGATCGGGGTTGAAGATGGTGCGGCGGACGGTGGTGTCGAGCACTGAGCCACGATGATAGTCGATCCACTGCATATCACTTTGCAACATCAGGGTTTGTGTCAATGACAGTTTCTTACCCAGTTTCTGCTCGCCATAGAGCGTCACAAGATGTTCCAACTGCTGCTCTCGCTGTCGAAGGCTGTTGCCTCGGTCATCGGCCATCGTCAGGCCATCGCCACGCATACGACTGTTGTGCAGATAGTCGTTGTGATAGGATGGGATGTACGTCAGTTGCAGCATGATGCCCTTTGCCAACTGTTTCGAGGCAGACATCATCAGTCTGGTCTCCAGGCGATGGTGGTTGTTGTCGGCTGTCTGCACATCGTGAACAGGAGCCATGGAGGCGTTGCTGTATGTGTAGTCGGCCGTGGAACGCTGGTTCTGCCAGTCCTTCTCGGCCTTGGCTTCCAACCTGAGTGTCAGGTTGCACGACTGCGAGTAGCGGTTGAACTCCTGACGCATGTCGAGGGTGGCATGCTTGCGCTCACTCCACTGACCGGACTGACTGGTATTGATGAGCTGCCCTGCGTCATTGGGGTTGCCGTCGTAGGTGTTCTGTTCGCTATGGCTTTCGTTGCCGTTCTTGCCGAAGTCGGCCGAGACATGCCCGTTCATCAGTATGTTTTTAGGCAGTTCGCGGCGCCAACTTGTGGTGAGGGGAATCTTCAGGGTATGCTGGTAGTTGGACCCGTTCTGCAGGGTGTAGGTACTCTTTCCGTCAGGCATGAAGAGCTGTCGGTTGCTCCAGCTGCTACTAATATAGTCATAGTGGTTGGGCGTAAGGTCGATGTTCCAGCGGTTATAGTCGGTAGCATCCTTGTAGTTACTCTTCCAGGCATGCTGATAGCCCACCATACCCATCTGCTGCCGATACTCGCCGCCACGGCCATAGCCTCCACGCCCCCATCCCTTGTCTAAACGATAATCGTCACTGTCGCCCAAACGCAGGTAGAGGATGATGGGGTCGAAGTCGCTGAGCCGCTGCATGTCGGCCTCGCCCAAGTAGCGCTTGCCGGTAGTGGCCTTTGCACTCACGTCGCCATAGAACTTGTCCATGAAGCCTGGCTTCACGATGATGTCCAGCACCTGCTGCCCCTGCTCGTCCTCGATGCCTGTTCGTGCCGCCATCTCCGACTTCTTCTCGTAGGTCTTGATGCATTGCACAATCTCGGCCGGCAACCGCCCAAGCATGTCGCCATCGGCTATGGCATCATGTCCGTTCAACTTCAGCATCAGGGGTTTGCCGTTCCACATCAGTCCCATATCCGTCACGCTCACGCCTGGCAGTTTCTCGATGAGTTCCTCCAGTCGTGCACCCTCCTCCAAATGGAATGCCTCGGGGTGGAACACCACCGTGTCGCCCGACATGGTGAATCGTCGCATGCGTCCCTTCACCTCCACCTCTCTCATCAGTTCCTCACTGGGTTTCAAGGCAATGTCGCCCAAGTCGATGGTGTCATTGCCCTCATAGAAAGTGGTCACCTTCCGTACTTGATGGTAGCCAAAGTAGTTGATCTTCATATCCATCTTGGTAGTACCCTCCAGATAGCCGAACCAATCTGGCGAGATGAAGTAGCCCAACGAGTCGGTGCTAAACTGTATGTCACCATACAGGTCGCCCGAGAACTCAGCATCAATGACGGCTCCGGACAATGCCTCTTTCGTCTCGGCATCAATCACACGAAACTTCACGTGGTCGGCAAAAGCCACCATAGCCATTAGCATGGCAGTCACCCATAAAACGATTTTTTTCATACGCAATCCCTTTTCGTTAGCAGAACAAATTTACTCTGCAAAATTAACGTGAATAACGCAGAAGTATGGCAAAAGTGCGTTTACTATGGGTTTACAGTTGATTGTAAACCGAGTTTACACGTAGTTTAACGTAGTTTTGTGCAATAAAAAGCAAATATGGACGTTATTAGAATACGATGAAAAAGATACTCTCTACAATCTGCATCCTGCTGTTCTTTGCTGCTTGCACTTCCCGGCACGAAGAGATGCTGCAGCGGTTGAACGAGCTGGATGCCATGGGTAACCGCTACGATGCCATGCCCAACGACACGGTGGCCATGGACGTGGTGGCACACATGGAGCGGTGCGGCACGCTGGCCGAGCGCGAACGGGCATGGAAGATGATGGCGAAGGTGTATCGCCGAAAGGGTTGGAACTTCTACGAGGAGAGTGCGTGGAGCATGGCGGTGGGCTGTGTGGACACGACGCAGGCTTTCGACACGCTGGCCATGGCACAGACGCTCTTCGACTGGGCGCACTGCCTCGACCGCTCGCTGGATGATAACCAGAGTCGGGAGCAGCTCAACCGAGCTGTACGCTATGCGATGATGGCAGGCGACACGCTGCATGCCATGCTGTACTATGGCGACATCAACTCGGACAGCGCCTACCACTATCTGTGGAGCCGTGGCGAACGCCAACTGGCCATGGATGCCAGTATGGGCATGATAGAGGGGATGACCAGCCAGCGCTGGCATGACAAGGACTCCGTGGCACTCGACTCTGTGGCCATGCTGCTCGACCGCTACGCCCACTACACCTCTTATAATATTGTGAGCCCCTACTCCTATGAGGCCAACCGCTACTGGATGGCCAAGGGCGAGCTGTTCAAGACGCGCGAGCAGTACGACTCAGCTATCCACTATTTCCACCGAGTGGCCGACATGGACTCGCTGCGATGGGAGGCTGCGAGCTTTGCCACAAGTAAGATAGCGGAGTGCTATGATGCCATGGGCATGAAGGACTCGTCGAGCCATTATTGGAGCAAGAACATCCAACTGGTGGAACTGCTAGCCCACGGTATTGTGGGCGACCGCTTCAAGTCGCGCTTCCACGACTACCAGATACAGCACGACAACCTGGAGATGCGCGATGAGGCCGAACGCCAGCACTTGTGGATGCTGGGCACAGGCCTGCTCTTCCTCTTTGCAGCAAGCTTTGGTCTTTATCGTTATATGATGCTGCGCCATGAGCACCGCGAGTCGTTGCTGCGCAATCAGGAATATGCCGAACTGCTGCGTACGTTGCGCCAGAAGACGGACAACACACTTCTCGACCAACCCATCGTGCAGCACCTTCACCAGCTGTCCTCGCAGGACAAGCATCCCACCGACGAGGAGTGGACGGAACTGAAACACGTCATCCTTCAGCACCATCCCCACATCTACGAACGACTCTCTGCCGAGCACACCCTCACCGAGCAAGAGGTACGCATCCTCTCGCTCATCATCATCAAGTGTACCCCCCTGCAGATGTCCGTCCTGCTTGTCTGCACCAAGAGCAACATCAGCAACCTCCGTCGCCGACTCTACAAGCGCATCACAGGTAGGGATGGCAGCGGAGCAGATCTAGACGAACTGGTAAACAAGTTAAAGCCTGAAACTATTTGAACAAACTATTCCACGACAGCAACCATGCGACGAGGGTACTTACAGCCATACCGGCAGCACCGAAGAGGAAGAGGTTGGCATCGGTGCAGAACTGCAGCCAGAAGACGAAGATCGTGCCACAGATGAAGCCTATTAGTGCTGCCTGACCCTTGATACGTTTGATGAAGATACCCATCAGGAAGAGACCACCAAGACCGCCGGTGAGGAGACCGAGAATGGTATTGAAATAGTCGAGCAGCGAGAGGATGTCCCATGATGCCATCATGAGGGCAATGACCACACCGATAATGCCACTGAAGACACAAGTCTGACGCGCCACGCTGAGCATCTTCTTGTCCGAAGTCTCAGGACGGAAACGACGGTAGAAGTCCACGGAGAAGGCTGTAGAGACACTGTTGATATTGCTGGAAATAGTACTCATCGTGGCTGCAAAGACAGCAGCAATGAGCAGGCCTGCAACGCCGGCTGGCATCTGCGACATCATAAAATATGGGAAGATGGCATCGCCCTTCTGCATCGTCACGTCGAGCTCCGCAGGATGTGTCTGGAAGAATGTGTAGAGACCCGTTCCGATGACGTAGAACACCACGCTGATGAAGACGCACATCAGTCCGTTCATCATGATGGAGCGACCAGCGCTCTTCTCGTCCTTCGTAGTAAGATAGCGCTGAATGACGGTCTGATCGCTCGTGTAGGAGATGAGGTTGTTGGCAATACCACCCACGATGGCCACCCAGAAGGTAACACTGCGATAATCCCACGACCATTCGAAGAGCCGCATCTTATCGTTGTCGGCAGCAATCTGAAGGTAGCCCTCTACCCCACCCTCGGTATTGAGAATCAAGAAGACGGCAGCAAAGATAGCACCACCAACGAGGATGATGCCCTGCACCACGTCGCCCCACACCACGGCCTCCACACCACCCATCGTGCAGTAGATGATGGTAACGATGCCCATGAGCACGATGCAGAGCTGTATGTTGATGCCTGTCACAGCTGTCAACGCCAGTGAGGGAAGGTAGAGTACAAGCGCCATACGTGCCACCATGAAGACAATGAAGAGTCCACTGGCCAGAAGGCGCGTGGCGAGGTTGAAACGTATCTCAAGGTACTCGTAGGCACTCGTGATGTTGAGACGACGGAAATATGGCAAGTAGTACTTGATTACAGGGAATGACACGAGCAGGATGGTCACGAGCATAGGATAGTACGTCCAGTTCGTGGCGTACGCCTTGGCCGGAATACTCATGTAGGTAATGGCACTGAGCATCGTGGCATAAATGCTGATGCCAGCAGCCCACCAGGGAATGCGGCCACCTCCTTTGAAGAAGTCGTCGGCACCACTCTCGCGACGCATGAAGTAGTAGCCAAGCCCCAGCATTCCAAGTAGGTAGACTACCAAGACAATCCAGTTGAGCCAACCGAAACTGACCTCATGCTCGAGGGTGATGCGCGTCACGTCAGTGCTGCGCCAACCGGGCTTCGACTCACCATTGATGTAGAGCCATGAGCCATCGGGCATAGCCACGAGGTTTGCCCCGGCACGAGCCAGGAGGTCACTCTCTGCCATCACATACCACGAGTTCGTAATAGTATGATAGACAAGCGCCTTACTATTAAAACGATACCATGCAGGTTCGTGCAGAAAGTAGGTGCTGTCGGGATGCTGGTCGTTGCATCGCGTCTCGAACACCTCCTTGTTGACGCCACCCATACAGAGGATGTGGCTGTAACCACTCGTGGCACAGGTACCACCTGTCACGGTCAGGCCATCGGGCATAGGAGCGGTCGTGCTCCATTGCAAAGTCTTGAGGTTGAGGCAAAGACCATCGGTCAGCACACGTACGGAATCCTCGCCCATCGTATAGCCGCCGAAGACGTAGAGGCACGCTGCCGTATTGCCATTTTGCACGGTAGCCACACATTGCAATCGGCTTCGTCCGGGCATCGTGGTGAGTTCGCGCCATGCCTTGTCCTTCTTGACGTCAAGACAGTAAATGGTCATATTGGGCTCCACTGTAGAGTTATCTTCACTGCACTTTCCACCCACGGCGTAGAGCACGTCACCTTGCGAGGCAAGGGTATGCTCGGCAAGGGCAACAGGAAGGTCGGGCAACGACTCGCAGACAATCTTGCCATCTTGCAGAGTGAGCTGATAGCCAGTCTTCACAAGCCCCTGCTGATTGCTGCCACCCACAAGAGCTATCGCGTCATTCACCATAGCACTACCACCGCCAGCCAGCGCCTCTCTCAGGTCACCAGCCTTCTTCCATTGTGCATCCGATAGTTGCCAAATGGTAGTATAGAAATGCTTCTGCCCCCCTTCTGCCACTGGCACATCGGGGAAGTTGGCACCTCCCATCACCACAGCATTCTCACCAATCACTCCACCATAGGCAGCCGCTAAACCTTGTTTATGCGAAACCTCAAGCGATACGTCGGGCGTGAGTGTCAGACGGTTTTGCGTGTCGGCCATTATGTACTGTGGACACACGGCGAGGAGAAGTATGACGAGTCGTACGATGAACTTTTTCTTCATAAATATACAATGTATAGATTGGTTTGAGGGCAAAGGTACGAAATAATTCACAATTCATAATTCATAATTCACAATTATTTTGCAGGTTAATGGATTTTTTGTACTTTTGCACCCAAACTGACGAAGAACAATGAAAAACAGACTACATACCATAATCTGTGTCGTGTTGCTTGCTGTGGGACAGCTGCTGTACGCACAAAGCAATGATCCTGAACTCATAACCGAGAAGGAAGCCTTGTCTTTCCTCTATCAATACATGGCTTTACCCGACTCCACCGACTACAGCCGCGACTTCTACAAGCAGCAGGTACGCATCTCGCTGCGGGCCCGTGAGGAAATGCCGTGGGGCAAGGTGGTACCCAAGCGCGAGTTCATGCATTTCGTACTGCCGGTGCGTGTCAACAACGAGAACCTCGACAACTTCCGCCCCGAAATGTACGAGACGTTAAAGAACCGCGTCAAGGGCATGACGATTGAGGAGGCTGCCTTGGAGGTAAACCATTGGTGCCACGAACACGTAACTTATCAACCCAGTGATGCACGCACCAGTAGTCCGTTGGCTTCAATGCGATCTGCCATAGGCCGTTGTGGCGAAGAGAGCACCTTTACCGTTGCAGCACTACGCACCATCGGCATTCCCGCCCGACAGGTCTACACCCCACGATGGGCACACACCGATGACAACCACGCATGGGTGGAGGCTTGGATTGACGGCACATGGAAATTCCTCGGTGCCTGCGAACCCGAACCCGTGCTCAACCTTGGATGGTTCAATGCACCTGCCTCACGTGCCATGCTGATGCACACCAAAGCCTTCGGGCATTACGAAGGTCCTGAACGCGTGATGACCGAGACACCTTGCTACACGGAGATTGACGTGACGGACAACTACGCTCCGACCTCCATCCTCAAAGTGCGGGTTGTTGACACGCAAGGGAAACCGGTAAAGGCTACCGTGCAGTTCCGACTCTACAACTACGCCGAGTTCTACCCTCTCAGCACCGTTCCCACCAACGAGCGTGGTGAGTGCGACTTCAAGGCAGGACGAGGCACCTTGCTCGTATGGGCTACGGATAACACAAGGTATGGGTACAAACTGGTAGATTTTGGACAAGCAGACGAAACTACCATTGTGCTGCAAACTTGCTCCCCCGACAAGCCCATCTCGTTCGATGTCGTACCGCCTTCCGAGCGCAACACCATCCCCCCCATGACTGAGGAACAGGTGGTTCGCAACAAGCAGCGCCTTGCCTACGAGGACAGTCTACGTGGTGCCTATACCTCCACATTTTATACTGGCAACAATCCCGAATATCTCGTCAAAAGCCGTGGCAACCACAAGACTATCAAGGCATTTCTTGAAACGAGCAAAGACCAGGAAAAGGCTCTTCACCTACTGAGTCTCATCTCGGACAAAGACCTACGTGACGTACCCTTCGATGTCCTCATTGATCACTACAAGAATACCCCCAATACTAAGGAGCCCCGCTTGCTCAATCCACGCGTCAGCAACGAGCAACTTACGCCCTATCGTTCGCAGCTACTGAAGCTCATCCCCAAGAAGTTGTCAACACTGTTCCGCGAGGATCCCCGACTGTTGGAAAAATGGTGCAACGAGCATATCGTCATCGACGAGCAGCACAATCCGCAACAGCTTTGCATGAATCCTGTCAGTGTATGGCGCACCCAACGATGCGACCGTCATAGCCGTGACATCTTCTTCGTATCTACCGCACGTACCTTAGGCATACCCTCATACCTTGATGAGGTGACAAACGTCGTAATGTGGCACAATGACAAGAATGGTGAATGGATACGGGCATTTCAGAACAAGGACACTGACAGTCCTGCAAACAGCCATAACAGTGGACAGCTGCACCTGCACTACACCCCTACCGCCATACTGAGCAACCCACGCTACTACAACCATTTCACCCTATCCAAGATCGTCGATGGTCTGCCTCAGCTCCTCAACTATCCCGAGGATGCCACCTGGCAAGCCACCTTCGCCAAAGGCGTCTACCTCGACGAGGGTGATTACATCCTCACCACTGGCACTCGTCTGGCCAGCGGCAACGTCCTGGCACAGATGACCTTCTTCCACCTCACTGGTGGCGAAACCACCAACGTCGAGCTCACCATGCGTGAGTCAACCGATGAGGTACAGGTCATCGGTGGCTTTGGCAGTGAGACACGCTACACACCAATCATCATACAGGCAAACGAGGGAGTCTGCATCGCAGGCTCTACGCCCACCAGTTTCACTTCCGTCGACCTTCTCCCCGAGAAATCCCTGCTTGCTACCACGGGGCGTGGGTATTATGTCATTGGTCTGCTAAGCGCTGGCACCGAGCCCACCAACCATGCCCTCAACGACCTCTCAGCCGTGTGCAGCGAACTGGAACAATGGGGTCGTCCCATCATGCTCATCGTCAGCGACCAAGACGAGGCTGCACGCATCCAGCAAGCCTTCCCCAACCTACCCTCCACCGTACACTGGGGCATCGATTCGACAGGCAAGATACGCGAGGGTATGGAACACGCCGTACAGGCCACTCCTGCCACCTCGCTTCCCGTCTTCCTCATCGCCGACACCTTTGACCGAGTGGTATTCTTACGTCAAGGCTACACCATTGGTCTCGGCGACCAACTGATGAAGGTTGTCAAGAAGCTATGATTAAGCATCAAAGATAAACTCTAATTATATTAACTTATTCTTAATCGATTAATTATGAAAAACTATCTCAAACAAGTATTGGCAGGAGCCTCTCTGCTGTTTGCCACTACGATGTCTGCTGAGGTGTACCCCAAGTACCCCGTCCAGCAGCTTACTGATGGTCAGACTTATGTACTGGCCAATCTGGCACGCCCCACAGGCTACATGTGCCGTACCGACTGGGACAGCGCTTTGCGTATCCAGGACAAGAACACCTTCCAGGGTCAGTATGGCGTGAAGCTTACCGCCCACCACGATGCCGAGAAGGCTCTGTGGTATTTCACCACCAGTCAGGAGGAGCATCCTGCCGTAGAGGCTGATCCTGAGAATGGCATCGAGGCCGAGGAGGCTTACACCACCTACAAGTATCTGGGTATCCCTGCAGGTACGAACAACGTACGTGCCGAGCAGGACTTTGGCGAGATACCTTATTTCGAGGTTACCCCCGGTGATGCGGAAGGCTTCTATCGCATAAAGATTGCCGAAGGTAACCAACACTACGCTTGTATCGGTGTCTATCTTCACCTCAATGCAGGTGGCGAGTATCCTATCGCCAATGAGCCCACCAACGGTTGGTATCCCGACTTCTATGGTGGCACCGCTCTGGAAGAAGATGGCAGCGAAAAGGTGATCTATGATGAGGAGAACGACGCCTACTACAAGGTAATGGGCGACTCTACCAGTTGCAACTGGGGTTTTGTGGCCGTCGAGGACATGGATCGTTACAATGATTTGGGTGCAGGATGGCAGGAGATCAACGAATTTGCCAAGAGTACATACGTAACTGAAGAGAGCGATTACCAGGCAGGTTTCCTCCTGACTCTCGCTGAGGCACAGCGCCTCTTGACCGAGGGTGACCTGGAGGGTGCACGTGCCGTGGTAGCTGCCAAGAAGGCACTCTATACCCAGTTGCTCACTGCCTATGAGGTGCAGACGGAGACCAGCGCTCTTGATGCCGCTATCGAGGCTGCCGAGAAGGTGTTCAACGAGCAGGTTGCAGCCGACGTGGTTGACGCTGCTGCCAAGGCATTGAAGAAGGCTTGCGACGATTATGCTAAGGGATTGGGTTACATTCCCGCCGAGAACCTCAGTTTCGAGGATCTCAGTTCACAGGGCGGCAATCCCACCAATGGTGTGGCAGGTGCTCCTACCGGTTGGAACGTATTCGTAAATGGCAAGCAGGTGACTACTGCTGCTGACGCAAATGCAGCAGGCCTCAACGCTTGGCACGGCATCAATGCCGATTGTGCAGGTTATAAGGATGGTACCTATGGTTTCGGTGTATGGAACTCGCGTATACCCGATTATGAGTTGAGCCAAACCATCACTGGCCTGGAAAATGGTACTTACACCATCACCTGTGGTCTGATGGTAGGTGCTAATGGCAATGGTTCACGTCGCACCACCCAGCGTGTGTTCGGTAACCTGAACAGTACGCTCTTTGCCTCTGAG
>JAZQQO010000011.1:0-113698 GCA_045629085.1 Bacteroidaceae bacterium
ACCAGACTATGCGATATCACAAAATGGAGGGAGGAAAACCTTCTGACAAATCCATGTATTAGCAGAGCAAGGACTATGTCAATGGCCGTGGGATTTTAGTACACCATTTGTAACAAACTTGACAGCCTAGGTCTGACCCCAGCGATTCAAAAAAGAAAAATCTCTAACTTTCGACAAGTTAGAGATTTTCTTTGTGGTAACCCGCTCGGGGTTCGAACCCGAGACCCCAACATTAAAAGTGTTGTGCTCTACCAACTGAGCTAGCGAGTCTTACCGATATGAGCTAATCTTGCATTAGCGGGTGCAAAGGTACAGAAAAAATCAATACGAACGAAATGTTTTGCCAAAAAACTTCGAAAAAAGTTTCAATGTACCCTTATTGTTGAGCAGAAGAGGGCTCTGGGACAAGGTCTTCCTTCAGGATGAAATGACGGTAGTAACCCTTGAGGAGGGTGGTGAAGGGTAGGGCGATGATGAGGCCGATGAAGCCGAGAAGGCTGCCCCAAACCGATAGCGAGAGGAGGATGACGGCGGGACGTAGACCCATCATCTTGCCCATGATGCGGGGCGTGAGGATGATGTCTTGGGTGCCTTGTACGATGAGGAAGACGATGAAGCAGTAGAAGACGAGGAGCCAGAAGCTCTCGCCCGTCTGGTTGGACTTCATGAAGGCGAGCAGGAGGGCGGGCACGACACCGATGGTCTGCAAGTAGGGCACGAGGTTTAGCACGCCAATGAACATGCCTAAAGCAATGGCCATGGGTAGGCCTACTATGAGGAAGCCAATGGAGAACATGACGCCGACAATCAAGGCGATGAGGGCTTGCCCGCGGAAATAGGTGTGCATCGTGTCTTGCACATCCTTTAGTATCTTGCTTGCTGTCTCACGATGCGACTTCGGAGCGAGACGGACGATGCCGTCGGACAGGCGCTCGTAGTCCATCAGGATGAAGAAGAGATAGAGTAGGATGAGGAAACTGCCGACGAAGCCCTTGAGGAGGCTGAAGGCGTTGGTGACGAGCGACCAGAGTTGGCTGGTGCCAACCTGCAGGATGTCGACGATGTCCTTGTCCTGGAAGAATTCCGAGAGCGTGTTCTCGTCGAGATTGATGCGGAAGTACATGTCTATCTCATGAGCCAACGGCGATTGTCCAAAGGAGTTGACGAGGGCGACGATTTCGCCACGCAGGTGGGCTATCTCGCGCAAGGCGGGCGGAACGGCAAGTGCCAGTATGCCTCCGACGAGGACGAGGAACATCATGAGTGCGAGGACGATACACGGTATGCGGAAACGCAGTCGGCATCGGTACTGCAGGAACGTGACGATAGGGTAGATAAGGTAGGCCAGAAGCCAGGCTATGAAGAAAGGCAACAGGACGTGGCTGAGTCGCTTCAGCAGGAAGTAACCTGCCACGATGCCTCCCACGATGGCTATCCAACGGGCTACGGTGTCAAGGGTAATCTCTTTTTTCATAAGCAATCGCGCAATTTGTTCACTTACTCGGCTGATCGGCTGTGGCTTGCTTGTAGCACTCGCGGCACAGTGGCTCGTACTCCATCTTCTCGCCGAGGAGAACCTGCTTCTCGCCAGCCACGATGCGGTGAGAAACGTAAGCGAGGGCTCCGCAGCGCACACAGATGGCGTGCACCTTGCTCACATCGTCGGCCACGGCACACAAGGCTGGCATAGGGCCGAAGGGCTGTGCGCGGAAGTCGAGGTCGAGGCCAGCCGCAATGACGCGGACACCACGGTTGGCGAGTTGCGTGCAGACGTCGACGATGCCGGCATCAAAAAACTGTGCCTCGTCGATACCCACTACGTCGATGTCGTCGCCCATGAGCAGGATGCTGGCTGAGGAGTCGACGGGAGTGCTGGGGATGGCGTTGCCTTGATGGCTGACGACGTTCTCTTCGCTGTAGCGTGTGTCGATGGCGGGCTTGAATATCTCAACACGCTGATGTGCAAACTGCGCACGCTTCATGCGGCGGATGAGTTCCTCGGTCTTGCCCGAAAACATGGATCCGCAAATCACCTCGATGCGGCCACGACGCATCATTTCGCCATTGTAGTCTTGTATGTTCTTCATATAAGGATTAATGCATATTTGAAATGCAAAAATAGTACTTCTAAGCGAGAAAACACAGAAAAAGTACCCAAAATCAGCATGAAATGCCAAATATTTGGCTAAACTGCACTCACGAATGCAATTTATTTCTTACTTTTGTATTATGGGAACATTGTATCTAGTACCGACTCCAGTAGGAAATTTGGAAGACATCACGATGAGGGCTCTGCGTATCCTCAAGGAGGCCGACCTCGTTTTGGCTGAGGATACCCGTACTTCGGGCATCCTGCTCAAGCACTTCGACATACACGTGCCTATGCAGTCGTACCATAAATTCAACGAGCATCAGACGGTGCAGCACGTGGTGGAGCGACTGAAGGCGGGAAGCCGTGTGGCAGTGGTGAGCGATGCCGGGACACCCGGCATCAGCGACCCTGGTTTCCTTGTTGCTCGCGAGGCCATTCAGGCGGGCATTGAGGTCATCACGCTGCCCGGAGCCACTGCTTTTGTGCCAGCATTGGTGTCGTCGGGCTTGCCTTGCGTTAAGTTCTGCTTCGAGGGTTTCCTTCCGCAAAAGAAAGGTCGCGCTTCTCGCTTGGAGCAGCTCCGTGGTGAGGAGCGTACTGTCATCTTCTACGAGTCACCCCACCGCATCGTGAAGACCTTGCAGCAGTTTGTTGAGGTTTTTGGTGCAGAGCGTCGCGTGTCCGTGTGCCGCGAGATTTCGAAGCTGCACGAAGAAAGCGTGCGTGGAACTCTTGAGGAGGTACTGAAGCATTTTGAAGAACATGAACCGAAAGGCGAGTTCGTGATCGTGCTTGGAGGCTGTGACCCGTTGCAGCAGAGCGCATCTGCAGAGGGGGACGATGCAGAAGAGGGAGTTGCAGACGTGGCTCCCGTCGATGCAAAACGTGAGGAGAAGATGCGACTTCGTGAGGAGAAGCGTAAGCAGAGAGAAGAAAAGAGACTTAGAAAAGAGAATAGAAACCAAGAAAAAAAGAATTCGTTGAATTAGAATTGAATCAGAATATGAAGAAATTATTTATTCTGGCCATTGGCGCTATGCTGCTGGTGGCCTGTAAGCAAGAGAAGGCCATTGACGATGAGGCTCAGCGCCAGATAGATTCACTCAAGGCTGTCAACGCCAATCAGGCCAGGGAGTTGGAGGACTTCATGGAGTTGGTGGATCAAGTGAACGAAGGTTTCCGCATGATTAAGGAGGCTGAAGGACGCGTCGATATCACTGACGGTGACATGGAGGGTGGCGCCCGTGAGCAGATTGCCGAGAACATGCAGTTCATCCAGCAGACCATGCAGCAAAATCGCGAACTCATTGAACAACTGAAGAAGAAACTGTCATCTTCCTCATCCAACCTCAGTGCTCTGAACAAGCAGATTGAGATGTTGGAGAAGCAGATGACGGAGCAGAAGTCGCGCATCCAGGAACTTGAGGTGCAGCTGGCTGAGCGTGACGTGGTGATTGCCGAGCAAGGCGAGACCATCAACCAACTCAGCGAGGATGTGAATGCCTTGACGGTAGAGAATGAGCAGAAGACGGCTGAGGTGGCTGCGCAGGACAAGGAACTGAACACAGCATGGTTCGTGTTCGGCACCAAGAGCGAACTGAAGGAACAGAAGATCTTGGACAGCGGCGACGTGCTCAAGAATGGTAATTTCAACAAAGGCTATTTCACACAGATTGACATTCGCTACGACAAGGACATCCGCCTCTATTCCAAGAGCGCCAAACTCTTGACCACCCATCCTGCCGATAGCTATCAGCTCACCAAGGATGCCAGCGGTGAGTACGAACTGCACATCACCAACCCCACGCAGTTCTGGAGCGTGAGCAAGTACCTTGTTGTACAAGTAAAATAATAAATGAAGACAAGTAGATCAAAGCATTATAATTCAAGCCGTTCGTCATTGCCTTTTGAGGAGGGAATGACGAATGTGAAATTTCATAACGTAATCGATTCTGGTCCCGAGAAGGCTATTCTCGTGGGACTCATCACACCCCGACAGGACGAGCGTAAGACGCAGGAGTATCTCGACGAGTTGGAGTTCTTGGCCGAGACGGCCGGAGCCGAGACCGTGAAGCGATTTACGCAGCGTGCCAACGGACCGAGCAGTGTCACCTATCTCGGTTCGGGTAAGTTGCAGGAGATTCGTGCCTACATAGCCGCCGAAGAAGATGCCGAGAGGGATATCGATATGGTTATCTTCGATGATGAACTCAGTGCCAAGCAGTTGCGTAATATCGAGGCCGAACTGAAGGTTAAGATTCTGGACCGTACAAGCCTCATTCTCGACATTTTTGCCATGCGTGCACAGACGGCTAATGCCAAGACGCAGGTCGAGCTGGCTCAGTATCGCTATATGTTGCCCCGACTGCAGCGTCTGTGGACCCACCTTGAGCGACAAGGTGGTGGTTCCGGCGGCGGTGGCGGAAAGGGTTCTGTGGGATTGCGTGGTCCCGGTGAGACGCAGCTCGAGATGGACCGCCGTATCATCCTCAACCGCATGTCGCTGCTCAAGCAACGACTGGCAGACATCGACCGGCAGAAGACGACGCAGCGCAGCAACCGTGGCCGCATGATTCGTGTGGCATTGGTGGGCTATACCAACGTGGGTAAGAGCACGCTGATGAACCTGCTTTCAAAGAGCGAGGTGTTTGCAGAAAATAAGTTGTTTGCTACGCTCGACACTACCGTTCGTAAGGTGATTATCGACAATCTGCCCTTCCTGCTGAGTGACACCGTAGGATTTATCCGCAAGTTGCCCCATGACTTGGTGGAGTCCTTCAAGTCTACGCTCGACGAGGTGCGTGAGGCCGACCTCCTCATCCATGTCGTCGACATCTCACATCCCGACTTTGAGGACCAGATCAAGGTGGTGGAGAAGACGCTGGCCGACCTGGGCTGTACCGATCGCCCCACGATGTTGCTCTTCAATAAGGTGGATGCCTATCGATGGGTAGAGAAGGAAGCCGATGACCTGACACCGGCTACGAAGGAGAACGTCTCGCTCGATGAACTGATGAAGACATGGATGGCACGTATGGGAGGCGACTGCTTCTTCATTTCGGCCACCGAGCACACCAACATCGAGGAGCTGAAAGAGATATTATATAATAAGGTACGTGAGCTTCACGTGCAAAAGTATCCGTATAACGATTTTTTATTTCAACACTATGAAGAAGATTAAGCACCTGGCATTGGCCTTTACATTGGCACTTGTATGTGCAAGTTGTGGTAAGAAGGCAGACGGCGGACAAGCATCTGCAGACGACGCTTTGCAATCAGGCGAAAACGGACAAGAGGTTGTGGACGAAGCAGGAACTGCCGCAGTAACAACTCCCATCGAAACGAGCATAAGCGGCTCGATCGACCCTAAGGAGTGGACTCCTGGCGAGGAAGCTACGGTCAGCATTAGCCATTTCCCCAACACCTTGGCCGAATTTGAGAATCTGCAGGAGCAGATTGGCGACACTCCACAAGGTGCCGTGATGCTGCAGTTGGCAGCCTTTGAGTTGTATAACCGCGATACCAAAGCTGGCGAGGAAGCCATCAAACTCTGCAACACCGAAATCAACGTGCCGAGCGTGATGCGGATTATTCCCGACAAGTTTGGCAAGACGAAATATAACGATCAGCATACCCCCTTCCTCGTGGCTACCTATCTGGACGGTGCTACTCCCGAGAATGGCTACAACCCCACGAAACCCTACACCATTCAGGTTCGTTCGAGCAAGGTGCACAAGTATGAGCGCAGCGAAATACTGAAGGGCTATGTGCTTTCGCTTGAGGTGTACAGTTCGGGCTACGACACCCATTGGCGTGGCTGCGAGGTCATCAAGCAGAAAGGCAATCCCTACTTTGTCGTCAACAACAGTCCCGCGATGTACGTGGGCTGCAAGGACATTGATTGGGAGAGTGATGCTGAGTATCAGGGGCTTGACTGATCGCACCAGAGACAGTAGTTGAAAATATGAAACACGCAGCGTATTCCTGAGAATTACGCTGCGTGTTTTTAGTACGCTTAGTTTAGAAAAAGAGAAAGTTCGCCCCGAAAGAGCGAACTTTATGGTGTTTTGTGCGGTATAAGACAAAGAAAATTATGGCCGTTCCAAGGTGATGGGCGGCCATGATGGTTGGTGTGATTTTCGTCTTAATCAGTTGTCGGATGGAATGTTCTCCACTCTGTCATTGGGGCGTTACGCTGGTCGGCAGTCTGGCTTGTTATCATTCTCCACTTCATCACATTGGTGGTTTTGTCAACACTGACCTCAATGCAGAATAAGATTCCCATTCTGCGTTGTGATGTAAAGTCGTACGACTTGAAGGAGATGGTCTTTGCATTGCCGCTGAACTCGTATGCGATATACATATTTCTGCCGCAATACAGCTCCAGTGCTGGCTTACCAACGTATGTCTCGCCCTTGCATCGTATCTCGGTGTAGTCGCCTTCGACCGTTCCAGCCCATGTGTGGCTCTCCATGTAGTCGATGACTTCTTTGATCTTCTGTTCGTCTTGCAGTATGGTTACTCTTTGCGTTGTACTTTGCTTTGCTCTCGGCTTTGCCTTCGACTTGGTTTGCGCCATACCTGTTCCTGCAAAGAGAAGCAAAAGCGTAATTACAAATAAGTTTCTCATAATGTTTGTTAGTTGTTGTGCTAATAAGATCTTCTTACATAGTATTTTTTATGTATTTCATTAGCTATTTTGTGATATTTTTTTATCTGTAGCTCACAATAATCCCCGAGCTTAGTGCCTCTATTTTCTTCTGCCAATTTTTCGAGCGAAAGGAGTGCGGGTTTGAAATTTTCTCTAAACTCAGCATTCATCCTATCCAGCGCTGGCATTACCGACAATAGGTAAGGTTCGATCTCTTGCGCATATTTGCGTATTTGATTGTATGAGCGCTGCATGTGTGCAACATAAGCATCTGCCTCACTTTTGATATCTCTTTTTTGCTTAAACTTTAATTCTGGACGACAACCCTCGAATGCATTTTTAGCAATGTGCGTATCGGGATTCAGTATAGTAGCGAAGATTAAGCGATAACAATTTCGGAATGCACCATCACCAATACTCATCACGGAATTTGGAATTGTTATGGAGATTAATCTAGAGCAACCTCTGAATGCATCCTGACCAATAAATCTTGTACCTTCCTTTATTTTAACCCAACAAACAGAATTGTCGACAGCCTCAACAACATAAGTGTCGGCATAGCGTAGCCCATCAATGATAGGGAGACTTGTGCAATCCAAGAATGCTCTATCACCAATACTGGTCACAGAATTTGGAACTGTTATGGAGGTTAAGCCAGTGCAACCTCTGAACGCATCCTGACCAATGTTGGTCACAGAATTTGGAATTGTTATGGAGGTTAAGCCTGAGCAACCAGAGAAAGCATCATCACCAATGCTGGTCACGGAATTTGGAATTGTTATGGAGGTTAATCTATAGCAACCTCTGAATGCATCCTGACCAATGCTGGTCACAGAATTTGGAATTGTTATGGAGGTTAAGCCTGAGCATCTTTCGAATGCCTGACCAATGCTGGTCACGGAATTTGGAATTGTTATGGAGGTTAATCTAGAGCATTCATAGAATACCTCATTACCAATGCTGGTCACGGAATTTGGAATTGTTATGGAGGTTAATCTAGAGCAACCTCTGAATGCACGCTGACCAATGCTGGTCACGGAATTTGGAATTGTTATGGAGGTTAAGCCAGTGCAACCACTGAATGCATGCTGACCAATGCTGGTCACAGAATTTGGAATTGTTATGGAGGTTAATCTAGTGCAACCCCAGAATGCATGCTGACCAATGCTTGTGACACTATTTGGTATTTCTATACTTGTAAGATTTGAACAATTTTGGAATGCATCCTGACCAATGCTGGTCACAGAATTTGGAATTGTTATGGAGGTTAATTTAGTGCAACCCCAGAATGCCTTATTACCAATGCTGGTCACAGAATTTGGAATTGTTATGGAGGCTAAGCCATAGCAGTAATAGAATGCACTATCACCAATGCTGGTCACGGAATTTGGAATTGTTATGGAGGTTAAGCTAGTGCAATATTTGAATGCTTTATCACCAATACTGGTCACAGAATACTTGACTTTATAAATTGATATGTATTCTGGTATTGAAATATTACCATAGGTTTCTCGACTCCAGTCAGCTACTTCCGCCTTCTTACTATTGTCGTTCAGATTGTAAATGATTCCATTAACCTTTACATTATCCGCCCAGCTGACGATGGCTACAGCGAGTAGTAGAGTTGTTACAAAAAATCTTCTCATATCTCTATAATTATTTTGTTTTCATATATTGTTGTTTGCTCACCCTTCTCTTAGCAATATTATCCTTCATCTTTTTGAGGCATTCCTCATACAACTGTTCCCAATTATCGCCAACACGTTTGGGACAGTAGCATTCTACGCCGTATGCACGAAGCAGCTCAATGGTAGGGGGCTGTTCGCCATAATAAAAGATTTTGTTATGAATGCTCAAGCCCTTTGACAACATTTCCTTTCTTTTGTTGAGTACCATCCACAGATCGTTTTCCGACTGGTCCATGCCGAAGCCAATGATGTGGACATCGGACGAGAAGAACAGGTCTGCCCAAAAGCTGGGAAATATATCGAACACTTTATTCTTAATCTTGTATCGTATGTAAGATGCTTTGTTCTTTTCCTTCCATTTACAGTAATCCTTCAGGGTGTTCTTTTTGTCTGGATAACCATTCTCGCGAGTGGATCCATGTCCGAAATAGTGTGCTAGGGCAGAAATGGATGAACAATAGTGCCCAAAGCCGAGCATTATGGTACTGAGCTCTTGCGTATCACCATGGATGGGCCAAAGTGCTATTTTTCTGACTTCTTTCTCGTAGAAGTACTTTCGATGTGTGCTGATATAGTTGCCACTTTTGCTTTCTGCTATCAGATCCCATTTTTCACCTTTCAGTATGTCGTTGAAGATCCTGTCGTAATTGGTTGTCAGATAGTTTTCCGCACCAAGTTCCAAGAGGCGTTTGTAGATATTGGTGGTTGATTCTTTCTTGTTGTTTCTTAGGTAGTTTAACTCTTTTTGAAACTTTTTCCTGGCATCTATAAGCGCTGAATCATAGTTGTATTTGGTATTAGTACTCGCTTGCGCTTTGTTGTTTAGCACAATGTCCTCAAATACATGTGTGGCTGTAGTGTCTTTCAAAATGCCAGAATTGTCTGTCGTCAATTTGGCCAATACATTGTCCCAACTGTAGTCCTTACCGGACAGCAGGTTTATGCCATTTCCAAAAAGGATTGTTTGCCTCATATCATGAGATAAATTTTGTGCCTATAGCAACCCCGAGATTCGGCACATGGTGATGAGATTAAGGAAATAGAAAAGACGTGGGTTGCTATACTTCTGCTTATCCCGATTCTGAGGCTCTGGTAAACCCTTATCCAAGGATAAGCAACCAGTTAGCCCACGTCAATCGGAATTATACAGAAGTACACTATACCCAATAGTATGTGGCGCACGTTTGTACACGCGTACACGTATATAAATTAGGTATAGTGGGGACTTATATGTAAATCACCCACGTGGACGTTCGGTTGCGCTATCTTCTTATAGTTTTTTGAAAATTTACCAGATTTTCAGAATCAGAAGACAAACGTTCATGAACGTCCTTTCTTGATGCATTTGTCGGCAGTGTGCCTGCGCGAGACACGATGCCCTAAGCATCAAACCATCGATGTCTGGAGCCGCTGGGGCGGACTCCTGGCAGATTGGTCATTATAATAGATACCCTCTGCCTATGGGCAACCGTTGTTGCCCCAAACCCACTGCCCATGTAGGACTAACTGGATTTCGGTTGCAAATGTATAAAATATTATTGTAACTACGTTCGATATTTGTGATTTTTTGGCCAAGTACACTGCAAAGTGTAAGAGTATACAAGTATTTTCGTCCAATTGACGTTATAATTCGTGGTCATTCACGTTAAAATCATCTTAGTGAATGATGCAGGCTATTAATTCTTGTTCTCCACCTCTCCTAGAACAGCGACTTGCGCTTGAAGTACCACCAGAAGACGACAATGAGTACGACCGAGATGAGGAGTGCTAGGGGGAAGCCCCACCATGCCTGCTCCATACCGTTGACAAGGTTCATACCGAAATAGCTGGCAACGAGGGTGGGGAGCATGAGGATGATGCTCCACGAGGTCATCATCTTCATGACGTTTGACATGTTGTTGTTGATGACGTTGGCATAGGTGTCCATCGTCGAATCAAGAATGTTGGAGTAGATGAGGCTCGTCTCGCGCGCCTGCGACATCTCGATGCTGACGTCCTCGATGAGGTCGGCATCCAGTTCGTCGATGGGAAGTTTGAACTTCAGTTTCGAGAGCAACGTCTCGTTACCGCGGATGGAGGTGGTGAAGTAAGTCAGTGAATCCTGCAGACGAGAGAAGTTGATCAGATCGGTGTTCGACACCTTGTGGTCGAGGTTCTGCTTGGCCTTCTCGATGAGGGCGCTGATCTGCTTCAGTCGCTTCAGGTACCATACGGCCGAAGAGAGGAAGAGGCGGAAAGTGAGGTCGACGGAGTCGGTGAAGCCCAGTCCGCGCTTCTGCTGATACGAGACGAAGTCAATCATCATGCTCGTCTCGAAGTTGCACACGGTGATGCAGACATCGCCCTTGAGGATGATACCGAGAGGAATGGTGGTGAAGGGGGTGCGACTGTTGGTCTCCTTGGCATACGGGATACGAAGGATGATGAGAATCCATCCCTCATCGATGTCGTAGCGGGCACGCTCATCGGTATCGGTAATGTCAGAAAGGAAATAATCGGGGATGTGGAGTTCGTGCTCCAAAAAATCTGCATCCTCCTGTGAGGGGCAGGTTACTTGAACCCAGCAGTTGGGTTCCCACTTATCTATGGTACGCAGTCCATGATTGGTATTCCAGAATGTTCGCATCGGTCTGTCCTCCTTTGTTTAACAAAAAATGGCGTAGGAGGTACGCCGTCTGCGTGCATCCTAGCCTACTGTTCCATATTCTCCGCGTGATAGTCGTCCATCAGTTTTTTAGTTTTTTTTGAACCAATAACCTTTTTTCGGCTGCAAAAGTAAGCAAAACTTTTGAGTTGGCAAAATCTTTCATGTGAAAAAGTGTTTGTGCGTTGCGGATTTGGTCATGTCGGCAAGAAGTCGTACCTTTGCACACATTATTTATTTACACACACGTATGAATATTCGTTTACTCATCGATAAAGTGAAGTTATCGCTGCTGAAGCGAACGGGCAAGGCACAGAAGAAGGGCGGCAGATGCTATGCTGCCTGGGCGGCCAAGGGCCACATCAAGGAACCGCTGGTCAGCTTCGTGGTGCAGAGTCACGACAAGAGTCTGCAGGTTTGCTCGTTCCTGCCCCAGCTGCGAGCCTTCCCCAATAGCGAGATCATCGTCATCGACGATGGTTCGAGCCTGGAGCACACCCAGCGCTTGGCGGCTGCCTTGACGGGTGCCAACGAGTTCCTCGTGCGTGCCAACGACCTCTATGAGAACATCACCTACGACAAGTGCCTGCGTTTCTGCAACGGTCGTTATGTGGCTCTCCTGCAAGACGATGACAAGATACCTGGTACGGAGTGGGCCGAGCGTGCTGTCAGCCTCTTCGAGCAGCATCCCGACATGGTCATCCTGGGTGGATGCGATGGTCGTCGCGTACGATTCTGCATGAAGGAAGGTGTCGATGAGGCAACCGGTCAACGTGTCAGCGAGAAGACCTACACCAGCGAGGAGATGAGTCATGGTGACTTCTGCTTCGTCATGTCCGTCAACCGTGCTCCGATGTGGATCAACCGCGAGCTCTACCAGCAGCATCTCCACCACATCGACTACCGCTTTGCCCCCTTTCAGAGCGATGACTACGAACTCTGTATGCGTGCCTGGACGCTCGGCCTCAAGGTGGGGTGGTACAAGCTGCATTTCGAGTCGCTCAGCGTGGGTGGCATGCGCCTCTATAACAACGCCTTCACCAAGGAGATGACCAAGCGCAACGCCACGCTCCTCTACGACCTCTATGCCGACAAGGAAGAGGAAATCATGAAGCGCGTGGAGGAGGCGAACCTCGCAACCCTTGATAATTCAACTTTCGCAAGCAATGCTATTAAGGCGATAGAATCCATGCAAAAGAGTGCTGAAGAATCCGGTGCTTCAGAGATGACTTTGGAGGAAATAAACGAAGAGATTCGCCTTGCAAGAGAAGAACGTAAAAAGCGTCTTACAACAGAAGTAATGTAGGTGTGGCAAAAAGAAGCAAGAAATAACACATCACCGCCCATCGGTCTTCACAGACTGGTGGGCGGTTGCTATAAACTAACTTTTTTACTATCTATATCTTCTCACTCTTCTTGTAGTTCATGATGATGTGGTGCATCTCGTCGAGCACCTCCTGGCGCTTCTTGTTAAGCGGCTTTATTTGCTTGCGGATGCGCCTTTTTTCCTTGGAAGTGTCTGCGATGAACAAATCTCTTCGCAATTGTTTTATATCCTCTTCGTATTTCTCGCCAAGTTTTTCTAGTAGCGCGAGACGCTGGCGGGTGGAGATATGCACACTGGTCAAGACGCTATTGGCAGTATGAGATTGGGTGAATTCTAATTTTGCGGCCTTCTGCTCGTCCTTCTCGGGCAGGTCGGGACGGCGGTTGGTGATGAAGTAGAGAGTGCCGTTGACCATAATACTGTCATCATAGCTCCATTGCACGGCAAAGAGGTCGCGCAACATGGGGTTTTCCTTGTTCTTTACCTCCATGTAGAGGAGTTGCTCGTCGGTGTTCGGACTAAGTAGATTGAGTGACTTGCCGGGGGCTATCTGCACGTTGTATTCCTCGTCATACATACGGCCCTGCAGGTATCCGCTGGAGTAGCTGACGTTGCACGACTTGAAGGCTTGCTTGGCCTCACCTATAAGTTCCCGGATATCGGTCTCTTCGTACTCTCCTGACGAAGGGGCTTTCTCTATGTCGATGCGGTCATTCTGGTTTGCACGAAAGGGAATGATGTTAAGGTTCGAGATGAGTGCACCAGACTCGGGTTGGCGTGCCGACTCGGTCTGCACCTCGTCCTTCAATCCATAGAATTGGGCTATCTTGTTCATGACCACCATGACTTCATGCACCTCGATCTGCATCTTCTTGGGCCCATTAATAGGGTAAGTCATGTGAAGCTTGCCGGCTTCTTTCCACATTCTGTCGTATTCAGAGTCTTCCAGTACGGTATCGGGAACGTACTCTACCGAGTCAACATCGTAGAGGTTGACAACGCGTTTCTGCCTCTTCTGTGCCTGCAGGTTACCCAAGGCAAGAACTGATGCCAGAAGGATTAATGCTATTCGTTTCATAATCTGTATGTTTTGATGGTTATTATTCTTTATTTTATATTGGCCGTCCGACGCTTGTCGGCCTCCAGTATCTCCTGCTCCAGCTGGATCCATTCCAGGTATTTCTCTTTGGCTCGCTCTTTGAGCACCTCCAGTTCCTCGGGTGTGTATTCGAGGCGTTCGGGACGGGTGATGGTATAGGTTTCCGAAGGTTCCTCTACTGTCCTCTTCAAGGCGGCCAGTTGTATGTTTTCGTCAGGCTGAGAGGGTGCGGTTGTAGGAATATCTTGCTGTTTCGTCACTTCCTCCTCTTCTGTAGGAACCGGTAGGCTGATCTCTGCCACGAGTTGCCTGCGGGCGGCTGGACTATCGCTGTTCATCTCTTCTTCCGTTGCCGATTGTGCGCTTGCCTCTGGCGTAGCGTCTGCCAGCAGTTTTGTTGCAGTCGTGTCGGGCAGAACCTCAGCAATTGGCAGCTCAACCTTTTGCTGGCCGGCCTCATCCTTAGGAGGCGTGAGGAAGAGGAACAAGGCGCCAGCCACGCAAGCAGCAGCCACGTAGGGCCAGAGGCGGATGGTGCGTTTGGGACGCACCACCTTGTCATACTCCTCGCTAAGGTCGATGGCGAAGATATCCTCCTCATCCGTTTCTGCTTCGGCATAGGACAGCAGTTCGAGGATGCTGCGCTCGTCCTCGCTCAGCTGGCTCGGCGGCACACCAAGCAGTAAACGCTTGAGTTCGCGCTCCTCGCTGACGGTGGTCTCACCTGCCATATATTTATTTAATAATGTATGTCGCATAATCTGGTTTTACGGTTTTGAGGTTTTACGGTTTTATGGTTTTGCGGATTATAGTATTGAGGTATAAAAGTAACTTCCTTATAACCTTATAACCTCATAACCTTATAACCTTAATCTGTTTATCAATTTCTTCCTCGCCATCGACAGCATGCTCCTTACGGAGTTGAGTCTGATGCCTGTCACGACGGCTATCTCGTCAGTTTCGAGCCCGCGTTGTGTCAGTCGTATGATGCGTTGCTCCGAGCGTGTCAGGGTACTGATGGCCAGCTCTATCATCATAAGCCGCTCGCGTGTCAGCAGTGCTTCGTCGGCCCCTCCCGGACTAGGCTCTCCCCGCGCAGCGTCCTCCAGCGACAGGTGTTGCCGGAGCCTCTGCTTGCGAGCCATCGACACACATTGGTTCTTGGTGGCTCGTATCGCCATCGCCTTGATGTCGTCGTTCGCTCTCCACTCTCGCTGCCACATCCTGAGCAGAACCTCCTGTACAGCATCCTCGGCATCTTCCTCGTTGTGGAAGAAGTCGAGTGCCACCCTCAACATCTGAGGGCGCAACTCAAGGGCAATATGTTCAAACTCTGTGACGTTCATCTATACTATAAACGCACAACCCCCGATTTTATTAAGTGAAAATATTGTTTTTTTTCTCGCAAATTAGAAAAATTGCAGAAAGAAACCTCAGAATCCCCTTCGGGTAATTCCTCGCTGTCCTATATACATATTATAAATAGGCGTACGGAATGTGTGAGGTTCATGCACCGTGATATGTGAATAAGATAGTAATCCTATCGCAATAAGATTACTATCTTATCGCTGTAAGATTACTATCTTGTTGCTGTAAGATTACTATCTTATTTGCAAATCACGCAGCATGACTTTCGACGCTTCATACGGATATATGGTATAAAGCGTGTGGGAAAACTATTCAGAATGCCTGGTCAGCTCTTCATTCTTGCCTTTTGTGCTTCGCCGGCACCTGTGCCCTTGTACTTGCTCTGCGCAGCGTTGAAGCGATAGACAATGTGGGCGTAGAACGAACGGTAGATGTGCTTGTCGGTGCGCAGTTGGCGAGCTCCGTAGATGGTGGCATCGGCATCGGCCCATTCGAATGGATTGCTGGCGTTGAGTATGATGGTGAGTTTGTCCTTCAGCAGCGACTTGCGAACAGACAGATCCATGGCGTATGAATTGCTGTTCAGGCGCATGTTACCGGCATCTCCCTTGCTTGTAAAGGCGAACGACGGCATGAGCATGAAGCCCTTGGGCAGGGTGATGAAGTTCTGCCATTTGGCTGCGAAGATGGGACGGTCGAGGCGAAGCGAGGACATGTCCAATGCCTGCGCCTGATACCCCTGGAACGAGCCGGAGAGTGTCAGTTGCGGACGCCAGATGCGTGCGATGACAGGTGAGAGTGTCAGGGCTATCATTCCCTTGTTGTATGTGTTGATGTTCTGCGAACGCATCAAGGTTTTGCTGGGGTCGGCAGGATATGATTCGGCAACCATCGATATCTCATCTTTCATTCGAGAGAATGTCGTCATAAGGGTCGCCCACTTATAGCTGGCGTTATAGACGAGGTTGTGGGCATACTCCGGTCGCAGCATCGGGTTGCCACACTGGAAGGTGTAGCGGTTCACATACATCATGTTGTGATTGAGGCTTTGATAGTCGGGACGTGTGATGTCCTGTGCGTAACTGAGAGACATCTGTACCATGCCTACAGGGTAGGTCAACGTCACGCTAGGGAAGAGGTCGTTGTACGTGCGACTCTGCTCATCGCTCAGCATGCCGTTTTCGTAGTATCTGCTCGTGGCATGCTCGTATCGAAGTCCTGCTGTAGCGCCGAACTTGCCCAACTGCAATGCATACTCGGCAAAGTCACTGACGATGTTCTCGTTGACGTGATTGTCGGCATCGGCATCTGCTCCAAGAACCGTTTGGTCGCATCGCGTCTGATAGGCATGATGATTATAGCTGTACTCGCTTCCGAAGTTCAGTTGGCCCTTCCACAAGGGGCGGCTCAGCACAAGCTTTGCGGCATAGAGGTCTATCTGGTCATCATTCTTGTTGAGCACCTTGATGTGACTCGTGTTACCCCCAAGCAGCGTCTCCTCGGTTGTCTCGATAGGCATCCGGTTGTCCGACCATACACCATCGGCGTTGAAGTCGATGTTCCACTTGCCAATCGTTCCGTTATAGTACATGCTGGCATTATGGCTGCGTATCTTCCAGTCGTGAAAGATGTCGCTGACGGTGCGCTCCTGTGGTGTCTCGCCCAGTGTGATATGCGTGTCGAGATGCGCCGTGACGTGCTGGTAGAAGTTGTCGTTGTAGCGATACCATGCACCGAAGGAATGGTTCTGATTCACGATGTAGTTGACTTGCAACTTTGGCACGAGGTAGTTGGCGCGCCCCCTTGTGTGATCTCTTCCCACCTGACTGAGCACATCGCCACCAGCCATCGAACGGACGGTGAGGACCTGCTCCTGGCCAACGCTGTAGGTCACGCCGGTCAGCGAACCCGTAATGTCCAGCCCTCCCTTGCGGTAGTTGAGGTCGAACTGCTCCTGACCTGTCCAGTCGTACTGATAAGCCCCATACGTAGTGCTGGTGAAACCGAAGCCCTCGCCCTGAGGGCGCTTCATGGTGATGCGGATGACCGAGCGTGTCGATGCGCTATACCGTGCGCCAGGATTTGCCACCACATCCACATATTGTATCTGCTCAGGACGAATCTGGTCCAATTCCTTCAGGTCCTGTATCTTACGTCCGTTGATGTAGACCTCCGAGGCTCCACGACCTATCACACTCACGCTGCCACTCTCGGCCTCCACGTTGGGGATATACTTCAGCATCTCGGTTGCCGTGGTTGTCTGCTCCAGCACGCTGCCATTGACGAAAGTGCGCATAGCATCGCCCTTCACACGCGTCTTCGGCAGGGTGCCTTTTACGGTTATCTCGCCAAGTGTTATAGACATGCTGTCCATCGCGGCTTCGCCTGTCTGCATATCGTTTGCCATAGTGGGGAGGATACTCCCCAGGCTTATGGCTGCAATTAAAAACAATCTTTTCATAATCCTTAAAATCTTAATATTCTTATAATTCTTTCTTCCTTGCACATCTCTTGCTGTGTGCGATTATCGCTGCTTTAGTATCAGAGTACACTCGTTAGACGCTCGAGTTCGTAAAAGACTACAGAAATATTGTTTTATTTGAGAAATCTCTTTTTGTAGTTTAGAAAATCTGTCCTTCAATTACTTTCTTCTCTTTCTCTGGAAATGTTGCCTCGTAAGCTTCAAAGGCTTCCTTATTTTCGAAAGCTACATAATAGCCTTTCGGAGTGTGATAGGTGCCTTCAATACTGTTTAGGTAGCCGGGAATGAGTTCTTGCGCAAGGAAATATGGAACTTCAGCGTCTTTTGGCTCCGCATGGTAATGAATACCTAATGTACTAGCCACCACGAAACCGGCATGTCTGTAGAACTCGATGTTTCCCTCCATGCAGACGACACCGATACCCATTTCCTTGGCTTTGTCAAGAGCATATTGCAGCAGTGTCAGCCCGTAGCCTTTACGCTTGTAGTCGGGATGGATGCTGATGGGGCCGAAAGTCCATGCAGGCAAGACGTTTCCATCTTCCTGTATGATTTCTGCCTTGGAGAACATTACGTGACCTATAATCTGCCTTCCTGTTGGTGAACTTACCGAATCCACTTCAAGAACGAAGTCAAGTTCCGGGATAAAGTCGGGATTGCTTCTGTATTGGTTGAGCACGTAATGCTCCACGCATCCTGGGGCATAGACATTCCAGAATGCTTCACGCGTAAGGTTCTCCACCTCACGATAATCTTCAGGTTGTTCTAATCGTATGTTCATAGTTTTTGCTTTATTCATTAAACGAACTGATTTCAATCAGGTTATCTTCGGGGTCGGCTACGTAGCAGGTGCGTTGCCCCCAAGGTTCTGTCGTGGGTTGCATGACAGGCTTGGCACCCATGCTCACAGCACGATCGTATTCCTTATCAACGTCTGCAAAGGTGGGCACGTCGAAGGATAGCTCCATTGTGCCGTTGATGCCTGACGGATAGGACAGTCTTTGCGAGATCATCTGCTCGAAGTCTTCCCGTGGAAAGAGCAGGAGACGCATGCCGCCAAGGCGCATCTCCACGTTGGGCTCCTTGCCGTCCCTGTCGGTCTCAAAGCCGAAGATGTCGCAGTAGAAGTCCACCACCTCGCGATTGCTGGTCGTAAAGAGGGCAATGGTGTTGAATGTGAATCTGCTCATAAGTTATCTTCTCTTGAGCATCACCAACTCTGCATCTGCCCCATCCTTGCCGTACTCGCTGACAAGGATGTACTGTTCGCAACAGGCGATGCCGTAACAGCGGTTGTCGTCTTTGATAACCTGATTGCCCCAATAGGTGGCGTTGTCATCAAGCAGTTTCACCTCATTGCCGTTGATGGTGTAGGGCTGGTTGATGAACGATCCTTGCAGCACGTAGAGATTGTCGACATGAAGGCCGGGGATGCCGAGGGCGTTGACCTCCTTGATGAAGGCTTTCTTCATGGGGTGATCAGCGTGTGGCAGGCAGGCATCGTCGCCTCTCCATCGCTTGAGGGTGGGATAGAGCTGGCGCAACACGTCCTTGTACTGGCAGGCAGTAAGGCTCTGGCCTGTATTCTTGTTGTATTCCTCCACGAACATGGAGCAATACTCTGCCATCTGCTCCATGGTGAAGTCGCCCGTGAAGGCTCCGTCCTTGTAGCAGTATATGCAGTAGTCTTCGTTCTTACTCTGGTCGGCATTAGTGCCGAGGATATCATTGGTCAGAGGCATTCCGCAACTCTGGCAAAATTTCTGTTCCATAGTCATTCTGTTTATTATTAATTAGCAATTATGTGTCGTTTATTCATATAAATAATGTATAAACCGCAGCTCCAAGCAGAGCTGGTATGAGTCTGATAAGCATGCCGTGGTCATTATTTTGATTTATACGCGTTTACCACCTCAATGTAGCGAGGCATGAAGTCGTGCATAGTGGGATAGAGGTCGCGATGCTGCTCGCGTTCCCCGAGTACTTCTATCACATCGTGAATCATATAGAAGCGCTTGTCCTCGTAGTCTATCTTGGTGAGGAGCTTGATGTAGGCATCGTTGAGCAACGCCACCTTGTCTGGGGCTGCCTCCAATTGTTCGTCGCTGACCTTGAGCACCTTCAACCAGCGCTTGGTATTCTCGGTGAAATCGAAAGGGTGCGTCATAAGATATCGCATGACACTTGCCTCTACGAAAGTCTCGTTCAGCACATACTGCGCATTGCCATAGGCCTCATCGGTATAGTGCTTGGCGTTGGGGGCGAAGAAGGCTTCCATCTTCTCGCTCAACTGCGACCAGAATTCCTCGTTGAGAGGGTTGCAGTAGGAGTGGTTGCACTCGTGAATGATGATGGGCAGGGTGCTGTATGTGTCGTAGTAGATATCTCCCTGTTTGCTGCGATTGCAGCACCCCATCAAGGCATTGATAATCTCCACACCGTCCTTGCGCTTCTGATGAATGGCATAGTTGGCAGGCCCAACGAGGATGTTGGTGTAGATGTGAAACGTACTGTTCTCGCGAGGCCCGAAAAAGCTGTCGTACCAACTGAAATCCACCTGTTCGATGACACGCTGCATGGCGGTTTCGCATTCGGCATAGAGTGCCTTGTGCCGTACGAAGAAGTCGTGGAAATGGCTGACGTTGTAGAAGTTCTGTAGAAGCTTGATGAACTGCTTCTCGTCCTCGCGACTGATGCGGTCATAGTAGTCGTCGAAGTCTGGTACCAGATTCTTGTCGTACTTTATCTTGCCATTCTTGATATGCAGGCGAAGCGCCACATGCATGGGGAAATGCCAGTTGAAACCGTTATTGAGAAGCTTCTTGCGGATGAATGGGACGATTGGGTGCTGCTTGTAAGGTGCAAATGCGCTATCGACATCTGCCAGATAGTCATCCACGCCAACATCCTCTGCATCCCAATCGTAGCCGTTGACAAGTGCCAGATGTGCAACGATGCTGACAAGTTCAACCTCTTCTGGATTCTCTGCCTTCACCTTTGTCTGTGCATTGGCTGACAATGTGAAAATGCACATCAGGTAACATACAATTATTTTTGCGAATGGAGTTGTCATAGAGTCTTTCATCTTCTTTTCAAAGCCACGATTTCCGCATCAGCCCCGTCCTTTCCATACTCGCTCACGAGGATGTACTTCTCACAGCAGGCTAAGCCGTAGCATTTCTCATCAGACTTCATCACCTGGTTGCCCCAATAGGTGGCGTTATCGTCAAGCAGTTTCACCTCATTGCCGTTGATGGTGTAAGGCTGGTTGATGAACGCCCCCTGCAGCACGTAGAGGTTGTCGACATGAAGGCCGGGGATGTCGAGGGCGTTGACCTCCTCGATGAAGGCTTTCTTCATGGGGTGATCAGCGTGTGGCAGGCAGGCATCGTCGCCTCTCCATCGCTTGAGCGTGGGGTAGAACTTGCGCAATACGTCTTTGTACTGGCAAGCAGTGAGGTTCTGCCCGTTATTCTTGTTGTATTCCTCCACGAACATAGAGCAGTATTCCACCATCTGCTCCATGGTGAAGTCGCCCGTGAAGGCACCGTCCTTGAGGCAGTAGATGCAGTATTCTTCGTTCTTTGAACCATCGGCATTTGTGCCGAGTATTTCTTCTGTGAGTGGTATACCGCAACTCTGGCAGAATGTTGTTTCTTTCTTTGAATCCATTGTTTATTTGTTTTATTATTTGATACAAAATTACATTCTTTTCTTTTGGCTTTCTCCGGCACCTGTGCCACGATACTTCTTCTGAGCTTCGTTGAAGCGCCAGGTTATGTCGAGAGTGAAGGTGCGCATAGCCTTGTTGTGCCCCTCTATCTGACGGATGCCATAGACGATGTTGGCTGACTTCTGGATGTTGAATGGGTCATAGCAGCGGAAATCGAAGGTGAACTTTCCGAGCGAACGGGTGTTCAGGTCCTTCTGTATTCCGAGGCTGGTGTTCCAGGTGTTCTCTGTCATACGGTAGGTCATGTTGTCGCCTTTGGTAGTGAGATTCACGTTAGCATTGATGCTCCAGTCGTGAGGCAGAATGAAATCATTGTTCCATCCGGCCCATACATACGGGCGGTTGAGTATCATCATCGTTCCATCGAGAGTGAGCGACTTGTAGTTTTGCAGCACAAGGGATGCCTGCCACATTGGATGCCATATTCCAATCTTTGGACGGCCAGACAGGACGAACATAAGGCGATTGTAAGAATCGCTGCTATTCACTGGACGGATAAGGCTCACCATTGGATCTGTGCTGCCAGGATAGGGTTGTGTCTGCAACACGATGTCGTTCTTTATGCGCTGGTATGTGACCGAAGCATTCATCCATTTGTAGGCAGCGTTAAGTACGATATTGTCAGTGTATACTGGCTTCAGGTAAGGATTTCCGCTCTGGTAGCTGTACTTGTTGATGTAGATGATGGAGCTCGACAGATTGTCGTAGTTCGGGCGGTTGATGTCCTTGCGATAAGAGAGCGAAAGTTGAATGTTGCTGTTTGTGCGATAGCTCAGTGTAAGGGTTGGAAACCAGTCGCCGTATGACTGAGAAACCTCGTCATCGTGCTTGCCAAAAATATAGTAGTCGTTGGAAAGATACTCGTAGCGAACACCTGCTTGTGCAAACAGTCTGCCGAAGCTTCTGCCGTATTCAACGAAAGCACTTGTTGACGACTCCTTGATGTCCGTGTCGCTGCTCGTCACTGCTACTGCGTTCTCGCTGTCAAGACAGTAGCGGCTGTTGCGATTTGTGTGCGAATACTCTGTTCCTACAGAGAGGTTGCCTTTCCAAATAGGGTATGAGAGAATGAGTTTCGTTGCCCAGAAGTCGTTGCTGCTTGGAGTGGAGTAAGAGACGAAGTTCTGCGTTTCAGACCTTCCGTCGTGGTATGTTGTATTCTCTACGGTTGTCTGAAAGTCGTTTCCGTTCATGAAAAGCCCGTCGATGTTCCAGTCGATAGACAAATTGCCCACCTTTCCGTTGTAGTAAGCATTGAAGATGTTCTTGCGACTGTTACCGTCGCCATCAAGGTTGCTCAGCATATCCTCCGTAGGCGTGTCATTCTTGTAGTTCTTCATCAGGAACCAACCTTTGCGCTTGTTGTGGGTGTTGTGATCCCATTTGTAGTAAGCACCGAACGAGTGGTTCTCGTTCACCATATAGTTCAGCTGAATCTGTGGCGAATAACCCGTCCAACGATTCCTTGCATCCTGCGTACTGCTGCCGAGGTAATGGTCATTGCCGATAATATAAGTGATGTCGTTCGACTGGTTGCCACGGTTATGTCCGTAGATGCCGCCCCAGAAGGAAGCCGTAATGTCGAGACCGCCAGTGCGGTAGTTCACGTCGAGATTGTTCGTTCCTGCCCATCCGTAACGGTAAATGCCGCCGGCATTTTCTACGAAAGAGAAACCTTCTCCCTGGCGTTTTTTCGTTGCAATGCGCACCACAGCCTTTGTGGAAGCTGCGTAACGAGCTCCTGGGTTCTGCACCACGTCAACATGCAGAATATCCTCCGAACGCAGACGATCAAGCTCGTTCATATCCTGAACCTTCCTGCCGTTTATGTAAACCTCCGCAGCACCTCTGCCGAACACTTCCACGCCGCTACCCTTCTCAGCCTTGAGTGAAGGAATCTTTGCCAGCACATCCGTAGCCGAACCTGCCTTTTCCAGAATGGAGCCGCTAATCAATGTTCTCATAGCATCGCCTTTGACGCGAGTCTTAGGCAGATTGCTCTTTACCACGACCTCGCCCAGCGTGAAACTTTTCCAATATGCAGTGTCGTTCATTACCTGAAGAAGTGAATCCTGTTGTTCAGTCAGCACCTCCTGTGCCGAGAGTGTCTGTGCCGCCATCATGGCAAGCACGAAAGTCGTTATTTTCTTTTTCATAATTTTTTTTTCTTTTAATTAATCTGATGCAAACTTACGGTGATCATGATGAATCTTGAGATGAGCATCAGTTCTTATTTTGTCTGATATGCGTTCACTACCTCGATGTATCGAGGCATGAAGTCGGGGAAATGACTGACCGTGTAGAAGTCCTGCAAAAGTTTGATGAACTGTTTACCTCTGCCAGATAGTTGTCTACGCCGACATCCTCCACGAACATAGAGCAGTATTCCACCATCTGCTCCATGGTGAAGTTGCCCGTGAAGGCACCGTCCTTGAGACAGTAGATGCAGTATTCTTCGTTCTTTGAACCATCGGCACCGGTTCCTTCGTATTTTCTTTTCTGTGCGTTGATTATCGCTTTTGTTTCATTAGTCGCATTACGACCGGATTTGCTACAAACGCGTTGCAAAATTAAGGCAAAAAAAAATGTCCGACTTGTAAAAATCGGACATTTGCTCATTCTGGAGCGTGATAAGATCTATAGACTGTAAATCCTCCTCGCTTTCGGACTTTCTCCAGCGAGGCTATATACTCTGTCGGCGAGATACCTACGATATTGTGAAACTCATGATTGAAATGGCTGTGGTCGGTATAGCCATTCAGATACAACACATTGTCAAGGTTTTCCTGACCATAGAGCATGATCTTGTTTGTGGCGTTGCGGAATCGCATGATGCGCTGCACCTGTTTTGGGGTCAGACCGACATTGTCGATAAACACCCGGCGAAATTGCCGTTCGCTGAGACATGCCACCGAAGCCATTTCGTCAACTCGCATCTCCGGGTTGGACGCCATCGTCTCAAAGACTTTCTTGAGTCGGTCCATATAGTGAGTACCCTGCGTTCTTACGAGTCTTCGCAGAATGAACTCTTCTATCATGCCGATGCCCTCGTCAGTGCTGTCTGCGTCAAGTACATGACGTTTCAGCGTTCTGAACTCCATGCTCTCCAGATTCTCGAAATCGATGTTGTCGAAAGACAACTCCGTGCAAGGCATGTCCATGATGATACCTGCCGCATACGGACGGAAGAATACCGTGATCAGCTCAACGTCGTCATCGGAACACACACGCAATGCCCTGTCGTAGAATCCCGTAACCGAAGCCTTTATGCTCTCTTGCGAAACGCCATCCACGTCGAAAGACTTCTTGCGCTGGAACATCCAATGCAGACAGCCATCAGGCATGATGATATTAGACATGCTGAAGTTAGCAGTCTTCAACACCCAGTAGTGATGCACAAACGGTTGCAACGCTACGGATGGCAATATGATTTCCGCACTTACCACTATGCTAAGTTCTTATCGGCAAGTTTTTAGTTGTAAAATCATACAAAAGTACTGCTTTTTGCCGATACCGGCAAGAAAAAACAAAAAATGTTGTATTTTTGTGAACGATTAGCAAACTTGTGTGTATGCAATAGTGAGAGCGCCTCGAATAATTCATAATTCACAATTAGCTGCGCGGTCCTAAGCGACTAATCTTAAACGAAAATTCAGAAAAGAAAGAAAATTTTCTCCATTTTTTTAATTTTCGTTACCCTTAAACGACCAAACGACTAATTTTCTAAACGACTAATCAACAATGAAAAGGACAATCATTATAGCCATTGCGCTTATCTGCTGCACACTAGGGTTTGCACAAAACAACATTACCGAAGCATTGTATCCCGAAGGCAACGACGCACTTATGAGTACTATCTACCGCAACGTACGTTACCCGAAGGAGTGTATGGAACAAGACATCCAGGGAACGGTTGTGGCGAAGGTACAAATACGGAAGGACGGAAGCATCGGCAAGGTAACTGTCGTCAGTTCGCCTCACAAGCTGATGTCGGATGAGGTGGTGAAGAGCGTGAAGATGCTGTCCAAATGGGCACCCGCCACGAAGGACGGCAAGAAGGTGGACAGCGAGGTGGAACTGCCCGTCACGTTCCGTCTGAGTTCAGAACCCACAAAGAAGGAACTAGCTCCTGTGCAATGTGCCGAAAAGGCAGAGACCATCGTATCGTTTGTGGAGAACGGTTACCCGAACGAGCCAGAGTGGTATGGAGCTCAGGCCCTGGCCTGGCAGAAGAAGGTGGACGAGAACCCGAAGGACCAATGGGCATGGCGCAACCTGTTCCGCGCCACCTATTATTATGAACAGTTTGCAGATGCCTTTGGCGAAGACCAGGACCAGTCGAGGACGGCCGACGTCATCCGCAAGATGGAGGCTATGCTGCCCGACAGCTACGTGCTCAACCTCTGCAAGGGGCGCTTCTGCCTGACCACCGACTCGGCTGCCAGACGTGGCGACAACATCTTCCGTGCCATCGAACTGATGCCCGAGGATGCCAACTCCGAGGATGTCGACTACCTGGCTTGCCGCTTGTGGGTAACTGACCCGGAGAACCCTCTGCTGCCTGAGCTGAACAAGCGCACCTACGAGAGTGGCCACTACCCCGATCGCATCCTTCGCTACAACTGGAATATGCTGCAAAGCATGCAGCAAGGTGCCATCTACTTCGCCAATGGAGATGCCGTCACGGCACCCATGAAGATGATGCAGGATGCCCTCGGCGAACGGACGGACGTGACCGTCATCCCGTTGTCGTTCCTCTATGTCGAGAAGTTTCGCGACGCGCTGTGCAAGCGTCTTGGCATCAAGCCAATGGTGGTTGACTGGAACGACTATTACCAGCGTGGTAGCGACTGGAGCAAGCAGTTCTATGCCGACATGATGATGTACCTCATCCGCGAGAGCAAGCGTCCTGCGTATTTCTCGACCGACGTGCTGTCGCACGCCGACCTCAACAAGGACAGCATCTACAACGAGGGAATCCTGCTGAAGTGGAGCGACCATCAGTACGACAACTTCGGCGTGGCGATGAAAAACGTGAAGGAGGTCTACCACCTCGACTATCTGGCTGAGCCCGACCTGCATCCCAACAAGTGGGAAACGAGCTACAAGCTCGACCTGAACTATGTCACCCTACTTGCCAACCTCGTCTCGAAACTGCGCAACAAGGGGGAGGTCAACGAGGCCGATCGATTGTGCCGCATCCTGGAGAAGTGCGTCGAACGCTGTCCTACCGAGCCAGAGCACAAAAAATGGTTAAAGGAAACGATACAAGCAGAGAAATGATTTTACCCATGTTTTTCCATTCTCTTCACGCGCTCACCGACGAGCAGTTGATGGCGCGTGTCTCCGGCAAGGACGACGAAAGGGCTTACGATGAGCTCTATCGTCGTCATGCCCGTCGCCTCATGGGCTTCTTCCTCCGCCAGCTGAACCATGACGAAGCCCTCGCTGCCGACCTCACGCAAGACACCTTCCTCCGCGTCTGGGCCAACCGCTCGCAGTATTCTGTAAACCTCTCAACACCCAGTTTAGAAGCTCCCTCCCTTCAGGGAGGGCGGGGGGAGAGTCTTTTTTTCCCCTGGCTCTTCCGCATCGCCTACAACCTCTGCAAGAACCGCTACCGCCACCTTGCCTACGAACAAGCCTACGAGCAGGAAGTCAAGCATACCGAGCAGGAGGCCGAGGACAACACCTTCGACCTGCAGATAGACCGTGAGACCTTCGACCGCGCCTTGCAAGCCGAACTTGCCAAGCTGCCACCCGACCAGCGCCTCCTCTTCTCCCTTCGTTTTGAGGAAGACCTCAGCGTGCCGCAGATAGCCTCCATCATCGGCATCCCCGAAGGCACCGTCAAGTCTCGCTTGCACAGTCTAACCAAAAGACTTAGACAATTCATAATTCACAATTCATAATTGACTTCGTCGAGCTCTTCGACCTTCATAATTAGGCTGGCGCAATGCCCTCACCCAGCTTAGAGTCCTCCCCTCGGGGAGTTAGAGGGGGCTGAAAACTATGGCAAACTTTGAAGATATACTCCGCG
The DNA here is from genome assembly GCA_045629085.1 of Bacteroidaceae bacterium. Taxonomy (GTDB): domain Bacteria; phylum Bacteroidota; class Bacteroidia; order Bacteroidales; family Bacteroidaceae; genus Physcousia. Next base: position 27,125 of record JAZQQO010000011.1, read on the forward strand.
AATCCGCACAGCGAACAGCAAAAAAAGAGAACGCACAACTGCACGTTCCCCACAATCCGATGACCTCTCGCCGCACTTACTGGGGCTGGATAGCCGCCCCCGTAGCCGCCGTCATCGGCGTCATCGTGGGTTTGTCGCTCCCCCTTTTGATAGGTAACAATGCACCCGAAATTCAATACGTCTACGCTACCGACACCATCCGCCTCGACAATCCCGTCCACGACACCCTCTACCTCACCCAAACCGTTGAGAAGGAACGAGTGGTGGAGAAGGTCAGGTATGTGGATCGTTCTACCAAACAAGCTTCCAATTCCAACCACTCCGCCTCCAACGCGGTAGCACCCTCTCTCCTCGGGGAGGGCGGGGGAGAGACGTCTCTCCCCACCTGCACCTCCATACAGTGCGACGGCATCAACTACTCGATGCTGGTATCGAACTGAAGTGTAGCAATTGCTGAGTAGCCTAATGTTTTATGGCTAAAAACGTAGTGCACTATCATTTGTCATGCCAAAGTTTGGAGTTTATGAAAATAATGTGTATTTTTGCATGCGAAAAACTTCGCAACGAAAAACTTCGCATAATATAATTCACTCATTATGAATTAGTAATGAAACATGTAATCACAAACCTCATCCTTGTTATCTGTACAGTAAGTGGATGGGCGCAATCCATAACCTGCCAGATAGAAGGAACGACCACCGATACCAAAACAACAAAATTATACCTTGTAGAAAGTGGTGCAGACATCCGAACGCAAGGCAATGTTATTAGCATTTCTGTCATAGATGGGAAATTTAGCTACACCCTGAAAACTGATGTCATGCGCTACTATGAGCTAATCGCAGACAATCAGTATGAAGAAGGTAGTTGGACGCCTGCCTATTTCATCTCTGAAAACCAGAAAGTGCACATCACCATGGATGGAAATAAGGATAAGGCAATAACAAAATGCACTGGCAAGGAAACCAAGATGATGCAACAACTCAACGATGAATTGGATGCTATCTACAACCCTTTGTTTAATGCAGCCGATGCTAGGAGGGACTCGCTGGATGCTATCCTCCAAAAAGAGGTAGAGGGTATGGATGCTGACGCGAGGCGCGCCTACATAGATGATTTGTTGTCCGATGACAGTAAGAATCCACATGCAGCCATCCGTAAGCAACTGGAAGAGGATTACGAGGCTGTGTATATGAAGTGGCGCATTGCCACCGTGATGTGGTTGGAAAAACACCCATGCATCTATGGTCTGTTCGAAATGAAAAATTCACTCTCCTCGCACAGAGCACAAACAGCCCCATTCACTCCTTACCACATTAGTTCATATAAGAATACTTATAGCAAAAAGTATGAAGGCCATCCTTACCACAAGAGTATTCGGGATGCCCTGAAATCGTTGGACCTCATCCCTGGCAACAAATACATTGACTACGAGGTCACCCATCCGGACGGCAAACAAGTGGCCCTGTCTTCTCTCTTTACAGGCAAGGTCATCTACATCGACCTCTGGGCATCATGGTGCGGCCCATGCCGGAAGCATGCCAAGGCACTCATTCCCATTTTCGAAAAATACAAAGACAAAGGGTTCCAGGTGATAGGCATTGCACGTGAATCTGCCGAAGAAGACATGGCTAAAGCACTTGCAAAAGACGGATATCCCTGGATCAGTCTTCTTGAATTGAACGACAAGAATCAGGTCTGGCTCAAGAATGGCATCAGCAATGCCGGTGGGGGCGGCTTCCTCATTGACGAGCATGGAACGATACTTTCCGTCTATCCAGAAGCAGAGGAAACTGAGCGCATCCTCGAGAAAATACTTGTAGAATAAATATCACTTGTGGAAATCATATGAGAGATCGTCCGTCTTCCAGGAACCTCAGCTCTGCCTCCAGCATCTCCAGTTTGTACATGGGCACACCGGCTTGGCGTGCTATCTGCAGCGGACGGGTGTAGATGTACTGAATCTCCATGGGACGGTGGAAGTCGAAGTCCAGTTTCATGGAGGGTGAGTAGGGCGTCATGTTGTCGGTCATGGTTATCATGTTGTCCACGAACGCCTCGTCCACTCCCGCTACGCCCAACTGCTTGGCTGTATGCACTATCTCCATCATCTGCTCCCGGATGAGTTGGCGTGTAGAGTGATGCTTCATTAAGACATCGGTCTGTGTGTTCAGCGCTACGGTCATGCCGTTGAAAGGCATGTTCCATACTGCCTTCTTCCAACGAGCCTCGTGGTATTCCACCTGTGCTGTATCGATGCCGGCTTGGATGAACTGGTTGACAATCAACTGAAGCCTTACCTCATCCTTGCACGAGTAGTTGGCCAGGTTTATCTGTCCGAGGCATTGGTGGTTGATGTGTCCCGGCGCAACCTTAGCCGTACAGATGAAGGCCAGTCCTGCTACCAGTTGCAGATGGGGCAACTGGCGCTGCACGTCCTCTTCCACCCCGATGCCGTTTTGTATCAGGATTACGATGGTGTGCTTGTCGGCCACGCTCTGAAACAGAGTGGGCAGAAGATGGTTGTTGGTGGTCTTGAGGCAAACCAGCACCACATCGCTCAACGGCATCTTTGCTGCATCGTTATAGACTTGTGGCGAGGGCAATACAAAATCGCCATTCACCGAGTCCACCTTCAATCCATGTTCCCTCACATACTCATAGTCGCTATGCAGCAGAAAATGCACATCGTGTCCCGCCTGTGCTAGTCTGCCGCCATAATAGCCGCCTATTCCTCCCGTTCCAATTATCGAATAAGTCATAAACTCACAGTTCTTTCAACAATTTGTGACAACAAAATCACGTACGTTTATCCACATTCTATTTTCTGCAAAAGTACGAATTAATTTTCAATAATGTGCAGGAATTGCTGAAAATGTGCAAGATTTAACGTTTTTGCATGAGAGTGGCGTGTCAAGGAGGCCAGAGGCAGACGTTACTTCTCGGAAAAGTCTTTTGTAATCTGCCTGCTTATGGAAAATAGACATCTGTCAAAGTGAAGTTTTTGGCGATTTTTGTCAAATATAGACAACAAAAGATAGATAATTACGATTTTTGTCTTTTATAAAAGATAAAATTATTACTTTTGTACAATTTTTCATTTATAAAAGACATGAAAGCGATACAAAGACAACATTATCTTGATAAGATAGTACGATATCTTTGCAAAGACACAATCATAATTTTGACTGGTCAACGACGAGTCGGTAAGAGTTTTATACTGCGATTATTCATGGAGAAAGTGTCAGATAATCCCGAAAACAACATTATTTATATAAATAAGGAGAAGAAGGACTTTGATGACATCAGGAACTACCATGACTTGAATGCGCACATTGACGAACGGCGTGATGCGAGCAAAATGAACTACATTCTCATTGATGAGATTCAGGACATAGACGAGTTCGAAAAGAGTGTCCGTAGTTACTACGAAGAACCAGACATAGAGTTCATCATCACTGGCAGCAATTCAAGTATGCTCAGTAGTGATCTCAGTTCCAAGATTGGCGGACGATACAAGGAAATATATATTCAGACATTGAGCTACCAAGAGTTTCTCGTCTTCCACAATCTTACGGACAGCGACGAGGCATTGTCAAAGTACATACAGTTTGGCGGACTTCCCGGGGTAGTGCGGTATGGGCTGGACGAACAGGACGCTTATGAGTACCAAGCAGATGTGATCAATACCGTATTGCTCAAGGACGTCATCATGCGCAACCAGATTCGCAACATTCCGTTCCTTGAAAACCTCGTGCGTTTCCTTGCAGACAATACAGGCAAAATCGTTTCTGCTAATAGCATCGCAAAATACATGAAGTCTCAGGGAGAGACAATCACCTCAACGGCCATCATTAACTACGGCAAGTTTCTCTGCGATGCCTACATGCTCCACAAAGTGAATCGTTACGACATTCATGGCAAACGATTGTTTGAGAGCAATGACAAGTTCTATTTTGAGGATCACGGCATCCGAAACGCCCTTATAGGGGGCAATCGTGAAGGCGACATAGAAAAGGTTATCGAAAACATCATCTACAATCATCTCATTCGTCTTGGATATGAGGTTACAGTGGGACAATTGCAAGCGAGTGAGATTGACTTTGTCTGCGAAAAACTGGGATCGGGCCGTATCTATGTTCAGGCCAGTTACATCATTGCAGACGAAGCGACTCATGACCGCGAATTTGGCAACCTTCATACCATAAAGGACAACTACCCCAAATATGTCATCTCGCTGACCCCTCTCGTATCGAAATCAGACGACAATGGAGTCACTCATCTGCACCTTAGGAGGTTCTTGACAGAGGGGTTGGATTAAGAAGTGAACAAGTTGGCTTATTTTTTTCTGTAAATGCTGAACGTGTCGTAGAGCATGGCATCGGGGGTAGTACGTTCGAAAGAGATGCGGTGTTGGGTCTGGGTGCTGTCCACGGCCACACGGATGTCGCGGATGGCATAGCCACGGATGACGTTCTGCTTCCATTCCTCCGAGCGGTCGTAGGTTTGGTACTCCACGTCGGGAGTGCGGATGTCGTCGACAACGAGATGGAAGGCTATGCGCTTGCCATTGCGGGGATGCGTGGGACGGAGATGCACGCGCAGCGTCACGGAGTCGGTGCCGAGGGGTGTGGTGAAGACGTAAGGGTTCTTACCGTCGAACACGGTGTGTTGCTTGCTGAAGTCCAGGGCTTCCCATTCGGAGGAGTCGGGGTACTGGGGCAGCATGTCGGGCGTCACACGCTGGAAGACGGGCAGACGGCGGGGCGAAGCATCCATGATGCCGTCCCACTTGCCACCGGCACACACCTTATTATATATATAGGTGAGCGACTGAATGCTGTCGAAGGCCGCCTCGCAACGGTCGGGACAGAGGAACTTGAAGTTCATCTGAGCGGCAGCCTGTACGGGATATTTGACCAGTTGGAAGAAAGCATCTTTTCGGTCGGCGGGCATCTGTTGGTATAGTGCCTCTACTTTGTCCGAAATGCGTTGGTAGTCCCTCACGCGTTCTGCTATCCTCGTTTTTGTCCAGTCACCCAGGATGGGGCGCAGCGTGTTCCAGTAGGCCTTGTCGCTCTCCTCCACTCGCGTGCCCGCCATGTGCTCGGGCTTCATCTCTTCGGACAGTCGGAAGTAGCTGTACAGCACGTCCATTATCTCCTCTTCATGCTCTGTACCGAACTCTCTGCGCACGAAGTATCGCAGGAAGGGGATGTGCCTCATCACAGGGCTGTCGCCAAACATCCGTCCCGTTGGCTCCAGATGGGAGAATTCGTAACTGCGACCGTCCCATGCCAGTTGCATGAAGAGTTCTATCTGGTATTCCGACGGCTTGATGTCGCCCACGTTCAGAATCCACATCTTGCGGATGCCGCGTCCGTAGGCCTCGCCCATCTCACGTTCGAGCAACTTGGGCGAGAGGGAGTTGAGCCACAGGTAGTCGTGCGGCCGGCCCCAGTAGCTGACGTGGTAATACACACCATTGCCGCCCTCGCGACTCCGCTCTATGGAATCGGGGAAGTGGCGTATGTAGCCGTAGTTGTCGTCCGTCCACATCAAGGTCACGTCATCGGGCACACGTAGGCCTGACTTATAAATGTCCAGCACTTCCTTGTAGGGTACGAACACCTGTGGCACACTGGTGCCTTTGGGGTGCGTGTCGGCAAGCATCGCTCGCTGGTCGTCAATCACCTGTTGCAGGTACCTGAGCTTCTCGTCCATCGTCCTGACACCCTGCATCGAACCGTCGTGCACGCCCCTCATACCCAGTGTGTAGACAATCTCCTGATCCTTCACCTCGTTGAGGCGCTTCTGCCAGAAGCTCTTTACCGCCTGACTGTTGCTGACATAGTTATAGTCACCCTCACCGCTTATCGCCCACTCAGCCGCAGGCGATGTGGCCATCGGTTCGCAGTGCGAACCACCAATGTAGATACCGTATCGTGCCGCCATCTCGCGGTTGCCCTCGATGGTGAAGAAGGGCTGCGAGCACTCGTGCATGGCAGGCCAGTAGTAGTTGGCACGCAGTCGAAGCATGAGTTGGAAGATGCGCTCGTTCACCCGTGGGCCGATGGCTCCCTTGATGCGCCCCTCGCGGATGGTCCATGCCTCGGGCTCCTGTCGGGTAGCCCAAGGGTTGAGGCCCCAATCCTCGTCGTTGATGAAGATTCCACGGTAAGCCACGGCCGGGCTCTGCTGCTCGTCCGTTCCCTCTTTTAGCCAGAACTCCTTGAGTTGTTGCGGCGTGCAGTCGGCCCAGTATTCCCATGGGCTTACACCCATCTTGCGCGACACCTCCAGCAGCCCGTATGCCAGTCCGTGCTCGTTGGCACCCGCAATGTGCAGCTTGCCGTCCCTCACCGTGATGCGGAATCCCTCTCGTGGCAACGCCTTGTCCAGCGTCAGCACGATATCAGCCTTGCCAGCCGACTTGACGGTCTTCACCTCGCCACCGAGCACCTTGCCCACATCTTCTCCGAACATCGCCAGTGCCGTCTGTGCCACGGGTCTTTCCGTCTTGGGCATAAAAACCCTCACTCGTGCTCCCGAGTGTATGACAAAATCCTTAGCCATGGCTGCCTGCTGTGCCGAAAGCATCATGGGCAGACACACAATAAAGAGTAACAGAGAGAGTGTGCGTTTCTTCATTTTCTTTTTGGAATTTGGTTTTCGACGACAAAGGTAGACATTTTTGTGATGAGGGAGCATATAATCTCACTTAAATTTCACATTAACATTGATATATGATATAGGGTATATGGTATAGGGTGTGAGTCCGTTAAAGGTCGGAGTAGTAGAATAGGGTGACGATTTCATCCTCCATATCGCCTTTGCCGAAGTTAGAATAGAGGGCAACAGGGTTATGCCATGCGGGACGAGAGAACTCATCGCCCTGCAACGGAGAGGGGAAGACGTGCTTCCAAAGTCCATCGCGCAGACCTGCCACTTCCTGGATGTTGTAGTTGGGCCTGTAGGATATGTGAATAGGGCTATCGTACGTGTATCCGTCATCATCAATCGTCTCCATTGCGATGAGATTGCCATGAAAGTCGTAGGAGTAGCTTGTCTTTCGCTCCAAATCGTCACCTTCGAAAAACTCGCTGTACGTCAGACGGCCTTCGCGGTCGTAAGTGTAGAGGGTGCGGGAATTTCTGGTCAGATTCTCACGTTTGAGTATCCTGCCTTTCTTGTCGTAGGTGGCACGCTGCTGCAGTTCCATGTGTGCATAGTGGGGTACATCCTGAATGCGTGCCCAGAGGGCGTCGAGGAAGTACTCGTACTGCAGCACCTCGGTCAGCACACCTTTTTTATTATAATGATACACGTAGCGCATGTGTGAGCTTGAAGGCATTGAATTTTCATCCCACTTATGGCAGTCCTTGACGGCTATCCTACCGGCATCGTCATAGGCATACGCATAGCTGTCATGCCATCCCCGACGGTCGAGACTGTCGTTCTGCATGTCTTCGTATTCCAGCACCACCCGTCCGTTGTCGTCATACTCGTATCTACGGTCTTGACGATACATGTTGATGCCTTTGCACGCCATGCGCAAGGGTTTGTTGTCGGCATTGTATTCGATGTGGTAGACAACAGGTTTTTCGTCGTAAAAACCTTTGTAAGAATAGGATTCGACACGTTGTAGCGAGTCGTAACGTGCTATGATGATTCGCACCCTACCATCCATCCTCCGAGTTACCACACTGTCCAGCTTCAGCGAAACCTCGTCGCTGGCAGGTGCATCCCTTCTTACGGCCTTTTTCTTTCTGCTTTTCTTTTCGGCCTTCTCCTTTGGTGCATCGACTGGACGGTCGAGGTTGATGTGCGGGAAGCGTGCCTTCAAGCGCTTGGCTTGCTTCTGTGTGACCTTGCCATGCACAGTGAAGTGCTGGATGTCTATGCTGTCCATCCACTGTGGCAGCTCGACACGATCCACGAAATAGAGGGAGAGGCGGTCGATGGCCTTTGCCTCGCGCAGTGCCTCGGGCACTCGCTTTACGCGTAGTTCCAGTCCGAAGGGATTGCTGCCGTCAAGAGAGTTCGACTTGGAGGAGTCGCGCTTGCTGTACGTCTGCATCCGACGCTTCAAACCGTCGTTCATGGCATCGTTGCCTTCGCCTATTCGCACCATCCACCCTATCTGTGGCGTGAGGGCGAGGGTGACGGGATCCTCCTTCACGCTGACCAGTCCGGCAAAGAGCTCCATGGACGTGTCGCTCAGTGTCTGTCCCGAGGGCGCTGTCACGACGTAGCGGAAAGGTACGCGCACCATCTCGCTCAGCATCTGTCGGGTGTGTGCCACCCTCTCGGGCGTGCGCACTCCGTCCTTGTCATAGGGGAAGAGCTTCAGGAACCATCCGTCCAGCTCGGTAGGACCTTCAAAGCTGCAGCCGCCACCACGCAGTCGCAGCGGCGTGTCCTTCATCACCATATCCTTCCAGAAAGCCTGGTTGGGCTTGCCCTGAGAGGCACGCACAAACTCCTTCAGTATGGGGTCTAAATCCTTCGTCCACCACCCCATACCATACTTCTTCAGGGCCATGGCCTTGTCGTACACCTTCTGCCAGTCCTGCGGTGTGCCTTGCAGGGTGATGGTGGGGATGCCGCAAGCCAACGTGTGCACTATGTATTCGAAATAGGGCTTCATGGCGTCCATCAGGGTTATCTGCGAGGCGATGCGCTCGGTGGGACCGGTGGTGGTGAAGTCGGCAGTGATGGTATGACAGATGTCGGCCTTGCTGTGCTGCGCTATCTGCCTCTCGAAGTCGGTCATGATGGCCGACCAGTCGGGATGGCCGCCGACAAGGTCTTCCTGACTGTTCACTACCAGACTGATCTTTCCGTCATGACTTACCAGCTTGGAACGGAGTTCGTCTGCATGCTCGTTGACATAGTACGAGAAGTTCTGGGCTATGACGAGCCACACCATGTCGGGTGAGAGGACGAGGGGACGGTGCTCGGCAAAGCAGCGCACCATGGTATTGTAGAGGACGTCGGAGGTGCAGTACAGCATGGAGTCGCGCTCGAAACTGCTTGCCACAAGTCCGTCGCCTGGCTTCACGACATTGGCGTGCTCGGCCACCATCTTTGCCAGCTCCTTCCCACCACAAAGGGAGCTGTATTTGTTTCGTACTGGAGCTGGCAGGTTCTCGTCCACCACGAAGGTGATGCCCGATTCGGTCTTTGTCTGTTGTGCCGAAAGCATCATGGGCAGACACACAAAAAAGAGTAACAGAGAGAGTGTGCGTTTCTTCATTTTCTTCTTGGAATTTTGGTTTTCGACGGCAAAGGTAGAGGTTCTGCCCAAAAACTGCAAGAAATGCTTTTCACAAATAATTCACAATTGATATTTGCATTTCACAAATAATTCACAAACGCCACTTAACACACTGCTTATACGATAGTTACAAAGATTGTACAAAAGCATCCCAATCCTTGGCTGTTCCGCTGCCGCCAAACACCTTTTGCTGCATTCTGAGTCGGCTTTGCGACACACTGCTGGCGCCCATTGCCAGGAGCCGGGCCATGTTGGAGGGCGTCGTATCCATCTTGATGAGCATGCAGATGCGGTATTCCGTCTCCGACAGTTCGTAGAGCGAATAGAGGGTGCTGCGGAATTGCGGAAAAGCTTCCAGCAGTCGCTCCTCGACCATTCGCCAATCGGCAGGACGCAGTGCTTTGTCGGCCTTGATATGGGAACGAAGCATCTCGTCCACCCCGGCATCGTAGAAGGCACGATGGTTGGGAGCCAACGGATGAGAGGAGGGGTCCTCATCCTGCGCAGCAACATCCGGCTCGGCGTGTAAGTCAGCCTGTACATTACCTTTCCGTCTACGCCAAATCCACATGCCGAGAGTGGCCAACAAGGCTCCAGCCATCACAAGCCACGGCATCATGTTGCCGCCTTCATCCACCCGCCTCTTCTGCATCTCGTTCTGCAGTCGAAGCCCCTTGTTGTGGGCACGCTCCATCAGCATGTTACACGACTGGCGCATGGCGACGAGCGATGCCGTGTCGCGCTGCGTCTGCAGCATCATCTGGTTGATGGTGGCAATGTCCTCGGTGCTGTAACGCACACCCAGTGTGTCGCCGATATTACGGCAGAAGGTGCGAGCTATCTCCTGCATGTCGCGTGCCTCCTCATAGAGGCCGTTGCGAAGGAACACATACCCCTTTTGGGCAAAGAGGCGGCTGCGCCAGTAGTCGTTCAGCCACAGGGTGTCGCACGTCTGCGACAGTTCGATGTAGTACAGATGCCGACGCGAATCCTTGTCCACATCCGCGCATACACGTCCGGCATAGTAATAAGCCATACCCAGCTTCTGCCAGTCGCCCTGCTGCTCGTAGTAGTCCACCACCTTCATGATGAGCGAGTCGGAAGTATGCTTCTTGTATATCTTGTCCGTGCCGCGCACCGTGAGCAGGTCGTAGTACATCTGCACCTCCTCGTCCATCGTTGCCACTTCGGCGCGCATGTCCTTGAGCATGGCAAAGGCGCTGTCGGGATGGTCGTAGAAGAGCGAGTCGACGTCTGCCAGACGCGACATCATCCGTCCTGCCTTGTCACACGAAGTGAGAAGGAGAACGATGGAGAAGATAGTAAACTGGCACCCTAACCAGAGGGGTAATCGCAAAAAACTTCGCACTTTATAAATTACAATTCTTTGTGCTCTCAATTTTTAATTGTGCAAAAATAGAGTTTTTCCGCGAAACGACCAAACAATAGATTAAAAAAGATTCTGCTCTCTCCCTTATTTGGGGTACCCTTCTGTTTTTTTGCCTTTTCAACTTAACCTTTGTAACTTTGTTACGCTTATACTGTAGAAACCGACAAGAATGACGCAGCAAGAGTTTGAACAGATAGCCCCGGAACTAAGGGATGAGATGCTCCGCATCGGGCGCGACTTTTTCGGCAACGAGATGGACGCCGACGATGTGGCGCAGGAGGGTCTGCTCGTGCTGTGGAAGATGCGGGAACGCATGGAACCCGACCGTCGGCATACAGGACTGGCCATCCGCGTGGCAAAGCATTGCTGCATGGATTTGGTGCGGAAGCGAAAGCGGCAAGAGAGCGAGATTCTGCCCAGCGAGGGCGACACGTTACGCTACGAGAAGAGCCTGTCGGCCACACCGCAAGAGGAGCTGGAGGCCAGCGAGATGAAGAATGCTATCAATGCTGCCATCGGCCATCTGAATCCAAGCGAGCGTCGCCTCTTCGAGATGAGGCAACTGGACGGCCTATCGAACGATGAGATTGCCCAACAGACGAACATCCCCAAGCCATCGGTGAAGAGCATGGTGTCGACCGCGAGAAAGAAAGTGTTTGAAGAACTTAAAAGAAGAATGAGACAATGACCTACAACGAAACAGAACAACTGATAGAGCGCTATCTGGCAGGCGAGACAACGTCTGATGAAGAACGCCAGTTGGCACTGGAGGTGTCGCGACCCGATGCTCCCGAGGATTGGAAGATCATTGCCGAGATGCTGGGTGAACTGACGCTGGATGAGGCTCTCTTCGATCAGATTAGTGGTTTGGGAAATTCATCGTTTAGTGGTTTAGGATATGATGAAGAAACCCCTATACGACAAAATGATAATTCTCTTAAACGACTAAACGACCAATCTCCCAAACGACTAAGACTCATATGGACAGTCGCTGCCAGCCTCGTGGCCATAGCCATCACCGTACCGCTGGTGTGGAGCCGTCAGAGCACCCCCGATGTGGTAGCGTACGTCTACGGACAAGAGGTGACGGATGAGGACGTGGTGATGGAGATGATGACCAGCACGATGGCGGATGTGCTGGACAACGGCTCGGATGCCATAGCACAAGACCTGGAGGATATTTTTGGAAACTGAGCAACAGACAACGGACAACGGACAACAGACAACAGACAAAAGAAACAAACTATAGAGGAATATGAAAAGACTATGTTTACTAATTTGCTTGCTTATGATGCCGCTACTTGTGGTTGTGGCACAGAAGAACCTGCACGTCAACGCCATCTTCGAGGGTAAGATCATACCCAAGAACCGTATGGTGGAGACACTGGCCAAAGGCGAATCGCTGGAGCAATACAGGCTGTCGTACTTCCGCAGCGTGAAGATGAACATCACAGACATGGAATTCGGACCGATATGGGAACTGGTAACGAAGGACATAGGCATGGAGACATTGGCCGAAGACATGGAATACGGTCGCGAGAAAGACAAGGCGACGTACTTCATCCTGCACCTGCCCAAACAACAGAAACTAGAGCGCTACCTCTGTTATCAGTGCTATGAGGCATCGCGTGGAGGTAAAAACATCACGCTGGTCTACATCGAAGGCAAGGCCAGCATGAAGGAACTGAAGAAAATGTTTAAAAAGAAATAAATATACAACCATTATGAAAAGGAATACAATTGGCGCAGCACTTTGCGCTCTGCTGATGGCAGTAAATGCATCTGCAGTGATGGCACAAATTACCGTGACGAAGAAGACCACGATAGAGATAAATACCGAAACGGGGGACTCGGCCAAATACGTGGAAGAGCGCCATCCTGGCGGCTTCGATTTCAGTCTCGGCTTCCTACAGGCGAAATTCGGTAAGGGGGAGGGGGGTACGGAGAGACATTCTCCCTACACACTCGAAGTATTGGGAAGTGTGGGCGTAGGCTTCACCACCACGTTGGGGCGACCAACCGGCATGAGCACCAATATGGGGCAGAGCATTGAGGTGGACTGGAGCAATGTCGTCGCCTTGGGCTACGAGTTCAACCGCCACAACAAGATGACGCTTGGCTTTGGCATGATGTGGCGCAACTGGCGCATGACGGACAGAAACCAGTTTTTGCAGTCGGCCAACGGACAGATTGCCCTTCAGCCCTATCCTGCCGATGCCAATCCACGCTTCTCGCGCCTGCATTCCTTTATGCTCACCATGCCCCTGACCTATATCCACAAGTGGAAGCATGGTTGGAGAGTAGCGGTTGGTCCTGAGCTCTGCTTCAAGTCGCCCAAGGACAAGTATAACACCATCAAGACGCGCTACGAGCTGGATGGCGAGAAGCACAAAGACATCACGAAGGGTGTGCATTTCAGTCCCGTCACCGTCAACCTCACCGCTAGCGTGATGTACAAGTATGTGGGTATCTACGCCCGCTATTCGCCTATGAACGTCCTCGACACCGATTTCGGTCCCTCGTTCCAAAGTTTCACCGTGGGTCTGCGCTTTGGGTGGTAAGCGGGTGCGGCAATTGTTTCGTGAATTATGGGAGGCGATCTCCGTGATTCACGCTCGGCTTTTCACCCGCGATTGCGTGGACAGTATTTTTTCCGCCGATGACGGAAAAATAAATCATGCTGCATGACTGAAAATTCCGCCGATAGCGGAAAAATAAATGCTGTAGCAGGAGTTGTGTGAAAGCCGTAGCACGAGTAGAAAGTGAGGCGCGGCAGGAACGAGTGAATAGTTCGATGGAAAGCAGGATGGCAGTAGCCCCCCTAACCCCGGGGGGGGTAATAAAGGAGGGGGAATAACAATTGTTATAAAAAAGTTTTGGCAATGAAAGCTTTTTGACACAGATTACGCAGATTTCACAGATTTTTTTTTAGCAGAAATAAAATCCGTCAAGTCGTGTCAAATGGAAATAATCTGTGAAATCTGCTTAATCTGTGTCAAAATACCATTCTGTGCCTAATCGTATATTATTTCCAAAGTTTTTACGGCAAAAAGGTTCAAGGGTTCCGTTAGATGCGTGTTAACTTATTGTATGTTAGTGTGATATGTGTGTCGAACCCTACGTCGAACCCTTCCGTAACCTTCGACAGGGTTCGACGGGAATTCGGATGTGCGTCGAACCCTGTCGAACCTTTTGACGGGGTTCGACGTAGGGTTCGACGGGGTTATGTGTTTGTCTATTAGTGTTTTATGGGGTGCTTGTCGGAGCCCTTGAACCTTTTGGCCATAAAAAACTTTTTTAACAGCAAAGGCGCGAGGAACAGGAAGTTTCTTTGTCCATCCAATGATGGGAGAAATACTTCGTGTTCTTCGCGCCTTCGTGTGAGAAGAGGCTGTTTGCTTACTTCTTAGCCTTAACCTTGCCCTTTAGGGCAGGTACGCCTTCCTGGGTGGGAATGACGCGCTGGATGGTGCCGTCCTCGTTGAAGTACATGCGGTCGATGCAGACCTGACGATGGAAACCGGGATCCATACGGCGGGGGAAGAGGTAGCCCTTGTTGATGCGGTGATAGACGATGTACCACTCGTCGCGACCGGGAATCTGCAGCACGCTGTTGTGGGCAGGACCATAGATGTCCTTACCGGGATTCTGGATGAGGACGATGGGATCCTTGGCCACGGTGATGGGGCCGAGAGGTGAGTCGCTGGTGCCGTAGGCAACGTGGTAGTTGGGCGAACCGGTGTCGTCCACACTCCAGTGGAAGTAGTACTTGCCATTGCGGTAGAAGACGTAGGCACCCTCGCGGAAAGCATAGTCCTCAAGGCTACCACCTCGGGGAGTCATTACGGTGACGGTCTCCTGCTTGATGCTCAGCATGTCATCGTTGAGCTCGGCACCTGCCATATAGCCATTACCCCAATAGAGGTAGTGCTTGCCTGTCTGGGGATCGGTGAAGACATCGACGTCGATCTGCTGTCCGCCACGTACACCCTGAGGCAGATCGTAGACGATGGGCTTGCCCGAGTCAACGAAGGGACCTACGGGCGAGTCGGCTACAGCCACACCGATAGACTTGCGGTTGCGCTCGGTGTCGTGACCGCTGAAATAGAAGTAGTATTTGTACGAACCATCAGCCTGCTTCACCTCCTCGATGCAGGGAGCCCACGCATTGCCACTGGCCCATGCCACGTCGGTGTTGAGGTTGAGCATGATACCCTCGTGCTGCCAGTTGGTGAGGTCGGCGCTGGAGAATACGGTGAAGTAGTAACCACCCCATCCGGCAGCACCGTCGGTGGTGGAGTAGATGTAGAAGCGGCCCGTCTGGTTGCTGTACATCACTTCGGGGTCGGCATGGAACTCAGGCAGGATAGGGTTGCCACTGGTCTTAATCGGCTTTGCCGAAGTGAAAAGTGAAAAGTGAAAAGAGAAAAGTGCAACAAGTGCAAAGAATAATTTTTTCATTGTTTTTTAGTTATTTGGAAGATTAGTTGTTTAGTCGTTTAGGAAATTAGTTGTTTAGTCGTTTAGGAAATTAGTTGTTTAGTCGTTTAGGGGACTAGTCGTTTGGTCGTTTGGAACCGCGCAGCCTAATTATGAATTGTGAATTATGAATTGTGAATTATCATCATCCTTCCCGTAAGAAATCGAGTGCTTCGAAGATTTGTTCCTTGGTGGCTGTCTGGTTGAGGCGGATGTCGCCAATCTCACCGAGAAGCGTGAAGTTGATGGTGTCGCCCACGTTCTTCTTGTCGTGACGCATCAGTTCGTAGAGACGGTCATACTGCTTGCAGTCGAAGGTAAACTGGCCATAGCGCTGCTTGATGAACTGCACCGTCTGACGCATCTTGTCGGTGGGGAATCCGGTGATGAGGACGCTCAAGTAGAGTTCGCACACCAAGCCCCATGCCACGGCATAGCCATGCAGCACGGTGCGGTTCTGTTCCATGGCCAGGCTCTCGAGCGAGTGGCCGACGGTGTGTCCGAGGTTGAGTGCTTTGCGGATGCCCTTCTCTGTGGGGTCTTCCTCCACCACCTTCTCCTTGATGGCTACGCTAGTAGCAACCATCTGCTGCAACTGAGCGTAGTCGAGTTGTCCCTCCATGTCGAAGTTGAGCAGTTCTGCCCAGTTCTCGACGTTGCTGATGAGGCCGTGTTTGAGCATCTCGGCATAGCCAGAGGCGATGTTGTCGTAGTCGAGTGTGTGCAGGAACTGAGTGTCGAGGATGACGCTCGAAGCATTGTTGAACACGCCAATCTCGTTCTTCAAACCGCCAAAGTTAATGCCTGTCTTGCCGCCTACCGAGGCATCCACCATCGAGAGTAGGGTAGTGGGAATGTTGATGTATTTGATGCCGCGCTTGAAGGTGCTGGCAGCAAAGCCACCGAGGTCGGTAACCATGCCGCCGCCCAAGTTGATGAGCAGCGAGTGGCGTGTGGCACCACCTTGCTGCAAACCGCTCCACACGTGGCAGAGGCTGTCGAGTGTTTTGTTGTCATCGGTTGATCCGATGGTAATCATTTGAGCGCCGCTCAGACATGCGTAATGCTGTATCAGTGGCCAGCATAGCTCCACTGTCGTGGTGTCGGTCAGCACGAAAAGGCGGTCGTGGGGACACTTGGCAATAGCCTTCTCCAAACTCGTCTCGAGATGCTGACTGATGATAACTTCTTGTCTTTCCATTTGAAAAAATCGTAATTACGTAGCACAAAGATAAATAAAATATGTAAAACGGACAAAAAAACAACAAAATAGTTGTAACTTTGCGTCCGCAATTAAACCATCGTTTGTTTTTTTCGTCAAAGTTTTTGTAAGTGAACGATAAAACAAGCCAAGATAATAGGCATTTAGATTATGGTAAAGATGAAACATTTGGCACTGACCGTACTGATGATGTTTAGTGCCGTGGCAATGGCCCAGAAGGTGACCGTGAGTGGAAAAGTACTTGACGGTGAGGTGAACGAGATGATGCCCAGTGCTACTGTTGTGCTTTTGAAGCCCGACAGCACACAGGCCATAGGAGTGGTAACCGATTCGAAGGGAGTTTTCACGCTGCCCAGTGTCAAGGTCGGCGAGTATATACTGAAGGCTTCTTTCGTAGGCTACAGGGCCGTATTCCAGAACCTGACTCTCACCAAGGATAAGAAGAAGGTGGATGTCGGTACGATTACTCTCTATGACGATGCACGCCTGATGAAGGAGGCCACCGTGACGGCCGCTTTGGCACAGGTGGAGGTCAAGGCCGATACCTTTGTCTATAATGCTGATGCCTACCGTGTGCCCGAGGGATCAACCTTGGAGGAACTGGTGCGCAAGTTGCCCGGTGCAGAGGTTGCCGAAGACGGTACGATTAAGATCAACGGCAAGACCATCAGCAAGGTGTTGATGAAGGGTAAGGAACTCTTTGGCAACGACAAGGAGGCTGCCTTGAAGAACCTCAGCGCCAAGATGGTGGATAAACTCAAGTCCTACGAACGTAAGAGTGACTACACCCGCATCACCGGTATTGACGATGGTGAGGAGGAGACGGTGCTCGACCTGACCGTGAAGCGCGGTATGGGTGAGGGATGGGTGATCAATGCCGATCTGGCTGCTGGTAACGCACGTCAGGACGTGGTGCCCAATGCTCCCCGTAACCTGGAGTTCCCCAAGCCTCTCTATTCTACCATGCTCAATGTGAACCGCTTTACCGACAATCTGCAGTTCATGGCTTTCTTCAACCGCAATAATAACAACGGTGGTATTGGCCGTTGGGGCGGATGGGGTAGCGGCAGCGGTGTCACTACCAACACCATGGGCGGTCTGAACGTGACGTGGACAAACGGTTTGCAGCAGTATACGAAGGGCTATTTCGAGATTGGTGGTAACGTCCGTTACAGTGGCCGTGAGACGGAAAACATGTCGATGAGCAACAGCGAGACGTTCCTTTCTGCTTCTTCAAGCAGTTTCTCTAACTCATTCAACCACTCTCGCTCTACCAATCGCAGCATCAATGCAGACTTGCGTTTGGAGTGGATGATTGATAGTTTGACCACATTGACCATGCGTCCCAACTTCTCTCATTCGGAGAACAAGAACTGGGGCGACAACACCTCGGTAACTTTCAATGCTGATCCTTACGAAATCACCGATAATCCTCTGAAGGACTATGACAACGATGCACTCTTCTCTGGCGATGAAATCCGTGTCAACAGTAATGTGAACAAGAGCCACAGTTTGGGTACAAGCAACAGTGGTCGTATCAATTTCCAGTTGAACCGCCGACTGATGAAGCCTGGTCGCAACATTGCGCTCGACATGAACAGCAACATCAGCCACTCCGACAACGAGAGCTTTAGTTGGGCTGATATCAAATACTATCAGACAGGCAAGAACACGTTGCAAGACCGCTACACCGTGAGTCCTTCGAAGAGTTGGAACATCGACACTCGTCTGAGTTACTCTGAACCTCTTACTGACAAGCTCAATCTGCAACTGAGTTATCAGTACCAGCGTCGCTTCTCGGACAACGACCGCTCGATGTATAACCTTGAGAACCTCATCGGCCAGAGCCTCTCGGCACGTGGTATTGACACTTACGGCGGCAACTTGATGACTCGCGACATTCTGGAGCAGATCTACCTCTCAGAGGGATCTCCCAGTGCTGCGCTCGACAACATGATCAACTTTGCTGACCCCACAATGGATTGGCAGGCTTTTACACGCGATGCTGTGAACAGTCAATACGCCACCTACAAGGAGAATAACCACAACGCGAACCTCATGTTCCGTTATATGAATAAACTGGAGAATGGTCAGGAACTCCGTCTTAATGCCGGTGCAAGCCTGCAGCCTCAGCATACGTTGATGCACTACCAGAAGGGTGCTGTTGACACCACCGTTACCCGCACCACCATCAACTGGGCACCCCGTTTGGACTTCCGCTGGAAAATCAGCAATGTCAGCCAGTTCCGCATCAACTACAATGCACGTATGAGCCAGCCCAGCATGACACAACTCATGGAGGTGACCGACGATAGCAATCCTCTGAATGTCAATACCGGTAATGCTGGTTTGCGTAGCAGTTGGGCCAACAACTTCAGTGCTGAGTACAACGGCTATAAGACAGAGACTCAGACAAGTTGGAATGTTCGCACAGGCTATGGCAACACGAAGAACAGCATTGCTTCGGCCACCATCTACGATCAGAATTCGGGTGCGCGTTACACGCGTCCTATGAATATTAATGGTAACTGGAACTCATGGGGTAACATTAATATTAACTCTGCACTTGGTGAGAAGAAGTACTGGAACATCTCTAATGGCGTGAACCTGAACTACAACTATCGTCTGGGTTACCTGAGTACCAACACCGATGGTGATATGAGCAAGTTCATTGACCCCGCAACGGGACGCATCAATATGGACAAGTTGTTTGCTGCTACTCCCCTCAACGAGTCGGCTACCAAGACATTGGGCATCGGCGATAACATGCGCATCAACTATCGCTACACCTTCCCCAACGAGAACTACTCGCTTGAAGTAAGTGCCAATGGTGGTTTCAACTACGACCACACACGCAGCACGGCACAGACAAATAACAACATCGACTCTTGGCGCTTCAACTATGGTGGTAATGCTACTTTGATGTTCCCCTGGAGCGTGACCTTTACGACCAACATCACAGAGCAGAGCCGTCGCGGTTACGCCGACAAGAATATGAATACCAATGAACTTATCTGGAACGCTTCACTGCAGAAGAGTTTCCTCAAGGATAAGGCTGCTACCATTCGCGTGGAGTGGAACGACATTCTGCATCAGCGCAGCAACGTGAGCCGTGCCATCAGTGAGTTCTCACGTAGCGATACCTACACCAATAACATCAACAGTTATTTCATGGTTCACTTCATCTACCGTCTTAACTTGCTCGGTGATAAGGAGGCACGCAGCATGATGCGTGGTATGCCTGGTGGCGAAGGCCGTGGTGGGGGCTGGGGGGGGGGGGGGGGGGGGGGCGGTGGGGGGGGGGGGGGCCGCTTCTAATAAAGGCCTCACTACAGTATCTCCCTACAGATTCCCCCCGTCCTCTCATTTGAAGAGGGCGGGGGGAGTCTGTTTGAGTGAAAAATACCTTATAACCTTACAACCTCACAACCTCACAACCTCACAACCTTATAACCTCACAACCTCATTACCTAAAGAATGAGAAATTCACGCTGCCGTAGGAGCGGTGCTCCACGAAGTTGGGATGATGGGAGAAATCATAGTTCTTGCCATGTTCCAGGATGAATAATCCTCCTTCCTTGAGGATGCTGCGGTCGATGACGATGTCAGGCAGATCGCTCAGATTGGATAACTGATAGGGTGGGTCGGCAAATACGATGTCAAACTGCTCGTTGCAGCGCGTCAGATACTTGAAAACGTCGCCGCAGATGGCGATGCCTGACTCGTCGCCAAGTTTCTCCAAGAATCCCTTGATGAAACTGTGGTGCAGACGATCCTTCTCGATGCTCACTACCTTGCTGCAGCCACGTGACAGCAGTTCGAGCGTGATACTGCCTGTACCTGAGAAAAGGTCAAGTGCCTCGGGTTCTTCGTCCCAGTCAATATAACCATTGAGCACGTTGAACAGATTCTCTTTGGCAAAGTCTGTCGTGGGACGTGCCTTAAAAGAGCGAGGCACCTCAAAGTGCCTCCCCTTATATTTTCCTGTAATTACTCGCATAAACTTTATAGATGTTCCAAATCTACTTCATTGGTGTGTTCCACATGCAGTAGGTAGTCACTTGCCTCCTTTGCTAACTTCTTTGCCGGCTCCGGATCGCCTGCTATGTAGCAGGCATTCTCGCGTACGTCGAGCCCTAATTCCTTCCATACCGAAAGCAGGAAGTAGAGTGCCGTTTGCCCATTCTCTACAGTAAAACTATTGGCAAAGAGCAACTCGTTCTGGAAGATGCAGTAGATGAATAACTGTTTCTCTTGCGCGTAGACGAAGAGAGGGCGTGTTGTTGGATTGCGTCGCTGGCAGAATGCTGCTGTACGCTCCAGCACCGTGGCGTATGAGTTGGTGAGTATGACGTCGGGGTAGATTTCGGATACTGCGTCACAGATATCATTGGGCACGGTAAAGACCTCCACCACCTCAATGTTGGGCAGAACGGTGTAGCACACCTTGTTTGCCTCGAGGTCAGCATTGTCGAACACCAACTGATAGAATGTCTGTAAATCCTCGCGCTTGAACTCTTCGAGTGGCATGCAAGTGGAGTCGGTGTCAATCACGAGGCGTACCTTATTATATTGTAGTCGCTGTATGGTGGGGCGTACCAGCATCTTAGCCAATGTGCGACTTAGGGGTTCATCCTCGCGCTTAGGGAAATCCTCACGGTGCATCAAGTCGCCAGAGATGGTCTCTGTGACAAAAAACGAAAATCCATCCGCAGTGATGCGGATGGATAGGTTATAAATGGATGTATTATTCCCAGTTACCGGCATTATTGTTCCAGTTAGCGATGTCACCAATCTTCAGGCCAGGATAAGCACCGCGCTCCTCCTCGTACTGAGTCATGTTCTTACGCTTGTTGTCACCGATGGGGCCAAGACCCTTCTTGGTAAGGAAGGTTCCAAAGGGAGCTTTGCACTCCATGACGTAATTCATGGGGATGTTCATCTTGATGTGAACCATAGCTGCCAGCTCGAACTCTACGAATTCACCAGCCTCGTTGGTCTCGTTAGAGAAGGGGATGTAACGCAGTGAGTCAACGGGATAGTCCTCACGGCCGAAGATAGTCTTGATGGGGTTTTCTGCCCAAACGGTGTCAATCCATACACCGGGCAACTCCTCTGCCTTCAACTTCTCGCGGATCTGCTCGTCGCTTACGCCCTGCTTGCGCAGCTCGTAGATGTGACTTGCCACCTTAGCCTCGGTCCAGCCCTTACGCTGTGCACCCTCCTGAATCTGACCTTCCTTGGTGATCTTCTCAGGATATTTGGTTGTCTTCAAGAAGTCAATCAGTACGTCGAAATTCTCGGCATAGCAACCCATGACTGCTTTTCTCTCCTCACCAGATTCCTCGTCTGTGTAATACATGGTTGTGTCGTGCAACTCCTTGTAAGCCTCTTCGGCTGCCTTGATGTCCAGCAAGCGAGCGATGACAACTTTCTTACGACCATTGATCAAATCGTCTACAGCCTGATCGCTCGTGATACTTCCGACACAAATCCATGCCAAAGCACCAGCACAGATGAGTAAAATTACATTAATTACCGTTTTCATGATGTTATTTTAATTTTTTTATTTATATTCGCATCGCAAAAATAAGATAAATAATTTTAATACGCGATTATAAAAGCATTTTTTTGATAAAAAAGATGGTAAATGACCCTTTAGAGGCCCTAATAGAGCAAAAATTTGCATTAAAACCGACAAATGAGCAGCGAAATGCGGTTCATGATTTTGTCACTTTCTTCTTCTCGAGGCATAGTGAGTCGGTCTTCCTCCTTACTGGCTATGCCGGTACGGGTAAGACCACTCTTGTGGGTGCTCTCGTCAAGTCGTTAATCGAGTTGCAGCAGCGTGTCGTGCTGATGGCGCCCACGGGGCGTGCCGCAAAAGTGTTCTCCCTTCATGCCGATTATCCTGCCCACACCATCCATCGGTGCGTCTATCGTGAAACTGCCGGTGTAGAGTTCCGTTCGGAGTTGTCGGGTGATGGTGAGGAGGAGCGAATCGTGGCTCGCAACAATTCGTCCTATTCGCTCAATCCTTCCAAACTGAATCGTCAGACGATCTTCATCGTCGACGAAGCATCGATGATTGCTAACGAGGGACTCTCCGGTGGCATGTTTGGCTCTGGTCGTTTGCTTGATGATCTAATAGAATATGTATATGGAGGAGAGAATTGTCGCCTCATGCTCGTAGGTGACTCCGCTCAGCTACCGCCCGTGGGCGAGGAACTTAGCCCTGCGCTTAGTCCTGCCGCCTTGTCCGCCTATGGCCTGTCCGTCACCCACAGCCATCTCACTGAAGTGGTCCGTCAACTTGGCGAGTCAGGCATCCTTTGGAATGCCACCATGCTACGAAACCTCATCAAGTCGGACGACATGTTCGCATTCCCCCAACTGCATGTTACTTCTTTTGCCGATGTGCAAGTCGTGCCTGGCGACGAACTCATTGAGCGTCTAGAGGACAGCTACTACCATACCGGCAGTGACGGTACTATCGTCATCACCCGCAGTAACAAGCGCGCCAATATCTTCAATCTCGGCATCCGTGCCCGAATCCTTGGCCATGAGGAGGAACTCTGCAGCGGTGACCGTCTTATCGTGGTTAAGAACAACTACTTCTGGTTGGCAGACAATACGCAACAGGCAACTGGCAGTCGGCCATCCTTGCCTGTTACCCAGCAGAAGAACGGAGGCCTCATAGCCAACGGCGACATGGCAGTGGTGCGACGTTTCCGCAACGAACGTTCGCTCTATGGCTTTCGTTTTGCTGACGTCACGCTGCGTTTTCCCGACTACGCTGACATAGAAGTTGACTGTACGATGCTGCTAGACACCCTGCAAGCCGAGGCACCAGCCCTCACTCGCGAGCAGCAGGATCATCTTTTTAATGCCGTGTGGGAGGATTATCCTGACATCACCAACCGCCGCAGCCACATGCAACGTCTTCGTGAGGACATTTATTACAATGCTCTTCAAGTGAAGTATGCATACGCCGTGACCTGCCACAAGGCACAGGGCGGTCAGTGGGAACACGTCTACATCGATCAGGGATACATCACCGAGGACATGCTCACTCCCGACTATTTCCGCTGGCTCTACACTGCCATCACCCGTGCCACCGACAAGGTGTACCTCATCAATTGGCCCAAGGAGCAGGTGCATTAATCATACCTTAATAATATAATAGTGATTGTGATTATTTAAGAGACGCAGCATGATTTTCTAGGAGACGCAGCATGATTTTCTAAGAGACGCAGCGTCTTTCTGAAAAAGACGTAGCATGATCTACTTTTTCCTCCATTGTGACAGAGTGGAAGGATTAAGGACTAAAAACTAATAATAAGTGTTAAATTACAATGTGTAGTTGAAGTTTTTTGCGTGAATGTTTGTAGAAAACGACAAAAAGTAGTTACTTTGCGGCATCTAAAACGAAAAATTGTAGTTTTATCGATTTTAATAAACCGCAAATAAGATGAAGACACTTACCGAAAAAGAACTGGAACTGATGGAAATCCTCTGGGCAAACGGAGGTATGACGATGCGCGAGCTCTACGAACTGCTGCCTGAGCCTCGCACGCATTTCAATACCATCAGTACCTTTATTCGCCGACTGGAGGAGGAAGGCTTTATCAAGCATGAGGCACTGGGTGGCCGTCTCTTCCGTTACGAAGCCGCCATCAGCCGTTGGGATTACGAGAAGCGTGAGCAAAAGAGTTTTCTTGGCCGCTTCTTCAATGGCTCGCGCATGGACTTCGTGCGCCACCTCGTCAAGGAGGAGGAGATCAGCAAGGAGGAACTGCAGGAACTCATTGAACTAATTAATAAATAAGTGAATAGTGAAAAATGATCAGCCAGTTTTTACTTTATTCCCTGAAGGCTGCGTTGACGCTCACCTTGCTCTACGCACCCTATACACTGATGCTTCAGAAAGAGAAGTTCTTTCGCCTGAACCGCCTTGTGTTGCTATGCATCATAGCGCTCAGCTTACTGCTCCCGTTGTGCAACATCAGTTGGATGAGCCTGGACAATGCGCCCATCATAAAGGCTGCGCATCAGCAGATGATTGACATCGGCATACCTGTGAGAGTGGCAGAAGAGAGCATCACCGTATCCTACCAACTGGAAGAGCAGAGCACCTCGCTCTCGTGGTTTGCCATCCTTGCCATCGTGTTCTTCGCTGGCATGACTATTTCTGTCGTGCTGCGTTGCGTACAACTGGGCATACTCTCATACGTGCTACGCCGCAAGGTGCTGTGGACAAAGGAATTGGAGAACGGCATCCGCGTGTGCTGCCGCCGTGGTAAGTTTACCCCCTATAGTTGGATGCACACCATCGTCATCAGCGAAGAGGATTGGAACGATGGTCAGCGTGAGATCGTGCTGCACGAGACGGGGCACATCCGTGCCCACCATTCGTGGGATATGCTCCTGCTGATGCTTTGCCAAGCCTTGCAGTGGTACAATCCGTTTGCTTGGATGATGGGACATTCCTTGGCAGATGTGCATGAATATGAGGCCGATGACTATGTGCTGCGTCAGGGCGTTGACCAGCACTCCTATATGATGCTGCTCGTCAAGAAGGTGGCTCAGTCACAAGGCTATGCTTTCGTCAACGGCCTAAACAAGAGTACGCTGAACAAGCGCATACTGATGATGAAGGAAACGGTGACTTCAAGCCCCTGGATGCGAGCCAAGTTGCTCTATCTGCTTCCTGTTTGCGCCTTGATTCTCTGCGCCTTTGCTACGCCCAATTTTACGGCTCCCGTAGAGGAAGCATTAGCGAAGTTAGAGAACCAGCCCTCCCAACCCGACATTTTGCCCGTTGACAAAAGTAAAGGCGGAGACAAACAAAGGGGGGACAGCTTGGTGCAAGACCAGAATGTGGACAACTTGCTTCCTGAGGAGTGTCTCCCCCTTCAGGGGGCTGAGGGGCCTGAGTCCGAACCTCTGTTTGTTGTCGATGGCAAGGTGGTTAGTCGCTCAGAACTCTTCGACGTGGATCCCGCAACGGCCTCGGAAGACAAACTCGCCAAACACCTGAATCTCGACCCCAAGGACATTGTTTCAGTCACCGTATTGAGGGGTGCATCAGCCACCTCCCTTTGGGGTGAGCAAGGCAAGAACGGTGCCGTTGTAATCATCACAAAACAAGGTGAAGCGCAGGACGAGAAGTATCAGGAAGTCAATGCTATGGTGGAGGATCTCGCAAGCCGCATACCCGGTGCAGAGATAAGGGACGATGGCAGCGTGTATGTCAATGGAAAGAAGGTGAAGAAGTTGCTTGTCAATGGCGATGATTCTCTCAATGATAAACAGGAATCAAAATCGTCAACAGCTGCTGTCCGTGAGGTAGAACCCTCATTTGAAGATCAGTACCGCTATTATAGTGAACACATCCGCTACCCCGTCGAAGCTCAGGAGTATGGTGTGACAGGTGAATTTATGGTGGACTTCTACGTGGAAACTGACGGTTCGGTGTCGGAGGTGAAGGCCAGCAAGTATAATGGTGTGGCATCTACCAACCTGGAGAAACTGATCGTAAATGCGTACAATCGTGGTGCGAAAGCCAATGGTCAAAGATTGTCGGATGAGGATAAGAAGGCCATCGAGAGTGGAGCGCAAGCACTTCTCTCAGAGTGTGAGCGAGTCGTCAAACTTACCTCTCGCAAGTGGACGCCTGGCTATGTCGAAGACGAGCAGGGTAATCGGACACCCAAGCGCATGAAGATGTCTATCCCCCTCACCTTCCGACTGCAATAATTTCCTAAACGACCAATTTTCTAAACGACCAATTTTCTAAACGGCTAACAATCAGCAAGAAATGAAAAAAGTGTTATTTCTGGCCAGCCTATGCTGTGCCCTTACCTCAACGGCTCAAGATGCCGACTACCCCCGAAAGGAGAGTCTTCAACCCATCGAGAAGATGCAACTGCGCGTGCAGTATGATGTGGATTGGCATCACGACCTGAAGCACCCCGAAGAGATGAAGCATGACAAGATGTACACCGAGATAGGACAGACGGTGTGCCACAGCTTTGTGGAGCGCGAGTGGAACAACGAGGTGAAGTTCAACAAGTCGTTCGAGGAAAACGGTGAGCGTGGAACCAATGCCTTCGATGCCCTGTACTCCAACATCGGTGAGGTGTTCGTGGGCTACCCCAAAAGCAAGAACACGGTCATCTACAGCCTTGACGTGTTGAATGCCTACAAGTATGAAGAGGATACTCCTAAATTGGAATGGAGAATCACAAACGAGAAGCTCGATACGCTGAACTATCATTGTACTCTTGCGACCTGTTCGTATGGCGGACGTGAGTACCGGGCATGGTTTGCAGAGGACATCCCCGTAAGTTATGGTCCCTGGAAACTCTGTGGCCTGCCAGGCCTTATCATCAAGGCAGAGACGGTGGATGGCGACTACTGCTTCGTGCTCGCTGGCATCGAGAAGGTGAAGGATGCGAGAGACATCTGCTTCTGGAAGCGCGACTTCATCTCAAAGACTAAGGAGAAAGTCCGTCTTCAGGAGAAGATGCTGCTCACACGTCCCGACGAGATCCTTGACTGGATGGGCATCAACTATATGGTGAAAACCTACGATAGCAGCACGCCCAAGAAATGGATTTTCTTCACCTACGACAACCCTTTGGAGAAAGAATAATTAATAGAACACCCCTTATCAAATATGAAGATGAAAACATTATTTGTAGCAGCATTCATGGCATTCAGCACCCTTTGCGCGAGTGCTCAAAACGATTCGACGGTGCTCGGAACGAGCGAGTTGCACGTCAAATACCAGGTAGCGCAGCTGTGCGACTACCCCAACAAATGGCGACAGGATGATTGGCGCGACACGTTGACCTACGAACTGGATATCTGCGATAAGGCGGCTCACTGGCAGCGCGACAACTGGCAGGGTACGTTGGCCTACGGATGGAACTACTTCCAGCAGACGAAGAAGATATGGCCCTTCAGTATGAACACGCAGGCTCAGTTGGGTGAGGTGGTCATCGGCTTGCCCGAGAAGGGACAACTGACACGCCGCGTAATCCTGGATGTAGCCGGACTGATGGAGTACAGCGAACCCATCCCGCAGATGAAGTGGAAGGTGCAATCCGAACACAAGACGGTGCTGGGTTACGACTGCCAGCGTGCCACTTGTGAGTTCCGTGGCCGCAAATGGGAGGCTTGGTTTGCTGCAGCCATCCCCGCAAGCTATGGCCCCTACAAGTTCGGTGGTCTGCCAGGTCTCATCCTCGACTTGGAGGACAGCACCCACGAATGGCACTTCACGGCACAGGAGGTGGGTCGCCCCGCTACGCCACGCCTCATGGTCTATCGCCACTACGATGCCGAGAAGATGGATCACAAGCGACTGATGAAGAAGGAGAAGCTCCTCAACCTCAATCACACCGCCTTTGCGCAAGACTATGGAGCAACCATCAAGATGGATGGCATGGAGATAGGCAGTATGCCGTATTATCCGTTGGAGATGAAATAAAGCCCCTACAGAAAATGAAAGCAAAACTTGTTCTCGGGATGTTGCTGACAGGATTGTCGGCCCATGCACAAGTCAAGGTGAGTGGAGAATCCGTTCGCATCCAACAAGAAGAAGCTGCGCCCGACACGTTGGATTATACCTTCTGCGTGGCAACCTACGATTATGTGTGCCACACCACGGATGCCAAGGGAGTACCTGCGGACGTGGCCTGTCCCATCGATTTGCTGGTGGGCAAACAGGTGACTTGCTCTATGGGTAGGGCTCGGCACAACGGCACGAGCATGGAGAAGTTTGAGGAGAGCCAGCTGTACATTCCCGTTGTCTTCCAGGGCTATCCCAAACGCAACCAACTGACTCAACAGGACGTCGTGCCTTTCAATCGTTTTGTGACCACGGCATCGGCTGATATCCGCTGGACGCTCTATGCTGAGACGGATAGCGTGTGCGGCTTCCCCTGTCAGCGTGCTACGGTAACGTATGGCGGTCGCGAATGGACGGCATGGTTCTGCAGCGAGATACCCTCGTCGGGTGGCCCCTGGCGACTGTGTGGATTGCCGGGGTTGATCTTGCGTGCCGAGGCCGATGGTGTACACTCCTTCACCTGCTCACATCTGGACTTCGTGCGCGAACCTATTATATACACCCCTGCAGAGGATGCCGTGAAGGCCAAGCACCCCCGCTTTGTGAAGTTTCGCAATCAGAAGATGAGTAACCCCGAGTTGATGAGTCATCCCGAAAGGCTGATTTCCCCTAAAGAAGTTCGACACATGGAGATTATAAACAAAACAGTCCTGATCAACGGCATCGTTCTGCCCAAAACCGACACGAAATATGTGCCACTTGAACTGAAGTAAAAGACCTATGAAACACCTTCTCTTCCTTATATTTACCGTACTTAGCATTACTGCCACCGCGCAGACAACCATCTCGGGGCGCGTCACCGATTCGCAGAACGAGGCGATGGAGGGTTGCATCGTGGCAGCGCTCACACCTGCCGACTCAACCATCGTGGGGTACAGCATGACTGACTCAGTGGGCAGATACTGCATTAGCCTTGAGGTCGACTACTCACGCCTTTTGCTGCGTCTCACCGGTTTCAATATCAAGCGTGCGTATCGCAACATCGAGAGCAGGACGCAGCGCATCGACTGGAAGGTTGAGGAGGAGAACATGGTGCTTCGCGAGGTGCAGGTGAAGGCACAAAAACTGTGGGGTAGTCGCGACACGCTGAACTATCTCGTCTCGGCCTACATGAAGGACTATGACCGCACCATCGGCGATGTGCTGAAGGAGTTGCCTGGCATCTCGATCGAGGAGGACGGTACCATCAAGTACCAAGGCGTGGCTATCAACCACTTCTACATCGAGGGTATGGACGTGCTGCAAGGTCGTTATAACCTCGCCACCTCAGGCATTAAGGCCGAGGACGTAGCCACCGTGCAGGTCTTGGAGCACCACGAGCACGTGCGTGCCCTGCAGGATCAGATACCGCCCGAGTCGGCTGCCATTAACCTGAAACTGAAGAAGAAAGCCAAGGGCGTGTGGACGCACAGCATACATTTGGGAGGAGGGGGCGATGACCATCCCCTTTGGGATTGCGATGCCTACAGCATGAACTTCGGCACTCGGGGTCAGCACGTCATCTTCTACGGCAATGGCAATTCGGGCAATGGCTCGACGTTGGGCGAGCGTCACTATGGCGGCATTGGTGTGAGTGCCCACACCCTGACCGGCGTGCTCGGTGCCAGCCGTTCGCCTATCGGCAGCAATCTGCGCGACAATCTGCACAATCTCTACACCAACAACCTGCGGAAGATCAACGAAACTACGCAGCTGCACTATAATGCCTCCTACAAATACGACCTGCAGCGACTCGAATCCTACAGCCGTACCACCTACAGTATGCCCGACGGTACCCAGTTGCTCATGACCGAGGATGCCAGCTCGCGTCAGCGACAGCACCACAGCGAGGTGGAGCTGCAGTACGAACTGAATTCCGACAAGCGCTATCTGGAGAACACCCTCAACTGGACGGGTGAGTGGAACGACGGTTGGGGTACGGTACTCTCCAACGACGACCGCATCCGCCAGGACGCCCGCAACCGTGTGATGGGGTTGAGCGACCGTCTTCATTGGGTGCATCGCACGGCCAATGGTGGTGGTTTTGACATGTCGAGCAATGCCTCCTTTAGTCGCAATCCGCAGAACCTCACCGTCACCGACGGCATGGAGGCCATGCAGGATATCACCCTCACCTCTGCCAAGTTCAGCACTCACTTCTCTACGCTGAAGAACCTCACCCAACATCGATGGTCCGTAACGCCCACAGCCGGCCTCTCCACCCAGTACATGGGCATCGAGAGCGAACTGCAGCATCCTGAGGTCAGCCAGGGACAACTGGGCGACATGCACTATACCCACTCCACGCTCAGTGCCGGAGCTACAGCGCGTTATGTCAAGGGTGGCTTGTCCTTGTCCTTTGACCTGCCGTTGGTGTTAAGTTATACCACACAGACCCAGACCCCCCAACCCCCTGAAGGGGGAGACATTCCTACAGCGTCGTTGGTTGGATCGGAGATCGGTTCGCAATTGTTCTTTAAGAGGGGAGACATTTCTACAGCGTCGTTAGTTGGATCCGATGCAGCTTTACAATCTTCCCTTGAGAGTAATGTCTCCCCCTTTAGGGGGCTGGGGGGTCCGAGTCTTGGTCTTTGTCGCCTGTCTCTGCATGTATCTCCCGACTTCTCGCTCCTTTGGCGCATGCACGACAACTGGACGCTACACGGCGATGCCTCGTATGGAGCGAGCGAGAATGGATGGAGCCAGATGCTCACCTCCTACATCATGAGCAACTACCGTTCGCTCAACCGCTACAAGGCTCATATCTATGATTCGCACTCGCTCGATGGTCGCCTGAAACTCGACTTCAAGGAGATCTTCGCTGAGGTGTTTGCCTACCTTGAAGCCAAAGCCGGGCGCAACTGGAGCGACGTGATGTACGGTTCCACGCTCGATGCCAAGGGCCACAGCGTGATGGAGGCCGAAATGGTGCCACACCACAGCACCTCGTACAGCGTCAATGCCAATCTACGCAAGGACTTCCACTGGCAAACCCTCTCGCTGGAGGTGAATGGTGGCTACGGACGTGCAAGCAGTCAGTACCTGCGTCAAGGCATCGTCACACAGTACCAAGGCGATACCTACTCTGTCACGGGTAAGGCGGGGTTTGATCTTTGGAAGGGCACTCATCTGTCCTACGACATCAACTGGAGCAACACCCTACAGCACAGCAATGTAGGCGACAGCCGCATCTCCTCGTACCGCCAGCATGCCAGGTTAGATGTAACCTTGTTGCCCAACCGCATCTTCCTGCACGCCGACGGTTCGCACATTCATAATGCCCAACTCCCCGGCCGTAGCAACTACGGTATGTTGGACGCCGGCTTGCGACTGAAGCTCTGGAAGCCTGTGGAGATAGAATTCACGGCCAACAATCTGCTGGGTACTCATACCTTCATTACTCGTCAAAACACCGACATGGTGGAGCACTATGCCGAGTACCACCTCCGTCCGCGTTCCTTCCTCGCCAGCGTGCGCTTCAATCTTTCCCCAAACAACTAAACGATAAGTTCCTAAACGACTAAAACAACAATGAAAAACCGATTAAACTTTGCGACTTTGCTTTTCTGTGTTCAATTATTCCTGCTGTCTTCATGCCAAAAAAACGTCAAAGGAGGCATAGTGATAAAACCTGCAGCTGCACCTGAGACGTTCACTGTGGATAGTGTCACCTTCACTATGATAGGTGTGGAAGGAGGCACTTTCACGATGGGCGCTACCACGGAAATTCTGGAACCTTACAACGATGAACTACCCACTCACGAGGTGACGCTCAGCACCTTCATGATGGGCGAGACGGAGGTGACGCAGGCACTGTGGGATGCCGTGATGGGCTACAACCCGAGCCAGTTCCTGCAACCTGACCTTCCAGTCGACAACGTGTCGTGGGAGGATTGTGTAGACTTTATCGATGAACTCAACAATCTGACGCACCGCAAATTCCGCTTGCCTACCGAGGCAGAGTGGGAGTATGCCTGTCGAGGTGGGCAGAAGTCCCATCATACACCATTTAGCGGAAGTAATGTGCTCGATGAGGTGGGATGGTTCAAGGGTAACTGTGAGAAGCCTCAACCCGTCCGCCAACTCGCGCCTAATGAATTAGGTCTTTATGACATGTCGGGCAATGTGTGGGAATGGTGTAATGACTATTATGCTCCGTATCGTGAAGGCAGTTCTGTCAATCCCCAAGGCCCTGCCGAAGGCAACTATCATCTTTGCCGTGGCGGTTGTTGGTCGGGTGGCGAACGGGGTTGTTCTCCTACTACGCGCAGTCGTATGAAGCTTGGTGGCCGTCGCAATGTGGTCGGTTTCCGACTGGCGTTATGATAAAGTATTCAGGTTCCGTTATAAATCGGCTCCGGCAAACTTGTTCATACCACGAATCATGTGGCGAAGGCAACCAGCCAGTTCCTGACTCTCCTGCAAAATGTGGATGGTGAGCAGCAACGTGTTGAGATGAGCCATGGAATGTGTGCCATCGGCATGAACCGAACCCAACGAGAGAGAGGGATCGTGCAAGCTGTCGAGCGCACGTTTGCGGTCGGCAGATATCTGCTGGCCTACTTCCGTGCAGTCATCGCGCAG
Organism: Bacteroidaceae bacterium; assembly: GCA_045629085.1. Lineage (GTDB taxonomy): Bacteria > Bacteroidota > Bacteroidia > Bacteroidales > Bacteroidaceae > Physcousia. The sequence goes on from JAZQQO010000011.1 coordinate 59,697, forward strand.
CATCTCGGCATCGGTGAAGTCGCCTGACTCGAGCATGTGCAGGGCGCGATTATAGAGTTGCAGCACGGCGTTGCGCACATCGATGAAACGTTCGTGGTAGGCTTCGGGCATGGGCGAGAAGTTGTTGCCCACGTGTTCGCGTACCGGTTCGTTGATGCGCTTCAAACTGTAGAGCATCTGCTGGAACGAGTTGCTGCCCAGAAAGTACCACGTGTTGCGGCTGACCATCTGCATGGGGTCGAGGCGCTGCATGGTGACAATCTCCTGCTTGCGCTGTCGCTTCAGTGCGTTGCGCTCCTCCTCGATGAGCGAGGCGGCGTGCTTGAGGGGTTGGTATTGCTCGCGCAGGAAGGCAGTGGTCATCGTGTCGTAGGTGTGGATGACGAAGCGCAGACGTGCAGCATTGCCCAGACGTATGTGCTCGCAGAGCAGCGCCCAGATGGCACTCTTGTCCTTGCACCTGACAATCTGTTGGAAGAGGTTTTCCTCCTTGCGCTCCTCCTTCGATGTCTTCTTGAAGTTGCTGCGCACAAGTTGGTAGATGGCCAGGACAATGGCGACGGCCATAGCCACGTAACTGCCGAAATACATGGCGTTGGTGAGCAGGAAGCAGAACACGAAGGCTGCACCGGCCGTGATGAACCATCCACCGATGACGCTCAGCACACCCGTGATGCGGAACACGGCCGACTCACGGCTCCAGGCACGGTCGGCAAGCGACGTACCCATGGCCACCATGAAGGTGACGTAGGTGGTGGAGAGGGGCAACTTGAGGCTTGTGCCGATGGCCACGAGAAGGCCTGCCACGACGAGGTTGACGGCGGCACGGATGAGGTCGAAGGCGGCTCCCTGCTCCAGCTTCATCTCCTCGCTGTTGAAGCGGGAATCCATCCAGTGCAGCAGACGTTGAGGCATGATGCGTGACACGAACTTGCTGGTGGCGTTGCTGTGGCGCACCAGGGTGCGAGCCACGGGCGAGGAACCGAACATCTCATCGCCATCGTCCTGTCGGCTCAGGTCGACGGAGGTCTTCACCACATTCTGCGCCTTCTTGGAGAAGATGAGCGAGAGCACCATCACCACGCCTGCCGCGATGAGGAAGACGGGAGGTGTATGGGCACTCTCCATGAGCGAGTGCATGAAGAAGGAGTCAGGATTGCTCGCATCATTGGCCACATAGTCCTGGTAAGCCTCCAAACCCGTGAGGGGCACACCCACGAAGTTGACGAGGTCGTTGCCCGCAAAGGCCATAGCCAGGGCGAAGGTGCCAAGCAGCACCACGAACTTCAGCACGGGCAGTTTCAAGGCGCTCAGCAGGGTCATAACGACGCTGAACACAGCAATGCCGCCACCCAGAATGTACCAAGTGTGGGCGCTGATGAATTCCTTCAGTTCGGGCGACATGAAGGAACTGCCCTTCAATCCGTTGATGAGCAGGAACCAGATGATGCTGGTCACGGCGATGCCCGAGAAGATGCCTATCTTGCACGAACTGCTGGTGAGGCCACCCATGTTGCCGTCGTAGGCCGTAGTCTTACCGTTGACACGATAGGTGAACGTAAACACCATACGGCTCACCCACATCACTGCCATACCCACCACGAAGGCGATGGCCACGGAAAGGAAGATGCCCATGATGACGCTGATGGCCTTCTCCGTGTTGAGCAGATCGCCTAATCCGAGAAACGCCCCGTCTGCTCCAGTAGCATCGTTTGCGAGTTTCAAGATGGCAATGGCAAAGGCTCCACCCAGCAATTCGAACACCATGCTGACGGTGGTGGAGGTGGGCATACCCAACGTGTTGAAGATGTCGAGCAGGATGACGTCTGTCACCATCACGGCCAGGAAGACGCACATCACCTCGTAGAAGGTGAAATGTTCGGGTGTCATGATGCCGTGCCTTGCCACATCCATCATACCGTTGCTCAAGGCGGCTCCGGCAAACACGCCGATAGCGGCTATTATCACTATCGTGCGGAACTTGGCCACCTTGGCACCTATGGCCGAGTTGAGGAAGTTCACCGCATCATTGCTGACGCCCACCACGAGGTCGAACACCGCCAGCACACAAAGGAACACTACTATTCCAAGAAAAATCGTATTCATATTTTGAGGTTTTGAGGTTTTGAGGTTACGAGGCCATAAACAGCAACAAACCTACAAACAAAATAATCACCACGAAGCGGAAATAATCATAATACCGCTGAATCTTCTTTGCTTTTTCCTTGTCCATAACTTGTTGTTTTAGAATTGTGACGCAAAGGTATTCCGCGAGTATTACAGAAAGGTTGCAAACTTGTTGCATTAGTATTACAAATAAGATTATAACAACTTCTTAATATGTTTGTAACAGATTTGTAACATCTGTGCAATACTTTTGCAACATCAATTTCAATTGTGAATTATGAATTATGAATTAATCTCAAACCTCCTCTCCCTCTTGGGTTCGCTCGGCCTCTTCCTCTTCGGTATGAAGACCATGAGCGAGGGACTGGAGAAGTTTGCAGGCGACCGCCTGCGCAGCATCCTGGCAGCCATGACGAAGAACCGCTTCATGGGCGTGCTGACAGGTATCATCGTCACAGCACTCATCCAGTCGTCATCCGCCACAACCGTCATGGTCGTCTCCTTCGTCAATGCCGGCTTGATGAACCTCTCACAGGCCATCGGCGTCATTATGGGAGCCAACGTGGGTACCACTGTTACGGCATGGATCATCTCGGCCATCGGCTTCAAGGTCAACATCGCTGCACTCGCCCTGCCCCTGCTGGCATTCGGCATCCCCCTTATTTTCAGTAGCAAGAGCAAGCGCAAGTCGGTGGGCGAGTTCATTTTCGGCTTTGCCTTCCTCTTCATGGGCCTCAGCTTCCTGCAACAGGCAGCCACCGACCTCGACATCGGTTCCATGGTGGCAGCCATGCTCGCCAAGGTGGCCGACGGCGGTTTCTTCACCATCATCCTCTTCGTCTTGGTAGGAGCCCTCGTCACCATGGTCGTACAGGCTTCGGCAGCCACCATGGCCATCACGCTGGTGCTCTTCGACATGCACATCCCCGGCTTCGGCCTTGAACAGGCAGCCGCACTGGCCATGGGGCAGAACATCGGTACCACCATCACCGCCCTCATGGCCTCCATGACGGCAGGCACACAGGCACGACGCGCCGCCCTCGCCCACATGTTCTTCAACGTCTTTGGCGTGGTCGTAGTGCTCCTCATGTTCTATCCTTTCTGCAATGCCGTCAGTTGGTTTGTAGAGGACGTGATGATGGCGGGCAACAACGACCTGTTCAAACTCTCCATGTTCCACACCGCCTTCAACATCTTCAACACCTTGTTGCTCATAGGCTTTGTAAAGCAGATCGAGAACTTCGTGTGCCGGGTGCTTCCGCTCAAGGAGGACGCGGAGGAGTACAGCCTCAAATACATCTCGGGCGGTCTCTTCTCCACCGCCGAACTCTCTATGCTCCAGGCACGCAAGGAGATCGTACACTTTGCCGAGCGTTGCCAGAAGTCGTTCAACTACGTCCTCTCCATGCGTTCGAGCGAGGATGAAGATGACAATGACCGCTTCCAGAAACTCTTCGCCAAGGTGGAGAGGTACGAGGGCATCACCGACAATATGGAGTACGAGATAGCCCACTACCTGCAACGCGTCAGCGAAGGTCGCCTCTCCGACGACGCCAAACGACAGGTGCAACGTATGCTTCGCGAGGTGGACGACCTCGAGAGCATCGGCGACTGCTGTTTCTCGCTGGCACGCACCCTGAGCCGTAAACAAGAGAACTGCCCAGAGTCCTTCACCCCCGAGCAGTTCGAACAGATTCTCCGCATGGAACACCTCGTCAGCGAGGCCCTCACCCTCATGACCGACACCCTGCAGCAACCCGAAGGAGAGGGTCACGACATCACGCGCAGCTACGCCATCGAGAACGAGATAAACACCCTCCGCACCCAGGTGCGCAACGACAACCTCCAGAACATCGCCACCGGTCAGTACGACTACAAACTTGGTACCTTCTACATCGACTACATCAATGGTCTTGAGAAACTGGGCGACTACATCGTCAACGTCGTGCAGAGCAAGGCAAGGCAGACGAGAGTGTGAATCGATGGGGTCAGCCCCCAACGATTCACAAATCCAACGGGAATAGCAGTTTGAAGCCTATGTTGAAAAAACCGCTTAAGTGGCAATGACTCGTCACTCGTCACAAAATATCCATAAAAAATTGTGACACAACAATATACAGAGGTGACGAGTACCTTCTAAATCGTCACAATTCGTCACAACTCATCACATACTGGATGAAAAATAGTATAAGTGATGAGTAGTGAAAATCGGTGACGAGCGGTGATGAGTGGTGATGAGTCAAGCACCACTCATCACCGCTGTATAAATCACAAAATCTGGAAGATACCAAGAAAACGTGACGAGTGACGAGTAAAACGCTATACGATATAATTTTGGGAGTTTGCTGGCTTTGCGACCAATGGAACGACAGAATCAATCCATTGGATCGTCATAGTTTTCTCTTAAGGGAAATCTCGTTTCCAGTAGCAGGAAATGAAATAAGACGCTGCGTTATTCCTTTCGCTCCTTGAATAAAATTTTGTGAATCATTGGGACAGGCCAGTCAGATCGGCCCGTCCCTTTGATTCACACAACCAACTTTTATTATTAATCACTCAAAACGAATTAATACTCAGCATTCTGTGGGTCAAATTCTGTCCAGCCACGGAGCCAGTTGTCATCACTGCCGAAGGCACCGATGTAGCTGACCTTCTCAAACCAAGACGAGAGCAAACCGTCGGTGAAGGATGCTGCGCCAAGCAAGGGCGAACCGCTCTGGGGAAGGTACTGGGCACCTGCATAAAGGCCGGAGGTGAGCATCAGGTCGCTGGTGGCGGGGAATACCTTGTTGCCTGTCTGTGCCTTGAAAAATGTGGAGCTGTACGATTCCTGTGATGCGTCAATCACGCTCTTCTGTACGGCATCGTAGAGGTCGTCCGTATAGCGCTTGTTGGCATCGCTACCCGTCACACCCATGCCGGCAAAGATGATGTGCTGCAACTTCAATCCACCTGCCTTAGCAAATTCCTGTGTGTTGCCCTTCTCTGCATCCACGATCAAGCCAATGGGATAACCCACTGCCACGGAGTTGAAGCAAGCCAGGTGACTGCTGCGACGTACCTGCATGGCGCTTTGGAACTTACCCAGTGCAGAACCGTTCTGTGGGAAGACGCTGCCGCCGTTGATGTACTCGGGCGTGTTCTCAAAACCATTGCGTCCCATAGGGCCAATGAACGTGACGTTGGAGAAGGTGGCAGTGGTGAAAGGCTCTGTCAGCGAACCGTCGGCATCGTTATCGCTCTCGAAACCGTTCGACTGTGAGGTGTCGGCAATGCGTGGGTCGCGGATGCTGAGAGCATACTGCACCTTGCCTGAATAGCCATTATCTGTATCGAACTCATCATCCCAACCATTGAAGGCAACGAGGTAACGACAGTTGACGTTGCCGCCAAACCACTCGTAGGAGTCATCGTTGGTGTAACTGACCTGAATGTGGTCAACCTGCGTGCCGCTACCCACCGAACCAAAGGTTATACCGTTGATTTCCTTATCTTTCTGGAAGGGATAGCCGGCAAATTCCACACGCACATACGAGAGTACACCGCTGTTGTCATTCACATTGTTGCCACCATGCTTCGTACGAGGGCCACCCTCAATCTGCTGACCGAGCACGCCCTTGTTGTTTGTGCCACGACCGCAGATGACCAATCCTCCCCAGTCGCCTGGCTTACGGTTGCCCTTTGCCTCTGCCGAGGTGAAAACGATAGGTGCCTCAGCAGTTCCCTTGGCAAAGATCTTACCACCTGGCTCTACGATGAGCGAAGCGGCAGATTCTTTCTCGCCCTTGATCACTGTACCCGGTTCTATCGTCAGTTCGGCTCCATCAGCCACGTAGATCCATCCCTTCATCAGGTAGGTGCCCTTCTTCAACGTCTGCTTGCCTGTAAAGATAAACTCCTTGTCGCCGTTGCCAATCACACGTCCCTCGGCATTCTCCTTGCCATCGCTACTGAACAGCAGATGGTCGCACGTCTTGATGCTTCCGTCCGTTCCCCAGACGTAAGCAGTTAGTCCTTCATTACCATTGTTCACGTCATCATCGTTGCTGCACGACACCATTGTCATTGTCAGCGCGGTAGCCATCATCGCTACCGAAAGAAAACTTTTTTTCTTCATTGTTTTTTATTGTTTTTATTACGTCATGCAATCCGACCTTTTCGAATTGCGCTGCAAAGGTACCCTCTCATTATTTCTACCTTGTTACAATCATACTACGATAATGTTTCGTAACTGGATTGTCACAAATCTGGCTTGCATATACAAAAGAAGCCCCAGCAATCTGTGAGGATGCTGAGGCATGATGAGAAGTACCGTGGTAGATTCCTATTTTACTCTTTCGTGTAATCTGTAACTCTGGATGATGGAACGTCAAATGAGAAGGTGGTCTTTCCGCCCTTGTTCGTGATGGCGAAATCGCAGAGAGTGATGATGTCCATGCCTATCAGCATGTCGGTGTCTGCCATTGCCCCTTCCATGACGTAAAGCGAATGAACCTCCATCTTGTTGGGAAGAAGAAGGTTTATCATGTAAGTGTTGACCAGCGAAACGCCATTGGCATGCTGCATCTTTACAAGCCCAAGGGATTTCAAACCAAGTTTACTTGCCAGCGTTGGGGTTATGACGGTACTCATCGCACCTGTATCCCATACCGCCTTGCATGGTTCGTAAGGAGGATGCGGGATACCTGGCATACGAGAGGCATCGAATGCCTTTGATATTTTTGCTTCCGTTGCAATTTCAAGTACGCGACCGATAAATTGCAATGTCAACGGATTACTCATACGGCGGCGGTGATGACGGGTGAAACGCGGTTGTAATAGCGAACGGTGTAAGCATCATCGCCTGGAGTACAGAGCTGAATCATGAATGTCCCCGGTTCGTACTTCTCCATAGAGGAATAGTATGCATCCTCGCGATTATCGTACGCACCAACCACCTCATTGCCGATAATGACAATGTACTTACCATCGTAAAGAGGAATCAGTTCCTCCTGATGGTCGAGGTAATATTTGAATTCTTTGTCCAACATTGTGATATGATTTTGTTTGTACTTATTCATGTACAATAAATGTAATGTGCGCAAAATTACAAATTAATCCGCAATTTTCGACAAGAAAATTATTGATTTTATTGAAATCGGGGAAGATTTAACACTATTTGGCATGTTTGAGACAGAATTTAGAACTTATAACCGACGGATAACTGTATGGTGCGTCCTGGACGATAGGAACGGGTGATCTGTTCCACTTCGCCATGCGGCGTCTTCTCAAATTGCTTAAATTGAGCCTTTTGTGCCAGGATGTCGCGGATGGAGAAGCGAAGGGCGAAAGACCCCATCTCCTTGCCTACGTTGAGGTCGAGCTGATGACGGGGCATCTCGTAGCTATCGGGCACACGCACCTCAGTAGCACCTGTTCCTACGCTGCGACCAACGCCTATCAGGCGCTTGCCAATCACGTTGTAGAGGAGAGACGCTGTCCATCCCTTTTGCCATTGGCTTGTCCTGAACTCTGCCGATGTGCGTGAGGCATAACCCTGATCGCTGTTGTAGAAAAGTCCTACGTTGACCAGATAGGGCGACTGTCCTTGCATAGGACGTGGGGCAAACTTCCCACTCTCCCCCTCGGGGGAGTCGGAGGGGGGCCATACTTTACTCTTTATCCACGAAGCATTGAGCGATATGGAGAATTGGGGCAGGTGCAGGAAGTCGAGTTGCTTGCGGATGTCGAGTTCGATGCCGTAGTTGTCGGCTCCCTCGGCATTGAGGTAGGAATAGACAAGGTCGGTGCCGCCAGCCACGGTGTACGTCCACTCGATGGGATTGCGGAAGTGCTTGTAGAAGAGCGAGAGGCTTACCACCTCGCCCGCATGAGGATACCACTCCCATCCGAGATCGATGTTATCGATGTAGGCAGATTTCAGGTTGTGATTGCCTTGCACGTTGCTGGCAAGGTCGAAGTCGTAATAGACGCTGGATGAGAGTTCGCGGAACTCAGGGCGGTTGGTGGTGCGACCGTATGCCCAACGCAGCTGGTGCTTGTTGGTAAGGTGATAGGCAAGGTTGAGCGATGCGAAGAGGTCGTTGTAGTCGTAGAACGTGGAGAGGGGCGAAGGCTCCTGGCGACGCGTGTTGGAGATGAGTTCCGTGCGGAGGTGCTCGAAACGGACACCTCCGCACACATCAAAGCGACGGATGGGAAGCTTCGCACTCACATAACCGCTGCCCTGTGTGCTGCGAGCCGAATAGTTGTTGCTCCAGTCGATAAGTTCGTGCTGACTGATGCCGATGCTTCCTTCGTCCATGGTCAGGATGATGGGCAGATGGTTTGCGGCATCCCAACCATCGAGCGACTGCGGCAACTGACCACCCTCGTACTGCAACGTCCATTGGCGCGTCTCATACACACGGCGACGATGCTCGGCGTATGCTCCGGCAAAGAGCGAGGGTGTGAAGGTGTCGAACGCAAAGCTGTGCCTCCAGTTGGCTGCGGCCGAAAGGATGTGTTCACCGAGTCGTGACGTTTCGCGGTTGAAATCGTTGAGATTGTCTATCACGAAGCGTTCTTCCCTTTGGTCAGGCGCAGGCGGAACTTCCTCCTCCATCATGCTGTAACGTCGGCGGTTGGGCAGGTGGCGATTGGCGTAGGCATAGCCAAGGCTCCAGTCAAGTTTGTCGGCATCCGAAGGCGTGTGCTTGCCGTCCAGCTGCACATTGTAGGTAAGCCTGCGCTGACGGTAGTATTCTGCCTGACGCACGTGGTCGCTCTGCGCATCATAGCCGTCACGATCCGTATAGCGGTCCTTGCCCAAATGATTCAGTATCTGCTTCAGTTCGTAGCGATTGCGCCCTGAGGCAGAGAGACAGGCAAGATTGAGCAACGCTCCGAGACGGCGGTTGAGGTTATACTGCTGGTCGGTCATCCGACGCAGGTAGTTGGAGCGGTCATGCGTCACGTCGTATGCGCCAAAGAGGTTGTTCTGCATGTCGCGCAGTGTGCGGTATTGCTGCGTGAAGTTGGCACTGGCCACGAGCGCCCACGTCTGTCCTCTATCCGTACGCCATCGCTGCGCCGTACTGGCTGATGCACTGATGTCGCCGATGGGCGAAAGGGAGCGCGTCTGCCAGGTGTTCTCTTTTGCAGAGAGGAATGTGCGGAAGTGAGATGACTCATTCCATGACGTACCAAGTGACACTTCCGTCTTGTTCTCGCTCGGCACGTCTTTCGTATTGACCAGAATGAAACCGCCGGAGAAGTCGGCAGGGTATTCGGGAGCGGAGGACTTTACGACCATCATGTTGTCGAGTTGCGACGAGGGAATGATGTCGAAGGAGAAGGCGCGTTGGTCGGCTTCGCTCGACGGTACAGCGGCACCGTTCAGCCATACGTTATTATAGCGCTGCGAAAGGCCACGCACCATGACAAACTTCTCGTCGATGATGCTCACGCCTGGAATGCGACGAATCACCTCCCCTGCGTCCTTGTCCTGCGTGCGTCGGATGTGCTGCTCGCTCACGCCAGTCATCGTGACGTGCGCCTCCTGCTGCTGGCGGGTAGTGGCGGCTTCGGTGTTGTGGCGTGCTGTTCCGGCTACTGTCACTTCGCCAAGTATCGCATTGTCGGGTTCGAGTACGAAATCAAGCACCAGCTCATCTCTTTTTACCTTAACATCCTCTTTTACAATAGGCTTATAACCGATAAGGCGAACTGTCAGTGTGTAAGTGCCGTTCTTCAATGTCAGCGAATAATTGCCGTCAATGTCGGCAGAAATGCCTTGTCCATCATGGGTTGCGATGGTCGCTCCCGTCAGCGGTTCGCCAGTACCCTGTTCTGTGATTCGCCCTTTCACGATGCCCGAAAAAACGATGGTAGGCATCATAAGGAAGAGCACTGTGGTTATGATACTTTTTATTTTGTCGTCCATTTTCTTAATCGTCATCATCATCATCATCGTCATCATCATCGTCCCAGTCGTCATCATCATCATCGTCATCCGAAAGGGAGATGGAGCGGGGTTCCTCTATCTCGTCGGCATCAGCCAGAAGGCATGGAACCTGGCTGGGAACGACGGTATCCTTGTACAATTCACAATTCATAATTCACAATTCATAATTATTCAACTTTGTTTTCATCAAGCTTCGCAGTCAATTAGAATCTGATCATCAGTTCGGCTACGAGTTTGTCCTGCTCGCTCTCCTTGGGCGTACCGCCATGGGGGTACCAGTACTTCTCGTAGTTGAGGCGGATGTCGGTGGGGAAGTATTTGTTGGCGACATGAAAGGTGAGGCCAGCGGTGAGGCGGTGACGCTGGGCATCGGATTGCAGCAAGCGGGTCGTGCCCTCAGCAAACCCTTTCTTGCCGTCGCTGTGGTTGTCCATGTAGTCGTAGCGGAGGAGGTAGCTGATGGCATTCAGGTAGCCTTTCTTCATGGGCATCTTGTAGATGGCCATGGCGTTGAATGCGTTGCAGTCATCGAAGGCATCCTTGGCGTAGAACTTGCGCAGGTATTCTGCCTCGACGTGGAGGCCGTTCGTTTCGTAGTAAGCACCAAAATCGAGAGACGTGTAGGAGGCTTCGCGGTTGGCTATGAGCTGGTGCTGCACGCTGGGGATGAGCGCCAATCCCTTGATGGGGAAGTACTGGAAGCGTGCGGAATAGGCAGGTGAGGAGAACCACGCCGTCTTCTGGTTGTCGAGGTTAGAGCCGTTGTAGATGCCGGCATCGATAGAGAGTAGTTTGCGACCTTGCACACCCTCTGAGCGAGCAAGCACGTCGTAGCCGACGGCTGCACCCACATCGCGCATGTCACCTACCTGTTTGGCAATGAAGGAACGGTTGGCAAAATATTGTGCCGAGGGGTTGCGGTGGGCATCGATGCTGAAAGGCATACGCTGCTGACCGAGGGTGATGCGCAGAGAGCTGACAGGATTGATTCTGACCCAGGCATCCTTCATCTTGATGGCTGATTCATCGCACAGGTCGACCTCCAGTTTGTAGGACGAGCGGAAGGGTAGGTTGCCCTCGGCCGAGAGGCGTGCATTGCGCACCTCGAAGCGGCTGGCGTTGAGGTCGGGTTCATACTCGTACTTGCCACGCAGGATCCCGTGGATCTGCAGCAGGCCTTTGTCAGACATTTTCTGCAGCTTCTCTTCAAGGGCAGAGAGACGTTCCTCGGTGGAATCCTCTGGCGTCAAAGAAGGAGCCTCTACTGTCTGTGCCGATACGGCTGCACTGCAAGACAAGAGAAGGGATAGGATACTAACTTTTACCTTATTCATATTGATGACATCTTTCCGAGGTTTTGGTTCGCTCTCGGAATGACGCTGCAAAGGTAGGGAAGGGATGTTACGGAATGATGACAAACGTGTTTCAATATGATGATTTTGGATTTTAAAGGTGTTTTTGACACGGTTTACGCAGATTACACAGTTATTATATAAGCAAGTGCTACGCGACTTGTTACAATATTGTGAAACTTTGTTCTGTAGCAATAGAAAAGATACCATATTTCCACGGAAATGCGTAACTTTGCATTGCAAATTATGAATTGTGAATTATAAAAGCTATGGCCAAGCGTATTCTTATCGTCGACGACGAACCTGATATTTGTGAGATTCTACGTTTCAACCTCGAGATGGAGGGTTACGATGTGGACGTAAGTGAGACCCCTCTCCAACTCCCCCGAGGGGGAGAGCCTTTACCTGACCTCATACTGCTCGATGTGATGATGACGCCTAAGTCGGGCTTCGAATGGGCAAGGGAACTGAAGGCCGACGCACTCACCGCCCACATCCCCCTCATCTTCTGTACGGCCAAGACGCTGGAGGAGGACTTGCTGCAAGGCTTTGCACTGGGCAGCGACGACTACATCTGCAAGCCGTTCCGCATCAGCGAGGTGAAGGCAAGGGTGAAGGCCGTGCTGAGGAGAATACCAGGCCCCTCTCCCCAACCCTCCCCCGAAGGGGAGGGAGTGAATAGTATTGTCAATGATATGATGCTGGAAAGAACATTCACTGATAACAAAGACAACTGCCACAAAATTGTATATACTCCCCTCCCTTCGAGGGAGGGGCAGGGGGGAGGGTCTATCATCCTCGACCTCGACCGCAAAGAGTGCTTCATAGATGGCAAGGAGGTGGTGTTCACAAAACTCGAATTTGAGGTGCTTGCCCTTCTTCTCTCCAAACCTGGTCAAGTCTTCTCGCGCGAAAAGATACTGAGCACCGTATGGCCAAGTGACGCCATTGTGCTTGACCGCACCGTAGATGTCAACATCACGCGCATCCGCAAGAAGATCGGGCGTTATGGCGAGTGCCTGCGTACGAAATTCGGATACGGATACTTGTTTAATGCATAATATGAGAAACAAACTTACCAACAAAATATTCATTGCGGCGACCATCCTTGCCAGCCTTTTCACCCTCTTCTTCGGTATCTACGAATACAGGCGCGAACATGCCTTCCGTGTGGACATCCTCCACGCCCAACTGCAACTCAACAACTACCGATACCACGAAGGGCAGGGCGACAAGGACATTCGCGTCACCGTCATCGACACCCTCGGCAATGTGCTTCTCGACACCGAGCGCAAGGACGTCTCGCGTATGGGCAACCATCTTCAACGCGAGGAGATACAAGAGGCGCTACGCGTGGGCAACGGTTATGCCATCAAGAGAGCGACGACACTGCCTACCAGCACCAAGGGCGAGCAGGGCAATGGAGAGAAATACTTCTACTCCGCCACGCGCTTTGGAGATTGCATCGTGCGCTCCTCCGTGCCCTACTCAGCCGAACTTACCGCCTCACTGGAGCACGACTACACCTTCTTCTACTACACCGCCGGCATCCTGTCGCTGATAGCCATCGCCCTCTATTTCCGCTACCGCTATGAGCATAGCGAACGCGAGAAGCAACGCATCAAACGCCAACTCACCGAGAATGCTGCTCACGAACTGAAGACGCCTGCCGCCACCATCGAGGGCTATCTGGAGACACTCGTCAGCACTCCCTCGATACCCGTGGAGAAGCAGCGTGAGTTCCTGGAAAAATGCTACGTACAAAGCCAGCGTATGAGCCACTTGCTGGCCGATATGAGTACCTTGACACGTCTGGACGAAGCCAGCATCGTGCGTCCGCAAACGCAGATAGATGCTGCCCTCATACTCCACCAAATAGAAGAGGAGACGGCATCGCAGTTCCGTGAGCGCAACATCCAGTTGCAGATGCACGTCCCCAAGACGCTGCTAATGCGAGGCGACGCGTCACTCATCTACTCCCTTTTCCGAAACATCTTCAGCAACACCCTCACATACGCAACCGACGCAACCTATTTTAAGGTGGAAGTAAAAGGCCCCTCCAACTCTCCCATGAGAACCCCATCCGACTCCCCCATGAGAACCCCATCCGACTCCCCCAAGGAGGAGAGAGTTGGCCAGGACAGTATCTTCCCCACTTGGGGGGATAAGAGGGTGGCTGTTTTCACCTTTATAGACAATGGTCCTGGTGTTCCCAACGAGCACTTACCTCACATCTTCGAGCGTTTCTACCGCATCGACAAGGGTCGCTCACGTCGCTTGGGTGGCACAGGTCTTGGTCTTGCCATCGTCAAGAACATTGCCCTTCAGTATGGCGGTTCAGTTACTGCCTCGCAAACACCAGGAGGCGGCTTGACTATCGAGATTGAACTAACTGTATAGATTGGATAGTCAACATCATACGCCTTGTATGGGAATTAGCGGATGTTAACCGTGATTTGAGCAGGGAAGGCGTAACTGGGATCACCACGTTGGGCGAGGGTAGAGCGGAGGTTCTCCTCTGTGCGACGAAGTTTGCCCTTAAAGAGGGTGCGACCGTTGGGGCCAATGATCTTAACAGAACGGTTGAGATCGACGAGGGCATCGTTGAGGAAGAGGGTGAGTTGCGAGTAGTCGCAGTGCTGGATGGAGATGGTATTCTTCTCTTGAACGGTGACTTGCACCTTATGGCCTCGTTTCATTTCATTCTTGGGAACCTGCAACCAGTAGAAGGTGGGATGCATTACTTCCTCTTGTTGCCAGATGATGTACTTGGGGTAGGGGTTGCGGCGGTACTGTGCCATCCAGGGCACGGCGGCGGCATCCTTCTGATACATCCAATGCTCCATGCCTTCGACAATGTGGCATTCATGCACGTAACCCTCGGGATCGGCATTTTGCAGTGAGTCGAGTTCATGACCTCGTTTGGCTACTTCTGCATTACGGTTGTAGGCATTGTCGAGGGCACCGCACCAAATGGTGAAGGGCAGGTTGCGAACGTTGAGCAGTGAGACATCGCCGGGATGACCCGCCATCATCGAGGCAGCAGCCCAATGGTCGGCCAGACGCGGAGCCAGACGCCACACGCCATCGCCACCGGCCGAGTAACCCATGATGTATACCTTGTTGGGATTTACGTTGTAGAGGACGACCATGGTTTGTATGAGCTCTTCAAACATACTGTCGATGGGTTCCTGAAACCACATGTTCCAGGCATCCCAAGGTGCGCGCGGGGCGAGGTAGACGCCCTCCTTTGGCTGGTAGAGTTCCTTTTGGTTCTGCCATTGTTGATCGTTGACGGCTTGGGGTGCACCACCACCGCCGTGCATCGAGATGTAGAGCGAACGGCCATCGACGGGCTCTTTGCCGAAGCCATGATACCAATAGCGCATGGAGATGTCGCCCTGCCTGATGGTGTGATCCTTCTCGTTAAGACGGAGGCGTGGAGCCTGCTCGGCTTTCCACTGGGCGACGATGCGGGTGAGGGCCTCGTCGGCTTGCTGGGCGGTTAGAGAGGTTGGCTTCGCCGAAGCGAAAAGCGACGAGTGAAAAGTGAATAGTAGGAGAAGGGTGAGGAAGTGCTTCATTGTTTTGGGGTGTTTTGGACCTTATAACCTTATAACCTTAAAACCGACCTTGAGGGTCTTTTATTTCTTCTTGTAAATCATTCTTACGGGCTTGTAGCAGATGTTGTCGTGGCGCTCCAGGATGTCGCCCGTATCGGTGTTGATGACATATACGCTGCCGTTGAGGCCGGGTTGGTCGGGTTCGTAAAAGGCGACGTAGGTAGTGAGGTGGTCGTCACTGATTACGAGGTCGGTGACGATGGCTTTGTCACTGCCAAAGGTCTGCAACGTCTCTGCATCAGCCAGTGATTGCGAGGTGGCATAGTTCCAACGGCGCACCTTGTTGCCACTGCCAAAGAGCATCGAATAGTATGTCTTGTTGGCCACGCAGGGTGTCTGCTCGTTGATGACATTCGTACCGATACAGGCTGTACTGGTACCGCCATTGTCCCACAACTTGGCTGCTGCCAACTGGTTGTCGTAAACCCAGAATCCGGTAGAGAGAATCGTCTTGCGCGTCATGAACGCATTCTTCGTGAGCACCAGCATCTCGCTCTCGTCGGTGCGCTTCTGTTTGGCTGTGAGGTCGATGTTGACAATCTTCACGATGTCGTTGTTGGCAAAGTAGTTGGTGGTGGCATCCACATTGTCACGCGTCAGCAGATACTGCGTACTGCAGTAGTAGGGACCGTAGCCGCTGTAGAGGTCGCACAAGTCGCCTTTCTCCTTGTCCCAGAAGACGAGGTCGAACGACCAACCCGCACCACCATCGTCGTGCGCCAGGCATGTCTGCGCATATTTGTAGCGGAAGTTAGTGGGCTTGGACACGGCACCCTCGGTGGTGGAGAACTCGTAGACGCTGCCATTCTCGCAGAGGATGGGGTAAGCCACACCCGAAGCACCTACGCTAGGGATGACAAGGTGGGTGGGCACGAAGTCGTCGTACTCGGTAACGGTGACGATGTTCTCGGCCACGAGGGTCTTCTCGTTCAGGTAGTATATTGTGGGGACAGACTCTGCCCCTGCCTCTTCGTTAGGAGTGGAGCGGCTGCCTTGACAAGCCACGATGAGCGAACCGCTGCTCTGCACCATATCTATACAACGGTCGGCAAAGGGTGTGCCCTCGTTGTTGAGCGTAAAGCAGTCGCCCGAACTGAAGTGACGCTCGCTGCCGTCGGTGGGTGTAAGCATGAAGGATAGCATGCTGACTCCTGAGGGGTCTTGGCTCAGGAGTGCGATGCCCTCCTCGTAGGGGGAGTTGACATTGATGATGAAGGGGTAGAACGTCTTGCCGTCCTCGTTCTCGACGATGAGGCGACAGAGGAATTTTCCTAATTCTTTCGCAGGAAAGACAAACTCCTCGTCGTGCGAGAAGACTTCTTGATTCACCTCCCAAGTGTAGCTGAGCGGCTTGGGTGCGTTCTCCTGCGACACAACGGGCTTGATGTGCAAGGGTTCGTTCTTGCTGATGTTATACTCGGCCGTTATGCCACCATCGATGCTGATTTCAGAAAGCGGACGCGTGGGCAGCGTCGTATCGTCAGAGATGCAGGAGCTAAGCCCTACCCAACCTCCTCCAAAGGGGAGAAGTCCTATGATGACGTAAGATAGTATGTTCTTTATTTTCATTTTCGTTGTGATGTTTTTTGTTGTTTTGCCCTTCCATATGGAAGGGAACGGTGGCTTTGCTATTTCTAATGCTAGCCCTTCCTGCCATCTTGCCTCTAGCGAGAATGAAGCTCCTCCCCTAGCGAAGCGGTCGGGGGAGGCGGGGGGGCTAGAACGGGTTAGGGAAATCAAAGGGGAAGTCGGGATAGTGCGAGAGGATCATATCGCGGTTGGCAGGATCGTTGAAGTGCTCGTACATACGGGCATAGATATGCTTGCGGAAGATGGTGCGGTAGACGTGGAAGTCGCCGTAAGGTACATTCTCGAGGTTCTCGCCATAGAGTGCCACCATCTTCTTGTATGTGTCGGGCAATATGTTCTTCACGTCGTGAAAGTATTCCACCATCTTGATGAACTTGTAAGGATGCCACTCGCCCAGGTCGGGCTTGTACCACACCTTACCGCCAAAAGCATCGTACCAGGCCGGCTGGTCAATGGCATTGTCGAACTCGATGATGCGCACCTGGTCTTTCTCCGATAGTACAGGCGAGAAGTTCTCGTTGGCCGAGAGACGGATGATGAGACGGTAGCGCTGGTAGCCATCGGTGAAGTTACCCTCCAACGTGTTGCGGTAGATGGTGATGGGGATGCTACTCGTAATCTGACCAGCAGGTATAGTAACCTGAGCGGGCACGGAATAGTGCTTACCCTCCTCGGCCCAGTTGAAGGAGGCCGATTCCGGCAGGTAGATGAGTTTCTGCAGCGAGTCGGACGGCATCTGGCGCTCGACAGTATAACTGAATGTGCGGGGATGATCGGCCACCACACCCATAATCTTGACGGGGATGTGCAGCACGTGCGTCTGTGAGTCGACGGGCATCACAGAGAACGAGTACGTCAGCGTATCGCGATGGAAATAAATGCCGTTGGCCTCACTGTCATACTTGAGGTAGTCGGTCTCGGAACAGCTCGTCATGAGTATCGCCGTGGACAACGAGACGAGGAGTGAAAGATATTTAATAGCGGTTCGCATATTCTGAATTGGGGATTGGAATTACATAAATCTTGTCGGAAGCAGGGTAAGTGGACTTGGCATCATGACTGGAGATGGGCTGGTTCAGACGCTTGTAGCGGAAGAACTGCTGTCCCTCGCCAAAATATTCCTTGAAGAACTCCAGGTCGATGAGGTCCTGCGTGAGGTCGGTACTCTCGTCGAGAGCCGAGAGACCTCTATGCGCGCGTACCTCATTATAATATGCTTTCGCCTTGACAGGATCGCTGTCGAGCAGACACTCGGCAAGGATGTAGTACATCTCGGGAATGCGGATGAGGTTGATGCCCAGGATGAGTTCGGCGGGACGCGAACCGGAGTTGTTGTTAAGTTCGTAGATATCGGTGAACTTACTCAGACGATAGAAATACTGACCACCGGCTTCAATCTGTGTGAAGTAAGCCGAAGTACGATAGTCGAGCGGTAGGCTCTCACGCTCATAGTAATCCATGAAGTCGCTGCGAGGGTCGAGCGACTGGTAGAAGGTGCGTTTCTGCAGCAGTTCGGAGGTGGTGCTGTAGAAGTCGCCGTAATACACGCCGAAGAGTGTCTCCTTCTGCGAGAGGATGCCGGCTACGTCGTTGATGACCTCCGTCTTCTCCTTGAGCTTGTAGGGACTCTTCGTGATGACCGAGTCGGCGTAAGCAGCCGCCTTCTCCTTGTTACCCATCGTCAGGTAGACGCGGGCCAGCGTGCCCCATACGGCATAGAGGTTGAGGTGTGACTGGCGGTCGTTCATGAACGCGGTGACGTCGTACTGGTGCTTAGGTTGTACCTTCAGCAACTGTTCCGCTTCGAGCAGGTCGGCAAGGATATGCTCATAGTTCTTTTGCTCGCTCTCAAACTGAGGCGTGACGAGCGAGAACTCCGTCTGATAGGGGATGCCGTCGGCTGTGGGGTTGAGCGTGTACTGTGGGGTGAAGAGGCGTACGAGGTCGAAGTGCATGTAGGCACGCAAAGCCAATGCCTCGCCCTTGTAGGTGGTGTAGGGGAATTCCGTGGCGTCTTTGACCAGATCGCTGTTCAGCACGGAGTTGGCATTTGAAATGTTGTTGTACATCGCCGTCCAGATGCTCTCGGCCCACGAGCGCATGTCCGTCTTGTCGTACTCGTAGTTCTGCAGCATCTCGATGTCATCGTTGCCGGGACAAGTCATGTTCTGTGCCAGCACCTCCACACCGCGGATGCTCAGTTCGCAGCCATAGAGGCTCTGCTGGCGCATCTGGGCATACGTGCCATAGAGTGCATCCTCGATGCCCGACTTCGTCTGCAACATCTCGTCACGCTTGGCCTGACCATCGGGTGTGATGTCCAGAAAGTTATTGCACCCTGTCAGTAAGGTCAACGAAGCCAATAGTACTATATTATATATTCGTTTCATCATATTATTTGTTTTCCAATTGAATTATCAATTCTCAATTGTCAATTCTCAATTAAATCCCTGATTTAGAATGTTGTCGACACATTGATTTCGAAGCCCTTGGAGTAGAGGTAGTCCGTACCGCGCTCTATCTTGACGGTCGAGATGCGGAAGATGTCGGTGAAGTTGATGCCGCAGCGCAAGTTGCGGACGTGCAGCTTGGCACAGATCTCCTTGTTAAACTCGTAGCTGAGGTTCAGCGTACCGAGGTTCAGCGTGTTCTCCTTCTCTGCGAAGCGGTCGGTCTGCTGAGGACGTGAGGCATCAGCGATATTCTTGTAGAAGGCTATGTCGCCAGGTTGCTTCCAACGCTCGTCGAATACGCGCTCGTCGGCGTTATACTTGGGATTACTACCCTCCACCTTCGTGGCACGTGTGGTGTTGTATATCCAACCACCCATACGGAAATCGAAGAGTGCATAGAGTGTGAAGCCCTTCCAATAGACACTCGTATTGATGGTTCCGGTGTACTTGGGCTGTGTGTCGCCAATCAGCACACGGTCGGTGGCGTCGTAGGTGAAGGTGCGCTCGCCGTTACGCTTGATGTACACCTCACGACCCGTGGCAGGGTCGATACCGCCCGAGCGAACCAGCTTCAACGCCGTCACGCTCTCGCCCTCAGCATACTGCGCCAACGGTTCGAGGTAGGCCGTGGCCATCTCCTCGTTGCGTTTGTTCATCTCCTTGAGTGCATTGTTGATCTTGGTTATCTTGTTGCGGTTGATATAACCCGTAGTTCCCAACTTCCAGTTGAAGTCCTTCGTGCGGAAGATGTAGCCGTCGATTTGAAACTCAATACCCTTGTTCTGCAGTTCGCCCAGATTGCCCATGGCCGAGGTGACACCCGTCGAGGGCGCCATCGACTTGTTGAGCAGCAGGTCGGTGGTGTTGCGGATGTAGGCATCGAGTACGATGTTCAATCGGCGCTCGAACATCGAGAAGTCGAGACCAAGGTTGTAACTCATCGTACGCTCCCATGCCAAGTTAACATTGCCGATGGTCAGAGGCACGGCACCGATACCGTTCTTATACTCATAGCGGTTGGAGTACTGATACATGGTCATAGCCTGGAAGGGTGAGAAACTCACCTTACCCGTATAACCCAGTGAACCACGTAGTTTGAAGACGTCGAAGAGGTCCTTGGCCTCCTTCATAAAGCCCTCGTTCATGACGTTCCATCCTGCACCGGCCGACCAGAAGTTACCCCAACGGTTGTTCTCACCAAACTGTGAAGAACCCGTCAGACGCCAGGTGCCATCCACGAAGTAGCGGTTGCGGAACGAGTAGTTGCCCGAAAGGAAGGCACCCACATCGGCCGACTTGCTTTGGGTGCCGGCGGGAGAAGAGTTGGTGGGATAGCCAGCGGCATTGCCGATGAACGACATAGCATCGTTGTAGAAACCGATGGCATTGAGGTATTCGCTGCGTGCATCGCTGTGGTTTACCTCCCAACCAGCCGAGGCACAGATGAGCGACTCGTCCTTGAAGAGCTTGTTGAACGTACCAACAATGTTACCGTTATAGCTGTTGCTGCGGTTGGTGCCCTTCTGCAGCGAACCGCGCTTAGAGAGGTCTGTCTCGTTCTTGTAGCGGCGGGCGAAAGGCGAGGTGAAGGCATCCGACCATCCCTCGGTACTTGTCACATTGAAGTGTCCTGTCAGTCGGAACATTCTGTTGATGTCCCAACGCAAATCGGTGCTGTTCGATAGCGACTTGGTACCTGCCTTCGAGTAACTGCCAAGTGTGGCATCGTGGAGCGGATTGTTGAGATCCCATGCCAGATTGTTATTCACCGAACCGTCTTCGTTGTACATACGGTCATAGGGATTCATCTGGGCGTAGGTAGAGAAACTGCCGTAAGGCGTGTCCTTTGTTTTGATCTCGCCGTAGTTGGTGCGGTTTGAGATCTGTATGGAGTTCTTAATGTAGTAGTCGAGTTTGAAGCCGATGTTATAGCGGCGGCGCAGGTCGTCCTTCATGACACCGTGCGTATTGGCGTATCGGCCAGTCAATTCGTAGCGCAGGTTGCTAGCACCACCATAGACGCGTAGCGAGTGGTCGTGGCTGAACGAGTTGCGCGAGGGCTGTGCCAGCCAGTCGCTGTTCTGTCCGGCCATGATGGCCTTGTAGCGCTCGTTGTAGAGTTCGTCATATTCATACTGCAAGGGCAAACCTGTCTGTGCGCTGATGGCTCCCTTGGCATCATAGAGGCCCGCCATACGCTCGTACTCCAACTTTTGCATAGGCGAGAGCAGGTGGTACTCGTTCAGTCGGGGCATCTGCACATTTCCAAGGAAGTTGTATGAGACGTGTAGTGTGCTGTTTTGGATGGGTTTGCGGGTGATGACAATCACACCGTTCGACGCCTTCGAACCGTAGAGGGCGGTGGCGGCGGCGTCTTTCAGCACGTTGATGCTCTCCACCTCGTTCATATCGAGGTCGTAGAGTTCCTGCATGCTGATTTCCGTTCCGTCCAGAATGATGGTGGGCTGGTTGACGCTCTGTCCCTCGTTGCTGAACGACGACATACCACGCATCACCAGTTCGGGTACGTGGTTGGGGTTAGAGCCTTGTGCACTGTTCACCACTACCTCCAGACCTGGTGTCAGGGCAGCGATGGCCGAGATGATATTCACACCGGTGACTTGCTTCAGATCCTCGCCTTTGAGTTGTGTCACCGAACCGGTGAACGATACCTTGCTCTTGTTGAAGAAACCCGTCACGACGACATCATCCATCTTCTTGCTGTCGGGCTCAAGCATAATCTTGAGCAATGTCTGGCTGCCCTTTTTAGCATCGATATAGGCGGTTTTGAAGCCCATATAGGTGACACGCACCTCGCAGTTGCCATCCTTCAGTGCCAAGTGGAAATGGCCGTCCATGTCTGTCGAGGCTCCGGCAATGATTTTGCCACCCTTCCAAGCGGCTACGTTAACGCCGGGCAGCGCGTCGTTCAACTCGGCATCGTAGACAACACCGGCCAGCGTGATGGAGTCAGCAGGCGCGGCAGTTCCCATTCCTATCTCCCCTGAAATGTTTGAGGGATAGCTGGTATTGGCTGCGGCAGGTGCGGCGTGAGCGTTGAGAGCCAAAGCAGAGAAAAGTATAAATGATGATGCAAGTCTTTTCATCGTGTGTAAATACATCTTGTTTTTGTGGTAAGCAAGCAGGATGAGCTGTATGTCGCATCCTGCTTGCTCGTATGAGTTTGCTGTACCGCCTGTAAGAGACGGCGCGGTGGTGTGTCTTTTGTCTTACTTCTTCACTACCTTCATCACCTTACCATTCTTCTTGACAATTGTGATGCCTTTGTGGTTGGCAGTGGTCTTCATGCCGTTGAGATTGAAGTACTCGGTGGCAGTGGTAGTTGTGGAAGCCTCGATGGCCTTGATGGCATCTGTCTCACCCTGCTTCTCTGCCACGATGGGGCTATAGTAGGTTACGAAGCCATCGGGCTCATCCTTGCCGCTCCAACTGGTGAAGATGCTGCAGTCCTTGATGGTCATGTTACCTTGCTCGTCGAAGGTGACGGGAATCTCGCCCAGTGCACCGTTTACGTCGCGCAGCACGAGGTACTGCATCTGCTTAAAGTCCTCGCTCATGTAGTTGATGTCAAGGAACTGATACATATCCTCCGTAACGATGTAACCCTTGTTGGGATCCTCAGCATCGGGACGGAACTCGATGCCGCCATAGTTCATCGTATAG
Source organism: Bacteroidaceae bacterium (assembly GCA_045629085.1). Taxonomy (GTDB): domain Bacteria; phylum Bacteroidota; class Bacteroidia; order Bacteroidales; family Bacteroidaceae; genus Physcousia. The sequence goes on from JAZQQO010000011.1 coordinate 82,471, forward strand.
GTGTCATAACCCAGGAAGGTGGTGACGAAATACATGTTATATGTCTCGTCAAACTCGATGGTGATGTCGCCTTCGGTGGGAGTGTCGGGCATGCCATTGGCGTGGTAGGCCACGGTTGCCTTTGCCTTGTAGGTGCCTACGTATGAGGGAGCAACGGGTTCGTCGCCGGGCTTCTTAGCCAGACCGCCACCTACCCAATATACGTTCTTGCCCTCCTCGTTGTTGAAGAGGATACCGCTCGTCAGCTTCAGGTTCTCGCCTACCAGGTTGAAGATGATGTTGCTCTTGGCGTTCTCGTAAGAGTCAACCACGCTGTATGTTCCCACCTTGGCATTTTCGAAGGGGATTGTCAAGGCTGTGCCGTCAAACTTACCTTCCAACTTCAAGTCGCCCAGTCCTGTCCAACTCAACGTCACATCGTACGCCTTGTTGTCACCCTTTTTTGCCAGCGTCATATCGAACTCGGTGGGGAAGTCCGCTACTACCTCATAGTTGTGGTCGGTGCTGGGGGTGAAGTGGTAGGTGCCGCTGATGTCGTTTACAACAACCTCCTCCTTGGAGATGAGGGTCAGCTTCACGTTGGTGAACTTGGCAATGATGCCTTCTACTTCAGAGAATGTGGCATTCATCTTTACGAATGCAAAGTCGGGCAGGGTGATGACGCTGCCGTCCTCGTTGAGCGTGTAGTACAGGGGGCCGTAACGCTCTGCTCCAAAGGGATTGCTTCCGTCGATGTTGGTCATCCAACCGTCGAACGAGCCCCAAGCATCCCAGTTACCACCATTGGGATTGACAATTCTGAGGGCCTGCTTGCCATCTTCCATCTCACCCATCTTGGACACCTGCTGATAACTGTCCTCAATGCCGAAGAGACCGTCAATCTCGCAAGCATAGATGCCAACTGGATCCTTGATGATCTTCACCTCGCACTCAGAGGCGAGCTGGTTTTTGTAGCTGGCGTCCAGTAACTCCAGGTTGGCCGTCATCTTGTACGTGCCAAAGAGGCTTGCTACTCCGTCTACTGCTGCGCTGGCGGGAACAGCCAGCACGATGGCTGCCAAGGCAACCAAAAATCTTGTGTAGAATTTCTTCATAAAGTTGATATTTGTTGATTAGTGAACTTATTTTTCGATGTGTCGATATTTTTCAATTGCGCTACCATTTTCCAACTCCTCCCCTTAGGGAGGCTGGGAGGGGGCCCTTATTTCAGCCCCTCCAATATCGCCTTCAGTTGCTCACCGCTTGAGGGGCGGGCTGCGCTGTAGGTGTGCAGGTGGCCATCCTTGTCGTAGATGAGGAAGTGAGGAATGCCGCTCACGTTGAGCTTGTCGCAGAGTTTGCCATCGGTGTTGAGCCATTGGTTGCCGTGCATCTTGAGTTGCTCCATACGGCTGCGCCAGGGCTTCTCGGTGGAGTCGGTGGAGATGCTGACGAATGCTACGTTGGGATTCTGCAACGACTTCTCCAACTCCTGTAAGAAAGGCACCTCCTTGCAGCAAGGTACACACCACGAGGCCCAAAGGTCGATGTATACGTACTTACCCTTGAACTGCGCCAGACTCACCTTGTTGCCGTCTGTGTCAATCAGTTCCACATCGGGGAAGGCTGCACCGGGTACGGCGGCAATGCGCTCGCGGAATTTCTCGATGTACTTGTTGTCAAGACCATATTTCTCGTGTGCCTCCTCCAATACGCTGAGGCCTTCCTGATAGCCCTTGTCGAACTTGTATCCACGAATGAACGACTCGGCCACGATGTGCTGCACACCCTTCTTCATGGGTTCGCACTTGTAGTGCTCGTTGATGTAGGCCATACGCTCGCCCAGCGTACCCTTGGGCAGGTCTTGTGCCGCTGCATTCAGGGCTGCTTGGTGCAGGAGTGCCATGGGGGTGTCCAACTTCTGCGCAGCCGTCACTCCCAATTCTTTGGCCGCATCCAGTCGTCCGTTGTCCGTTGTCCGTTGTCCATGAAAACGGTTATACACCGTCACGCATTCCTGCTTGAGCAGATAGGTCCATACGTCCACGTATTGCTTCAAGTTCTCGCCCACCTCACTGTTACCGTTCAGCGCCTGCTGTGCCTCGTCATACACCTTGAGCATGGCGCGCAGGTCGTCGGGCGTCATGTTGGCCGCCTTGGTCCACACCTCGCGGCTTTGCTTGTAATACACCTGGTTGAAGGCATAGATGGCGTCGAGTTGCGCGTTGACATGTGCGACACGCTCCTTGTCGGCCTTCTTCTTGCTTGTGGTCAAAGCCGTCAACTTGGGACATCCGTCCACAAACTGCATTGAGATTTCTGCGGGCGCCGGGCCGTCGAAAAAGACTGGTGTGGCGTATTGTGCCGAACCATTGACGTAGACGATACTGTACATGCCATGCTCTGAGGCGTTCAGCGTCTGGCGCAGCGTGGTGCCGTCAACGCGCTCCATGGGAGCTTCGTTGTCATTGTCGCCCAGTTCGAAGAGGAATACTTGCATACCTGCCGTATCGGCGGGTTCCACGTGCAGTCGTACGTCGGTACTTTGTGCCCATGTGGCCATGGATGAAAGTGCAAAGATTGCGGAGAGGGTGATGTGGCGTAACTTCTTCATATCGTAAACTTCTTACCTTATATATAATTATAGGCGCAAAGATACATATAGTATCTTGTATCTGCAAACAAAATGAAGAAAAAAGAGTGAAAAACATGGCTTTTTGCTCTGTTGCTATGCTTTTTGTGCTGCCACAAAAAAAGTTTGGCCGTCGTACTCTTTTAATTTCCTGCTGCATGAAAAATGAATTCACGCTGCATGAGAAAAAAAATCTCGCAACAGAAGAATTGAAATCCTGCTGCGAGAAAGAAGCATTTCTGTATTGCTATAGTTGGATTATTGCATCTGTTTCAGGTATTTGATGCCACGGCTTACTTTGATGCCATGATTTGATGATGAGTCGGGACGGCCAGAGAGGTCGTAAGCAACAAGGGGATCAATCGAGCCCGGCGTGTGTAAGCTGGTGATACCATCCGTGGGCGAGGCGAGGAACTGCAGTACGGCATTCTCCAGTTCAGCCAATGCTTCCTTGGCGGGGGTGTTGGGGTTGGATGTCATCGTTGTCACGGCCAGTTCGGCGCGCTGTATGGCCTCACGCAAGGCACGGTTGGCTGTGGGATTCTTGGGCTTGTCCTGCAACTGGTGGGCACGGGCAATAGCCTCGATGAGTTTGTTGACGTTGATATTCTTACTCATCACGATGGTGCTGTCCCACAGGGCGGTGAAGTGGGAGAGGAAGGTATCGTACGTCTCGTGGTCGATGTTGGCCGCCATCTCGTCGATGGCCTTCAGCGCCTGTTCGAGTGCCTCCTCCGAGCGCGGTTGTCCCAACTGACCGTAGAGCATGGTCTGCGTGAATCCGGCCAGACGGCGACGGTAGTTGGCGTAGTCGTCGCTGTTAGCCTCGGGGATGACCATTGAAGGTACTTCCTCGAGGGTGAAATGGCTGCCGGCATAATAGTCGCTACCACTCTTATAGCCGTAGAGCATCATGCTGTTGTTGTAGTGAAGGGCGGGCTTGTTGGTGGGTGCTGCCGTGGGTAGGATGGCCCACCAGCGTGAGTCGTCGGCTGCCAGTTCCAGTTTCATATCGCTACAGATGGGCACCACATACGTCATAGGTGTGGCAGCGTTCAGACTGATGCTTTGGCCGTAGCGGTTCTCCAGTCGGTAGCTGGTGGAGTTAATCTTGAGGATGCGCCATATCTGCTCGCCTGAGGCAACGTAGGGGCGTGCATCAAGGGCAGCATTTTCACCCGTCACGGTCAGCACCTTGTTGATGTTCGGTTCGTAGGCGCAACGCAGTGTGTACCAGTGGTTCTCGTAGCCGTTGCTTACGGTGAATTCGCCCAGTTTGTCAACCTTTACTTCGCCTGCATCATGGGCTGCCTGTACCACCTGTGCCAGGAACTGCAGGGTGTCTGCGGGCACGGCTTCGTAGACGGAAAGGGTGGGGGCCGCATTCACGAATTGGTTCTCAAAGGCGATGTGGTCGAACTTTGCGCCACCGTTCTTCTGCCGCCAGGTGTTGACCAGACGGGGACGGTAGAAGTCGCGCACCAGTCCGGCCCAGACGCGTGCGGCATAGTCTTGCACGGGTTCGTTGCTGGTGTGGTTGCCATACCACACAGTGACGATGCGGCGTGCGTTTTTGGCATTGCGCAGCTTCGTCTGACTGTTGTCGGCCAAGGCTTGTGCCTGGTCTTCCCATAGTTTGAGGTTGTACTTGGGGTGGATGGTCAGGGCGCGGTCCATATCGAGCATGAGGTGGTCGAGTACGTCGATGAGCGAGTCGGCCAACTGTGTCTGCTTCAGATCGATGGCGTTCTGTATGCGTCCGCCCAGTTTCTCTACCTTACCACCTACGTAGAGGGCGGCTATCTCGGCCAGGTCGCCCGTGAGTTCGGGGGTGGTGTGTTCGCGCAACTCGTCTGCCTTGGCAAAGAGTTGTTCCACGCCTTTGTAGTAGTCGTCGGCCATAGAGGCGTTGCCCGTTCCCGTGATGTTGCCTCCAAACTGCCAGCCGAAGCGTGGATGGTCGATGTACTTGTTGTATACGGTGTTGCGCAGCACGGCATGGTAGTCTTTCAAGGCCTGTGGATAACTGCCGTAGCGGCTCTGGGTGTACTGCTCGAACCAGTTGTCGAGGTTGATGGTACCACGTGCGGGTGTCCATCCGGCATCGGTGATGAGTTCGTAGAGCAGTTCGTTGTTCTCCACGCCCTCGGGTGTCATGCCGTAGCCGGTCAGGTTATTGCCCTTCTGGGTGGAGTTGTACAGTTCGGTCAGGTAATTTTGTGCGTAGTTTTGCAGGTTGCCAGTGAAGAAGGTCTTGCCGCCCATATTGGGCAACAGTGTGTAGCACCATTCCTTGTTGTTGAAGCCGTTGTAGCGCTCCCAGCACTTCGAGGGACCATATTCGGGCGACATGTACAGCACCATGAAGTCGTGGTCGGGGATGTGCTTGGTCAGGGCGTTGAACTTGCTGCTGCCCCAACTACCCGACTGGTAGACGAATGTCCAGCCCTGCGTCACCCATACGGCATCGGGATTCTGGCTTCCCGACTTGATACTCTTGTAGATAGAGTCGCCGTATTGTGTCAGCAGGCCGAGGTCGTTGGGTATCTCCATCTCGTTGAACGAGTCACTGAGGTAGTATTTGCCCACGCCGTACTTCTGCTCCCATTTCTGCAGGAAGCGGCGTCCCACCTCGACGAAAGCCGCCGAACTGGGCGAGAGACGGTAGTTGCGATACGATTGCGGTACCCAGTTCCATCCCGTGGCATCGGTAGTGCCGCTATGGTGCTTGGTGAAAGCGGCGGGCACAAAGCCACCGAAGGCAGGGCAGACGGGTTTCATGCCCAACTGACGCATGCGGTTCAAGACGTGCTTGCAGAGCGCCTCCTGGCGTGTGTTCCACTCTTCGCCCAAGGGACCGTCGAACGAGTTGCCGGCCAGGTTGCCCATACGAAACCAAGGCAGATGGGCAGGACCTACCTCCCAGGCATCCACCTCGGCCTTGGTGAGGCCCATGTCGTAGAATACCTCGCGATAGACCTGCTCGGCACCAATCAGCACCAGGGGCATGTCGATGCCGTGCAGCGCCATCCAGTCTATCTCCTCGTCCCAACGCTCCTCGTCCCAATAGGGGCAGGTATAGCCGTAGGTCACGACGTTCATATACTGGTGGTCGCGGTATTGGGTGGTGAGTGTCTTGGTGGCGATGCTCATATCTTCGGGCACTACGAAACGCTTGCCGCTCCATGTACTGATACCCGCCTTTTTGGCCTTCACATAGTCGTAGAAACCACGGCAGGCAGCCACAGCACTGCTGGCCTTGACGGTGAGCGTACGTCCGCTCACGCTGTATTCGTATTTGTCGCATCCCTTGGCGGTTGGGGAGAGCGACAGTTCCACCTTGACGTCCATTTGACCGTTGGTGAAGCGGTTGATGATGTCGAGTGCAGCCGTCTCGCCTTGTGCTTTCTCCTCAGCGGTGAGTTGGGCAAAGGTGGTAAGGGTGCAGAGTAAAAGGATGAATAAGGAGATGAACTTTTTCATGGGGTTGGTTGGGGTTAATTGTTGTTTTTAGGGGGCGATGTTTCGATATTTTGTTATTTCGATGTTTCGTTGTTTCGGAGATTCGATGTTTCGATGTTTCGGAGATTCGTTGTTTCGATGTTTTGATTGTTCGGGAGTTTTCTCAATTTTCTTCTGCGAAGAGGCAGAATGGGGTGGTGTAGGTGGTGCGGATGCGCCATTCCTGTGGATAGAGGTTGTTGGCACGGTTGCCCACGCTCTTGACAAAGCCCAACGGCACGCCCTTGAAGGTGACGAGTACGATGCCGCGAGGTGCCTCGATGCGAAGTGCTTCGCGACGTAGGTAGGCCAGTGCCTCATCGTAGGTGAGTTCGTATTCGGGATACGTGCCTCGCGGGTAGGTGGTAGAGAGGGCGAGGGCATGTGGCACGTCTTGCTGCTTGTCGTCCTCTTTGCTGGAGTTGCGGCCTATGCTCTTTCCGTGCTTGCGTTCAGTCTCTCTACCGTGCTTGCGTTCAGTCTCTCTACCGTGCTTCTGTTCGACCTTTCTTCCGTATTTGCGTTCAGGCTCTTCCTCTTCAATATTCGAGAACAGTATCTTTAGATTGCGTTTTATCTTGCGTGCAACATCATTTTTCTGCTCTCTCTCTGTCCCCTCAACCTTGTCCCCTATAAAATCCCTCCCCATAAAGGGGGAGGTGGCCGTAGGCCGGAGAGGGTCTGTAAGTTGAAGATGATCCGTAGGCCGGAGAGGGTCTTTTTCTCTCTTCCTCAGCGCCGCAATAAAGAATCCTTCTCCTTTATCCCTTCCGGGGAAGAAATGACGCTGTTCAAGCATCTCTGCCCCAAGATGTTCGGCTATCCATGCCACGTTGTCTTCATCCTCGAAATGGTTGAAGGTGCAAGTGCTATAGACGAGCAGGCCACCAGGCTTCAGCGTGGGCCAGATGTCGGTAAGGATACTCCGCTGACGACGCCAGCACGTATCTACATTTTCCATGCTCCAGTCGCGTATGGCACCCTCATCCTTGCGGAACATACCCTCGCCAGAGCAGGGGACGTCGGTGACAATGAGGTCGAACATATCGGACAAGAAAGTGAAATCGGCGGGATAGTTCTGCGTGACGATGCAGTTAGGATGTCCCCACTTCGTCATATTCTCTGCCAACACCTGTGCTCGCTTCGGCATGGGTTCGTTACTCACCAGCAGACAGTCATCGGGCAGGAGAGAGCGAAGCAAGGTACTCTTGCCTCCAGGAGCCGCACAGAGATCGAGACAGGAGAGACGTAGACCCTCTCCGTCGCTACGCGACTCCTCCCCCATAAAGGGGAGGGATTGGTCACATTTGTCTAATAAGTGCTTCTCGAGGATGGATGCCAGATACATCGACGAGGCTTCCTGCACATAGTAGACGCCGGCATGGAAGAGGGGGTCGAAGGTGAAGGCCGGCCGCTCGTTGAGGTAGTAGGCATCGGGACACCAGGCGACTTTGTCGCCAATTGAAAATTGAGAATTGAGAATTGACAATTCATGGCCTGCCGAGACTACTTGGCAGACTTTCTTTGGATTCAGTCGTATGGATACAGAAGGTTCCTGCGACAGTCCCTCAAAGAGGCTCTCGGCCATCTCGTCGCCATACTGCTGGCGCATCAAGTCACAGAAATCCTTTGGCAGTTCCATATTACTACTTTTGCTCGTTGTTATTTCGAAGTATGAAGTTTTATACCTACTTTATTATGTGTGTGCTATTAAACCGACACCACTCCCTTGATGGCGGGCCAGGGATCGTAGCCTTCGAGGGTGAAGTCCTCGTACTTGAAGTCGAAGATGCTCTTCACCTCGGGGTTGAGGATCATGCGGGGCAGTGGTCGGGGCTCACGGCTGAGCTGCAACTGCACCTGCTCCATGTGGTTGGTGTAGATGTGGGTGTCGCCCGTGGTGTGGATGAAGTCGCCGGGCTCGAGGTCGCATACCTGTGCCATCATCATACAGAGGAGGGCGTATGAAGCGATGTTGAAGGGGACACCGAGGAAGGTGTCGGCACTGCGCTGGTAGAGCTGCAGCGAGAGACGGCCCTTGCCACCGGGCGTGGCGGGCGGAGCCACGTAGAACTGGAAGAAGGCGTGGCAAGGAGGCAAGTTCATATTGTCCAGGTCGGCCACGTTCCATGCCGATACGATGATGCGACGGCAGTTGGGATCCTTCTTGATGGTATCCACGGCCTGCTGTATCTGGTCGATGAAGCCACCGTTGTAGTCAGGCCATGAGCGCCATTGGTAGCCGTAGATGTGGCCGAGGTCGCCCGTCTCGGGGTCGGCCCATTCGTTCCAGATGCGCACACCGCGCTCCTGCAACCACTTGGCATTAGTGTTGCCATCGAGGAACCAAAGCAGTTCGTAGATGATGCTCTTCAGGTGCACCTTCTTAGTGGTCAAGAGAGGAAAGCCCTCTTGCAGGTTGAAACGCATCTGATGGCCGAATATACTCTTGGTGCCCGTACCGGTACGGTCGCCTTTGAAGACACCTTCGTCAAGGATTCTCTGAAGTAGGTCGAGGTATTGTTTCATCTTCTTCTTTCTTTTCTATGGGGTTAGCTTCTTGCAGATCGTCTGGGATATCCTCCTTTTTTTCGAATAAACCGTATGTGGTTCTCAGCACGCGGAACTCGGTACGGCGGTTGTAGGCATTGCACACTTCCTGATAATCTTTGTTTTCAAACTTCAGGATGAAGGCTTCTGTGAGCGTGTCACCTTCGTGCAGGAAAGCATTGCGCTCAGCCATTTTGCGGGTGACGACTTTCGGACGTGTCTCGCCGTAGCCCACGGGTGTGAGTCGGTCGTTGGCAATGCCGTGGTCGATGAGGTAGTTCACAACACTCTCGGCACGTCGCTGCGAAAGACGCAGGTTGTAGGCATCGGCACCACGGTAGTCGCAATGGCTGGAAAGTTCGATGGTGATGTTGGGATTCTCGTTGAGCAAGTCGACGAGTGAGTCGAGGGCTTGGGTTGACGATTCGGTAAGGGCAGCACTGTCAAACTCATAGAAGACGTTGCGCACCAATACCGGTGCAGTAAGGCTTGACAAAGGGAACTGCAGCACGTACTCGCGGCTCACACTCGTGGTGTCCACACGCAACTCCTCCTTGTGGTTGAGATAGCCCTTGCAGGTGCCGAGGAACACGTAGTCGACATTGGGTTTGATGATCTGTTCGAACGAACCATCGCCTCGTACGCTCAACTTGAGGTTTGTGCCGTCGTTGCCCACCATGTAGACGAGGCCTTCGGGCAATTCGTATCCATCTTTCTCGTACACCCAACCCTTCACCGTCTGTAGAATTTCTGGACACTCAAACGAGTAGATATGGTCCCATCCGCGTCCGTCACCTCGGTTCGATGAGAAGAAGCCACGATTGTGAACCCCCTCGAACGTCATGCCGAAGTCATCACCGCTGGAGTTCATGGGCACCTTTAGGTTCTCTATCGACCATCGCTCGTGTCGCTTATCCGTGCTGTCGCATACGGCGCAGAAAAGGTCTAGGCCTCCCATGCCTACGTGTCCGTTGCTGGAGAAGTAAAGTTCACCGTTGGGACGGAAGGTGGGAAACATCTCGTCACCCTCCGAGTTGATGGGCTCACCAAGGTTTTCCACGCCACCCATGCCATTCTCTCCGATAGCGATGCGCCAGATGTCGAGACCACCCACTCCCCCAGGCATGTCGCTCACAAAATAGAGCCACTTGCCGTCGGGTGAGACGGCAGGATGTGCATAGCTCGATAGCGTATCGTTTGAAATTTCCATCTTCACGGGTTTGCTCCAAGAGGCGTCGCTGCGTTGGCTGGTGTAAATCTCGGCAAAGCGAGGGTAGTCGGGGTCGTGCGTACAGCGTGTCAGATACATCGTCTTGCCGTCAGGAGAGAAGCAGATGGCGCCCTCCTCAAATTCACTGTTCACCTCACCCTCGCATATCTCGGGTTGGCTCCATTTATCCTTGTCGTCCTTCTTGGAGCGGAAAATGTCGGCCGACTTGGTGCCAGTGATGCCACTGATTTCGTCGCCCGTGGCTTGCGAGCGTGTGGTGGTCAGGTAGAGCTCGTCCCATTCGTCACCTGCCAGAACGGGTGAGAAGTCGGCACGTCGGGCATTGAAGATGGATTGCTTCTTGATGCTGTATAGTGTTGGTTTCCCTTTCCATATCTGTGCCTGCATACATCCTTGAACGCCCGTCTTGGCAACGCGGTTGTCGGGCACTGAGTCGAGAAACTGTTGGTATGACTTGATGGCATTCTTGTAATCACCCTGCTTGTGCTGCATCTGTGCCAGGTAGAAGATGGCCATTGAATCAGGATAACGGTAGCGGACAGCGTTCTGGTAGGCACCCAATGCCTTGGCCGTATAGTTGATCTTACGATAGCATTCTGCCATCTTCCATGCACGCTCCCCACGCTTCGCCTTGTCCTTGACGGCGGTGCGTGAGTAGGCCTTCTTGTATTCGGCTGCTGCATCGTAGTATTCGCCGATGGCATAGAAGGCATCCCCCTTCTTTACGTTGCTTTCGGCTCCGCAACGGCAAAGAAGCGTAATGATAACCATGCAGAAAACTATGTGTCTGAATACTTTCATACCTATATTTATAACGCGCGATAATGCCTTTTATTGTGCAGCTTGTAAATTAATGACAGTAGTCTTTGAAAATCATTTCTTTCCTTTCGACTTCTTTTTTTCTTCTTCTGTATAGGCTACGTGGCGGTTGCTGTTGTCGGCAAGTACGGCCATCACAATGTCGCTTACCATCTGCTTTAGTTCGTCGATAAACAGCTTTGTCTCGTACTGCTTGTGCTCGATTTGGCGCAGTTTTTTCTCCCAACGCCCCGTCAATTCTGCACTTTTCAGCAATTCCTCATGTATAATTCCAATAAGTTGCACACCCGTAGGCGTGGCCCAAAGCGAAGTGCGCTCCTTGCGGATGTAGCGACGGCGGAAGAGTGTCTCGATGATGGCTGCACGTGTACTGGGTCGACCGATACCGTTCTCCTTCATCGCGTCGCGCAGTTCCTCGTCATCAACCAGTTTGCCTGCCGTCTCCATAGCACGCAGTAACGTGGCTTCTGTGTATGGCTTTGGGGGCGTTGTCCATTTTTCGGTCAATGAAGGTGTGTGAGGGCCATGTTCGCCCTTGACGAAGGAGGGGAAAACGCCTTCCTCGACAAGGCCGACACTCTCGCCAGTTCCGACCCCCACTCCCGTCTCCCCGAGGGGAGAGGCTTTAGATACATTTGTATCGGGTTTCTTGAAGACAACCTTCCAACCCTCGTCTGTAATGCGCTTGAAGGTGGCACGGAAGAGGATGTGAGCTTCTTCATCTGTCTTCGCGTTAGCCTCTCCAGCAGCAGACGTAACCAAAGTTTCCTCCCCCTCGGGAGAGGTTAGGTGTGGGGCCTTGTCCGTGAGCTGAAGGGTCAAAGGCACCTCTCCCATCACCGTTGTCGTCTCGAACTTGCAGTCATCGTAGAAGGCGGCGATGAACGCGCGGGCCACCAGGTCGAATACCTTTTGTTCCATCTCGGTAAGTCCTTGCGGCTGCACGCCCGTGGGTATGATAGCATGGTGGTCGGTCACCTTAGCGTTGTCAAACACTTTCTTCGTTTTCTTCAGTGGTTTGCCGCCAAGCGGTTTCACTAGTGGTGCATAAATCTGTTGTCCGGCAAACTTTGTCAGGTAAAGGCCATTCATAATTTGCGGGCATTTGGGATATACATCGTCGGGCAGAAAGGTTGTGTCCACGCGCGGATAGGTAGTGAACTTCTTCTCGTAGAGACTTTGGATAAGTTGCAGCGTGGTGTCGGCCGAGAATCCGAACTTCTTGTTGCAATCCACCTGAAGGCTTGTTAGGTCATAAAGGCGTGGCGAGAGTTCCGTACCATTCTTCTTGGTGACAGAAAGTACGGTGAATTCGTTGTTTTTTATCGCTTCTACAACGTCTTTTCCTTCCTGTTCGGTACTATATTCCAATGTCTTGTAGATAGGACCCTTGGGCTTCTGCGTCTTGCCCTGCTTGGCCGCCTCGGCTACTTGTGCTGCATCCTCTGCCTCTGCATCCTCATCGCGGGCAATGGCATTGAATCGCACGTTGCGATAGAGCGTGCTTAGTACCCACGATTGGCGAGGTACAAAGTTTTCTATTTCTTCCTGTCGTCTCACTATGAGGGCGAGCGTGGGTGTCTGCACGCGACCGATGCTGAGCACCTGTCCTTGTCCCTGTCTGTACTTTAGCGTATAGAGGCGTGTGGCGTTCATACCCAGTGTCCAGTCGCCAATGGCACGGGCAAGTCCTGCCTCATAGAGTGTTTGATACTCGCTTTGGTCCTTAAGGTTCTGGAAGCCCTCACGTATAGCCTCCTCGGTAAGCGAGGAAATCCAAAGGCGCTTCACGGGGCATTTTGCACGGGCCTTCTGCATTACCCATCGTTGGATGAGTTCTCCCTCCTGTCCGGCATCACCGCAGTTCACGATGCTGTCGGCAGCCTGCATGAGGCGCTCGATGATGCTAAACTGCTTCTCGATGCCTTTGTCGGCTTTCAGTTTGATGCCAAAGCGGGGAGGAATCATGGGCAGTTGAGCCAAACTCCATGACTTCCATTGTGGAGTATATTCGTGGGGCTCCTTCAACTCACACAGATGACCAAAGGTCCATGTGACTTGATAGCCATTACCTTCCATGTAGCCATCGCGCTGGGAATTGGCTCCCAGTACGTGTGCAATGTCCTTGGCAACGGACGGTTTCTCAGCGATGCAGACGATCATTCTTATTTTAAGATTTTCTTTCCTTTTTCTACGATTATTCCGCGTGTTTTGGCATTTGCACGCTTGCCGTCGAGCGTAAAGCGCATGGTCGATACGACAGGACGAATGGGGGTTATGATGGCATCGGGAATGTGGCTCTCGAGTACGAAGTTATCAAATCCGCAGATAAACTCCTCCGATACGTGGTTTGCCTGAAAACCGATGAGCGTAGGTGTCTCTCCATCCGACTCGAAGTCGAAGGTCAGCGTCTGCCATTTGTCCGAGGCAGAGGGAGTGCGCTTGTCATCGTCCACGAAGACGTAAGCCTTGTTATTAGCGTTATTCGACTTGGCTGCATAGACGTTAGCAGTGAGTGTATAATGCCCTTCTGGCAAGAGTACGTTCTGGCTGTAGTCGAGTACACTGGCACCCCAACGCTGGCGTACCCATAAGGTCTGCTTACCGCCATCGGGGCATTGCGCCTTGGTGGCAAAGAAGTTGTTGTAGTAAAAGTCACCGTTCTTCAGTGCCGTAAGGTCATTCTCGTCGCGGGTACTGTAGTTGAGTGTCCAACCCTCGGGCACGTAGATGGCACGGTCGCTGGCGACACCTGAGTTGGCGAGCACAGAATAGGTGCCCTCGAAGTCACCGTTGTCAAACGACTCCTTGTACTCGCCTACCTCAAAAGGGACGTCCTGCAGTTGGCACACCTCCTTGCGTGTAAGCGTCGTGTTGTACATCATAAAATTATCGATGGTTCCGACGTAATCGACGTTGCTGCTAGCCACGGAGGCATCCCACCACTGTGTACGTCCGATGTAGTTACGTGTGCAAGTGCCACCCATGCTGATGAGGTAGGGCTCGTTCTGATTCTCGATGCCGCTGCCCGTCAGTTCGCCGTTTACGTAGATGCTTGTTGTCTTGGTTGAGGCATCGTAGCTGACGGCAATCTTGTAGGTCTTACCTGTGGCGAGTGTGGTGCTGCTGTTGGTCATTGTGGTAGAGCCACCTGCGTACTTTATGCCGGCACAGAAGCCGTTGGCACGGCAGAAGAGGCTATTGCCGCTGTTGTAGCCGAAGTCATAGAAGCGAGGTGCGTTGCTGAGGCTTGCCGGTGTGGCTTCAAAAAGGATGGTGTAGCTGCGAAGGCTATCCATCACGGCAGGTGCCACGATGCCGTAGCCATTGGTACTGAATCCTCCTGCAGTGTTGCTCTTGAGGTTGAGTGTGCCGTCCACCTTAGCATTGCCCATTACAGTGAGATTGTTGCCACGTCCGCTAAGGTCGGCCACCACCTTATTGTTTACTTTCTCGAAGTCGTACTTGGCGATGAGGTTCTGCTCGATGTTGCGGGGCATGGCTGTCACCGTGAAACTGCGTGAAGCATTGTTGGTGCTGGCCGTGAGCGTAATGGTGGTGGCACTCTTGGGAGCCTTATAGATGCCGTTGGCGGCTATGAGGGCAGGATTTGTCGATGACCAGGTGATATTTTCGCCGCTCAACTTATTGGGAAGGACGAGGTCGGTGGTCACGATTGCGGGTACACAAAGACCTTCGAGCACCTTAGCCTCGAGTAGTTTTTGTACGTCTTGCTGTAGGAGGCAAGACTTGATTACTTCACCCGAAGGAGAAGTCTCGGGAACGGTGGTGATTTCTACGTCGATGATCTGGTCGATGAGGCCATTACGATAGGTGGTGAGCTGCTTCTTGGCAGCGTTGTAGGCGAGAGTGAGGTTCCAAGTGGCGAGGATGCTGGAATAACTCTTGCCATCGGTGGTGGCGGGGCATGTCTGCCAAGCGTCGCTCGTGTAAAGTTGGTTCTGGCTCTTATACTCCTTGCCATTGATGGTGATGCTGGGACGATGGGTAGTGGCATCGAGCGAGTAGCTAATATTGCCCAGGTCGAGTAGTTTGCCATAGTACTTGTTTCCATCCATTGTCAGCGCGGTGTTTATTGTCCAGCCTTCGGGTGTTTCCGTCTCAGGAGCTTTCCATTCGTAGTCGCACATAATGCCGGTGGGGTAGCCGAGAGGATAGCCATTGCACACAATCCAATAATAGTAATCGCCATGCATCCAACTCAGACGTAGGGGTGAACCCTCGCTGTTGGGCAAAAGGAAGGGGCGTACGTTGTTTTTCGGTGAATTCATCGTGATTTGTTCCTTGTTCACGACCTTACCATTGTCATCAAGCGTGTACTTCCATATCTCATGAATCTTGCCATAGGTTCCCTCGGTAGGGATGCTCATGTAAATAATGTTGGGATTCTGCTGGTCGAGTGCCTCACCACCACTATAGCACGCCTCGGTGTTGGATGGATGAAATTTGCCGCCTCCATCGGCTAAATCCGTTAATGCCCATGCGGTGCCTGTCCAGCGAGCGTAGTAGTATTCGTGCTGTGTCTTGGCGCTGTTAATCTTTACCATGGCAATGCGTGGACGCTCGTTCTTGTCGAGTGCAATCTGCCATACCCAGTCGCGAATGCCATTGCTGGGAGCATCTACTACGGTATAAGGATAGTTATTCTTGTAAGAAGACTCCTTGTTTACTTTGAAAGGACCGTTCTTGATGGTCGAGAGTTTGGTGCCCTTGATATCCTCGAGGGTAGGTTCGCCACCCTTGTTAATGTTGATGACATTGAAGTAAACCCAGTTAGGCGACTCGTTGTCGGGATGACCGGTGGTGTAGGTCACGTAGAGCTTGTCCTTACCGTTGCTATAGTATTTGGCGTAGGGGCGTGCACCCGTCGACTGCACCATCTGATAAGGACCCCAGTCGAACTTGCAATTATCGTTTGCATCGGGCATCGTGAGGCGTGCAATGGTGGGATGCCAGCTGATGCCTCGCCAGCACAGGTACCAGTGTGTGGGATCGTCGCTCATGATGAAGGGCGATGGGTAGGTGGTGTTATTGGCTGTGGCCAGACGCTTTTCCTCACCCAACTGCGTAATATCGCCAGGTTTCATCGATACACGATAGTAAAAAGCAGCCTCATCGGTATGGCGTGAGTAGATAATAAGCACGCGTTCATCGGGTAAAACGAGGAAGGTGGGGTTGTTATGGTCATCGGGTTGGAAGTAGCTGCGTACGAGGACGTCCTGCTTCTCGCCGGTAAGCCAATTGTACTGTGTGGCCTTGATGTTGCCGTGCACATCGATGTAGCCGATGTAGGACATATTGATGGTGCCGCTCTCGTTCTCGTAGTGTGTGGCGCGAGGGTCGGCAAACCAGCACCATGCACCTTCGCTGGCCACATTGTAGCCACTGAAACTTTCCTGAGCACTAAGGCGGAAAAGTGCGGTGAATAGGGCTAAAAATGTAAGAAGAATCTTTCTCATGATGTTTGTAAGGATTGGGTTAAGTTATTGGTTAAGTTGATGAAATCGTTGACAGATAGCTGCTCGGGACGTTTGTTGAAGACTTCGTCGGCAAGCATAGGAGTAAAGTCTATAATAGATAAGCCTTGCTGTTCACGCTGATTGTTGATGTCGTTGAGCAGAGGGCGGATGTTGTTGCGCAGCGTCTTGCGTCGCTGGTTGAATGTAGTCTTGACGACGCGTTTGAAGAGATTCTCGTCGCAGCCAAGTGAGGTCACGTCGTTGCGGGTCATGCGAATGACGGCCGATTTGACCTTTGGAGGCGGATTGAAGACATGCTCATGCACGGTGAAGAGATACTCCACATCGTACCATGCCTGGATGAGTACGCTGAGGATGCCATAGGTCTTGTTGCCCGGCTTGGCCGTAATGCGTTCGGCCACCTCCTTCTGTATCATGCCCGTGCAGCAAGGTATGAGTTCTTTGTAGTCGAGCATCTTGAAGAAAATCTGGCTGGAAATGTTATAGGGGTAGTTGCCAGTGAGCACGAAAGGCTGTCCGCCGAACGTGTTCTCGAGATGCATTTTCAGGAAATCGTCTTCGATGATGCCCTCCTCCAGTTCTGGATAGTTCTTGCGAAGGTATTCCACCGACTCGAAGTCAATCTCGACCACTTTCAGCGTACGTGGTTTCTTGATGAGGTACTGCGTCATGACACCCATGCCGGGTCCTACCTCCAGTACGGGAATCTCGGGACAAGCGTCGACGGTGTCAGCAATTGCGCTGGCAATTGTTAAATCTGTCAAAAAATGCTGTCCAAGGAACTTTTTTGGCCTTACCTGTTTCATCGTTTCACTTTTTTGTAGTAAATTTGCGCACAAAGATACACATTTTAATTCATAATTCATAATTCACCATTCATAATTACGCGAAATAGATGCAAAAGTCGCTTAGTACCATACTTAAAGTCGTCGTTCCATTGCTTATCTCTGCTGCTATATTGTGGTGGATGTATCGTGGTATGGATTGGCAGGAGATCATGGATGCCTTGAACGGTGGTATGGATTGGACGTGGATGCTTCTATCCTTGCCTTTTGGCATTCTGGCCGAGGCTTTTCGAGGTTTGCGTTGGCGCCTGGCTCTGGAGCCTCTTGGCGAGCATCCTCGCAACAATACGTGTGTCAACGCCATCTTCCTGAGTTACGGCAGTTCGCTCGTGGTGCCCCGTGTGGGTGAATTCCTTCGTTGTGGCGTGTTGAAGCGTTATGACAATGTGTCTTTTACGCGTAGTATGGGTACCGTCGTGACAGAGCGATGCATAGACGTACTGATTATTCTTATATTAAGTGCCATTACTGTACTGATGGAGATACCTGTCTTCACTCGTATAGCCAGTGAGACCGGCATTTCGTTGGGGGGCATACTTAGCAAGTTCACGGCAACGGGTTATGTGGTGACCGGTATGTGTGTTATTATAATAGGTGTAATGGCATGGTGGTTGTCTCGCAAACTGAATGTGTTCAGACGTATACGTGCCATCCTCTTGGAACTCAAGGAGGGATTGTTTAGCATCCGTTATATACGTCAGCGTGGTTTGTTCATCCTCTATTCCTTGGGAATATGGGTGGCTTATTTCTTCCATTTCTACCTTACTTTCTATTGTTTTAGTTATACTGAGAACCTTGGCATCTCAGTAGCTTTGGTGGCCTTTGTGGTAGGCACCTTTGCTGTAATCGTGCCCACACCTAATGGCGCAGGTCCATGGCATTTTGCCGTGAAGACTGTGCTCGTGCTTTTTGGTGTGAGCCAGAATGACGGTGTGGTATTTGTACTTATCGTTCATACTATCCAGACGGCTCTTGTAGCCTTGCTGGGCATTTATTCGTCAGTGGCATTGACTATGACGAAGCGTAAACCTAGAACTAACTAATAAAAACATAAACTGATATGACAATTCAAGAACTTGATCCCCAGATTATCTGGAAGAATTTTTATTTGTTGACCCAAGTACCTCGTCCCAGCGGCCATCTCGAGAAGGTGCAGCAGTTCCTGCTCGATTGGGCAAAGGAGCATGGCGTTGAGGCCTTCAAGGATGACGCCGAAAACATCGTGATGCGCAAGGCTGCAACACCTGGCTATGAGAACCGTCAGACGGCTGTGTTGCAGGCACACATGGACATGGTGCCTCAGAAGACTGACGAGAGCACGCATAACTTCGAGACAGATCCCATCGAGACCTATATTGATGGTGAGTGGGTAAAGGCAAAGGGCACTACCCTTGGCTCGGACGACGGTATGGGTGTGGCTGCCATCATGGCTGTGATGGAGAGCGACGACCTGGAGCATGGCCCACTGGAGGCACTCATCACTGCTGATGAGGAGACTTGCATGTATGGCGTGGAGCACCTCTCTGCCGACACGTTGAAGGGTGACATCCTCTTGAACATCGACAACGAGACGATGGGTGAGTTTGTCATCGGCAGTGCTGGTGGAGTGAACATCAGCGCCTCTATCGGTTACAAGGAGCAGGCTCCCGAGGCAGGCGATGTGGCTGTGAAGATTACCTTGAAGGATCTGAAGGGTGGCCACAGCGGTTTGGAGATCTGCGAGGGTCGTGCCAATGCCAACAAGTTGATGGCTCGCGTAGTACGCCAGGCCATCCAGGACGATGACGCTTGCCTGAGCAGTTGGAAGGGCGGAAACATGCGCAATGCCATCCCCCGTACGGCAGAGGTCGTACTGACCATCCCTGCTGAGAATCTCGAAGACTTGAAGGACCTCGTGGCCTACTGCAAGACTACCTTCGAGAACGAGTTCCGTGGTGTGGAGGATACTGTTACTTTGACTTGTGAGCCTTGCGACCTGCCTGCTGGTATCGTACCTCAGGAGATTCAGGACAACATCATCAATGCCGTGACAGCTTGCCACGATGGCGTATTGCGTTACATCCCCAGCATTCCCAGCGTCGTTGAGACCAGTTCTAACCTCGGTATCATAACCATCGGCGAGGGTAAGGCCGATGTGCTGATTTTGGCTCGCTCTAGCAACGACACTATGATGGAGTATATCCAGGAGATGCAGGAGGCATGCTTCTCGATGGCCGGCATGAAGGTGGAGTATGGTGGCCAGTATGGTGCTTGGCAGCCCAACTTCGATAGTGCCATCACGGCTACGATGGTCAAGGTGCACAAGGAGATCTTTGATGAGGATGCCAAGGTGCAGGTGTGCCATGCCGGTTTGGAGTGTAGCATCATCGGTGGCAAGTACCCCAAGATGGACCTCGTAAGTTTTGGTCCTACCCTGCGTTCACCCCACACTCCCAATGAGCGTTGCAATATTCCCAGTGTAGCTAAGTTCTGGGTGTTCTTGAAGGCCCTGCTCAAGGATATTCCCCAAAAATAAGTAATACAATCCCAGCAATCCCTCCCACGGCATACATTTGTGCCGTGGGATTGATCATGCAGCGAGAGTCTCGCCTCTACCATCGCGTTTTTGTCACACTACTGCTTTAGGAGCTAAATAAAATAGCAAAAAATTTAAACATTAAATACAATACAATGCGTCGAACACTATTAAGCGTCTTTCTTTGTCTGTTTTCTGTTTGCTTGATGGCCGCTAACAAGGCCTCACGTGAGTTGGCAGACATTCTTGTGGCCATGGCCAAAGAACAGAGTATTCATCCCGATAGTCTTTATCCGCATATTCGTACGTTGGAGTTGCGCAAGGATGCATGCACGGACCCTGCAGAAAAGGCTGTGATGCAGGCTGCATTGGGTTATCTGTATCATCAGCGGTCGTACCGTACGATGTCGAACGAATACCTGTCAGATATGGATTCTACCGACATGAAGACGTGGAGCCGTGATGAGTGGGACCATATGGCCGCTTTACGTTATTCGGAGGCTTTGTCCAACATGGATGTGCTTCATCGCACTACGTTGTCTGACTGGGCCCCGCTTGTTAAGAAAGGCGAGCATGATAAGATATTCGACAATGATATGCTGATGCTGGTGTGGCGCTCGGCACAGAGTATCGGAGCGCATCCCCGCAAGATTATCCCCTCGTACCAGGATATGGTGGAATACTATGAGAAACAGGGTAACCGCCGTGCGGTACTGGTGTTGACGCTTGAGCATAAGAGTTGGTATGGAAAGGAAGATCGCGCGGAACTTTTACGTTTGCGTGACAAGTATGCCGATCTCAACGAGTGTGGCGAGATCTATTATTATTTGGCATTTTGCGAGTCAAAGGACTCTGCAAAGGTGGCATTGCTGCAAGAGGGCATTAAGCGCTATCCAAGATATGTGGGAGTCGATAAGCTGAAGAAATATCTGCAGGAGATTGTTGAACCAACCTGCCAGTGGTCGATGAATACGGGACGTCCCTATCCTGGCGAAACGTATGATTGGGTGCTCAGGCTTAAGCATGTCTCTCAGGTCAAGTTCTCGATTTATCGTTTGAAGGATGCGACTATCCGCAGAGATTATGTTGATAGCAAGAATCCGCTTAAGTTTTTGCGTAAGAATGCGGTGTTGGTCAGCGAGCAGATGCATGTACCCGCCAGACATCCTGAATGGGAGGAATACCGCGATACGTTGAAATGGACAGCCCCTGAGACGGGTGACTATGTGCTTGTTGTGCATCCTGCCACTTCGATGAAGTTGGAGGATAAGGTAGAGCCTTCCTTCCACTCCTTTGCAGTTACCCGACTGTTTGTCAACTACATTTCCTTGCCAAACGACAAGATGCGCATTCTCGTGAATGATGCCTTGACGGGCTGCCCACAGGAAGGGGTCAGCATAGACCTTTATGCATACCTTACTTATAAGACGGGACAGCCAGACGACACAACATATTTTTCTCAAGTAAAGACGGACACGGAGGGCCGTGCTGAAGTGTCTTGTCCGAAGAATGTAAAGAACCAACGGCGCTCAGACGTCTATGTGCATGTACATCGTCCTGGCGATACCAGCCATCCCGTTTCCCAATTAAGTTACTTGTCCAACTATTACAACCCCAAAGACGATAGGGCTCGGACGACAAACATGTATACTGACCGCTCTATCTATCGTCCCGGGCAGACGGTGCATGTCGGTGGTGTTGTGTCATACCGTAGCCAGTGGGATGAGGAAGTAGAGGATGATGAGACATTCGATATAACGCTTTATAACCCCAATAATAAGGAAGTAGGTAGCGTGGAGGTTACGACCGACTCGATGGGCGTATTCTCTGCTGATTTCCTGTTGCCAGAAAACGGTTTGCCAGGAAACTACCGCATTTACACGTCCCGGAAGACAGTGTACATCCGTGTCGAGGAGTACAAACGTCCTACGTTTGAAGTCAAGACGGAAGAGGCTCCCGCTGTGCAAATGCCTGTTGACAGCATCACGCTCACAGGATTGGCCATCAATTACAACGGAGCCCCTGTGCGCAGTGCACGGGTTGTGGGTAAGTACCGTTTCAGTTCGGCTCGCTACTATTGGTGGGGCAGTTCGGAGAGTCGTTACGACCAGCAGACCGATACCGTGCAGACGGACACGGAGGGCCGTTTCCATGTAACCATTCCCATAGAAAAGTCAGCATACGAGCTCTATTACGGTCAGATGCTCACGGTTCAGTACGTCGTGACCAGCCCGACGGGTGAGACGCATACTGCCGAGCAGAGCGTTTACCTCTGCAGTAAGCCTGTTCGCCTCTTCACCAACATTCCCGACAAGGTGGATAAGGATAAACTGACAAACTGGAGTTTGTTGCTGGTTAGTTCGACTGGTAAGGAATTGGAGGGAGAGATTCAGCTGAATTTTGAAGCATCGGAGTCCAAGACAACAGTCTCTTCTTGTTCTGTCAAGAGTGGTTCGTCTATCCGTCCTGACTTCCTGAAGGATGTCCCCTCCGGCAACTACAACTTGAAGATGCAGGCTATACTGAATGGCGATACGGCTACGGCAGAGCAGCAGATTGTCATCTTCAGTCAGCATGACACACGCCTTGTCACGAAAAAGAAGCTTTGGCTTTATGTTCCCGAGAATATATTCTCGGACAACAAAGCCGCCCGCATCATGGTGGGTAGCAGCGAGAAAGCCTATATCTACTATACCCTGATCAGTAGTGACGAGTTGGTGGAAGACCGCCTTATCGTGCTCAACGACAGTCTGATTACCATCGACCTACCTTATGAGAAGCGCTTCGGCGAAGGTCTGCAACTCAATGTAATGACGGTGTTGGGCAACGAAGTCTATAAAGAGACACAACAGATTTTGCTCCAGCAGCCCGACAAGCAGTTGAGGTATAAATGGACTACCTTCCGCGACAAGTTGCAGCCTGGCCAGAAAGAGACGTGGCAACTGCAGGTCAAGCGTCCTGATGGCACTGCTGCCCCCGCCAACCTTATGGCTACGCTTTACGATGCTTCGCTCGATGCATTGCACAACCATAGTTGGTCTATATTCCATAATTTAAGTAACCATGTCTATAAGGCTGAGTATTATACGTGGTTCCGAGGCGCTTCGTCTCGCTTGTCCATCCCCTTCCATCTGAAGTCATACGAACCCAAGGATTATAGTTTTGCTTCCTTCGACCAGGAGTTGTTTGACCAGTTACAGTATGGTTATGTCAAGAAGTTAAAGGTTCGGAATACTTCTTCCTCTAGACGCAAGGGAGTGTTGTTCGGTGCTGCGGCAGGAGGTAATGCTATGTTGGACGGTGCTGGGCCAATGGTGATGCGTGAACTAGTTATGAGTGCCAAATCGGCTAGTGCAGATGAGGCGTTGCAGGGACGCATTGCCGGCTTGGACGTCGTGGCCGATGGTCAGGAACTGGGAGAAGAGGCTATGCGCCTTGCTGGCACAGAGGGGGAGCAGTATGAGGCTGACCCCGCAGTAACGCTTCGTGAGAACTTTAATGAGACGGCCTTCTTCTATCCTACCTTGCGTGCTGATGCCGAAGGCAATGTGAACATAGAGTTTACCCTGCCTGAGAGCCTGACCACTTGGCGCTTGCTGGGTCTTGCCCACACGCAAGATATGCTCACTGCGATACTCGACGAGAAGGTTGTGGCACAGAAGGACCTCATGGCTCAACTCTCCCTGCCTCGCTTCCTGCGTCAGGGTGATAAGGCTACACTCTCTGCTACCTTATATAATATAAGTAGCGCGCAGCAAAAAGGACGCGCCGTGCTGACCATCCTTGATGCGGCTACCGAGAAGGTGATGCTGAAGCAGCGTGTCAACTTTGACCTCAGCGCCAAGAGCGATAGCGTATTCCTCATTCCCTATAACGTGCCCGAGGACTGCGGTATGCTTATTGTTCGCTGGGCGGCAGAGGCTACTGCCTGCAGCGATGGCGAGCAGCGCTACCTGCCCGTTCTTAGCAGCAAGGAGTGGATTACCGACACCCGTGCGCTGACTTACACCAAGGCGGGCACTTATACCGAGGACATCGAGAAGATGTTCTCTGTTAAGAACGCTACCAACAAGCAGCTCACCGTCGAGTATGTCAGCCAGCCGGCTTGGTACGCCATACAGGCTCTGCCCTCGTTGGCATGGCCCCAGAACATCGATGTCCTCTCCCTCACCACCGCTTACTATGCCGGTGCTATTGCTGGCAATATTGCCGAGCAGAATCCGCTCATCGGTCAGGCCATTGATAAATGGAAACAAGAGGGGAAGATGCAGAAATCAAAGCTCCTGCAGAACGAGGAACTGAAGAATGTTCTCCTTGAAGAAACACCATGGATATCTCTGGCAGAGCAGGAGACAGAGCGCATCCAGCGCCTGTCTACCCTTTTCGATGAGGCTACGCAGAGCAGTTTGCAGAAAGAGTATCTCGACAAGATACGTAACCGTCAGAGCAGTGATGGCTCCTTCTCTTGGTATCCCGGCATGAAGGGCAGTTATTATATGACGCGCGAGGTGGCTTACCTGCTTACTCGACTGAAGGTGCTTACGGACAAGGCGCCTGAAACCATCCTCAATAAGGCGGTACAGTATATCCGTGAAGACCGTCCCACCTATCTCGGCACGTCTTCGCTTCGCTACCTTTATGTCCTCTACAACAGTGGTGTACAGATGGATAAGAAGGATAAGCACAATGCAGACTCACTGATGAAGGTTATGGTCAAGCATCCCGAGAACCTTGACCTTGAACAGCGTGCTTTGGCCGCCATCGTGCTTCACAAGGCTGGCAAGAAGAAAGACGCCATGCGCTATTTGGAGAGCGTCAAGCAGTTCCTCGTCACCAACGACGAGGGTCTCACCTATTTTGAATTCCCCGAGGGTAGCTTCACGAGCATCAATCGTAAGCAGCACATTCATGTGCAGGTATTGGAGGCTCTTATGACGCTTTCGCCTCAGGAAACCAAACTCATTGACGGTATGCGACGCTACCTGTTGCGCCACAAGCGCACTTCTGAGTGGGACACCCCAGTCAACTCAGCCAACGCTGTCTACGCCTTGCTCTTGAATAATAGTGACCTCCTGCAGCAAGGCAGCGATGCCACGCTCACCCTCAATGGCAAGGGCGTCAAGCATCAGTTGCCCGAGGAGGAGAGTTCCTTTGGATTCATCCGTCAGCGTGTGGAGATAGGGGAGTCAGCGAGTCAACAAATCAACAAGCCTGCGAGCGCATCCACCTTCCTGCCTACGGTTCCTCGCTCTCTGACTGTTGAGAAGCGTGGCGACCATGAGTCGTGGGGTGGCATCTATGCCCAGTATCTGGCACCCATTAGCGAGGTCGAGTCGGCAAAGGGTAATCTCAACATTCGTTGTGAACTCTATGCTGACAAGGCTGCTGTGGGTAAACGTACTCACGTGCGTTACGTTATCGAAGCTGATCGTGACTATGAATATGTTGCAGTGAATGTACCCCGTGCCGCCGCGATGGAGCCTGCCGACCAGATTTCGGGCTATCGCTGGAACCATGGATTGGCATACTACCGTGCCGTCAGAGATGCTTCTACGCAATACTTCATCGACTATCTGCCCCGTGGTACCTATGTCATCGAGGAGGAATTGCTCATCGAGCGTCCCGGTGAGTATAGCTCGGGCATCGCCACAATACAGTGTCTTTATGCTCCCGAGTTCAGTGGACGTGCCGCTGATAAACGTGTGAACGTAAAATGGTGATGTTATGAGAAAATCATTGTTTTTTAGTTTGTTTTGTGTAGTCCTTCTTTGCGGCTCCTGCTCCGACAAGAAAGAGACTGGTGCCAAGAAGGAATCAAGAATAGCCTCCATCGGTCAACCCAGTGAGGTGGTGCTTATCCTTGACACAGAAGTGCTGAATAGCGACCTCAAGGACTCGCTTGAAGAACTCCTCACCGTCAACGTGCCCGCCTTGAATCAAGGCGAGGACTACTTCCGCATGTCGCGCATCCACGAATCTATCGACAAGGGTGATTTCAAGCGTATGCACAGCCGTCTCATTGCTCGTATCAACCCTGGTAGCAAGCAACCCACCCTCGGCGTGGCTTACAACGTGACGGCCAACCCTCAGCTCGAGATGCTCATCACCGCACCCAGCATCGACGAGATGCGTCCCTTCGTCTCCCGCCAAGCCGACCATATCCGTGAACTCTTCCTCGACCATCTTCTCAAGAGCCAAGCCGCCTATCTCAAGAAGCACCGCTCTACCGAGCTGGCCAACGATCTGCGTGCTATGTTTGGCTACACCATCGATGCGCCCGAAGAGATCAAGTTCACGAAGAAAGGTGAAAACTTCCTTTGGGGCAGCTCCCGCTCTGCTGAGAAGCAGTTGAATATGGTGTTCTATACAGCCCCTCTCCCCTTTGGGGGAGACGCAGGAGTGAATGGCGCAGCCCTCCTCCGCGACTCCGTCATGAAAGCCAATATCCCTGGCAGTGAACCCGATCAGTGGATGGAAACTGTATGGGAGGGCGATCAACCCATCGTTCTCGCAGAGGAGCGTGAGGTGGGTGGCCGTCGTGTCCTCGATATGCGTGGCCTCTGGCAGATGCATAATGGAGCCATGGGAGGCCCCTTCGTCTCCATCGCCTTTGTCGACAGTGTTTCTCAGTGTCTTTTCGTGGCTGAGGGGTTTGTCTATTCTCCCTCTACCACCAAGCGCGACCTCGTCCGCCGCTTGGAGGCCGCCCTTCGCACCTTGCACCGCAAGTAGAGGTGACACGAAACAAAAGTAGATACGCATGATGAAACGCATTCGCAATTTCTTAACCCTTCTGTTGCTTTCGTTTTTGTGGGTGGCCTGTTCCACGGATGAGGATGAGAAGCAGTTCCGTATCCAAGGGATATGGGAACTGCAGTCCATTACCGACTTCAATGAGTGCGTAACCCACTACCCCGTGAACGGCATGACATCGATGCGTATCTATGATGACAGTTGTTACTATGAGTGCAAAGTCGAGACAGCCCCCACAGGCACTATGATCACGCCTTCCAAGTTTGACTTCTACACCTTTGTGGAAAATGGACTTGGCAACGTCCTGTATCTGCATGGTGAATACACGCACCCTTTGAGTGTGCTGAACGATTCTGTGATGGTGATTCAGGAATACGGCAGACAGTACACATGGAAGCGCAGTGAGAATTTTGAGGAAGAAAGATGTAAAGATATTATCGATGTTATCCGAAATGATGTAGAGGATAATGGCAGTGTTGCACATCACTATGTCTTTTCTAAGGCGGAGAAAGAATTGAAGGCCGACAAACACCTGCTCATCTATATTGTAATAGGTGTTGTCCTCGTGTTTGCGGTTCTCAGTTATCGTTTTTATCAAACACGCAAGGACAAGAAACGAATAGAGCAGCAACTGCAGCGTATCGAGCAGGAACGTCAAGCTATGCCCGAACCAGTTCGCCAAGTCCTCAATACGCTGGAGGAGGACTTTCTTCAGAGTGACTTCTACCTGTCCATGCATCAGCGCATCGGCAATGGAGGACTACTGAAGAAGGAGGACTGGGAGCAGTTGGACGCACAAATCAAGAGCGTCTATCCTGGATTCGCCAACAAACTCATGTCGCTCTGCCACATGTCGCCTGTCGAGTATCAGATGTGCCTTCTTTTGAAGTTCAATTTCACTCCTTCCGAGATTGCCAACGTGTTGTGCAAGGATACAAGTTCTATCAGTTCCATGCGAAGTCGCCTCTATGGCAAGGTTTTTGGCAAGAAAGGCGGTAGTCGTGAGTGGGATGAATTTGTTCGTTCATTATGAGTTAGTTAAATGTGTTTTGCAAACTTTTTGCAAACAATAGAAAAGGTGCTTGCATGATTTGCAAACTTTTTGCAAACTCAAAATCTTGCAAAAATCAGTAATACCACCTACCTTTGCCGTCGAAATCATTTTAAACCTATTTGTCAGATGAAGAAGAATAGCAGCGTAAAGCAGTATGGAGTGGTATTATTCCTAATGCTGTCAGTCATGCTCAATGCCACCAGCATGATGGCGCAGGTCAAGGCCAAAGGGATCGGTGCACCCAAGGTTGCCGACAAGGAGATTGTTGGCGTGTGGGTAATGTCATCCATGAAGTTCGAGGGCGAAAACAAGGAACTCATCAACGAGAACTATAATCAAGTGAAAGTGTACCGTGCCAACGGTGAATACGCCTGTGCAGAAATTTATAAAATGAAAGATGGCAAATACTACATCGCACCTCATGAGTATGGCAAGTATACGCTCAAAAACGGCATGTACAGTGAGATGGGACGTAAGGCCATCAAGTTTACATTTATAGATAAGGAGCATTTTGGAGGTCGCTGGAAAAACCGTATTGATAGTTGGACGAAAGTAAAGAACTTTCCTGAGTCGCTTACACAGCACATTGTAGATAAGTGCAAGGCCAGCCAGGCCTCTCCTAATGACATGCAGAAGATGATGAAGCAATACATCTTTGGAGGGAAATAGAAGCCCCTTTCCCCCAACCCCTTTCCCCGCTCGGGGAAAGGGGAGTAGATAGGGGAAGAGAATATAAAAGAAAAATAAATTAGTTAGTTATAAATAAACAGAGCTCTATAGCCTCGCATGGTCAGGGATGATAGTACGAGGATTTTCTCCTAAACGACTAAACATACTCCCCTAGTTTCCTAAACAACTAATCCCCTAAACGACTAAAACATGAAACGAATTTTTATGCTGGCTCTCCTGAGCCTGCAAGCCCTCCTTATGTCCGCTGACGTAGTAAAAGGACGCGTAGTAGATGCCGATAACGGCGAACCGCTCGAAGGTGCCCAAGTGCAATGTGTGTGGTGGGAAGGTCATTATGGTTATATGTCCGATTTCACCACCGACTCCTGTGGCGTGGTTACCCTTTCCACTGGTAACTACATGTGCCGAGTGAACATGACCATAAAGTATTTCGGCTACGAAGAACTGAAAGTGAAGGAGTTCGTGGCTATGGGCGGCAAGGATACGCTCGACCTGGGCGACCTCAAGATGAAGATGTCCGCCGAACTGATGAAGGAACTGTCGGTGAAGGGTAGGGCCCGACAGTTCTACATGAAGGGTGACACCGTGGTCTTCAACCCCGAAGCCTTTCATCTTGAAGATGGTGCACGAGTGAGTGAACTGATGAAGAAGCTGCCCGGCGTACGCATCGACGACGGCAAACTAACCTTCAACGGTAAGGCGGTACATCTGAAGATGAACGGCCATGATGTGACCGACGACTTCCTCGTGGCCCAGCTGCCTGCCGAGGCCGTGCAGAACGTCAAGGCCTACGAGCGGAAAAGCGAGCTGGCCGAGTTGACCGGCATGAACGACGGACAGGAACAGCAGATTCTGGACATCGTCATCAAGCCCGGCTTCCTCGACAAATGGTACGGCCAGACCAAGGCCAGCGTCTATGCCTCGCCCAACTATCGCCTTTCGGCCAACTTGCACTATCTGAGCGAGCACGACCCTATGGGCATCTACGGACGTGTGTCCGACAACGAATCGCGCACGGGCTCGGTGTGGGACAGTGGCGAGTGGGACTATGATAATGCCGTGCCACAACGTCAGCAATACGGCAAGCTGTCGTACCAGCACAACTGGAAGGTGAAGGATGCCGAGACGTCGTACAACGAGGATAAATGGAGCATCAGTACCACGCCCAGCCACCTTGACACGCACCAGCATATTTGGATAAACTCCGAGACCTTCCTCGGCGATAATACGCTCCCCCTTCAAGGGGCTGGGGCTTCCTCTTTGACTTCGTCGAGCCCTTCGGCTTTCAGCAATACAAGTGAATATAATTACAACCATAGCATTGACCTTCCCCTGAGTTTCAGCACGTCATTCCACCTCAATCCCAAGACGTTGATGACGGTGGATGCCAGTGGCGGCTACAGCAGGGGGCAGACGCGCTGGACGAGCGACCAGCAGACCTATCGCGCTGACGCATATTCGCCCACGCCACAGTCGTTGGTAAACAGCAGCACGAGCCATCGCATCGATCAGAATGAGAAGGGTAACGTCCACACCTCTATGTATATTATGCGTGCGTGGGAGAAGTCTGATTTCTATGCCAATCTGAAGCTGAACTATGTGCGCAACAAGGACAACTCGGACAATCATGCAGAGTATGACTATCGCGAATTGGGTACTCAGGAGACGCTCGACCAGTTGACGCAAAGTCACAGCAATTTGTTCCAGACCGTTTTCGATACGAAGTACAGCGTGCAGCTGATACCCGAGAAGCTGAAGATGGGTGTGGGCTACTGGGTGGACTACTGGCACAAAGCCGAGGAGAGCGACAACCATCGCAACGGCATCTTTGACTTCGCCAACAGCTTCGACCGCACGAAGAGCTATCTGGTCAACGAGCCTCGTGCCGATGTGGATGTCGACCTGGGCAAGGTGTGGATGCATGCCGCCGTCAAGCTACAGAACGTGTTCGAGGACTTTGCCTATCAGCGTGGCAAGCTCGACACCGTGATGCACCGCAACACGTGGTTCCCCCGTCCCAGCTTCGACTTCAAATGGAAGTCCACCAAGACCACCGAACTGAAGGGTAATGCGAACTGGGACTATACCGTGGCCGACATGCTCGAGTCATCGGCCTATGTTGATGACACCAATCCGCTCCACATCATCATGGGTAATCCCAACCTGCGCCCCTCCAGCAACCTCCGTTCCAGCCTTGGCTACACCATGATGTTCGTCAAGGGGCAGCAGATGCTCAATTGGAACCTCAACTACAATCGTGCCTTCGCCCCCGTGGCCAGCATGACGGCCTACGATGCACAGACGGGTGGCTATACGTCCATGAAGGCCAATGTCGATGACCGTCAGACATGGAGGGCAGGCTTAAGCTATGACCGTGCACTGGGCTCTTACTTCCGCATGCAGAGCGGTTTGAACTACACCCACACCCTCGATCACGGCATCAAGACCGTCGCCTCAATCAGCGACCCCATGGAGCAATACGAGCAGAAAGTGTCCGGCTTTTCTGGCAACATTCGTTTCAGTTTCGAGAACAACGCTTGGGAACTTTCTACGTCAGGCTCTTGCAGTAACGATAAGATCAGCTATTCCGATGCCTCGCTCAGCGGTCAGAACCTTTGGGACTATCGAGTCGGCATGCAGGGCAAGTACAAACTCTCGCACTGGACCTTCAACCTCGACACCTGGCTTGGTGGCCATAGCGGCTATCTCTCCGACATGATGAACCGCACCCGCATCGCCCTCAATGCCAGCATCACCTGGAAGACGCTCAAGAACAAGGCTCAGCTCACCCTCTCGGCCAAGGACATCCTCAACCAGTTGGATCAGGTCAACTACAACATCTCGCCCACCATGCGCAGCGAGAACCGCATCGAGACCTTCCATCGCTACCTCGCCCTTACCTTCACCTACAACTTTGATGCTAAGGCAAAAAAGAAGTAATTCAACTTTAGCTTTGCTCCGCTCGGTTTGCCGCTTCGCACTACTTTTGTCCCGTAGGCAAAAGTGCCTGCAGAAGAAGTTGCTCGGTTATAAGGTTTTGAAAGTTTTGAAAGTTTTGAAAGTAAACAAAAACCGCACCGCGTCATCACGACGGGGTGCGGTAAAAGTCAGGATCGGTTCATGCAAGCGCATTGGCTGCGCAACTGACGCCCATTGCC